>CAYRFQ010000149.1:0-13874 GCA_964423615.1 uncultured Alcaligenaceae bacterium | reverse complement strand
TGTAGGAGTTAAGGAGCACCAGAAAGCAAGACCTCGCGCTGTAGTACTAAGCAGTTGTCAGAAGGCCCACCACCGGAAACAACTTTTGCTCTTTCGAATGACATTCGATGGCATTCCGATTGCCATGAAGTGTGTCTACTTTCGTGCCGCGACAGGTTTCGTATTCAAGACGTGCTATGACGAAGACTTCGCCAAGTATTCTCCAGGGGTCCAACTCATCATCGACCTCACTCGACACGCCATCAACTCACCCGGCCTGAGCTTCTTGGATTCGTGTGCGGCACCCGACAACTCCATGATTGGGCATATCTGGCAAGAACGACAACTTCTCAAGTGGTACTTGATCGGCAGCGGGAGTTGGCTGAGTCGATTTTGGATGCAAGCCTTCGGACTCTTCCGGTCGTTGAAATCTTGGCTTCGGCGTTGACGAAATCGTAGTTCTTCAATGTGAAATTCTCCATGGCGACAAACATCTCAGAACGACAAGCGACTGCGCGAGTTCGGTTACGTTGCTGTGTGCTTTCTAACCCCGAAGAGTTAGCCGAATATGTACCTTCCTGGAACGACCTGTTGTTCCGGGCTATTCACAATGAACCGAGTTTGTCTCCGTTATGGATGATGAATTGGTGGGAGATTTACGGAAAAGTCGATGGTTGGAAGTTACGAGTTGGACTCTTTTTCGAACAGGACCGCCTGGTCGGTGTGGCTCCTTTGTGTTGGCGTTGGGTTTGGCATCGTGGGATTCTCCCACTACGGCAGTATCGACCACTCGCTGGAGACCGTGAAGTGTCCGACAGCATCTACTCAAACTACCTAGGTTTAGTGATCGAACGAGGGCGAGAAGAAGACCTTGTGGATGCTTTTGTGAAGGCATTTACCGAAAAGACGTTCGGTGTTTGGGACGAGCTTTTGTTGCCGATGATGGCCGGGGATCAAGCCCAACCACGGCTCCTTTCCGAACACTTTTCACGACGTGGGTTTGTAGCTGAACTCCACGATGCGGCGGCTTCTGGATACACGGAGTTGCCGGCGACTTGGGAAGAGTATCTTGCAGGACTCAAGGGGACGAATCGTAGGTATGTGAAAAAAACGCTAAAAGACTTTGATGCCTGGGCGGAGGGAACGGCTCAAATTCAACGCGTCTTCTCGGGGAGGGAAGATCTCGACGAGGGGATACGAGTGCTCCACCAATTGCACGCGGAACGGTGGCAAGCCGATGGTCAACTGGGTGTCTTTGCCTCGCCTCGGTTTTCCGCCTTTCATGAGCGAGTCATGGAACAGTTGTGGCGTAACGACTCCTTGGAACTATGGTGGTTGGCGGCTCATGGTAAACCAGTCGCGGCAATCTATTACATTCGTTGGAACGATAAACTGAGCTGTTATCAAACGGGCCGGACGACGCAAGCTCCGTCTCACGTTCGTCCTACGCTCGCGTTACACTTGCTGTGTCTACGAAATGCTATCGCGGAAGGACGTCGCGAGTTCGATACGCTCGCGAATATTGCCCAGTGGAAGAGGCAGATCTCACTCTCGATTCGGCCAATGGTGGATCTGCGTGTTGCTCGACCAGGGATTCGAGAATGGTTGAGGGGTCGGTGTGAAGCGACGATCGCTCTGGTCAGACCCCTCCGAAGGTGGCTCAAGCGTAAGCGCTCTTGCCATTGATGCTATTGTTGCCCTTCAAATCGAAAAGGCGTCCCACCAATGATCTGATTTGATGTAACGGTTGGACACACAACTTTTTCGATGTATTCAATGATGAGTTCGGTCCCCCGGAAGTGGGACACATATGGTCGCCGTTTTGGGTTATACATAGTGTCGGTCATGTCTCGCATTAACACCACATTCTTGCCGTTTTTGGCCATTTGACGAAGGCCGAACGGTCGTCCCAATACACACATGTTGGTGTGCACTCCAACGAGGATCACGTTATCGATCCCTCGCGATTCGAGCAGGTTCCATATCTCTACTCCGGAATCGCTGATGGCATCCTGGTTACGAATCTTCAGGATGTCAATCTGTGCTTTCCAGGGGGTTCTGACGTTGCGTCTTTGCTCGCGGAGTTTCTTGTTCCAGGCGAGTTGGGTTGCTTCGTCGCAATCACAATCGGTTAGCCCGTCGCTTTGCTCGATCGGATAGGGAACTTTACTCTCGGAAGGGATATTGTGACACCAGCGACCGATGTCCTTTGGAAGCTTCTTGGCCTGCGGGGCTTTCTGGGCTCGTTTGCGGGCGGGGTGGTTTTTGTAGGCCTCCATGCAACTGCTTGGCGCGTGGATGATGAACACACCTTTGTTCCGTGCGGTCTCGAGAACCTTGTTCATTCGTGGTGCCATTTCAACGACTCGTTTGACGGCATTCGGGCAATGGTGCGAATCCCACATGTCGCAGACGATGATTGCTGTTTCTCGGGATTTCCATCGAACCTGGGAACGAACTGTTTTGTATTTTATCGTGTTATCCTTCTGGTAAGGAACTCTGCGGCGTAGGAGAAAGGACATTTCCGGCTTCGGAAAATACTTCATTCGAATCCAGGCTGGTTGCCAACGGTCTGGTTTACGGGCTCTCTTGGTGAAGTCTGTCACCTTGGGTGCCGGGTTCTTGGAGGTGAGTGGAATGCCCTTCTTGCCGAGCTTGGCTTCCCACTTGAGAATCATCTTTTTCATCCTCGCGACTCGCTTGGCTTGCTTCGGATTGTTTGCCAGATTCTTCAGTTCGTCAGGGTCGTTCTTGAGGTCAAACAATTGGAGGTGATTGATTTTCGGGTAGACGGTGAGTTTCCATCTATGATCCCGTACGGCTCGTTGTTCAAACCGATAATTCAAATACACCGAATCGCGAACGTTCTTTGACTTGCCGCGTATGACCGGGAGTAGTGATTTCCCTTCCACGCTGCTCGGCACCTTCAAACCGTTATACTCACACAACGTGGGAAATATATCGAACAGATAGACTAGCGCATCGCGTTGTTCGTTCTTTGGGATGCCTGGACCGGCGAAAATCATGGGAGTTCCCATCGAGTGATCATACACATTTTGTTTACCCAGAAGTCCATGCGATCCGACGGCCAAACCATGATCAGCGGCGAACACGATAATGGTGTTTTCAAATTCTCCACTATCTTTGAGGGCTTGGATGATGCGGCCAATTTGTGTGTCCATGTGGGTGATGAGGGCGTAATATTCGGCGAGTTGGTCCCCCACGACTTTTTTCGTTCGGGGCCATCCGGCGAGGTCTTCGTCACGGCCCCTCAGTTGTCCGTTATTGAATGGATGCTTGGGCATGAAGTTCTTGGGCAAGGGGGGCCGCTTTTTATAATACATTTGGCGATACTTCTTTGGAGCATCTCGGGGGTCGTGGGGTGCCTGGAACGCGACGTACAGGAAAAACGGTTTGTCTTTGTGCTTTTTCTTGGCAGCGTGGTTTTTCAAGAAATCGACAGCCGCGTCGGCGTAGATCTCGCTCGAATGTTGCCCCTTCGAATCGAACCGTTCCATCTTTCGATCTTTTGTCATCCGGCTGGTAGGAACTTCAAAATGGTTCGACATTCCCCCAAGCATGACAGCGGGACCCAGATCGAAACTCCGCAAGAACGAGTCGGCACCGTTGTGCCACTTTCCTGTCCCGAATGTCAGATATCCCTTTCCCTGAAGATATTCTCCAAGAGTGAGAATTCCTCGGAGCTGGTTGTTGATTCGGAAGAGGGTTCTTCCGCTCATGACCATAGCCCGGCTTGGGACACAGACGGCCCCACCCATCGAGCCCATGCAGTAGGCATTTCGAAACGAAACGCCGGCCTTGACCAGTTTGTTGAGATTGGGAGTTTGAATGTGTTCGTTGCCCCACGCTCCGATCGTGTCCGGACGTTGGTCGTCGGCGAAGAGAAACACGATGTTGTAACGCTTGGGTTTGGTGGCTCCTCCTTGGGCCGCCATCGGAGAGACCACACTCCCCAGGATGACGACGAACGGAAGCCAGAGGCAGGTGATGCGGCTGCGCATGAGAGAAGACTCCTTCAGGGAATACAGTGTTAGTCCGCCGAGTGTAATGCTACATCCGGGGACGTGGCAAACCTTTTCTGGCCTCTGGTTTCGTCAAGGCGTTCTGATACGATGACAAAAAAGCACCCGCTTGGAGGAGAAAAAGATGAGCGCATGGCGAATCAATGATGACCAAATCGCCCAATTCGAGAAGGACGGCTTTGTCATTGCCCATCAGCTGTTGAGCCCCGAAGAAGTCGAGTTGCTGGGCCATATTGCACGGGCCGATCAGGCTCAGAAAGATACAGCCTACGGGCGGGCTGATGGTGAAGGTGGTGTCGTCCAACTGACAGTGGAAAACGACGTGCCCCAGGACACCATCTATGGTGCTCTGGTTCAGAGCCAACGGATCGTCGAGACGATGGAAACGCTCCTCGGTGGCGAGGTTTACCACTACCATCACAAGATGATTCAGAAAGAGCCGAAGGTTGGTGGAGCCTGGACGTGGCACCAGGACTACGGCTACTGGTACAACAACGGGTGTCTCTTTCCGTTGATGGCAAGTTGTCTCATGGCAGTCGACAAAGCGACCAAAGAGAACGGGTGTTTGCAAGTATTGCGTGGCTCGCATTTGATGGGTCGAGTGGACCACGGCCCGGTCGGTGAACAAACCGGCGCGGACCTTGAACGCGTCAATGCAGCTCTGGAGCGTTTGGAACTAGTCTACTGCGAACTCGAGGCGGGGGACGCTATCTTCTTTCACTCAAACTTGCTCCATCGTAGTGACCAGAACAAGAGCGAGCAACCTCGTTGGGCGTTCATCGCTTGCTACAACGCGAAGCGAAATGATCCCTATAAGGAAGGACGTCATCCACGGTATATACCGCTTCTAAGGATTGAGGATGAGAAGGTCGTCGAAATTGCACGACAACAATGGGAAAAACTTCAGGCGATGGTTGGTGCGTGATCCAAGAAGCCTTTCGGGTCGGGCTCACCCGCTTTTTACGATTTCCCGAATTGAAATTTCGTTTTGACACGTACCTGAAACGCAGGCGAGAGTCTCATAAAACCTCTGACTTGCGTTTCGGGTGAGTGTCAACGGTCTGGCTACTCGATTCCCAACCCACCTTCAGTGAACAGTCCCTCACACGAATTATTCCCAAACACTCTCCATAGGAGAATCCCACCTTGGCTTTGGTTGTGCAAAAATTTGGCGGCACGAGTGTAGCCGATGCGGACAAAATCACAGCAGCTGCACGGCGGGCAACGCGGGCGTTGCAATCTGGCAAACAAGTCGTCGTGGTGGTCAGCGCGCGAGGCAAGACGACAGATGAACTCGTCGCACTCGCCGGACAGATCACTGAAAATCCGCCAGCGCGCGAGATGGACATGCTTTTGTCCACGGGCGAACAGATTTCTATTGCCTTGATGGCCATGGCCATCCAGGAGGTGGGGTATCCGGCGATCAGCTTCACAGGAGCCCAGGTCGGCATTGTCACAGACAGTACCCACACGAAAGCCCGCATCAAGAGCATCAACACGACGCGAATGCGGCAAGCTCTCGAGGAGGGCAAGATCGTCATTGTTGCCGGGTTCCAGGGTATCGACGACGAAGGAAACATCACGACCCTTGGCCGCGGAGGCTCGGATACGACCGCCGTTGCGTTGGCGGCCGTGCTCAAACACGACACGACGGGATCGAGTGACGTTAACTGCGAAATATACACTGATGTCGATGGCATCTACACGACCGACCCGCGTGTTGTTCCGGAAGCTCGCAAGATGGACTACATCAGTTACGACGAAATGCTTGAGTTGGCGAGCGTCGGGGCGGGCGTAATGCATTCTCGCAGCATCGAGTTTGCGAAAAAGTTCGCCGTTCCGCTCCGTGTGCGTCAGTCGGGTTTGACGGACACCGACGGCACCTGGATTGTTCCCGAAGCGGATTGGATGCGAGACGTTATCGTCTGCGGCGCGGCTCTGGTGAAAGACGAAGCCCGTGTCAACTTGGCCGACGTTCCTGACGAACCAGGGATCAGCCATCGGATCTTTTCGGCTCTCGCCGAGCGACAAATTGTCGTCGACATGATTGCTCAAAACGTCGGCCAAGAAGGCAAGGCTTCGATCGGTTTCACCGTGCTGCAAAAGGAACTGCCAGCCACCCTTGCTGTGTTGCAGCCGTTGGCTTCTGAGCTTGGCGCGTCGGTCGAGCACGAAGAAAACGTGAGCAAAGTGTCGATCGTCGGGACGGGTATGCGGACGAACACGGGCGTTGCGGAGAAAATGTTCGAAGCCCTCACCGACGCTTCGGTGAACATGAAAATGATCACTACCAGTGACATCAAGATCTCGGTGCTCGTTGATCGTGGCGACGGAATTAAGGGCCTGCGAGCCGTTCACGAGGCTTTCGATCTCGACAAAGCAAGGACCGGCGCTGGGCTCTTGGTGGATGAAACTTCCACTTTGCCAGCGTTCCGGAGCGATCACGCCCCACAAAGTCCCTCGGCTGACCTTCAGCGGCTCTCCCAACAACTATCGAGCATGGAAGAAATCGTAGTGAGTGACGTACTGTTGGATACCGAACAAGGTCGCATCACGATCGCTGATTTACCCGACGCACCGGGCAATTGCTTGCAGATTTTTCAGGCCGTGGCCAAGGAAGGCATCATTGTCGATATGATCGTGCAGAACATTCCCAAACCCAGTTCCGTCCACCTTTCTTTCAGTGTGCCTCTCCAAGATCTCGAGAAGGCCCACAACATTACCCATCAAATCGCAACGGGTTTGCATGCGAGTACGAGTGTGTCCCAAGAACCCCACATTGCAACCCTCTATGTGCTCGGAATCGGCATGCGGACTCATACCGGCGTCGCCCGAGCGATGTTCGGAGCGTTGGCCGAACGGGGCATCAACATTAGCATGATTAACACTAGTGAAGTACGAGTGAGTGTGGTAGTGGACCGAGATCGCGCGAAAGAAGCCCTCGATTGTTTGAAGAAAGCGTTTGATGTGGAGTAGTGAGTCGGGACAGATGGAATCTCACGCAGAGGTGGACGAGGGACAAGAAAGGAAAGTCAAGAAACGAGAGATACGAACACGAGGGGATTCGAATTTTCTGCAATGCTCGTTGTTGGACTTGGACTTTCTTTGCGTCCTCGGGTGAGTTGATTGCTGTTCTGTTCTTCAGCAGATCGCCGGCCTTCAACCGGCTTGGTCAAAAGGGCGTTGAATAAGAGATTGGACAACGACGCAGTTGCGTCCGTTCAGCTTCGCCTGGGCCAACGCGGCTGACGCCACATGTTTCATCTGTTCGTAGTCCGTTGGCACCCCTGAATCCGCAACTGCCAACCCAACACTGACGGTCACTGGAATGACGTGTTCCTTGTACTGGAAGTGGTATTGTTCGACATTCGTTCGAATTCGTTCGCCAAGAACCTTGGCCCCATCGAAGTTGGTTTCCGGTGCGACGACCAAGAATTCCTCACCTCCCACTCGACCCAACGAATCGACCGTTCGTAGGGAATTTTGCAGACACTTCGCTAATTCGACGAGCACTTTGTCACCACCTGGTAGCAGGTATTTGGAGTTGATGCTCTTGAATCGATCGACGTCGATCATGCCGACGCTCATGGCGTTGGGATATCGCTCGCGGCGGCGCAGTTCTCTTTCGACCATGCGGTCCATGGCCCGACGATTAGGCAAGTTTGTTAAGGGGTCGGTGAGTGCCAACCGTTCCAGCATAGTGTTCTTTTGCTGTAACTCGATGTTGGCTTCGGCGAGTTGTTGGTTCGCTTGTGCAAGTTGCTGGTTGGCGTTCTTGAGTTCGTTTGTCCGTTGTTGGACGCGGGCTTCGAGTTCTTGATTGAGCCTCTTGAGTTCTTCGAGCAACTGTCGATTACGCCGTTCCAAGATGAACGTTTGGGCGGCATGCCGGAGCGTCTCGAGGAGGTCGGAAGTGTTCCAGGGTTTAAAGATGTAATGATAGACGTGGCCGCGGTTGATCGCCTCAACGGCTTCTTCCAGTTCGGCGTACCCGGTCATCAACATACGTACGGTACGGGGAGAATGGGTCCGGACCCATTCGAGGAGTTCCACCCCTGTCTCTCGCGGCATCCTCTGGTCAGTCAAAATGAGGTCAATGGGGTGTTTTGAAAACATCTCTCGTGCTGATCGAGCTGTGCCAGCGGTCAACACATCGAACTCGTGACTGAGAAGCGAGGACAGAGTCGCCTGGATGTAAGGCTCGTCATCAACGACGAGGAGGGAGCATCTCTCGTTGCTCACGTTGGCGCCTCATTATTGAACTGCAGACTTGACTTCTCTGAGTGGAAAATCAAAAGAAATTTTACCACTCTAACTAGGTATAGCTCATGATTGAGAAAACGCCAGTAAATCTACATCAACAAAAAAGAATTCTACGCCGGGGAATCCGGGCAATCGGGAAGATTGCTCATCGAACGGCTAAAATTGCTGTATGGGATGAAAATTCTGACGATTGTTGTATTTAGAAATATATCACATTGCGAAGTAATTTGTGAAAAAAAGTTTCACTTTGATGCAGTTCTGAGTCCAAACCGTCTTTTGCATTGCCAAGGACGGTTTGGACTCTCTCGTTCAGTTCATGATTTCTCACCCTTGCATCTTTGTCCATTACGAGACACAATCAAATTCTACGCAAACCAACTAAATTCCCTCCCGGCTTGCCTCATAAGGATTTCAGTAACTCATGGTTCGATCGCTATTTCATTACACAATCATGCTGTCGGTCTGCTGTCTGTGTTTCCAGATAGCTCCGCAGCCTTCTCTTGGGCGTCACGGTCCGCAGTCATCTCTCGAGTCGAGGGTTCCTACGGCGTCTGAACGACCAAAGCTCCAGCTCAACAAAGGCGACCGCATCTGCTACATCGGCAACACGCTTGCCGATCGGATGCAGCATTTCGGGTGGCTCGAAACGTACATCCAACACCGGTACTCCACAAAACAACTTGTCTTTCGAAACCTCGGTTTCTCCGGAGACACGTTGACTGTTCGACCACGGTCCAGGAACTTCGGTAACCCCGACTCGCACCTTAGTCATTCCAAGGCGAGTGTCATCTTCGCTTTCTTTGGCTACAACGAGTCATTCGCGGGAGAGCAGGGGCTGCAGACATTTCGCAAGGAATTGAACAAGTTTATCGACTACACGCGGAAGCAAAAGTACGATGGCGTTGCACCGCCACGAATCGTGTTATTCTCACCAATTGCCCATGAGAACCTCAAGAGCCCGCACCTCCCCGACGGCAAAGAGAATAACAAACGCCTCGCGATGTACACCAAAGCGATGGCCGACGTTGCGAATCAGAAGAATGTCGTTTTCGTTGACTTGTTCACGTCCACAAAGAAGCTCTATGCTCGGGCCCAACAGCCCCTTACGATCAACGGCATCCATCTCACCGATGATGGCTACAATGCTCTCGCGGAAGTGATCGACGAAGAATTGTTCGGGAAATCGGGAGACCTCCCAACGCCGAAACTGGAACGCATCCGAAAGGCCGTACTCCACAAGAACGTGCACTGGTTCAACCGGTATCGTGCGACCGACGGATACAGTATCTTCGGTGGACGCGGGAGCGCCGGTCGTGGTCCAGACGGTTTAAACAACTCTGCCGTCATGAACCGCGAACTGGAAATTCTCGATGTCATGACTGCCAATCGCGACAAACTCGTCTGGGCTACGGCTCAAGGCAAGAAGTATAAGGTCGATGATTCCAATGCCCCACCGCCGCTGAACCCCGTGTCCAACCGGAAGGGTGATGCACCCGATGGAACATTTCGATTTCTCGGCGGTGAGGAAGCCATCAAGAAGATGACGCTCGCCAAGGGAATGCAGGTCAACCTTTTTGCCGACGAGAAACAATTTCCCGATCTCGTCAATCCGGTTCAGATGTCGTTCGACACCGACGGTCGGTTGTGGGTCGCGGCTTGGCCAACGTACCCGCACTGGAATCCCAAGAAGGAGATGAACGACAAACTCCTTATCTTGCCCGACGACGATGGGGACGGAAAGGCCGATCGGTGCATCGTCTTCGCCGACGGACTCCACAACCCGACCGGTTTCGAATTCTGGAATGGCGGGGTGCTCGTCGCCCAAGCTCCGGACATCATGTTCCTGAAGGACACCGACGGTGACGACAAGGCCGACGTCCGAATTCGAATCATGCACGGAATCGACTCGGCCGACACGCATCACACCGCCAACTCGTTCATCCTTGGCCCGGCGGGACACCTTTATTTTCAAAGAGGGGTGTTTCACGTAACCAACGTCGAATCGCCTTGGGGCCCAACGTTCCGAAGCAGCAGCACGGGCATGTATCGGTTCGATCTCAAGAGCCACAAGCTTACGCGGCATTTCGGGATTGGCCCGAACCCACATGGCAGTGCGTTTGATCGTTGGGGCTTCCAGTTCGCCACCGACGGAACGACTGGTCACGGCTTTTACATCGGCTTTCCGGGTAAGGGAGCTCCCAAGCAACTCTACCGCAAGCGAGTTCGTCCTGTTCCCGGCATTGGAATCCTCTCGAGCGAGCACTTCCCCAAGAAGAACCAGGGCAACTTGCTCATCGCCAATGTGATCGGCTTTCAGGGGATCACCCAATACAAGTTTGTGAACGAAGGAGCGGGCTTTTGGGCCGAAGAAATCGAGCCCATTCTTTACTCGTCTGACCGCAACTTCCGTCCTTCGAGTGTCGAAGTCGGTGCCGACGGATCGCTCTTCATCATTGACTGGCAGAACCCGCTGATCGGCCACCTCCAACACAATTTGCGCGACCCCAACCGCGACGACCGACATGGACGTGTCTACCGAGTCACCGCCAAAGGCCGACCGTTGATGAACGTCGTGAAGATGAAGGGTAAGCCGATTGCGGAAGTCGTCGAGGACCTTTCCTCCGCGACCGACGGCGTTCGGTATCGGGCCAGGATCGAACTGAGTGGACGCGATAGTCAGAACGTCGTAAAGGCAGTCCAGAAGTGGGCAAAGCCACTCGATCCGGCGAAGAAAGAAGACGCACTTGCGTTAGTCGAGGCCCTTTGGGTTCACCAACAACATCGCGCCGTGAATCCTGGTTTGCTCGAGCGTGTGGTCGAGTCCGTCGAGCCCAACGCCCGTGCTGCCGGTATTCGTGTTTTGCAAGACTGGAGCAACAAGATGCCTGGAGCAGTCCCGTTGCTCATCAAGGCGGCAGGTGATCCGCATCCACGAGTCCGTGCGGAGGCCGTAGTTGCAGCCAGCTTCTACAAAGGCCCCGAGGCAGCCGAGGTCCTATTCGAAGCCGAACGGTGGCCGAAAGATGTCCAACTCGATTACGTTCTCAAGCAAACGCGAAGTCTGATCAACATTTCGGAGTTCTTGGCTGAGGCGAAGAAGTCGGGACGAAAGTTGTCGCCTGCGGCTCAAGCGTTCGTGTTGCGGAATGCGAGTGTGCAAGACTTGCTCAGAATGGAGCGGACGGGAGCGGTTTATCGTGCGATCCTGACCCGGAGTAACGTTCCGGTTAAATACCTCAATGAATCGTTGGAAGGTCTCGCCAAACTGGAAAAGAAGCCCAAGGCCAAACTCTTGCTCGACTTCATCGAAGAACTCGACGCCAAACAACAAGGTTCGAGTCTTCCGAGTCTTGCCAAACTCCTGGCCTTTCAACCGGCTGCCAAACTCCAAGGCGTGAAGGTTCGCGTCCAAAAGCTGGCCACGAACGGCAACGCGAAGGAGACACGACAAGCCGGTTTGGTTGCGTGGATCGTAGCCGAAGGCTCACCGGAGCTGGCGTTCGCCTACGCTGTGAAGAGTAAAGGGGGTCTGCGAGAGTTCCTTGGCGCGATTCCTCAGATCCCATCGGAAGAACTGCGAGCCAAGCTCCACCAGCACCTCCGACCGCTTCTTTTCGAGATGCCGAAACGTCTGGCCGAGAAGGGTGGCAGTCTTTCTCAGCGGGGCCTCAGGGTCGATTATTTCGAACCGAACCCACGCGAGAAGAACGTCGCCATCGAGACGTTGGATCGCTACAAGCCGGCGGCTACGGGGATCGTCCCTGAGGTCAAGTTTAACGTTTCGATCCTCAAACGACGGGATGCGTTTGCCTTGCGGTTTAGCGGGGCGCTCAAAATCAAACGTGCCGGGAAATACCGATTTTGGCTTGGTTCGGACGATGGTTCGCGACTTTACATCGGCGACCGACTCGTGATCGATAACGATGGCCTCCACGGTATGAAAGTCAAACAAGGAACCATCCGGCTTCAGGCCGGGGAACACCCTTTTGTTCTGACGTACTTTGATAACGGTGGAGGAGATGGACTGCAACTCCTGTGGTCCGGTCCGGGCTTCGGCAAGCAAAAAATTCGGCCCGAGTACTTCTCCATCCCTGGCAAGAAGACTCTGCGTGATTTGGTCATTCGGTCACTCGAGTTCGTTCCAGGGAATGAGACCGAAACGTTCCTCGACCTGGCCAAGTTGATCCAAGCAGGAAAGAATCGCGAAGCTGCAGTTCGGGTGATTCGGAAACTTCCGAAGACAGCGTGGGCCAAGAACCAGATTCCGATGTTGGCCGGGAGTCTGGCCAAACAAATCAGCGAAATTCCGGCCAAGTATCGAACTTCGAAATCAGCCCTTGAGGCCATGGAATTGGTCGACCAACTCGCCGAAGTGTTACCCAAAAAGAAAGCCCGAGCCTTCCGGGCCAAGATCGCGAGCCTGAAGATCCAGGTCTTCCGCATTGGGACGGTTCCCCACCGTATGATCTACGACAAAGATCGAATTGTGGTCGAAGCGGGCAAGACGGTCGAATTCATATTGTCGAATTCTGACCAAATGCCGCATAACTTTGCGATCGTCGAACCAGGATTCATGGAGAAAGTCGGGCTTCTCGCCGAATCGACGGCCCAACAACCCGATGCCCAGTCGCGGCATTTCATTCCTCGTTCGGACAAGATCTTGTTGAGCAGCCGTCTGCTGAATACGGGAGATACGCAAGCACTCAGCTTCGACGTTCCGAACCAACCGGGAGTATATTCTTACGTCTGTACTTACCCTGGTCACTGGCGACGGATGTACGGTGCGTTGTTCGTGGTGAAGGACGTGAAAGCCTACTACGCGAACCCCGAACAATACCTCAAAAAGAACCGAATCCAAGTCAAGGACGAACTTCTGAACTACAGCACCAAGGGCAAGGAGTGGGCTTTTGAAGACCTCGAAGAGTCTATTAAGAAACTCAAACACGGACGTAATTTCGACCTCGGAAAACGGGCCTTCAAGATCGCCAATTGCATCGCCTGTCACCGAATGAACCAGGAGGGAATGGAGTTCGGTCCGGACTTGACCAAGCTCGACGTGGAGAAACGCAACTCCGAATACATCTTGCAGTCGATCCTTCATCCGTCCAAGGACATCGACAAGCAGTATGAGAACTACGCTTTCTTACTCCAATCCGGTAAGGTGGTTGCAGGCATGATTGTCAAGGAGACGCCCAAGAAGATTACAGTGCTACCAGCAGCGAGCTGGGCCACCAAAAAGACCTTGGTGCTGAAGATGAGCGAAATCCGAGGGCGGAAAAAGGTCAAGAACTCTATCATGCCAGAGGGATTACTCAACCGTTTGTCGCGTGAAGAGATCCTGGATTTGGTCGCTTATGTACAAGCGGGCGGAAACGAGCGAAATGCTATGTTCCAAAAGCATAAACATAAGAAATGATTCGAATTTCAGGACGTAATGGATCGATGATGTAGGATGGGCCAAGGACGGTCGGAACCCTAAAAGTCACTCTCCCCGCTAGCGGGGAGAGCGACTTGGAAAACGAAAACGTTCTAATCCTGAACGTTCGCAAAGTTTTGTGTTGTTTTGTGCACTTGTTTTTTGTGCACACT
>CAYRFQ010000148.1:0-14215 GCA_964423615.1 uncultured Alcaligenaceae bacterium | reverse complement strand
CAACGTGATGACGTCCTTGCTCAATGCATCGGCTGGCGGAAAGTGCTTGCAAGACTTATTGATCTTACTCTTGCTGCACTTGGAGTGTTCTGAAATTAAGCTCTTGAGAACCAAAAGGCTAAAGCAGTGCCCGTAGTGCATTGGGTGAGAATCGTTCCCTCCCGGACAGTTCACGCAGCCGGTAGCTTGTTCGCGACTGGCCCTTGTGTGCGTCTATCCGGGAGGGTGGAAACAAAGCAGTTAGGTTAGAATTGTCGTCGTTGTTGCCGACCCGCACGACTGCTGAGTCGCCCAATTCGGTGTGTTAACATTTCTTCGCTAAGCCTTAGTTTCCTCCTCGCGCGTAGGAGAAATTGATTGGCGCAATCGGTGGGGTGGGTCCGGCAAGGCTAATGCCACGCGATCGCTGTGTTCGCAATGGCCGAGACGGCTCGGCCTTGTTCGATCTATTTCTGCGGTTGTCTGGGAACGTCATGACGTGCGGTTCATGGGTTTACCTTCTTGATGATTTCCCACAAAATACCCAAAAGCGCATATTCCAGACAAGTCACCTTTGGTATCCGAGAAAGAAACGGGAGGTCATCCTTGGTGGTCAACTCCCGTTTCAAAACGAATTTACGCTTGTCGGTCCGATTTGGCTTGCCGCTAGGCCTTGCAACAACTAACCAATCTCCGAAACGATCTCAATGGCCCGATCCAAGTCTCGTTCGGCATACACTTGAGTGACGTCAGCGCGAGTGTGCCCGAGCAATACTTGCGCGGCCTCAAGGCCATAGGCTTTTCGAACCCTTGTCGCATACGTGTGTCGAAGTTGATTGGGTGACCACCGAGGCACTCCCGCTTGCTCACAGGCCTTAGCGATAGCATGACCATAGGCGGTAGTCTTGTACATCTCTCCAGGTTGTCGATCAGGATTCTTCTTTCGAGTCCGCTTTTTCTGGCTTGGGGTCATCTTGGTCTTGCGTTTCTCTTTGCGTTGCTGGTTGTGCCAT
This sequence comes from uncultured Alcaligenaceae bacterium, assembly GCA_964423615.1. Classification (GTDB taxonomy): domain Bacteria; phylum Planctomycetota; class Planctomycetia; order Gemmatales; family Gemmataceae; genus CAYRFQ01. The sequence continues at coordinate 13,223 of CAYRFQ010000148.1, read as the reverse complement.
TCTCTCGCCTCTCGCGGCTGGAAAAGGTATTCGTTGGGAGCTTCTCGAAGCCACGGCTTGAGCACTTGTTGGGCCTTCGGCCCGACTGGAATGGCTCTGTCCTTGCCTCGCCAGGACGTCTTGTGCTGGCCTTTCGGGCCTTGGTCACTGCCTGGTCGATAAATCCACACGTCGCTGGAAGTATCGATATCTCTGGTTCGCATCTTGCAGACCTCCCCCGGACGCATACCCGTCAAGGATTGGAGCTGAACCATTGCCTGAGTTTGTGGAAGTAGATATTCGAGAATCGCTTCGACGACTTCCGGTGGGACTGGTCTGACCTCTTCAGCCTCTTCAGCCGCTGAACGCCCTTTGCGAAGCCCGTCCAACGTCATCAGTGATTGGCACACTTCGAGTGGAACAAGTTTCTTACTCGCGGCCCACTTGAAACATCGTTTGAGCCTTCCGATGTCTTGGTTGATCCGAGACCGACAAAGCCCGTCCGCGATCATCTTGTTCCTCAAAGTTTCGAGAGCGAGCGAGTCGAAGTCTCTCGCTTGGGTGGTGCCATATGCTTCCTTCAGTCGCCGCAGAGGTAGTTTGATGTTGCGAACCTCTGATGTGCTGGTTCCATCTGGATGTCGGTAATACTCCTGGACATGTTTGAAGTAAGCGAGAATCAACTCGTTGATGGAAAGATCATCATTGGGTTGCGGCACGAGGTGAGATTGGTTAACCCGTCGGGCTTCCCATTCCTTGATGACCTCGGCGTAGCGTGTCCGGCTCTCGGGTGAGTCGTATGGCCCGAGAAGAACGTCCCTATATTGCCCGCGTCCGAGGGGAAGTGAGACGATGGCTAGTCCGGATTGTTTGTGGAGTCGATATGAAGGGGGAGTGCCTTTCTTGCGTCGGCCCATGCGGTTGTTCCTTTCATAATTCGGAAGATTCCGAATTACTTGGGCTTAGTTCCGCACTTCCGTCACAAGGGAAGGTACACGTAAGATGTGTTCGGAAAAGGACTTGGAAAAGCTCCCCGAGCTGGACTCGAACCAGCAACCTGCCGATTAACAGACACTACAACGACGGTTGTAATCTCTATTATAATATGAGTTTGTGAGCATGCCCCAACCTGCCTTGCACCATATCTTGCACCAGACGTTATGTCTGAGTGGTCAGTGAAGCCATACTTGGGGCCATTACACACCCTTGGACTCGTCGAAACTTTTTGGGGTTGACTCACGAGAAGAACCTCGGCATAACTTATTTCACGATCTTAACTTTTGGCCAAGTGCCAAGCGAGCCCACCCGGTCCGTGGGTCAAATACTCATAATGAGTGTTAAGCCGAAAAATTGAAAGAAACACGAACTGCATTTGGCCTCTGTCAATCCACTTTGGATACGGAGGCTCCATGCTCCATCACACGACAAGACGTCCTGTTACGTCGAAACTAGATTCAGTCCACGAAAATGCTGCCAACTCTGCGGGGCTCATCCCAGCGCACTGGCCCGAACTGTTGAGCGTGCAGCAGGCGTCCGCTTATCTCGGCCTAAGTCGCAGTGCGTTCTACCGTGCACGCAACGGTGAAGGTTTTCCAAGACCTGTTCGCGCTCCCGGTGTCCCGGTGCGATACCGCCGCGACGATCTGTCACGGTGGGTACGCGACCTCCCAACTAAGCGATCATAGGGGGGCAGCACCGTGAATAAAACATCAGGAGTCGAAGTAACTCAATCCGCTCCATGCCCCGTCTGCCAAGCGATTCGCGGATGCAGCTTCCGTGATAATGGGGCTATTTTTTGCCGCAACAGGGACCGCGAAAGTTGTCCCGAAGGATTTACGCACCTTCATACATCTCAGTCCGACTCTCAGTGGAACGTTTTCCGATGGGAGAATGATCCCAGGTTGTACCAAAATCAGCCTGGCGTCGAATCGCTCCCAGCTCCGACCAATCCGAAGTCGAACAACGACAACGACTGGGCCACCAAAGCGGATCAGTTCTCCAAATTGCTGACACCCGAGAATCGTCGCGAACTTTCTGAGCACCTCGGACTACCGGACTTTGCACTCAAGACTGTCCGGATTGGCTGGAAACCTGACGAACGGTGTTGGACTTGGCCGGAAGTGGATGCGCGGGGTAGGACCGTTGGGGTGACTCGACGTTTCAGGGATCCTAACGATCAATTCAAAATCAGGTCCGGCGACAAGCGCGTCATGAAAGGGGGGTCCAGAGGACTCGTGCTCCCGGATAGCTGGGAAGCGCGACACGGGCCTATTCTCATCTGTGAGGGGCTCTCTGACGCTATCGCACTGACGGCGATGGAGTTGCCGGCCATCGGTCGTCCTAGCAGTACTGGCGGTCTGAATATGCTCGCCGAGGTTCTGAAAGATATCAAGCTCGCTCGTGAGGTGATTGTCTTGGGCGAGCACGATGAGAAGCCTGATGGTCGTTGGCCAGGCCGCGATGGCGCGAAGTCGCTAGCCAACAAACTCGCATCCTTGCTGGGACGTTCCGTGTCATGGGGCCTACCACCTGAAAAGACGAAAGATGTTCGCGAGTGGTGCGCCGCCCAGGGTCTTGGACCCGACTCTCATGCCGACGAGTGGTCGGACGCGGGCGATAAATTTCTCGGGTTGCTTGAGCTGGTCCCTGTCGAGCACCAGCCTAAGCCTCGGCGGTTTCCGCTGACTGCATCGCGTGAATTTCTGCGAGCCGACTATAGTCAGCGGTGGCTCATTCGCCAAGTACTAGCTGCCGACGAGCCGTGTATGTTGGCCGGTCCGAAAAAATCGCTAAAAACAAGCCTCCTCGTCGACCTCGTGATCAGCCTCGGTACCCGAACGCCGTGGCTGGGCAAATTCCATGTCGATCGGAAAGTTCCTGTAGCGTTCTTCTCAGGTGAGTCCGGCCCTGGGACGCTCCAGGAAACGGCGCTGCGGGTTTGCGCCTCCAAGGGTGTGGAGCTTGACGACGTCGCGGTTCATTGGGGTTTCGCACTGCCGCAGCTATCGGAAGACGACCAGCTCGAAGAGTGGCGGACCGGAATTGAGGCTGCCGAAGCTGAAGTCGTCGTGGTGGACCCGTTGTACTTATCGCTTCTAAGTGGACCAAAAGGCCAGACCATATCGGCGGCGAACTTGTTCCAGATGGGCCCGCTCCTCAAACGGATCACCGACGTCTGCAAGGGCATTGGCTGCACCCTCTTGCTGTGCCACCACTTTAAACAAAATCGTACCGACCCATTCGCCGAGCCCCAACTCGATGACATCGGTTTTGCCGGCAGTCAAGAATTCGCTCGTCAGTGGATCTTGCTTGGCCGGCGGGAAAAATACGAGGCAGGCACCGGCTCGCATGCACTTTGGCTGAAGGTCGGCGGCTCGGCGGGTCACTCGGGTCATTGGGCAGTCGACGTTGGTGAGGGTGTTGTGGACGACGAATTCCAGGGGCGTTCCTGGGAAGTGCGTGTCCTTTCCGCTAGCGAAGAGCGTCTTCAGCGAAAAGCACTCGAAATCAACCGTAAGGCGCAACAGCAGCACGAGAAGGACGACGCGGCGAAATCGAAGGTGTTGGAGGCCCTCGACAGGCTTGACCCTACGGGCAACTGCGGGGCCGTGAAGAGCTGGATCGCCGACCGTGCGGGCATGGATGTAAGGCAGATCGGACGGATTCTTGGACTTCTCGAGCAGGACGAACTCATCGAATCTTGCCAGGTCAAAACCACCATCGGCCATGGAGCGAATCGTTCTCTTAAAGGTTACCGGAGGACCTCAGCCGGGGCTTGTTTGAATTGATGTCACTCCAAGACCTATTAGCACTGACCTGAGGGCGAACATATGCACATGCACCCTCCTTTAGGGGAGTGCGTGTGTGTGTTCGCATGTCGCCACCCTGTCGATGGCTTTCCGGCATGGATGCGCGCATGTTTGCATCTCAAGTTCCGATGGAAAAACAATTATGAATTTGCACTCGTAAGAATACTCCAAGTGATGGGTGATCAAGAATTTTCGGACTCGCCAGAACCCCAATGGCTTGTGTAAAACGTCCCGGTCCAAAACCAGGCGCTCGCGGTCGTTGGCTCGAAAAACTCCTTCGAGACTTACGTTTCAATCGCTCTTAATTGATCGCTCGCAACCGCCTCGCCTTTCTGCGGCAGATTTCCGGTCCTGAAACGAATTCGAACAGTCGTGTTCTTGTCGTCCAGTTACGCGACGGCGGTCCACGAAATGGCTCAACGAATTGCCTTGGCGAGAGTCGCTATGGCGAAGGCTGCCGGGGTTTTGTGGTCGACCAAATTGGACCGACGGTTGGTCAACGCAGCACCCCGTTCCAGGCCCAAATTCGCCATCTACGGGCTTTTTTTGTGGCCAGATGATTCCTAAGCCTAGTTTCGGCTAAAACGCGTTAAACGGCAACATAGCGGCTGCAAATACCGATGGTCCCAGACTGTCCCAAATCTCACTAAATCCAGCGATGCAACCACCGTTTCAGGCTTACGGAGTTGCGACAGATGTTGGTGGCGTTATAAGTATTATAAGATAATGTAATATTGATACGGTCTTCACTGCTCTTTTCAAGGGCCGTCAAAGAGTAATTTTCGAAACGCAGTACGCTTCAAGACAACGCCAAGGGAGCTCCCGGTGAAACCATCCATTCCATCCGTCGATAGATCGCCTTGATATCATCTTGGCAGCCTGTTTGGTTGAGAGTTCCTTCATCTCGGTTTGCATCCCCCAGAAGCCTCGCCACACTGACTCGAATTCGGGATTCCCAGGAAAGGGAAAACCTTCAGGAAAGGGTAAATACATGTCTTTGTCTTTGTCTTTGTCTTTGTCTTGGTAGACGTCGTGTCGCTTTTTTTGTCCGCGTGACCTGGACCTTTCTTTGGATTTGCGAGCCCTTTCTTTGGCTGCTGGACCATTATGCTCGAAGAAATCCGAACGAATGATCAACCCAACCTCGGCTAGTTAGTGTCGGTCTTGGAGCAGATGATCGACCCTCAGGGCACTTGAAAGCGCGCTTCAATTCATCTTTGTACATGTACAAGGATGCTTCGTTGGAAGCTTGTTCATCGCCCAATGAACAAAGCTCAAAAAGCGTCCCAATTACCTGAATTCTTGGCCAATTCAAGAGTGTGGAGAGCCGACAGACTCAAGGATCAGTGAGCAGTTTCTTGAGAATCTTGATTCATTGGTCACTTTTCAGGTCGCTTGCCTCCTTGCAAACGAATGTAGATTAGTCTTGGTTGGCGATGGCGGGGAGTTTTTCCATAGCCACTTCGAATAACTGACAAACTCGTTGGTAAGTGACGTTCATCGCTCGGCCAATCTCGGCTCTAGTCTGCTCCGGCCTTCCGATCCCGAAACTCCGCTCAATGACTTCACGTTGCCGGAGTGGGAGCCGACGAGGTAAATTGGGGACCTGCTCGCGGGCATCGATTCGTTCGACCTGATTGGTTCGGTAGTCTTCCAAATCCAGGTCCTCGGGCGTTTGGCTGCCGCATCTTCCAATCTTCCCATCCTAGACAAAGGCCAAACAGGGCCTGACTCTCGAGTGCCTGGAGGCCGACTCCTCGTGACTCACAATACGGCAAATAGCGGGTCACGACGAAGTGAACAAGCCCCCAAGTGATGACTCAAAAGCTCGTCGTAAGTATTGATGTTCTCGTCTACATCGATTTGCAATTTAGTGTGTAAATCATCAACGAGGTTCCCACTTAAATTACTCATAGAACTATCCTCGACGTGTGTAGTGTTCAGAGACGATGACCCTTTAGCATGGGCTAGCTGTTGGCGGTGTTGGTCACCGCCGCCGATGTGGATGATGCCCGAACGGTCCCAGACTTGTTCAGTCGGTTGGCGGGCCAACCGATGAGTAAGATGAGGAGACTGTTTGCTGAGAGCAAGTACCACAATTATACCCTGTATGAATGGGTGGAAGAACATGCCGACTGCGAAGTGGTCGTGATCCGTCGCCCCGACGGAAAAAAGGGTTGGGTGAAATTGCCCATTCGCTCGACGGTCGAGCAGACCTTCGCTTGGCTTGGCAACTGTCGCCAGTTGACTGTGGATCGGGAGAAAAGCACTTGCTACTCGGAAGCGTTCATCAAGATCAGTAGGATCCAGATGATGCTCAATCGACCCCAACCCAAAGCTGGTAAGGCTGAGTTTCACTATCGCACGGCCGCTTGAGCCCCTTATGAGACAGGCTCTCAATACACTCCATTCAGTGACGAAGGGTCTCTATTATCGAAACGTGATAGTGTCTCCAACTGAACAACCGGAAAACACCAGCTCAAATTGCAACCTGATTTTCGAGTCAGATCGAACCGTCAGCCAACCACATTACAGGGTGACGGGAAAGTAAGGCTCTACCTACTTCGAATACTTGTTTTTGTTATCTGGATCCTGCGTCCAGCCATTATTCTTTAGGAGGGCCTGCAACGCTTCTCGAAATCGCTTCCGTCGACCCTGAACTGTTTCTTTAGGCCCAGAGTCCGGGATGATTTTTCCAATCAAAACAAGGACTGTTCGGTCGTTGATCCACTTGAGTTGTTGGTCGACTGTGTTGTTGAGGATCAATTTTGCAATTCGTTGCGCGAACGGTTCAACATTCAATGGGGATTGTCGAGGTGTGATCTGTCGATGCCCGTCCGATGTGCAAGTTGCGGTGTTTGTCTTTAGATTAACCTGCCATGATTGACGTTCACCACGCGTGGAGCCAAGAGCCATGCCCCCGTGCCGCACGATTTCAAACGTTAAGTGCGGTGGCTTCCAGTGCACAGATTCCATCCGACCAGACAATTTTTCGCTAGTCATACCTTGCTTGTCGCCGCCTTCGAACTCATCCCAACAGTCAGCGAGGAGTGATGCCACTTCATCAGAATCCTCAATCGATCCCGGTTTGAGCGTGTTCATGTAGTTTATAAATTCGCTCATAAGTAAAATCCTCTGAAAAGTAAATTCGTCATACTCAGCTGTATTTCGACGTTGTTGCCGGTCCAACTGAATGCCGATCGCACCAAACTTTAGAGAGTCATAAAAATCTAGGACAGGTATATACATTGTAGGGTTTTGACGTTGGGGGGTCGGGGGTGGGCTATCGGATCAGTTGTGATGTGTAGAGTCTACGTGTGTTTGTACCCTCGTTCGTTGCGGGTCGGCATTGTCAAAATCATTATACGGAGCTAATGGTAGAGTGTCAATGTATTGTCAACAATAGAATCGATCGTTGGTTGGTTGTGGGACTTGGTGCTTGCGTAGTCATACACTGCTGCATGCCTTGTTAGTTTGATATATCGGGCAGTGATGTGTTGCGAGACTACACCGAAGGTGTCTTTTCTAAGCGATTTCTATTGATAGTTCTTGACATAGGAAATGAGTAGTCCTACGCTTTGTACAGCTGGCAGAATTTATCGGCTTTGTCAGTTGTGACTTGTGTATCTCGCGTTGGTCAGTGTGACTGACGTATCAAAAACATAGGTCCAGCGTGAGCTGCAACTCACCTGGACCGTGGCCAAACACTTTACTGGAGTGTCAAGCATGTCCGTTTCTACAGAAACCTGTCCGTCAGTTCAAGGTGAGTCTATCCAATCCCAAACATTGGCTTTGGCAGAACGTATCGCCAACACCATCACGTCACTCTCCGACAAGTCGGATGATATCCAATCCCGGATCGTTGACTTGGAACGGCAAATCAAGAGTCTTGACGATCGCCAAGAGAACGTTGACGAAGCGATTGGCACCTTGGATGAACTACAAGCTTCCGTCGGCCATTTGTCAGACAAGACGGACGAACGTTTCAACGAATTGCGGTACGATTTTGAGCAACTCAGTTTATCCTCGCCAGCAACCGCACGTCGGAACTTTAAGTTCCGGTTAGAGCAGCATCAGCGCGACTGTAGTGACGACTTGACGGTCTTTTCCGAGAAGTGTGGGAAGGTTTACAACATCGTGTCGGGTTGTGCTATCTGCGTTGCTGATATCGACGACACTGTCCGTGAAGTGAATCACCTTTGGGAAGAACACGAGGAACTTCGCGAGGAAATTACGACGTTGGGTGATCTGGTTCAATCGTTGATGGCGACCTTGACTGATCCCTCTGATTCCTTGTCTGATGTTCCTGTTGATGACTTACTCCAAGACATCTCTGTTGACGACAGCGCGAGCGATAATCACTCCCAAACCGACGTGCCGGACGATCCACGATCTAATAAGTCCACCGTCCTGTCCACAAACGATACGACAGACATCTTTGTTGGTAATCGTGTCCAATACACCCTCGGCAAGCGAACGATCGTCGGAGTCGTGGAAGAAATGGACGAGATCAACCATCGGGTTCGTGTTCGGTCGGAGAGGACCAACAAGCTGCTCAAGCCCGTGTCTTTGGACCGGTTGGAGCTGATCCCGTCTGACGAGGAACCGGCGGAATCACCCGACGTTGCACAGGATGGAACTGCCAACACTTCACCCGCCCAACCTTTGCCCACTCGCAAAGATTCCCTTTCGGCTGACGTGTCACCTGATGACGTTCTTGGCCTTCGGATGGCCGACCTGCTCGCGCGGGCGGACGATCCTGTCAACGCGCTTGCAGCATTCGTGAACCGCTTAAGGGCCGATGGGAACGTTGCCCTTGTCCAAGCTTTGGCCGACATCACGGCGACTACTTTGCAACCAATGTGATCGATTGGTGACGGATGAGGGACACAGGTCACGGACAACCCGTCTTGGCCTTTCCTCCTGGTCCGGCTATTGCTTTTGTTTTTCACCCTCATGATGACGAAAAGTCTGGCTCGATCTCGTTTGAGGTCGGGTCTTTTTTTGCAATACACACTGTGCATTGCTATAATGTTGTATATGTACAATATGTATTTGTATATATTCAGAAAGGTCTAACTCATGCCGCGATTGCTCAAAAAGCCTTCCCTGCTACACCACAAAGGCACAGGCCAAGCCTATTCACGGGTGGGAGGTCGCTGTTTTTACTTTGGGGAGCATGGGACTCAAGAAGCTAAGATCAAGTACGATAAGTTCACGGCGATGATGGAATTAGGGATGACCCCACCTGGTGAGGAGAAAGATGAGAATCGGAACAGAATTCGCTCAGACATGTACTCGCGTTTATGGCGATCGATTCAGGCCGTTGACAAGGCTCGGGCGGACGGGACGATCAACGCCGTTAGTAAACGAAATGTCCGAAATGTTCTGAAAATCATCGCCGAAAATTCTGAATTCCTCTCCATGCAAATGGTCGACAGGACGCCAGAAGAAATCGACAAGTGTTTTTGGCAAACGGTCCGCGGCGAGTTGCAAAAAAAGGAATCGCTTAGCAGCCGAGCCGTTTACGCGAGGGTTAAGCAAGCCAAGCAGTTCTGGGACGCCACCAAGGACTCGCAAGACCGAGAGGACGAGCCTTTGGTGGTGACCGAGCTAGCCGAAACAGTCGAGTGATCACGCCCTCTTGTTTTTCATTTCTTTGATCTGGGAGTCTCTACTTCAACTCCCACTCTCCCTGTTTCTTCTCTTCGCCAACGCTCGAGGCCAGATTCTGACGTACTCGGTATCTCGAGGCATCTGGTCCCGCAGATCGTGCAAACCTCCACAAACCAGCTGGCTGAAGTTCTTTCTGACAAGCATTCGCTCGACCATCGCTCTAACTTCGTTCCTTGTTGAAGAGAGTACAAGTTGCTAGACAAAGATGGTGGGGATCGCTATTATGCGGATTTGCCCAGCGAATCTGGGTTATTTTCTTTATAAAAGAAAGCTTTGGCCAAGAAGCATCGAAATAACGCCGATCGCCAAGATCGAGAGGGGTTTCGGCATTGAGGGACAGGTATGCTCACGGGACAGATAAAGGCCGACATCAACAAGATTTGGGAAACGTGTTGGTCGGGTGGGATCACGAACGGCCTCACCGTGATTGAGCAGGTTTCCTACTTGGTGTTTGCCAAGCGGTTGGATGAGATCCACACGCTGCGCGAACAGAAGGCCAACATGTTGGGCGGAGAGATCGAAGACCCGATCTTCTCGGAACATCAGCAACACCTGCGATGGTCGCGGTTCAAGGACCGCGAAGCTCAGGTGATGTTTGAGACTTTTCGTGATGAGGTTTTTCCATTTATCAAGGAGCTGCAAGGCGATCGCGAGAGTGCTTACTCGCGGTATATGAAGGATGCGGTCTTTGTGATCCCCAGGCCCTCTGTGCTGCAGCGGGTGGTGGAGATCATCGATGGCATTCCGATGGCCGATCTGGATACCAAGGGCGACTTTTATGAGTATCTGCTGAGCAGTCTCCAACACCAGGGAAAGAACGGCCAGTTTCGGACGCCTCGGCACATTATCAAGATGATGGTGGAGATGATGGAGCCGCAGCCGAAAGACGTCATTGCAGACCCAGCCTGTGGGACGTGTGGCTTCTTGGTCGCGGCCAATGAGTATTTGCGAGAGCACCACAAGGAGATGTTCCGGGATGCCAAACAGAAGGAGCATTTCAACAACACCATGTTTCATGGCTCGGACTTTGATTCATCAATGCTGCGGATTGGTGTGATGAACATGCTTCTGCACGGGGTAGAGAATCCCAACATTGAAAGCGTGGATTCTCTGTCCAAAGCAGGAGATTCGATTCGGGAAAAGTACACCTTGGTGTTGGCCAATCCACCATTCAAGGGTTCGTTAGCTGCCGAGGAAGTCGCCGCGGATTTGTTGAAGGTGACCAAGACAAAGAAGACCGAGCTGCTGTTTGGGGCTTTGTTTTTGAAGCAGCTCAAGACGGGTGGGCGGTGTGCGTGTATTGTGCCCGATGGGGTGTTGTTTGGAGGTTCGACGGCTCACAAGCAGCTACGGAAGGAGCTGGTGGAGAACCAGAAGCTCGAGGGTGTGGTTTCGATGCCTTCGGGTGTGTTCAAGCCGTATGCGGGTGTTTCGACGGCGGTGTTGATCTTTACGAAGACCGAATCGGGTGGGACGGATTTCGTTTGGTTCTACGACATGCAAGCCGATGGGTTCAGTCTCGATGACAAGCGGGACTCGGTCGAAGAGAACGACATCCCGGATGTGATCGAGCGTTGGAAGAACCGCGACCCCAAGAAGGACACCGACCGCAAGAGCAAGGCGTTCTTTGTGCCGGTGCAGGAGATTGTGGACAACAAGTTTGACCTGTCGATCAATCGGTACAAGGAGATCGAATACGAGGAAGTGAAGTATGATCCCCCACAGGTGATTTTGGATCAGCTTGAGACGTTGGAGGCGGAGATTGCTGGAGACTTGAAGGAATTGAGGGGGATGTTGGGGTGAATGATCAAGTGATGCCCCCGGATTGGTCGTCTTTGCGTTTACGGGATGTTGCTACCTTCATCAACGGTGATCGTGGAAAAAACTATCCTTCGCAAGACTCCTTTGTCTCGAAGGGAATTCCGTTCATTAACGCCGGCCATTTGCAGAACGGCGAAATTGACTACTCCGGTATGAACTTCATAACAAAAGAGCGTTTTGACCTTCTTGGGAGTGGGAAGGTTCAGCCTAATGACGTTCTCTACTGCCTGCGAGGCTCGTTGGGCAAGACTGCAATTGTCCGCCGCGATGAACCATCTGCAATTGCTTCGTCGCTTATGATAATCAGACCCACCGAGCGCGTACATGTTGAGTACTTGTATCACTTCTTGAGAAGTTCATTCGGGCAGAGAGAAATCAGAAAGTTTGACAACGGTACTGCTCAACCAAATTTATCCGCTGAGAGTGTGAAAGAATACACAATCCCCCTCCCGCCGCTGGAGGAGCAACGTCGGATCGCGGCGATCCTGGACAAGGCCGATGCCATCCGTCGCAAGCGGCACAAGGCCATCGAGCTGACCGAGCAGTTTCTCAAGTCGGTGTTCTTGGACATGTTCGGCGACCCGGTGACCAATCCGAAGGGGTGGGAAGTTGTAACTCTGGAATCTCTCTGTCACCGAATAACTGATGGAACGCACCAGCCTCCACAATGGAGCACAACAGGCTATCCGTTTCTTTTCGTGAGTAACGTTGTCAACGGACAAATATCGTTCGATACAAAAAAGTTCGTTTCGGGGTCAACTTGGAAAGAACTGACAGAAAGATGCCCGATTGAGAAAAACGATATTTTGTACACAACTGTGGGCAGTTACGGAAACGTAGCGATAGTGGACACGGCTCGCAGGTTTGCATTTCAACGACATATTGCACATATCAAGCCAGACGCTCATCGAATTCAACCGCTTTTTCTCCTCGGGATGCTGCAATCGCCTGGGATTAAAAGACAGGCAGATCAAGAGGTGCGGGGCGTTGCGCAGAAGACCTTGAATCTCGGAGATCTGAAAAAGTTTAAAGTGTTTTGTCCTCCAGATAACCAACAGCGAGCGTATGTAAACGCTCACAACAAAATTCAGGACTTGCGACTGAAAATTACCCGAACTGCGAATCAATCAACTCAGTTATTTAACTCCCTCGTCCAACGCGCCTTCCGAGGAGAACTGACAAGCAAGTAGACAGACATCTGAGAATGGCCCATGACATCGAACTTTGATTTTCTCAAGAACGAGTGGGATTTCCTTTACGAGGACGCGGTCCAGGCCGAGCGAAATGTGCATGTGGCTCCGCGGACTTCGGCGTTCTATGCGCGGCGGACTCTGGAGCTGGCCGTGAAGTGGATGTATGACCACGACACGGATTTGCGCAGGCCAGGCAAGGACAACTTGTATGCGCTGACGAACGCGAGAAAGTACAAGAACTCACTGGCCACAGGCTTGCATGTGCACGTTGAAGTCATCCGCATGATCGGCAACAACGCCGTTCACAGCGACGCAGGGGTTGATGTTTCCCCTCGTGAAGCACTGAAGGTGACCGCAGGGCTGCACAACAAACTGGGCTGGCTGGCACAGCGATACAGCAAAACCGTTCCTCAGATTTTGAAGTTCGACGCGAGTCTGTTGCCCAAGCCACAAGATGGACAAATTCACGACAAGACCGTCAAACAGTTGGAGGAGTTGCATAGGCAATTCGAAGAAAAGGACAAGGCGCACAAAGAATCGCAAGAAGCTCTCACAGTTACGAAGGAAGAACTCGAGCGGCTCCGGCAGCAAATCCACGCCATCAAGCTGGCCAACCAGAAGGCGATTCCCGAAAAGGACTACACCGAAGAAGAGACTCGCGATTTGTTCATCGACCTGCTGCTGCGTGAAGCCGGTTGGGACCCGCACGGGAAGAACGTGCGAGAGTTCCCTGTCGAGGGAATGC
>CAYRFQ010000147.1:0-14968 GCA_964423615.1 uncultured Alcaligenaceae bacterium | reverse complement strand
TAGTCGCAGCTAGGATTCTGGCCACATACCACACCCCTTTACCGAATGTTTACATAAAGAAAGCCACAAATCTATGACCTGTGGCTACTTATGTTCAGCGACGCGGACGGGACTCGAACCCGCAACCACCGGATCGACAGTCCGGTACTCTAACCAATTGAGCTACCGCGCCTCGGTTAGGATGAAATTATTTTATAGCACTGGCTCCTCGGAGTGACAAGGGTTTTTCCCAAGTTGAGTTCCGAGATTCGGGAAATCGGCAATGCTGTGTCGGAGAATCTGAAAGGCTTTTGCGCTTGTCAGATTCATTCGATCGAAAACGTGTCCGGCCGGATTTGCTCGCGTGTTTGATTAAATTTAGCCGTGCTTTGAAAATGCTAGTTCCAGAGTTAGCGAAATTCGAACGAGATGAGATTCAACGACGTATGCCGGCTTCCTCAACTACTCGCACTCCGATAGTGTCTCATCGCAGACCGAAACACCCACCGACTCAAGGTCAATAGCACAACGGCCATGACAACGCTAAGTACCATGAACCATGGTTCGAAAGCTTTGACCATGACATTAGCTGGAACGTTAATCGCCAACAGAATCGGCAAGACGAAGGTAAACACCCAGCCTATAGACCGGATGACCATACTATCGACGTTGGATTTCGTAAAGATGTCCCGCGGGTACCGCAGCAGTGAAGAAAAGAGCCACCAGATTTCGTAGAGGCTTTGATTCCGCACAAGCCATACCGATGAAGCTGTGATCATCAACAAAAAACTGTAGCCGATACCAACCCCGCAAGCCATCAAAACGACAAACAGACCAAGCTTGACGATATCGAACTCCCAACTCAAGTCTACCAACGAAAATACCATCACTCCGATCCCCATGAAGATGCTCGGAATCGTGGACCAGTCTATCTTGCGACAACTCAATAGAAATTGCTCGTCGATCGGCTTGAGCAGATAGAAATCGAGATCGCCTGTCCGGATGAGGTTCGCGAATTCGCCGCAGTTCTCCAGGAAGAAGGCTTCCAGAATACTACTGAACGAGAAATAGCAACCGACGTAGAACATGTATTCGGAACGGCTCCATGTCGCAACCGAATCCGTATTCGCGAAGACCGCATTATAGAAAATCAACAATATTGACAGCCACAGGACTTCGACCGTGACCTTGATCAAGAAATTACTCCGAAAGGTCATCTCTCGAATGAAGCCGTAACGTCCCAGGGCAAACCAGATGCGAAAGTACTTACCCATGATCTATTCGTGTGACAGGTATTCCCAATGTTCTCAACACGAAGTAAAGCGGTGTGCCTCTTTACTTCGGATTACTTTCATTTGCGAGACCACAACTTCAACCGAGATCGAGTGCCCAGATGTTACTCATAAGTCTCTCACCCTCCATAAGCACTATATCGACGCAATCCCAACTTATACATCGTCTGACATATCACAATTAAGGCCACGACCCAGCAAGCCTCAATTATGAGCCCTTGAACCAAAGCAGCTCCATGTATCTTGCCAAGAAACACTGCCGCCGGGAAATAGGCCAGGTATTGAAACGGAAAACAACGCATGAAGTAGACCCAGAATTCGCCGTACGTTCCAAGCAAGTCAAGAGGAAACATGTGTCCTGAGAGGAAGAACGTGATGGTACCTACTACATAAAGAAACGATGTCACTTCCAGGAACCAGAATCCAATCATTCCGATCGTACACTCGAAGAAGAATCCAATCATAAATCCCATGAGGAGCGAGGCAACATAACCCACAAAAGTCCATGGGTCTGGCCAGCCAGGGAGATAGTCGCTGCACAGATAAAAGAGAATCGTATACGGGATCGACGACATCATCATGTACGACATTTTGTGCGCGATCCGATACGCGACCAAATACGAAATCATGTCGAGGGGTTGGAGCAAATATTTCTTGAGTGTTCCCTCGCGGATGTCGCTGGCAATTCCTCCCGCCAGTTTGGGCATGCTCGAAAACATCCGACTGATGTGAACAAGCAACAAGTAAGAGATCATGTCGTTCAGATGATAGCCCGCAATCTCCTTACTGTTCCGGGATTCCTCGTCGACTCCAAAGATAGCGTGCCACAAGAGGATGGTGGTCAACATCGGTAGGAATCGAAGGAACGTGCTGGTAAAAAAATCAGTGCGATAGACCAATCGTTCGGCCAACGACACTCGCCATATCCAGACGTATTTCCGTAACCTTTGGCCAATCGAGGGTCGAGGAAGTTGCGGAGGGAACGGTTGCAAGGATGAGATTTCGGAGGCTGTCTCGGCCTCAGGCGGGCTGAACGTGGACATTCTGTTCGACGCCTCCTTCTTCGAACACTCGAGCGATGACTTGATCGAGCGGTGGATCTTGGACGTTCATGTCAATGACGGTGTAACGACCGAGCACAAGTTCGAGCACCTCTGGCAACCGGCTTCGGTCGACGCGGAGGTCGACGACTGGTCCTTCGCATTGGGTGATCTCTCCAAAGTCGGCCAGGTCATCGGGTGCAACATCTTCGGCAAATTGTAACTTTACCAATTTGTGGCGGCCAAATTGCTCCGTGATCCGTGACAACGCGCCGTCATAAACCACCTTGCCGTGTGTGATGACGAGAACCCGCGAACAAAGAGCCTCGACATCACGCATGTAGTGACTTGTCAGCAGCATCGTGACGCCACGTTGCTCGTTATATTCCTTGAGGCACTTTTGGATCGTAACTTGAGCCACCACATCCAGACCGATCGTCGGTTCGTCGAGCAACAACAACCGCGGTTTGTGGAGCAACGCGGCAATCAACTCCATCTTCATTCGTTCGCCGAGGGAGAGTTCTCGGACGGGTTGTTTGGTCAGTTCTTTGACCTGGAACATTTCGGTCAACTCGCCGAGTGTTTGTTGGTACTCCCAGGTATCGAGAGAGTAAATTTCGCGGTGCAAGTCGAAACTATCTCCCGCTGGTAAGTCCCACCAGAGTTGGTTCTTCTGTCCCATCACGAGGGCGAATTGTCGACGGAATGCGTCTTGACGTTCCCACGGGACGTACCCAAGGACCTTTGCCGTTCCGGTCGTTGGAAAGATGAGACCGGAGAGCATTTTCAACGTAGTTGTTTTGCCCGCTCCATTAGGCCCAAGAAAAGCAACCATCTCACCTGGTTCGATGCCAAAGCCAACGCCATCGACCGCGCGGACCTCTTTGTATTCGCGCTGGAAGAGGCTGCGGAAGGCACCGAGTAAACCTTGCTTCTTCTGGAAAACGCGATACGTTTTTGCCAGGTCTTGAACTTCGATGATTGGCATAAGGGAAAGACTCATTTGGATGATTATTCATTCACCGGCATTGTAGGGAGTTTGAGTGAATCAATTCAAGGTTGGTGAAAAACTGCGTCGTCTATCGTTTCTGAAAATTAGTGCCGGAACAATGATTCGTTAGCCTTCACTCTAATCCCACAGGTGCGACTTCGGGGTAGAGTACCAAGAGAGTGCCGCGTTCCAGGCTGGGACCGCACAGGTCTCAAAGCAAGCCTCGCGGCGATGAAAACTCGGTTGACCTCCCGAAAAACAGAACGGTGTGTTGCAGCAGGCGTCTGGTTTTTCTGGATCGGTGAAATAGCCTCGCAGCGCCTCACTCCCCACAGAGCAAACCCGACAATCATTCCTTCGTCGCTCCTTTGAGGACAAACATAGCTCTTTTCGCCTCCCAGTTCATTCTCTCACTTTGTGAACATCGCCTGCTTTCCACGCGAACTCATCCCTGCGGGCCAAATGGTCTCTCTCAGCTTCCCGGAGATAGTCCGCCATTGCCGTGATGGACACTCCTATACGTTTTGTCATTTCGATTGCAACAATTGTCACTCCTCGAACTTTATGTTCTTAGGGACTTCTCTAGAATTTCCATTCGGCATCCCTAGTTCTACATTACAATGGGTAGATTGTATAAGTGTTGACAAATTCCCTGATTAGCTTCATCAAAGATATTTTTTCGAGTTGTTGAATAATGCTACGATTTCTCCACACAAACCGAAGTTTGGTCTCGGTCCTACTCGTCTTTTTCTTCGCTGGATTCTCTTCGGCGCAAGAATTGACTCCCGCTCTCTTGAAGTCGTTCCAATGGCGCCCACTCGGTCCGTCCGCGACGGGAGGGCGCATCGTCGATCTTGCAGTCCATCCCAAGAATCCGCACATCATCTATGCTGCGGCCGCTTCCGGCGGACTCTGGAAAACGGTTAATAACGGAACTACCTGGAAATGTGTTTTCCAACACCAAGGCACGTTATCGATAGGCGACGTCGCTCTTGATCCATCACAACCAGACACCATTTGGGTCGGCACAGGCGAAGCTAATAATCAGCGGAGTTCTTTGTGGGGTGATGGGATATACAAATCGACAGATGGTGGTAAGACTTGGAAGAACGTGGGCTTGCCCGATACGCATCACATCGGCCGTATTGTCGTACATCCTACCAATTCCGACACAGTGTATGTCGCGGCGCTCGGACATCTCTATACCTTCAACAAAGAGCGAGGATTGTTCAAGACGACCGATGGAGGGACGACTTGGGAGAAGGTTTTATACGTGAACGAGCGCGTTGGTGTTGTGGACGTTGTGATCGATCCGAAAGATCCGAGTGTCTTGTATGCGGCGACCTATGAACGATTGCGACGAGCTTGGGATTTCGATGGGGCTGGACCTGGATCAGCCATTTACAAATCGAGCGACAGCGGGAAAACGTGGATTAAACTCAAAGGTGGACTACCAACGGGCGAAATTGGACGGATTGGTCTTGCCATTTATCCGAAAAATCCAAAGGTCGTCTACGCAACCGTGTCGAATCAAAATCCGAAAACTTCGGTCAAATCCCAGAAAGAAGTAACACTCGACAATTTCGGCATGAAGGTCGAGTTTGAGAAGGACAAGTGTCTGATTACGTCCATCAAGTCGGGAGGATTGGCGCAACGGTATCGCATCAGAAAAGGTGAGCAACTGTTCGAAATCGCCGACCGTAAAGTCTCGACAAGTGCTGATCTGACATCTCTCCTATCCGGGCTCCGAGAAGGCGACGTCGTCATCTTTAGTGTCGGAAACGAGAAGAAGCGTCGCCCGGTTGCAGTGAGTGTACCGGATCCTCGCGGCCCCCAAGTCGGCGGGGAAATCTATCGTACAGACGACGCCGGTGTCACGTGGATCAAGCAAAACAAGAAACCGGTGGGTGGGACTCCAGCGTATTACTATGGACAAATTCGCGTCGATCCGAACGATCACAAGAGGCTGTATCTCTGTAGTGTCCCTCTCTATGTCTCCGACGACGCCGGGAAAACCTGGTCCAGTAAAGGGGCCTCAAGCGTTCATGTCGATCACCATGCCGTTTGGATCAATCCAAAAAACTCAAACCATGTGCTCCTTGGTAATGATGGTGGATTCCATATTTCCTACGACCGAGCGCAGACTTGGGATCATGTTTACAACTTACCTCTGACACAGTTCTATGCCATTGGAACAGATATGCGGAAACCGTATTATGTTTACGGAGGAACGCAGGACAACGGTACCTATGGCGGCCCCTCGCGATCGCGTAATCCTTCAGGCACTGGACGATTCGAATGGGACAAGGTCGGAGGGGGTGATGGTTTCTATGTCCAAGTCGATCCCAACGACCACAACATTATCTTTCTCGAATCGCAGTTTGGTGTGCTCCGTCGAGTCCATCTGTCTTCTGGACAATCTAAATTCATCCGTCCAAAACAGAGTGATCCTACTGGTCCAAGAGACCGTTATAATTGGAACTCTCCGATCCTCATGTCGCACTTCGATCCGCGAGTGATCTACTTCGGCGGAAACAAGGTTTTCAAGTCGTATAACCGGGGTGACAACTGGACCGTCATCAGTCCGGACTTGACGACTGCCGACCCGAGCAAACTGGCCGGGAACGTTCCTCATTGCACGATTACAACGATTGCTGAATCACCCAAAAATAGGGATATGCTATTGGTCGGAACAGACGACGGGAACGTCCAATGGACCAACGACGGTGGGAAAACGTGGACGAATATGCGAGATCGGTTTCCGTTACGCCCTGCGACTTGGTGGTGTAGTCGTGTCGAGTTGTCGCATCACGATACTAACGTTGCCTATGTCTCCTTCACTGGCTATCGAGAGGATGATTTCCGTCCCTTCGTATTCATGACCGAGGATCAAGGAAAGACATGGAAATCGATCATCGGGAACCTTGACCAACTGAGCCCTTCGGTAGGATCTATTAATGTAATCAAAGAAGACCCACGCAATCCGAACCTGTTGTATGTCGGGTCTGAGTTCGGAGTCTTCGTATCCCTGAATCGTGGGAAGAACTGGTTACCCCTGAATAACGAACTCCCACGGGTGTCTGTACAAGATTTATTAATCCATTCTCGAGATAGAGACCTTGTGATTGGAACTCATGGACGCGGTGCTTTCGTTGTGAACGTGTCACCGCTTCAGGAGATGGCTGACAAAGTGATCAAATCCAAAGTTCACTTGTTTTCCATTCCGAACGCCGTTCTTTGGCAAAGAGTCGCCCGCAAAGGTATTTCCGGAAATCGTAAGTTCTATGCCCCAAATCCACCTTCCGGAGCACGCATCACGATTTATCTCAAGGACAAAATCGAGGAGAAGGGAAGTTCGTTAAAAGTTTTGGATAGTAAAGACAAGACTGTCACGGTATTGAAAGTTCCAACAACAGCAGGACTTCACCAAGTTCGGTGGAGTCTGACCCGAGGAACGAAAACTCGAAGTCGTTTCGGAACTCGCGTGGGACCAGGTCGCTATACTGTTGTTCTGAAAATCGGAGAATCGGAATTACGGCAACCCCTGGTCGTCGAGGCTGATCCGATACTCGCGAACGCTCCAGACGTCTTTCGTCTAGAACCCTGATCTGGTGGAATCTTCCGAACCAGACGGGTGATGATGCAAAGCCGTTGTGTGATGTACATATTGGTGGTGACCAAAAGGTTTTGGCTGCCACCTGTCCCTTTTGACCGCTTACCACACCCAACGAGTGTCATTGCTCCACTCGCTGGGCGTGCCGGATACTACAAAACCGACCAAGAAACACGGTCATCGTCTTGTGGAGTTCCTCTGGAGTTCTCCCCCAGATGGTGATCGAGGATCAATTTCCCAGTCCTATGGGACTGTCAGGACCCCGAAACCTTCAGCGCCACGATGAGCAACGTCAACACCAACGCGTTATTCAAACCGTGGGCGACCATCGCCGGGAATAAGCTCCCTCGCCACTCTCGCATGACCGCAAAACCAAAGGCCAACGACATGAGTAGCGGCACGGCAACCAACGCTTGGGGATGAACAATGGCGAAAACAAAGCTCACACACAACGCGCTTGCAACGACACTTAGGACTCGTCCCCACCAATCAGAAAGTTCACGTAGATGTCGATAGAGGACGCCACGGAACATGATTTCTTCCACAAGCGGTGCGACAACACTGGCCAGGAAGAAGATCAATGCGTAATCCCAAAAGTTGGCAGAGCTGGCGACTTCTCCAACGATTGGGTGCGCTCCCTCGAGGCCAGGTCCATGTCCGTTGAATTGGGCGACTGGAATCCTGATGGCATCTCCGGCCAAAAGGAACAAATTCATGACCACGAATCCCACGCACACCAATGGCAACAGCAGTGGATACCCGATGATCCCAATCAGGCCTTCGAGGAACGGGTTCTTGCCAAAGTGCAATCCAATATCTTGTCGCACCTGACTCCACGGAACACCTCGAAGGACAGGCCATCCGAGAGCCACCAGGCTTCCAAGTGTCGCCACAGCACCAAAAGCCAATGAAGGAACGCTCTGCACGAAATGCCGGGCCGCGATTCCTCCACCCACAAGCAACAACCACACAGCGAACGTTTCCGCGTAGACGCCAGCATGACCCCGAGTGAACGTCAGTTGCATTTTGATGAGTTTCGTTGCCAGGAACGCAACAAAGACGAGCACACCCACCATCCCAAGCAAGACCAACAAGACGATCCCAGTCACCGTGCCCGCAAACATCAAAAACGTGTAAGTGGCGGGACGCAAAACATCCTTGCGTGCTTGCTCGTTGGGCGTCATCGTTTCCGCAACGACCCGACCAAGGCCACCTGCCGCCGCCTCCGGTCCTGATGGTGGCTCGGTTCTTTCCGGTACCAGAGCAAGCTCTCCCGCCCAACCGAGTTCTCGAATCAGAAAGGCTCGATCCCTTTGACTCACGGATGGAGCACGAAGATGACCGACTTTGTAACTCGTGTAAAGCCGGTCGAGTGTTTTGACTACTCGGACCTCGTCGGATGACAACTCGTGGTTTTCTTCCTCCCAACGCTGTTGGGTCGTCTCGAGTTCTTCCAGGGCTGACTCTGGACCGAGAATTTCTCCTGTGTAGATCGCGAAACTCATACGGTCTCGAAAACATCCCTGTTGCATCGATTCGAGCGCTTGCAGTTGATTTTCGCCAGAAGTGTCGGTGAACGTCGACGCGCCGACGATGGCTTTGGCTGTCATGTCTTGGACCGGATTGGTCGCTTTGGCCGACAGAGACCTGGTGTTCCGGGAGATAGCCTGCAAGACTACAAGCCCTCCCACAAGGAGAAGAATCACGATCCATGAGACAAGCGTGTATCCGCGTTTGGGAGAGTCATTGGGCACCTCTTCGGCGTACGGAATATCGTCGTACCCGACATCCCATGCCTCGTCGTGAAGGGGGTGATTAGGGGGAGACTGAAAATGGGCATCGTTGTCTGTATGAGAAGTCATCGGAGATGAGTTACCTCTATTTTGTGTTTGGACTTCGTGTCTCTCGCGATACGATTCCATTCATTACTCATTTTAGGCGGCGTGCGTGAGAAATGGCGAAGTTCGTCTCCGTGTCCCAGATCGAGTGCGTTTCTGTGGGAACACACGACCGCGTCTTCCTACGATTCCAAAGATCGAGAGAAGGAGGAGCACGAAGGATCAAACGAGCATCAAGAGCGGAAACACGGCAGAAAGGAATGTTGAATAGCTCGGCCGTTGAGGGGATACTGGAGAAGGAGCCGGGGTGGGCCTTCCCTTCGGCTACGCCTTCGATTGTCCCACCCTTACTGAATGGCAGTCAATCACACTCCAGCAACAACATTCCTTTTCTGAACACGAGAAATACATGCAAACTCCCAAACGAGGCGGTGGATGGGCCGCCATTCGATATACCTTGCGGATGGCACGGAAAGTCGGGTTCTGGCGGCTTTGGAAAGCGATGGGAACCAAGAACACCTGCAAGACGTGTGCTCTTGGCATGGGCGGCCAAGCTGGCGGCATGCGCAACGAGATGGGACACTGGCCCGAGGTATGCAAGAAATCGTTGCAAGCGATGGTCGCCGACATGCAGAAGGGATTGGAACCCGAGTTCTTCTCGCAGTACAGTATCGACCAGTTGAAGACGTTGAGCCCTCGCGAGTTGGAATGGTGTGGTCGTCTGACCCAGCCCCTTTTTGCCGCCGAAAACGACACACACTATCGTGTGATCTCGTGGGACGAGGCTCTTGCCAAAGTTGTCGAGCAACTCCGCCGAACGACGCCGAATGAGAACTTCTTCTACATGAGCGGCAGGTCTTCGAATGAAGCCGCCTTCCTGCTCCAATTGTTCGCCCGACTCTACGGCACAAACTTCGTCAACAACTGTTCGTACTACTGCCATCAAGCCAGTGGCGTTGGGTTATCCGATTCCCTGGGCAGCGGGACCGCGACGGTGACGCTCGAAGACGTCGAAGGGGCCGACCTGTTCGTGCTGATCGGTGGCAACCCGGCTTCGAATCATCCGCGATTGATGCGAACGCTCATGAACATCCGCCGACGCAAAGGCAACGTTCTTGTCATCAACCCGGTCAAGGAGCCCGGACTTGTGAACTTCAGCGTTCCATCGGACGTTTGGAGTCTGTTCTTCGGTTCCGAGATCGCTAGCTTGTATGTCCAACCACACATCGGCGGGGACCTCGCCCTGTTGACCGGGATTGCCAAGATCGTTCTGGAACGAGGCGGCGTCAATCAGCCGTTTGTCGATACTGCGACGGAAGGATTTTCAGAGTACGCCGAGCGGGTTCGAAACACGTCGTGGGAGGACATCGAAGCGAGCTGCGGGGTCGATCGCCAGACGATCGAGAACGCCGCGAACATGTATCTTTCGGCGAACAACGTCGTGTTCGGCTGGACAATGGGAATCACCCACCATGAACACGGCGTCCAGAATGTACAGTCGATCGTAAACTTGGCTTTGCTCCGAGGAATGGTCGGACGACCCAAGGCTGGCCTGTTACCGATTCGTGGGCACTCCAACATCCAAGGCGTTGGCTCCGTTGGTGTCGTGCCCAATCTCAAACAAAAGGTCCTCGAAAACCTCGAAAGTCTGCTTGGAGTGGAGCTTCCCAAGTCCCCCGGACTCGACACGATGGGGTGTATGGAAGCATCGAATGAGGGAACGATTCGCTCGGCCTTTTGTTTGGGTGGGAACTTGTTCGGAAGTAATCCCGATTCGAAGTTCGCCCATCGAGCGTTGGGACGCCTCGAATTGATCACCTATCTCAATACGACCTTGAACTCGGGCCATGCCTGGGGACGCGGGAAAGAAACGTTGATCCTACCAGTACTCGCGCGAGACGAAGAACCCGAACCGACGACCCAAGAATCGATGTTCAACTTCGTCCGCTTGAGCGACGGACAACAAACCAGGCTCTCCGGACCTTGGAGCGAGGTGGGCATCATTACACACATGGCTCAAGAGGTACTCGGCGACACTTCTCCGATCCAATGGCAGGAAATGACACAGTACTGCAACGTGCGCGAGATGATTGCCAAGACGATTCCGGGGTATGAGAAGATCAGTTCCATTGCCCAAACGAAAGAAGAATTCCAGATCGATGGAAGAACGTTTCACGAACCTCGTTTTCCGACGTCTTCGGGAAAAGCTCAGTTTCGCGACCATCCGATTCCGGAATCTCGGGGAACGACTGACCAGCTGCGATTGATGACGGTGCGATCGGAGGGCCAATTCAACACAGTCGTGTACGAAGAAGAAGATATCTACCGGGGACAAGAGCGACGAGACGTGATTCTGATGAACTCGGCGGACATCGAGAAACGAGGATTGCGATTCGACCAACAAGTTACTGTCCTGAGCGATGTTGGGGTGATGCGCCAGATTCGCGTGCGACCTTTCGACATCCGAGAAGGGAATGCGTTGATGTATTTTCCCGAGGCCAATGTCCTCGTTCCGACGACCACGGATTCCCGTTCGAAGACTCCCGCGTTCAAGTTCGTGTTGATCACGATCGAAGCGGAGAGTGGTGAGCTTTCCAAAACGGAGGCGAATGGAGCACAAAGAAGGAGTACTCCACTGCACGTCTTGACAGAATAGGAAGTGGTCCCCGAGGCTTTATTGAGACCAGCGCAGTCAGAGCAATTCAGTTGATTGGCCCTTGCCGCTCGTGTCTGCGACGTTATTGTGCTCAGAGTCAACAAACCAGACATTTTTATTTCTGCGCGACCGCGCCCGGTGATCCTGCCCCCAAGGATTTCAAGACAACTCCGGACAGTTCCGCGTTGTTCACAGTCTTCGAGAGGGTGAAGTAAAAGGGCCGCCGAACAAAAGCGCCTCAGGAGCTTGGGCCGAAGTGACGTTTCCAGATGTCTGAAGTCCTTGCGGCCGACTTCGCTGTTGAACTTCACCCGTACTCCACAATCTGATCCACGCTCTCCAAATCCAAATCACTCGCCGGATGGAACCTCGGCTCTAACCCGAAGACGTTGCAGCCGAGGCCCATGCTGTCAGTCCCAATGATCACTTGAACGTTGAGATAACGATTCGCGTCGTCTCCGAGTTCGTCGCTGCGGACAAGGCCAAAGAAAGAGGCCACAGTCCCGAGTGTGTGGTGTTCGACTCGTGGTATTCGTCTTTAGAGAACCTCAAGCACATCCGCCGTTTGGGTTGGCGTTGGGTCACCAGCCTCAAGTCCAACCGGAAAGTCAATCCGGACAAGACCAAGTCTCGTCCGGTGAGCGAGTGTGCCATTTCCAGCGAGAGGAGCCTCGTTCATCTGCAGGGTTACGGTCTGATCAAGGTATTTCGGATCGACACCTGTAACGGTGGCACGCAATACTGGGCCACGAGCGATCTGCAGATGGACGAGTTGACTCGTCTGGTTTATGCCGAACTGTCGTGGAACATCGAAGAGTATCACAGGGGTTTGAAACAACACTGTCACGTCGAGAAAGCTCAAGTCCGCAAGGCCAAAGCTATCCGAAACCACATCGGTTTAGCCATCCGGGCGTTTGTTCGTTTGGAGTGGCATCGATTCACAACCGGAGTCAGTTGGTTCAAAGCCAAACTCGACATCATCCGCAAGGCTGTGGCCAACTTCCTCGAAGCTCCCTTGTTTGAATTACCAACGGAACCACAAACCATGGGAAAAAAGCCAACTGCGTAACTCCTACAATGTTAGGAATATTGTTCTGCGTGATTGTCAAGCAGCGAAGACACGAGTGATTTACCGACAAAGCTGTGTGACATCATTCGCACACTTAGACAGTGGGTGTGCGGAACTGAAACAGCCAACACCAAGTCAAGAACACATTCCGTTTTGAAGTGCAGTTGCCTCCAGTTTTATCGTTACGACCAGCGTTACGATTAAACACTGGAAGAACGAGTTCGTTCCACCACGACCTGAAACGACTTTTCATCCGATTTGCAACAGTTCTCCAATTTTGTAGCCTTGGGACCAGATACGGGAACACATGCCCAACCACGATTCTTTCCTCCAAGCGATTCTCGACAACCCTGACGACGATTCCCTGCGGCTCGTCTACGCCGATTAGCTCGAAGAAAACGGAAACGCTGCTCAAGCGGAGCTCATTCGCGTTCAGGTTGAACTGTATCATCTGTCCCATGGTGACCTGGGGGGACTGGTGCTTCGAAAACTGGAAGCCGAGTTGTTGCAAGAACACATAGAAACGTGGATCGAACAGGACATCGAACCCTGTCGAATCGGTTTTGAAGGTGGATTCCCCACTAAATCGCCTCATCTCACCAATCTCCGATGGTTCGACATCGCCGTCGATGAGTTGAAAGAAGGAGCCATCGAGGTCCTGGCAACTTGGACCGGGTTGAACAATCTACGACAACTCTCCCTCTCGGCGAATTGGGACCATCCGACTTTTTTCCTCTTGGCGGAACGTCGAGGTGGTTCTATTATAATCCTTTTAACCAAAACGACATCGCAGCGAGAATACCGTAGAGAAACACGTCCATGCCAAATACAATTAGTGCTAAGAAACGACTCCGCCAAAATGTCAAACGCCGTGACCGCAACCGAGCAATCAAACGAGACATCAAATTTCACGTCAAACAGTTCCTGGAGGTAGTAGATAAAGGCACGATTGAAGAAGCCCAGGCGGCTTTCCAGTTGTGCGTCAAGAGATTGGACAAGGCTGCCAATCGGAACCTCTTCCACAAAAACAAGTCAGCGCGTAAAAAATCACAACTTGCGAAAATCTTGAACGAGAAAAGGTTCGCGAAACCTCCCGAAACCACCGAAGACGAAGAATAAAGGTGAGGGCGTTGGCCACCGTTGTGGATTCGCGTGAAGTTGAACGGAACTTGGACTTGATTTCTTGACGAATTTTCAAGCTCGACTTGTCACATCAGGTTGCTGTCGAGCCAACCTCTCATGACAGCCGAGAGCGCGAACTCGAACCGGCCGGCGATTCCAATCGATAGCTACCACCAGTACAAAACACCGCTTCTTTACACGCCCTATCGCATGCCCTACCCCTCCAATTCGAGAAGCTGATCTCATTCACTTCTTCTCAACCTGATGCACGAATCTCAAATTCCAGACTTCTCCTCAGGAGACCGCGCCTGATCGGTCTGGAAAAGATTTGGTAAAATGCGTCAATCTGGTAACGTTGCTCTGAATTCCGGTAGGACTATATGAAGATTCTCCTCATTGCCGACATTCACGCGAACTGGCCCGCCTTGCAGGCTGTTGTCCGCGAGCCGCACGATCTCTGCTTTTTCGTTGGCGATCTCGTCGATTACAACTTGCAACCCAGTCCATGCATTGGCTGGGTGGCGGCCAACGCCCGCTACACTGTTCGTGGAAACCATGATCACGGAGTTGCACAAGGTGTTCCGATCTCGGGTCAGTCCGGATTCCGGCTTCTCACGTCGGTGACTCGCCCACTTACACAGGAACGAATTTCACGATCCGATAGACGATTTCTCACAAGGTTGCCAGTTACACGATTCGTCACGATTGACGAGACCCGTTTTTTTCTCGTGCATGCGAGTCCACGGGATCCCCTCGACGAGTATACATATCCAGAAGTCGATTTCTGGAGCCGGCGCGTGCGTGACATCAGTGCCGATGTTTTTTGTGTCGGCCACACCCACCTACCTTACGTCCTCGAAGTTGGTGACAAACTCGTTGTCAATCCTGGGAGCGTCGGCCAACCTCGAGACGGTGACCCAAGAGCCTCCTATGCTATTATCGAAGGAAATCACGTCCAGTTAAGACGCATCGAGTACCCTGTCGAAGATAGTGTGAAGGTCATCCAACAAAGCACCTTGCCCGAGAACGCAAAAGGCCTCTTGACCCAGGTCCTGCGAACGGGAACGCTGCCCAAGAATGCGAGTACCAGCGACCGAAAAGAGTCAGCGACGAGTTGAAACGAATCTTTGAGCGAGATTCTATCCGACCATGGATAATCCTGCTGACAACATCAGTCCACAGCCGCCTGGTGCCGCTTGCTGTCCGTAAGTTCGTCTATCGGTGAGCATTCTTCGATTGTGTTCAGACCAACTCCTGGGAAGATTTGTTTGGAACCTTCTTGGATCTGCAATCGTGATGTCTACTGTGATATTCTCTAGGGTGGCAAAGTTGACTTGTCGGGAATCTGTGTTTTTGGGTAGTCTGTGG
>CAYRFQ010000146.1:0-14982 GCA_964423615.1 uncultured Alcaligenaceae bacterium | reverse complement strand
GGGTATCTCGAAAAATTGGAGCAGTTGATCGACCAGTCGACTTTGCTATCCTAGCTTATTTTTGCGACTCACGCAAGGTCACTGGGATGTTCATCGGCTCACCTTCTCGTAACACGTGAAGGATCACTCGCGAACCGGACTTCTGGCTTTCGATGTAAGTCAAGAAATCGTCGAACGAAGTGACCTTCTTCTCGTCAATTCCTACGATCAAATCGGCTTTCGAGCGATCTAATCCTCGCATCACGAAGGGGCCTTGTTGGATTGCAACGACTCGAGGTCCACGGAGTCCGGCTTTTTCGGCCGGGCCGTTGGGATCGAGTTTTCCGACGAGTAACCCTTGCGGGAGTTCGTAAACGCTGAAGATACCGCTATCGGGTCGGCGCACATGGCCGTACCGGATGAGATCCTTGACGACTCGTTTGGCCGTGTTCGACGGAATCGCCAACCCGACTCCCGAATTCTGTCCAGCCCGACCAATGATGGCCGTCGTGATCCCGACCATCTCGCCACCGGTGTTCAACAAGGGGCCGCCCGAGTTCCCCGGATTGATGGCGGCGTCCGTTTGGACAACTCCACGGATCAGACGGTTGTTCTCCGACCGGAGGGAACGGTTCAGACTACTCACGATGCCCGTTGTGAGTGTTCGTTCTAACCCAAACGGATTCCCCAGCGCAAACACTCGATATCCAACGATCAGTTTGCTCGAGTCCCCCCACGTAATCGGTACCAGTTTCTCGGGAGGTGCTTTGATGCGAATGACGGCGAGATCGTTATTCGGGTCAGTTCCGACAACTTTTCCTTCGTACATGCTCCCGTCCGCCAGCGTCGCGGCGATCCGTGCGCTCCCTTCGATGACGTGATAATTGGTCAGGATGTGGCCCTCTTTGTCGATAACTGAGCCGGAGCCATTTCCGGCCTTGGGTCGCGCCATGAGCAAAAAGTCATCGATCTGGACACTGCGGGTGTTGATGTTCACAACGCTTTGGTTGACTTTCTTGTAGACGCTGACGTTCACTTGTTCTTCTGGAAGATGCCTTTCGATTTGGAGCGGCGGGCGACCCCTCACAACATCTGGAGGTCGGTTCTCATTTGCCTGTTTTGGGTTGTCGGTCGGAGTTCGCTTTGACCGGTCCTCTTTTGCCGAGTCGGTCCCGGAATCCTCCTGGTTGGCCACCGAGACTTCCGAATTTGTGCCGGAGGATGTCAGCCAAACGACCCCATGGTGCAGAGCCAAGGTGGTGCCTGCAGCAAGGACCGCAACGATAAAGTATGAGCCGACTTGACGCATGTCCGGTTGTTCCTCCTTCAGGATGGTTCGATCTTGATGGCTTTGGTCACAGAAACGATCACCAGCAAGCGAGTGTGCTTCTCACTCGTTCATTGAAAGATTGTGTGATGAATTGTGGTTCGGTGTCAATGCGAGTGGAGGTGCGACGCTCGCTAGAGTGTGGCGGAAACAGTCAAGAAACCACAGAGGGCAGACCATGCCTTTTTCGTTAGTTTTGTAAGGCGTGCCAAAAAGCATACGTCTTAATGATAGCCCGTACATAGGCGACACCTGTTTATTTCTGAACTGACGGACATCTAACGATCCCATGCTGCTTCGGGTATGAGTATCCATTAAGCCCTTTTGTAGCTCCACCATCTTTGACGAAACCAACGCAGTAGGTGCCATCGTGACCCCTCCCAAACCAGTGATCGTCCGGTTACACGAGATGACTTCCGGTCAACACGGCGACTTCTTCGTTCTCATGGAAGAACGATCCCGTGGATTAACAAGAGACGGAAAACCGTTCTACACGTGTCGATTTCGCGATGCCGAACGGACCGTGACGTTCATGGTCTGGTCCGACAGTCACTGGTTTCAAGAGGCCGAAGCGGAGTGGCGTGAAAACCAGTTCTACAAAATCCGGGGCTTCTATAACGAGCACAAGACGTATGGTCCGCAAATCGACGTCCAAAATATCCGCCCAGTGAACGAAGACGACGTGGCTGATGGCTTCAACCCGCGAGATTTTGTCGAGGCATCTCGTTTCGATCCTTCCGAAATGTTTGCCGATTTGCGGCAGATCGCCGAAGAACAAATCACCAACGAGGGGCTCCAAAATCTCGTAATGACGATCCTGGATCGTCACGCCGATGCCATCAAGACGATGCCCGCGACGGACCGCCGACACTATCCTTTTCATGGTGGGCTACTTGAGCACACGCTCTCGGTGACCCGAAATTGTCTCGTCCTCGTGGATCGTTACACCAAACTTTATCCCGAACTGCAGCCTCCGCTCAATGCCGACCTGGTCGTTGCTGCTGCGATCTTGCACGACATCGGGCGTGTCCAGGAATTCGACGACAACGTGGTGACATTCGACCGCACTGTTCCCGGTCGCATGTTGGGACACTTGTATCTGGGTCGCGATCTCATCCGAGACACGGCTCGCGAGTTAGGAGATATCGATCCAGGATTGCTTCAGTTACTCGAGCATTTGATCATTACCCACTTGAGCTTTAACGAATCGAACTTCTCTCGTCTTGCCACAATTCCCGAGAGTTTGATTCTCCACCACGCCGACGAACTCGACGCCAAGATGGAAATGTATGTGCGGTGTTTGACTCGCGATCATGAAGATGGACCGTTTACGGCTCGTGATCCCATGTTCGGGCGGAGGTTACTGAAGGATCGGGAAGTGTAAAGGTGGTTGACATTGGTTCGAGGAATCATTCTGCGCGCGGGGTGAACCGCGACCTTGAGCTTGAGTTCTGAGCTGGATTAGAGCGTTTTACGATACTGAACGTTCGCAAAAATTTCGGCTCCAAAACCCGTGTTTTCCGAGGGTTTTACAATTAACAGCATGTCCAGGGGCCCTTCCGACATGCGTTTAATTCAAAAAAGGGGCGTATTCTCCGGGATTTATGGCCCGAAAATCTGCGAACGTTCAGCTCAGGCGGTCGGATCAATAAGAGTCGTGTTTGTGTTGGTTCTTCGGGTCCCGTGGGTTTCCACCCACGGCTAGGATCTTTCGCCCCTTCGGGGCTGAAAATCAAAAACACGACACTTGTTTATCCGACTGCCTCGGGGAGAAGGACTTTGGAAACGAAAAACTGTACTCAATACAAGCGTGAATCGCTCTAAGAGCGAATTCGAATCACGGGAGAGCAAAAAGTTGCTGGTCTGGGGGGGATAAGGGACGACCCCTCGTGTACGATATGACTCGAGACTGATTGAACACGGCACACGTAAGAACGCACAGAACATTCAAGGTCGACTTGGGCCAGAGTACGCAATTGCTTCCCGAATCGCTGCGACTTCCGCCAACAGGTCTTGAGAACTGTCCTCCTCACCAAGCCGCGCCTTTTGTTCCAGAGCATCCACCAACACAGCTCGCATGTCGTGACGTCGAGCCACATCGATCGCGGCATCGGCCACGACTTTGGCTCGTTCCCAGTCTTGCCTGTCTTGTAACCAACGGCCGTAACTCAAACGCGTCAAGGCTCGCTCGTAGGGCAACCCGCCTCGGTCGTACTCTTCCAACAACGTCGTATATTCTGCGAGAGTTTCTTGGGTCTCCGTTTGGGACATCACGCGTTGGTAGTCTAGACGCATGCGTTGTCGCGCGAGTTGGCTCCAGACGTGTTCGTTGGAACTCAGCGGCCGATAGAGTAGGCTGCTCAAGTCCAGCGCGTCGAGCCGGTTGATTCGCAGAAGACACTCGAAGACGTGAACCCATTCGTAAAGGTCCACTGGCACAACGATTCGTGCGACTCGTTCGGCTTGGTCGGCTCGTCCTGCGATCGCCAAAGCGTGACACCGATAGGCATGCCAGAGGGTTTGCCACGGTTCGGCCATTTGTTCCACTCTGAGCAACGGTTCCAGATCACCGAGAGCCAACAAGGCATCGCCTCGCAGGGCAGCGTCGGCCGGGGTATACGTTTGCAACGCTTGGCGAAAGTCTCCGAGTAACTCGCAACAAATCGCCAAACTTCGTTGCCTCCCAAAGCCGGGCCAAAGGGGCGGCTGTGTGCTGTCTCCGTCGGGAAAGAATCGAAGCAGAAGGTCACGCTCAAAGGCCGGTGCCAGGAATCGATGTTTGGGATTGTCCAGCGAGACGTACACCCCGTCGGCTTCGCTCCACATGCCAGCATCACAATAGGCGTGAAAAAGTTCGACCTCGCTCTTGGCTTCTTCGAGCGATTGAGGCGACCTGCGATCCGGGCGACCACTCAGAAACCCGGCTCGAGTTCTGGCGTGGTGACCTTCGCTTCCGAGAACCGAATCGAAGCCCCGCCGAACGAGCGGATGGGCATCGATGAGCATTCTCTGAGCGAGAGGCGTGTCGGAAGAACGAGCCGCTCGATCGGCTTCTCCTGAACGAACTCGTTCGAGTAGCCGCAAGTCCACCAACTCCTGGATTTTTGTGGCGAGCCAGTCGCTTTCTCTCGTGACGAACGGTGGATACGTCCGCTCCCACGTTTTGTGCAAGAGATGCTGCACCGGATCGCTTTTCAAATAACTCAGCAACTGTTGTTCGTCGGGCGGACTCCGAAAGGCCGTGGCGAGCGCCAGGATGTCCCTGGCTTCCACCGAGAGAGCTTTTTGATGACCGGCCAACACCCGCAGCACATGTCTTTCGACTTCGGTGGCCGAATCGTCTTTGGCGTCACTCGACTTCGACAAAAGAGTATGCTGTGCAACAGAACCATCGTGGAACCGCCGTAGGTATGTCGCCAGCAACTCGACTGCCTTGGCATGATAGCCACAGAGTTCGGCAGCCTTCTGGAAATCTTCGGGTTGTCCCGTCACGCCGAGGCTCTGCATCAAACCTGTGGCACTCTCGAGGTCAAGACTTTCCAACGAAACGACTCGCGCATGATGGCGTAACGTAAGAGTCGGGAGCGGGAAACGAGTCGTCACCAAGACGACTCCGGGCATGGGTTCGGAGGCCAGTTCTTCGAGTAACCGGCCGAGTTCCGGGTGTAGGAATCGTCCATACCAGGACCCTTGCTCGTGCTGGACCACCTCGGTTCCATCGAGCACGATGGCCCACCGTTCGCGACGCAATCGCGGTAACAAGTGATCAACGCAGTAGCTCGCCGAGACGTCTGGAAGCCGGTCCATCCGTTCGGCGTAGCGGAACAACTCGCGTAAACAGTGGTCCGGGTCCTTGCCGCGATAGAAACTCCAAAGAAAGACACCGTCCGTTTTTTGAGCGTTGGCTTCGTCGGTCCTGGAGCGAAATTGTTCGAGCCAGGTCTGTGCGATGGCCGTCTTGCCTTGCCCTCCCGGACCGATCATGGCGACCACACTCACGGAATCGTCCGTGAGCGATCGGTTCAACAAGGCGAGTTCCGACTTCCGACCGAAAAACCGAATTGGCTCCGAAGTGCAGTGGTGCAGGCAAAGGCCACGCGGAATTTCCATGAACACAAAACTCCCATTGCTGGAGGGACCTTCGATGAGGAGCGGACACTTGGTATGATAGAGATCTCACGAGGTGTGACGGTCGATTTTCCCGGTTCGCCGGGATGTCTTGCTCCGTTTTCGCAGGGGGGTGACGAGGAGTGCATCGACGACGGCGCACCAACAAACACTTACCGTACTCTCTATCTCAGGAGACTTCGCTCTTGGATGACCAAACCACCCAACCGATGACCGATTTGCCATCAGGTTCCGCTGTCGTGACGCCTTCGCGATTCACACTCGCGGACCGAGTTCGCGCCGCCCTGAAGGACAATCCCCGAGCCATGACGATGCAACTCGCCAAGGACCTTGAGGTTCCTGAGGTAGAGATTATGCGAGTTTGGCCGGACAATCGGGCGGTCGAACTCGACATCGAGAGGTGGGAAGAATTGATCCGCTCGTTGGAGCTCTGCGGCAAGGTCCATGTCATCGTTTCGAACGGAGCCACGACGATCGAAGCCGTTGGCCAATTCGGCGGGTTTAGCACCTGGGATGAGTTCTTCAACGTCCAAACCAAGTCACTCGACATGCACATTCGCTATCGGAATCTGGGAGCTGCGTTCGCCGTCGAGAAGCCAAGCCACATGAGCGGAATGAATACCCTCAGCATCCAGTTCTACGACGTCCAGGGGAACTCCGCCTTCAAAGTATTTCTCACATTCGGGGAGAGCGCACCATCATCAAAATTGATAGAACACTTTTCCCAGATTCGAAACGACTTCCGTAAACGTCCAGATGCCAAGAGCTAAAGCCGAGAGGATTTTGTTGACAACCTGTATCGACTCTCCCGTTGAATCGTCCTTTCAAAAAACTCCAATGGCCGAAGACGCCAAATCTCCATCGACCTGTCGTGGGGCAATAAGTGATAATGGGCAAGAAGGGATGGGGCCCTTGCGAGGAGGCGCTCAAATTGTTGGAACTTGGTCAGGAACCTTCTTCCCCAGGCTACGTATCATGCATTGTCACCTTGGCAAGGGGATGATTTCTTGGGCGAGATGTTGCTTTGTGAGGTTGGTCAGCGTACAAAGACTATGAGACCACGACTGTTGGCTTGTGCTCGGATTACCTTCTACGAATTGTATCTTATCTCCAACAGTTAGACATAGCGTTCGAGTAATTCTCACAAGTGGTATTCTTTTCCCCGAGAGTGCTCGTGCCGACCTTGCGGCTTCCGGTCAGCTGTTTCGAGCCGTTCGCTTGCGGGCAATGCCGTGCCTTTTCGCGTAACGAATGTCTGGCTCGTTCTCGGTGGGCAAGCTTATTGGGAACACGATTCCCACAAGATCTTCGAGTGCAACTGGCTCCTCGACTCGATCAGGTTCTTCTCTCTTTCCCAAACGGTGCTCATGGGTTGTCGAGTTAGTCACGACCACTCCGTCGGCCGTTTCTTGGCTTGAACCGGACACCCACGACCGCTCAGTGAAAGCGAATACCACAACATCGAAAACCGGAGCCCAAACAACTTCGAGTGAGGGGATTTGACGATGGATTTATCTTTGGTGCCAACGATAGTACTCATCCTGGCGGGGGTAACCTTAGTTTTGTTTGCTGTCCTTGTCATCTATTTAATCCGCAAAATCCATGAACTTCGCGAGCCCGACGCGTTGAAAGTGATGACGGACCAATTGAAAGAGTTACGTGGCCGAACCCAACAACTCGAAGAACAAGCCCAAACGACCCAACGGCAACAGGCAACACTAAACCAAAATCTGATTCGTCTTTTCCAAATGACGAAAAATTACCTCGAACAAGTGCGAGTCGATTCGGGCCAAATCCGGCAAGTCTCCGTCTCCGGCCTGGAAAATCTTCAAGAGCAGCAAAACACCGGATTCGAGCGACTCCAACAACAACATAATGCCGACGCGGAAAACACTGCTTTCGAAGTAACGCAGTTACGCACCGACGTCCAAACGGGGTTGACCCGAGTTCAGAGCAGCTTACAGGAGACCCAAACCAAGTGGGATGGTGTTTACGAAGTGGTTTCGGACAAGCTCGACGACCACATCACTTATCTCAAGGAACGGCTTGAGGAGCAGGTGAAGGTGTTCAAGAAAGAACTCCGCCTGTCGCAAGACAACCGTTTGGCCGTTGCCATCGACTTCGAGAATTACTACCTGGGGTTGGCCCAACAGCACTTCAAAATCGACCCGGTTTCGGATTTCGTCAAGTTTCTCGCTAACCCCACAGTGTCGTCCGAAGCCGAAGAGCGATCATGGATCATCAAGAGCATGATCCTCTATACGAATCAAGCCCGTTGGAAAGGGAAGTGGTATCGTGCAACTCGCCGTGGGGGCCGTAACAAGGAAACACAGATCCTCAGGCGGGATGCTCAGGCGCACCTCGACGAACTCCAGATGAATGGCTTCCAGGTCGTTTACACCGAAGCCAACGTGGACGTCCAACTCGCATTCGAAATTTTGGAATTGGTCGAGAAAGGGGGAATCGACCGTCTTGTGCTTGTCGCCAACGACAACACATACGCAGCCCTCGTAGCTTTGCTTACGAAGCGAGGAGTCTCTGTCAACGGAGTCGGGATAGGGCCCTTAATGGGTGGCGAACTTGCCCGCATGTACAAGCAGTCAGGGGCGCCCGCCGAACGAATTGACACCGACCTGTCCTTCATCCGGATTGAAAAAACAGACTCCAAAAAAACGATCGAGGAACCTCAACTCGAATCAACTTCCGACGACGAGAATCCGACGGTCCCAGAAATCGAAGAGGTCGAGACGAGCCCTTTGGAAGACAACGAAACCCAGACGGCTGTGCTCACCGAACCCACGATGCCTGTTCCTATGGAAGAGTCCGAAACGGCGAAGTCTCCTTACCCGCACAACCCGAACTTTGGAAGCGGTATCATCGAAGAGGACCATCCGGAATCGACGATTACGACTCAGGTCATCTCCGACGACAGGACGGCCAGCCCGGATTTCGCTCCGCAGATTCCGACCGACCCGCAAAGTTATTTGACATCTCCCCATGAGGAATTCGGTTACCTGACTCCACCAACTCCTTCGCCGGAATCCACGAACGAAGCCTTCTCGGAATCGGCCGAACAACCGGAAGAAGAAAGACCCCAGGATGAAGGATGAAAGAGGAAGGCAGAAACAATCGAAGACTCAGGACGTGGCCGTGGAGAGGCGATAGATTGTAGCCGCGTGGGGTGAGCTTGCGGCATGGGTGAGCAAAGGTTGGCCGTTCCGCCGTCTGCCTGAACGCCTAAATTGTTTCCGCGTTCAGCTTTCGTCCTTTCTTTCACCTTGCACAATTCCATCCCTTCGTTATGATCCCCTGCCTCGACTTGTAGGGGAGGTTTTCGAATGCAACGGATGCCAGGAAGCGAATTGGATTGGACATCGCCTCGTCGCCGGAATTCTCCGTCAACACGTCGGTGGTTGATTTACCTATTGCTCGGGGGCGTGGCCTTGACGAACGCCGGTTGTGTGGCGTTGGCCATCGGTGGTCTTGCGGCAGCGGGTGCCGCCGGCTATAGCTACTACGCCGGAAAGTTGCAGGGCGATTTTCCGGCTTCGGTTGCCCAGACCGAAGTAGCCGCTCGAACTGCCATCCAAGATTTAGGATGTGTCGTCTATCAAACGACTCCTGGCTTCCTGGAGGGCCGAATGCCCGACGGGGAGAAATTGGCCGTGTACATCGATCCCTCTCCTGACGAACTCGTTTCCCCAGCCGGAGCGCCGTTGCCGTTAACTCGTGTGACCGTGCGTGTCGGGATGTTCGGCGACGATGTCTTCAGCGAAAAAGTCTTGGATCGAGTCAATTACAGGTTAACTCAACTTCCGAAAGCCTCTCGAATTCCCGCGGTGCCTGGCCCGAAGCGAGCCCCAAGTCCAGTCATTCGAAAAGAGCCACCTCTGGTTTTTAAGAACGATCCCCCTCCAGTGCCAGTTTGGCAGCCAGAAAAGAAAGTACGACCAGCCTCCGGGGGACCAAGCGAGACCGCACCTCCTCCGGTCGCGATCAAGCCAACAGGACCGCCGCCTTTGAGTTCGGAGTTCGGTTCTTCGCAAACAGTTCCGTCCAGCCAACGGGCACCAACGACAGCTGAGCCGCCCCTGGCCGGGCCGAAGCAAGTCCAGTGGACAACGGGGACATCGCCAAAACGGTGAATTTGTTTTGCCTTCGATTCCTGGCTTGCTAACATCGAGCGTATGAGTCAAGACCCTTCGCCTCCAACAATTTCTGCCACCCAACGACCTGTCGGTGCGACCGCTGTTGGGTCTCCTGTTACTCCTCCGCAGACGCCTCCAGCATTGGAACTTGGCCCGGCAGCCTCACCCATCTGGATCGAGTATCTGGTGTTGTTATGCGGATGTGGGTTGTCGTTGTGGCTGACGGAAATCCTCGGTCTCAAGGTGGACGAAAGTTCCCAAGAAGCCAGCTGGAAACGTAGCCTTCCCTTATTATTGTTCTTCCCAGTGGGACTCGTCAGCGTCTGGCCCGTCTTGTTCTCGATCGGTCGAATCCGTGGGCGTTCGAAACGACTCACCCTTGTGGAAGGTCTCTGGGGCGTTCTTTGGTTGTTCGACGTGCTGCTGATCGCGACCATCTGTGTTTACGCCAACGTCGATTGGAGTGAATTCGATGTCGTCGAGAAGGACGATGTCAAATCAATTGGCCGAGGGCTGTTGGTGATCGTTGGGGCGTTGTCTGTGGTTGCTGGGATTGTGTTCGCGTTGATTGGGCGCATCTTCTCTGGGCACAAGGCCTGGACCCACCATTTCGGGATCGCCATGTTGTTGTGGCCAGCCATTCCTATCTTGCTCATCCAAATCGGCAACGTCACCATCCAATTTTGATAGTCGAGAACGATAATGTCTGCTACACGAGTAGAGCTTGGAGTCGGGTTGAGCACTTACCCGAAACGTGAGCGAAACGTCCTTGGTCTCGACATCGGTGGTGCGAATCTTAAAGCCGCTCACACGAATGGGACTGCCCGTTCGGTGCCGTTTCCGTTGTGGAGAGAACCCCAACGGTTGGCCCAAGAACTCGAGGCTTTGCTGAATTCGATGTCGGCGTTCGATACTCTCGCCATCACCATGACGGGAGAACTTTGCGATTGTTTCCAAACGAAACGCGAAGGCGTTGAGCACATTTTGGATGCCGTTACCAACGCGATGGCCGCAACCGACACAACACTCCGGGTTTGGCAGACGACGGGAACGTTCGCAGACCTTGCAATAGCCAAACGACACTCGATCCAAACGGCCGCCGCGAACTGGCAGGCCTTGGCCGTCTTCGTAAGCCGATTGGTCCCGGAGGGGGCGGCCCTTCTGGTCGACGTGGGCACGACCACGACAGACATTATCCCGTTGGTCGACGGCAAGCCGAGTCCACGCGGATTGACCGACGTTGCTCGCATGCAGACCAAGGAACTCGTTTACACGGGAGTCGAGCGAACTCCGGTATGTGCGTTGTTGGGAAGCCGGGTCATGGCCGAGTTATTCGCGACGACTCTGGACGTGTATTTGCTCCTGGAGAGTATCCCCGAGACCGAGTCCACCAATACTGCCGACGGACGAACGGCCACGATACCCAACGCGCACGCTCGGATGTCTCGGATGCTCGGCGGAGACCCCGAAATGTGTTCGCTGGAAGAGACCACTCGACTGGCACGCGACACCGCCGCAATCCAGGAGGCCATGTTGCAGGAAGCCGTCCAAACGGTCGTCCGAGAAATGGCTGCCAAGCCAGAGCGGGTCATTTTATCGGGCAGCGGCGAGTTTTTGGCGAGAAAGGTGGCACTCCGCCGAGGATTCGACGAAGCCCAACTGGTATCGTTGAATGACCATCTTGGCTCTGAAATTTCTTCGGCGGCGTGTGCCCATGCTGTGGCTGTTTTGGCGAGCGAAGAAAAGTCGCGTTTGTGATGTTTCGGGAAGCCGCGCAGCGGGGATGGTCAGGCTAGGATGAAGTTGGCCTTCGGCCAAAAGCTTGTTCCGTAGGTTTACACCTACGGCTAAGATCTATCGCCCCTGCGGGGCTGAAAAGACAAGACACGACTCGTATTAATCCGAATACCTTCGGCCAACAGAAACAACCGACTCTCTCGTCTCAAGACTTTTCTCAGCACACCTTCGAACCGCGCACTATGCTCCAGTAAAAGGAGGATGTGCGCAGAATGTATGTTTCATTTTTCGCCGCAACGGCCCAATCCCCGACTCGGCAGTTTGCCTTTCGTGGGTTGGTCGCTTTTCATTTGATTCTACTGACGTTGACGGTCGCCATCATCGAAACGCGGCCGTCCCTTTCGATATCCCTTCTTGGGATCGTCATGCTGATCACGGGGATCGTTGAAGGTGCCCTCGTCATCGGCTGGAGACTGACCCAACTCCCGAAGACAAGAGCGTTGGAGTTTTTGTTGGCGAGTCCGCTACACCCAAGCCGGATCTTCCTGACGGAGTTGGCCATGGGATGCCTTCGGCTGTTCTTCGTTACGATTTCGGCTCTGCCACTACTGGTTTTGTTGTGGGCCGACAAGAAAATCACCGTCCTCGACATGCTTCCGATGTTGACGCTCCCGTTCGTCTGGGGATGTTTGACCGGATTACTCTTGACGGGTTGGGCGTACGAACCGCCCTGGTTCCGCAAGTGGAAGGAGCGTGCCATGATGCTCCTCGTCCTGGTTTACTTGATCGTTGGCGTCCTCGCGGGCGAAAATTTGAAAGCCTGGATCGAGGGGACTCCGACGGTCGTTCGCAATGCCATCCTTGAAGGCTTCTTTCAGTTTCATACGCTGCATCCGTTCGCAGTGATGCAACGCTGGCTCCGCCGGAGCGATCCGTTCGTTTGGGAAGGCTTGTTCATTACTCAGACGGTTGCCGTAGTGGGTTTTGTCGTGCTCTTGATTCAGTGCGCGCTTCGCTTCAAAGGTCACTACCAAGATCGGCATTTCAGTCCGATTCTCGACACCAAGGACAAGAAGCGTCCGAAGGTGACAGACCGTCCGCTTTCTTGGTGGGCGTTAAAACGGGTCTCTGAGTTTTCTGGGAAAATCAATCTCTGGCTTGCGGGTGGTTTCGGTTTGCTCTATGCCTTGCACACGATGGCTGGAGACTACTGGCCGAGTTGGATGGGGCGGCAAGTTTTCCTCGTGTTCGACAATTCGTTCGGGGGAGTATCCGGTGTGGCGACGGCTTTGGTCGTTCTTTCGGCGGTGCCGGCGGCTTACCAGTACGGCTTATGGGACAATAACACGCAAGACCGTTGTCGGCGGTTGGAATTGTTGCTCATGACCGAACTCGATGCCCACGACTATTGGGGGGCAGCCGTCAGCGCGGCCTGGAGGCGTGGGGCTGGGTACTTCTTCATCGCTGTCATTCTCTGGATTTCGGGAGCGATTGGAGGTCAGTTGCCTCCTCTCCTTGTCGTCGCCAGTGTTGCCGCAAGCGTCGTCCTGTGGTTTCTCTACTTCACGCTCGGATTTCGAGCATTTTCCACGGGCATGCAAGCTGGCAACCTTGGATTGTTTCTGTCGGCGATCATTCCACTTGCCGCGGTGGGACTTTTCCAAGGTGGGTTTCCGACGCTCGCTGCCCTGACTCCGCCTGGAAGTGTCTACGCCATGAGCCAAGGGATGGAAACTACGGCAGCAACAATTTCCATCACGCTGGCCTCGTGTGTGATTTGTTTTCTCCAACGACGAACACTCGCCAACTGTCTTCAGGATCTCCGAGACTGGTACGGCCGATTTCACGGCCAGAAGGTCATGGACTGATTTTCCTGTCGGCTCGTTCGGGAGGTATCAATTACACCCGCAAGGTTTGCTTCGAACGGGAAGATGGCTCGGCGGATATTGCATTACCCGAGAGTTTACAGAAGCCGGTGAAGACTGAGCACACCGTTGTGGGCAAACAGGGATGCAATAGCACTGCCCCTGTGGAGAAGCTGCGACTGCCGGAGGTGCCGCGACGACTGCTTGAGGAGGAGCTGCATACTGCACAGGGTAAGATGGCGGCGCAGCACATCGTTGCGGGCACCATCGTTCACACATCCGACAACAACCAGCACTGCCGAACATGACCATTGCCAAGGCGAACATCACGATACGCGTGATGGACATAGTTCCTGCCTCCTACGAAACTTCCAAGCGGCGTGGGCGAGTGCCAACACATTACCTACGCCTGCGGTGGAGGGTCAATCAACCACCTCGGCTGATCGTGAGGCAAGGCATACTCTTTTCAGTGCGTACTGTCAACGTCAGAAACTTGAGTCTTTTTTTGAGAAAATTATGGACTACGGTGTCTTTTGGATTTTGGAATGATGTGTTCGGGCAAATCTAAATTCCAAACTCGAAAGGAGCGCTGAACGCGACAGCGCGGTCTCTTTCTTTCAAGCTCATTGTTTGATCGCCTCGATCTGAATTCCACCCGGCAAAGGCTCGCGCAACTCATCGGTAAATCCAAGTTATCGATCAATGGCCGAAGATCCGGCTGGTTATCTAGCCGAGGCTGCACGACTGGTTTTTGCGTTACGGTCGTCCGTGGGCCCAACAACGTAGTTCTGAGAAAAGCCACGTCTT
The DNA here is from genome assembly GCA_964423615.1 of uncultured Alcaligenaceae bacterium. Lineage (GTDB taxonomy): Bacteria > Planctomycetota > Planctomycetia > Gemmatales > Gemmataceae > CAYRFQ01. Next base: position 991 of record CAYRFQ010000146.1, on the reverse strand, counting down.
CTGGTTCAGTTGTTCCTTGGCTATTTCCTGATTCGCTTTAAGGTAACGATCGCAATTCCGTTCTTGTTCTCGTCGAATGTTAGAGGGCGTTCTCGGACACCTTTGTTTTTCTGTTGAAGGCAAATTCGCAGAGTATCGTTTTTCAATTCATAAATACCTTCAACCGTTCCGAAAGTTTTTCCGTTCCGCGTCACTACCAGATCGATGGTCTTTGGTTGACAAGTGGGATCAACTCTGATGGTGATCTGCTCTTTACTTGGCCGTTCTTTCAAGGGCAACATCTGATCTCCCTTGAATTGATATTTGATGTCTTGGAATTCCTGCGGTTGGGCTTTTTTTCCCTCCGAAATCAACTCTACCGCTTTCCAATTTCCCTGCAAAGCCGCCAGGTCTTTCTTGACTGGATCGATAACGACTTCAATTTCGGCGATCTGTTTGTTGATCTTGGCCAGTTGCTTTTCCAACTCGGCTTTCTTCTGCTTGAGAGCCACGAAACGTTTTTTCAGGCGCTCCTTTTCCGGGCTATCCTGAGCCGGGGCAACGCGAACAAGGAAAGGCAAGACTAACAGACAAGCGGAAAGGGCAATCCACATTCTGCATCGGGGCGTCGATGAGTTCATAATGATTCCTTTTCTCCAAAAGGGAAGAGATGTGCTTGTTCCGACAAACTCCGAATTGGTGAGTCCTAACATAATGGGTCAGTAAGAACGCTGCAAACTACAAGAAGCCAGAAACTCGGAATTCCTCAATTACCAGACTTCGCTGGATGGGTCATCTTATTGAGGCCTTCGCAGATTAGAGCGGTTAACGTTCGTGTTGGGTACAGTTCGGAGTCGTCGAACTCCTGAGCTCAAGAACTTCTCAACCCGACCACCCCTCATCCGCTGCGTTTCCCGCTTCGCTCGGGTTTGGGGGCTTCTCCCCTCGGGCGGTCGGATGAATAAGAGTCGTGATTGTATTGGTTCTTTGAGTTCGGTGGGTTCCCACCCAC
>CAYRFQ010000145.1:0-15011 GCA_964423615.1 uncultured Alcaligenaceae bacterium | reverse complement strand
ACAGGATGTCGACTTTCATGGCGCTCTCGGCGAACAACATCTTGCCCGCTCCGCCTCGTCGGAACTTCATGTTCCATTGGGCTTCGAGGCGGTCTTTTTCTTCTGGTCCCATGACCTCGCCGGGTGAGACGATGGCACTGGGGATGCCGACGTTGTCGTAGATGGCTCGACGGAAGGCCGTGTATTCGCTGTTCAGAGCGATCTGTTCGTAGGCCGCTCGCAGTGGTGGATAGCCCTGGGTATAGGGGTCTCGCAGGTCGGGGAATCGGAAGGCGATGACCTCGTCGGGGTGGAACTTGGTGGCGGCTTCGCGTCCGTGGTATTCGTAGTAGTCGACGATTCGCCGCGAGCCTCGTTCTCTTCGGGGATGGACGAGGTGGGGGGCGAGTGGGTAGATTTGGCGGGGCGTTCCGAACATTCCTTTCTCGATCCACCAGTAAGCACATCCCATCGTTTCCAGATACGTCTGGGTAAGTTCCCACAAATCAAAGCTGTTGTGGACTTCGTTGACCTGGTTCATTAAGGTAATCAGCGGGTGTTCTACGACTTGTTGCACATGACAGCCGAGGCTCTTTGTGTTGATGTGGTGCCAGAATGAGCCGTTGGGGACGGACTTGGTTTGGCACTTGGGCTCGGGGTCGCCGGGTCGAGTCATGACGTAGAGCTTGGGTGCGTGCGTGGCACACACCGCAGCGTTGATCGAGACGCATGTGTAGGCGATGTTCTTGAGTTCGCCGAGGAGTTCGCGTTTGGTGGGCTCGCGGTGTTTTTTGGTCGCGTCGATGAAGCCGAATGTGTCCGCAGGGGGAGCGATCTTGCGGGCAGATTTGGTTTCGGGGGCGAAGAAGTAGTTGTAGATGGTTTGGAGCATTTGGTGGTGTTCTCCCGAGTTTCTGTCGTCGGATGTTGTGTGCTGCAATAGTAGTGGGTGAGGTGGGAAGAATTGGGGGTCGATTGTTTCACGCGGCTTCACGGCCATGCCTAACATATGTCGCCACTGCGTGGCTTTGGAGATAAAAGGTAGAGAAGAGGAGGCGGATACGATCACGCGGCCTTATGGCCACGCCTACATGATGTCGCCACTCCGCGGCTTTGGTCGCGTCGATGAAGCCGAATGTGTCCGCAGGGGGAGCGATCTTGCGGGCGGATTTGGTGGGAAGAATTGAGGGTCGATTGGGATGGGAGGATGTTTCTTGTTGCGGTGCGGTCGTGGAGTCTGCGGATTCGCCAGTCATCGTATTGGTTTGCAACGAGATGGCTGGGATGGAGAGCTTGTTGCTGGGGGTGTGCGTAGTTAAATTGACCAGAATGTGCAGGTTTCCCGGAGTTCTATGGAGATTTTGTGTAGCTGAATTAGAAGATGATATAATCGTATCGTGGATATGTGGGATAAGAGACGAGAGACAAGAGACGAGAGACGAGAGACAAGAGACAAAGCGGCAGCGTGCTGCCGCAATTCAAAATAAAGACAAAAGACAACGGCACACGGAGTGTGCCTGCTACGAAAAACGGGAGAGATGCTGAACCTTCCCGTCGGTTTGGCGTTTGGTTGTGGGGGTAAGAACTGTGGCGAGAAGAAGTACCCGAGCGAGTAATTCATCACCGGAGAGTTCGGTGACGCATGAGGAACATCCGGACTTGTTCCCGTCTAGGTTTACGGAAATGGTTGAGCAGTTTGACCCGCTACGACAGACGGATAGTGGTACGGAGTTGTCGAGGCCGAGTCGGCGACTTTCGGTCGGGATTGCCAAACATGGCGTGGAGTACCGAGTGATTCTGCTTGTGGAGAGAGAAGACGGATGGGCTCATCGACATGCGATGAAAATGCAGGAACAGGACCCGGCCAACATCGACGTGGAGGTGTTGGGTTCGGCGCATGCGGGAAGGCCCGAGGAGGTTCCTGATATTGCAGTCGAGCGTTCGGAGGTGTTGCAACCGGGTTTATCGATCAGTCACTTTGAGGGGCTTCCGGGGACTCTGGGGTGTATCGTGACGCATCTCAAGACAGGCGGAGATGAAGTGCCCGGTTTGTTGAGTGCTTCGCACGTGCTTGGTAATATGAATCGCGCGAACCACGGAGACCGTGTGGTGCATCCGGGAAACGTGGACATTGAGCCGACGTTGGCGGATGTCATTGGGGAGTTGCGGAACTATCAATTGCTGCGTCATCATTCGGGTTCGGCTGGTGGGTCGTTGGACAATCGCATGGACGTAGGGATTGCCGAAATCGCGGACGAGAATCGAGTGGGCGAGAACTTGGTGCCGAGTCCGGCGGATCCGGATGGCACGACAATTCGACTGCATGGTGTTTTTCCGTTGGTCGAAATGCCGGACTTGATTGACCAGGAAGTGTATAAGGTGGGGAGGACGTCGGGGTTCACCCGAGGGGTGTTACGGTATGCGTTGGTGACTCAACAGTCGATTACGTTGACGGACAACCGTGTTTATTTATTTCGGGATGTGAGTGTTGTTCATTCGTCGGTTCCGAATCAGCCTTTTTCCAAGCCCGGAGACTCGGGCAGTGTGGTGTATACTTCGGACGGTCTTGGCATAGGTCTCATCATAGGAGGTACAGATCGGTATACGTTGATATCGCCTCTGGAACCATCGCTCGCACATATGAATGCGGAGTTATATACATGACGACAAAATTAATCATCGCTCTTCGCGACGAACTGGCAAGATCATTACGCAACAGGGAAGGTGTATCGGGTGTGGGTATTGGTCGGGACAATGGGCATTACGTATTAATTGTGTCGGTGGACCCGGATCGGTTGAGTGGGGCTTTGCCGACGGAGTTCAAGGGTGTGGTGGTGCGGCAGAAAGATCTGACGGACGCCGAATTTCATTCCGCAGGATCGAGGAGGAAGTCGGATGGCAGAGCTAAGTATTGACGATTTGACGGACGAGGCGGCGTTGCGGGTCGCGACGCGGTTGTCGGAGAGTTGGTTTAAGTTGGAAGGTTGGGAAGCGTTTACGGCGGTGAATCCAATTGATAGGAAGGTGGTCGCTTCGAAGGATGCTATGCCGGAGTGGGTGATTGATCCTGCGGCGTCGAAGAGTGATGCAGCGGGTGTGGCGAAACTGGCGTTGAAGGTTGTGTTGGAGGGAGATAACACCAAGGCCAAGGAATGGGTGGGGGCAGCTCTGCGAGAAGAGGAGAAGCCGAAGGGTCACGCACTTGATCCGTTTACGGCGATCATTGGAGGCGTAGTTCTGGTCTCGCTTGTGTTGGCCGCTCGTGTGAAAAAGATCGACGGAAAAGGGGTGGAGTTTTACGAGGGGCTGCCCGAAGGACTTGGGGACATTATCAAGACGGTGGCGAAACCGTTTTTGGGGTGATTTCTGTGTTTGTTGTTTTTTGGGGTGAGCCGCGGAGCGGCGGAAGATGGTAGGTGTGGGTGTGAGCCCGCGTGAAGTTGGAGGGCGCGTTTTGTTACGCGGCCTCACGGCCACGCCTATACGATGTCGCCGCTGCGCGGCTTCCGGACCAAGATTAGAAACTCTCCAACGCCAACTCATCCTTCCAAATGCTGTACGGATTCTTCGCAGCTTCCTCGACCAAGACCGTCGAAGAGGTCTTGGTCTATTTCAACTTCCCCGCTCGCCACTGAGCCACTTTCTTCCGGTCAATTCCCATCACCAGATATCGCAACGCATCAAGCGCGTGGTTCCAGGCATCGACCGGGTTCTCTCGTCTCCGGACGTCTACACTTCCGCGGAATCTTCAACCGAATGGCGTCCGTTCCTCTTCGACGAAATCGGGCGTGATCCGCGGTAAGTCTATCCACGTGACCGAGACCTTCCTCCAATGAGAACTCTACTGCTCACGCTTTTCCAAGCATCACCTTCGCAGCATTCCAACCACTCGCTCCAATCACGCCACCACCGGGATGGCCTGCCGAGCCACAGACATAGAGACCCTTGATCGGCGTCTTGTACTCGGCATACCCTGGCACCGGACGGAACATGAACAGTCGGTCCAGTGACATGACCCCGTGGAAAATGTTGCCACCCGTCAAATTCCATTCGCGTTCCATGTCCAGCGGCGTCACCACGTCACGGGCAATGACCGAGTTCTTGAAGTTCGGGGCATACTCGTTGAGGATGTCGAAACACCGGTCCGCGAACGATTCCTTGAGGTCGTCCCAGTTGCCCTCTTTGAGCTGATAAGGCGCGTATTGGATGAACATCGACATCAAGTGTTGGCCTTCGGGGGCAACGGTGTTGTCGACCGCCGAGGGCAAGCAGCATTCCAACACCGGATTTTGTGACGGCATGCCGTACTTGGCGTCGTCGTAGGCCCGTTCGATGTAGTCCTGGTCTGGACAGATATGTATCGTTCCGTGGTGCTGCGGTCCCACCTGGTCACCCGGACACGCCGTGAAGTTCGGCACTTCCGAAAGAGCCACGTTGATTTTCAGCGACGCACTCGCGTAGTCGATCTTCTCGATACTCTCGGCGAAATCGGGCGGCAAGACTTTCGGGTCCATCAACTTGGTAAACGTCAAGTTCGGATCGAGGTTGCTCGCTACGGCTTTGGTGGCCTGGAACTCGCTTCCGTCGGAAAGGACCACGCCCGTGGCTCGTCCGTTCGTGACGTGGATTTTCGCGACTTCGGCTTCCGTACGGATTTCCGCACCAAGGTCCTTGGCGGCCGCTGCCAGGGCCTGAGAAAGCCCACCCATCCCGCCACGGGTATAACTCCAAACGCCCCGTTTGCCATTCGTCTCGCCCATGACGTGGTGGAACAACACGTAAGCCGTCCCGGGCATCGATGGCGCTGCGAAGGCCCCGATGATCGCGTCGGTCGCAATCGTGGCCTTGAGTTGTTCCGATTCGAACCAACGATCCAGGATCGGACGAGCCGCCCCGGTCAGGATTTCCACGGCCTCGTGCATCTTCGTACCGAGCTTGCGCATCTTCCAACCGAGAGACGCCAATTTCCAAAGCGATTTGACCCCCGGCTTCAGGATGTTCGGGGGGATCATCGTGATCGTCGGTTCGATGACGTCCGCCACCCGCAGCAACATTTGTTCGTACTTCGGATAAGCTTCGGCGTCTTTCTCGCTGAACTTGGCAATCTCCTTGCGGGTCATCTCCGCGTCCGGTCCCATCAACAGATAGCGTCCGTCCAGGAACGGCGAGAACGACGACGGACTACGTTCGAGCGATTCGAAGCCGTATTCCTTGAGCCGCAGTTCCTGAACAATCTCCGGACGGAACAGACTGTTGACGTAGGCCAGACGAGAAACCTTGTATCCCGGAAACACTTCCTCCGTGACACAAGCACCGCCGACGACAGGACGGCGTTCGAGCACCAATACCTTCCACCCGGCCTTCGCGAGATAGCAAGCCGTCACCAGCCCGTTATGTCCACCGCCGACGATGATCGCGTCGTATTGACTCGTTGTCGTTGAACTCATAGCACTCCTACTTTCCAAAGAAAGAAGGCGGAAGGCAAAAGGCAGAAAGCCATCTTCCTACCTTCGTCCTTACGCCTTCATTACTCTTTCTTCCTGTAAACGTGGCCAACATCGACTTCCTGAAATCCCAAAGACTGCGAAAGACGCAAGGCGTGTTCGTTGGTCGTGGCGACCTGGACTTCGGCCAATTCGAAGCACTGTTCCTGGACGTATCGGAGCATCTGGGCAAAGAAAAATTTACCCATTCCGGTCTGTCGAAACTCAGGCAAGACATTCAGCCCGTAGAATCCGACCGAGGCCCGTTGCCAGTGACAACTGAACCCTTCCAACTCCATCAACAGCGTTTCCGCGACGACTTCCGAAGTGTTTTTCTCGACGAGCAAAAATTCCATCGGTTCGAGCATGCCCAGGACACAGTTCTCCCACCACGTCGGCCGAGCCCGGATCGGACCTGCCTGGATTTCGAAATGTTGCCGAAAGTTCATGAACCGAGGATCAACGATCCGCAACACGTGTTGAATATCACGTTGCATGACCAGCACGCTGGTCTGAACCTCGTACCCGTGGCTCAGGAAGAAGGGTTTGGTAGCCGGGTCGCTCTCCAGAAATCCAGGCAGTTCGAGCCCCCCGTAAAGACCCAGGTAAAACGGGTTTCGGGGAAAACAAGGCCCAGCATAAATGTGAACGCTGCCTCGTTCGGTCAAATACGCTTCGCACCGTCGCAGCAGTTCACTCGCAATACCCTGTCGACGGTAAGACGGATTGACCGCGAGAATGCAAACCACGCCGTCCTCGTAGGCGAGCCGAGATCCGGTCTTGTCCGTACCGAAACCAGCGTGGGCAAAGCCAACAAGCTCGTCGCCCTCCTCGGCAACGATCAATCCTTCGGGGTCGAAATACGGCTTGGAAAAGATTTGGAGTTCAAAGGCGGACGGACTCGGCAATTGGATCGCACCCCGACCGGAGAGCGATTCGTTCCAGACTCGCACAAGGGCTGGAGGATCGGTGTTTCGAAAACAACGATATTCGACCACGCCACCCCCTTTTTGTGCTTTTTTCCGTGCAATTCCATCTGAAAGCTTGCGAGCATTGCTACGCTCACATCAACATTGATTATAGGCAAGGCCAGTTCACCCGCAAGACACGCTCTCGGCGTAATGGCGCGGACTTGGGAACGAAGCCTCATATGGTCCAGCTCGCAGAATTCTGCGAGGAAGCTTCGTCGGACGACTCGAGACGCTCGTCCCAAGGTCGAATGCCGCCGTCGGGCTCGCGTACTGGCTCTCACGCGAACATTCCGCTACTCTGAGTAGTAGTCCTGGGATCCCCACCAACGCACACCAAAATCGAACTCCCGGAATGTTCGCCTTGGGACTCTACTTTGCTCTTCGTCAGGAGGCTATGGACATGAAATGCTCGTGGTCCTGGAAAGTACCCTGCTCTGCCACAACGCACGGTACCGACCAACTCGTTCCGTTGTGGAAACTCGGTCTCGTTGTTCTCGCGTTCCTGGCCATCTCCCAGGACAACCTCTGGGCCGGAGACAAAAAGAAGCCCGACGATCCCTTCCCCCGGAAAGAGAAAATCTTCAAGACCTTCGTCAACGAGTTCGTGGCGATCACTCCCGGCAAGAACAAGTTTCCCGCGACCTTCGAAATGGGGTCGAAGAACGGCGGGCCAGACGAACAGCCTGTTCACAAAGTGACCTTGGCGGCTCCGTTTGCCATCGCCAAGTACGAAGTCACGCAAGAACTCTACCACGTCGTCATGGGCGAAAACCCGAGCAAATGGAAAGGCCCAAGGAACTCGGTGGAAATGACCACATGGCAAGACTCCACGACGTTTTGCAAGAAGGTGACCGAAGAACTCCGCCAACGCAAACTGATCGCCGCCGACGAAGAAATTCGACTGCCCAGCGAAGCCGAATGGGAATATTGCTGCCGTGCCGGAACGACAACCGCCTATTCGTTCGGCGACAAGGTCCAAGATCTGACCGACTACGCCTGGTATAAAGAGAATTCCAAAGGCAACGACCCACCCGTCGGCGTGAAAAAGCCCAACGCGTGGGGATTGTACGACATGCACGGTTACATCTGGGAGTGGTGTGCCGACGACTGGCACCCAAACTACAAAAATGCCCCAACCAACGGCCTCTACCGCAGCATCCCGCGGAGCCTGAAAAAAGTGATCCGCGGGGGCTCGTGGGCCACCAACGCTGCCCAGTGCCGTTGTGCCGCCCGAGCCCCGATGGCCGTCACGGGCAAGGACGACAAAATCGGCTTCCGGTGTGTTCGGGCCAAGGTTCGGAAAATGAAAGAAGGAGAAGTCAACGATGCGCAGTAAAGCGATCGTGTCCCGCTGGTTCCCGACGACCTGGTGGATAGGCCTCGTTGGTGTCGTCGCCGTCCTCCCCACGACTTCGGCACGGGCCGAAGACTGGCCCCAATTCCTCGGACCTCGCCGCGATGCCACGTCCCAAGAAACTGGAAAACTCCAGAAGTGGGGACCCAGGGGACCGAAATTGCTCTGGAAGCACTCCATCGGCGAAAGCTACGCCGGGCCTGTCGTGGTGGGAAAGAAACTCCTCGTCTTCTACCGCGACAACCGAGACGAAGTTCTCGAGTGCCTCGACGCGGCGACGGGCAAGCGAATCTGGAAGCAAACCTACCTGATGCCGTATTTCGACACCTACGGCAAGGGCGATGGTCCCCGAGGAACGCCCACGGTCGTCAACGGACGCATCTACCTTCTCGGCGTCGCCGGCCAGCTCTCTTGCTACCAACTCTACGACGGCAAAAAACTGTGGACCCGAAACGTCAAGAAAGACTACAAAGTTCGCCCCAACTTCTTCGGCGTTGGAACTTCACCCCTGGTCGACGCCAAAGGCAAACGTGTGCTCGTCAACGTCGGCGGCAAGCAGACCGGAGCCGGAATCGTCGCGTTCGACGGAGCCACCGGCAAAGAACTCTGGAAAGCCACGAGCGACGAAGCCAGTTACGCGTCACCGATCTTCGCGAAACTCGGCAAGAAAACGTTCGCCGTTTTCTTCACACGGTTTGGGGCCGTTCTTCTCGACCCGAACAACGGAAAGGTCGTCCACCGCCAACGCTGGCGGGCCGAGTACAGCACCTCCGTAAACGCCGCCACACCGCTACACGTTGGTAACTACTTGTTCTTCTCGACGTGCTACGAAACAGGAGCACTGCTACTCAAGTTGGACGAGGGCAAACTCGAGCGAGTCTGGAGCAACGACATTTCGATGTCAAACCACTTCAACACCTGCGTATACCGAGACGGATTCCTCTTTGGTTGCCACGGACGACAGGAGCGGAGACCAAAGCTCCGGTGTGTCGACTTCAAGACGGGCAAAGTAAGGTGGACGAAGCCGGGATTCGGGTGTGCCTCGATGATCCTGTTACAAGACAAGATCATTGGGTTGACCGAAGGCGGCGATCTCGTGGTCTTCGCCGCTTCTCCCAAAGGCTACCAAGAGATCAGTCGAGCCACCGTATTTAGCGATTCCGTTCCCCGAGCCCAGATCGCTTTGTCCAACGGACGTCTCTACGCCCACAACGGCAAAACGCTGAAGTGTTGGCAAGTGCTCGCGAGAGGCACCGAGTGAGGAACGACTCGACAATCGGTCCCTCCACGATGCCGTTTGCGGACCGTTTGGATTTCCAAGCCGGCTGCGCAGCTCAAACAACAGGTGCACAGGGAACACAAATTACCACGGCAAGATTCATTCTCACCCAAAAGGTCCCTCCGAGAATGGCGGAAGCACCCGTTTGGGAAATGTTCAAGTGGGTTACGAATCTTGCCGTGATCCTATTGAAACAAGTGCATGGAATGAAGCGTCTGACCAGCCAGTTGAAAGATGACGCCATTCGCCTCTCGACCCCGATGACGAATCTATCCAAGGCCTGTTTTCCTTTTCAAAAGCAACGGAGTTCAGCTTCCGTGTCGGGACGCGACTGATCTCCCCCTCAGAGAACTCTCGCAATTCTTCAAGAAAATCTGTCACGTTCGTCCAAGAAGTGCTGCTTCAGATAAGAGGAGATTGAATTCGTCGATTTGTCGAGAGGAGAATCTGTTGAAAGCAACATCGCGTTACTGGGTCGTAGGATTTTTGGGATCATGCCTGTTCGGTTGGCTGGCCTTGCACGGACACGACAGTTCGGCGAATCCAGGCCAGACCAAACGCTCTGTCTCCATTGCCATACCAGCTGGGAAAACGACACCAACTGGAAAAACGGCTTCTGCAACAGCGGGAAAAGCTCCGAAGCCGCTTCGAATTGGCGACAAGATGCCACCAATTGGAGATCAAGTCCAATGGCTTCAGGGCAAAAGCGTGCCCAAGTTTCAGAAAGGCAAAATCTACGTCATCGATTTGTGGGCGACCTGGTGCGGCCCCTGCATCCAAGGCATCCCAGAAATGGCCGACCTCTCCAAGAAACTGGCCAAACACAACGTCATAGTCATTGGCCTGGCTCTCGACCCACGAGGTTCCGTCACCACCGCCGAGTTCCTGAAACAAACGAAAGTGCCCGTGCCATACATCGTCTGCGAAGAACGCAAACCCAGTTTCTTCGGGCGCGAGTTGATGAGGCGAACCGGGCGAAAGGGCATCCCCTCCGTTCTGATTGTGAACCGGAAAGGGATTCTCGCCTGGATGGGACGCCCCGAGGACATGTACGAACCCCTCTACGAAATCACACTGGATATCTACGATTTGGCCAATGCAAAGAAGACCGGTGGGGTCCGCAAGCCTAGGGACGCAATGGCTACGCCGACCCAACTATCGAAAGGAACAAAGCGAAATGCCGCTGCTGCTCTGGCCAAATTGGATCGACTCCTCCTCGTGCGTCGAGGCAAGGGAGCAATGGGAATCCAACGCACCAAGGAAAAGCTGGATCCCAAAGTCCGTTGGCAAGTGAAGAAAGCCCAGACGTTCATCAAAGCCGGAAAAGAAGAACAAGCCCAGCAAATGGTCAACACCCTCGCCCAGACCAAAGGGAATGCACGCCCCCAAGGGTTGATCGCCGCTGCCGAACTGTCTCTTGAACTTGCCGAAAAACAAAAGCAAGCCGAGAACTACCGGCGAGCCGTCGACCTTGCCCTGAAAGCGTGCCAAGCCAGCGAGAAGAGTCTGTGGCCCGCCGCAGGGGTTTTGGTTTTGGTCCTTGACGTGATTGAGGATCGCCTAAATAAGGGTGAAAAAAGCCTGAGTGCCAAAGCCAATCGTCCTTATTTCGAATCCGTGTTGAAGCAACACGGCGTACTTCGGCAGACGCAACCACCCGAATCGATCCGAACGTTCCAGTTGCGAAAGGCATTGCTGCCACAATAACATCGAAAACGGCTCAAGCCTGAGAGTCGTAGATACCCAAGTAAAGTAGGCGACTCCATTCCAGGCTTGAGCCGTTGCAATCCATCAAGACCTCCAGACAACCAAAGAAACGACGTCGTCCCATGGTGGGTACAGCGAGCAACGAGACCAACTCCGATGATAAGTTGTCGAAAGCCTTGGCTGCGGAACTGGTGGCCATCCAGCCGGTCTTGATGACCTACGTTCTAAGGCTCGTCCCTTCGATCCACGACGCCGAGGAATTACTCCAAAACACCAATCGGGTACTTTTGGAAAAAGCGAACGAGGCCGAGAACGTCGACAGCCTGATCGGTTGGGCGTGCCGAATAGCCTATTACGAGGTATTGGCGTGGAGAAAAAACAACTCTCGAGACCGACATCAATTCAGCGATAAAACCATCGAAATATTGGCCCAAGCCGAATTGCTCTCGAGTTCCCAAGAGTCCGACAAATTGAAGGCCCTCAGCGATTGCCAAAAACAACTCACGTCGGAACAGCAAAACCTGCTCCGCGACCGATATACGGAGAATCTCTCCTCAAAGCAGATCGCCACGAAGACGAACAAATCTGCAGAGAACGTCAGACAATCACTTTGCCGCATCCGATCGGCTTTACGACGGTGCATTGATGCTCGTTTGCGTTTGGAATAACCCGATGGACGAATCACGTCGAGACTATTTGCTGTCACGATTGTTGGACGACGAACTTTCCCCCGACGAGTGGAAAGAAGTCGACTCCTTACTCCAAAACGACTCCACGTTTCGCGAGGAGTACCTTGCCAGTATTTCTTTGCACAGAATCTTACATTGGACAACGCAAAAGACCGACTTGGTTGGCGAATCCGAGTTCGATTCTTCCGTTTCCCTCCCGGGAAAGTCTGTCGAAAAAAAATCTCCTCGTTTGGTGTGGTTTGCAGTGGCGACAGCCCTGGCCCTAATCGTTGGAGGCGTGGCCGTTACTTTTTGGATGACCAGACCCGAGCCAACCGAACCGAAAGATGTCGTTGCCGATGGCCCAATCGGCAATTTTCAACGCGGAGCCAATTGCGATTGGGAACAAGCCGTCTCTGGCACGAAACTCAACAAGGGACAGACAATCGAATTTCGTTCGGGGGCATGCGAGTTGGTGTTGGATTCGGGAAACACGCTTGCTTTGTACGGACCCGCGAAGTTTCGACTCGTGGATTCTCATCACGGCTATTTGGAATCCGGGTCGGTTTCCGTTCGCTCTAACAAGCCCACAAACCCGTTCACAGTAAATTCGGCACAATTGCGTGTCGGGAAATTCGGCACAGAATACTCCGTCTTCGTCGACCCCGAACTCGGAAGGACTGGTGTTGGTGTTCTGCACGGACGCGTCGAGGTGCTAAGCGCTTGGAAGAAACTGCTCCTTGAGAAGGAAGATTGCATCGCGGTCGACAAGAGTGGCCGCGTGGAGTGGATGAACTTACCCAACGAAGCCTGGCGCTTTGCCAGACAATTTCCGCCAGAAATCCCAACAAAACAACAGACACATCAACAAAGGGAGAATACCTGGGTTGGGAAGACAGGCAGCTGGGCTACGAGTTCCCGTTGGCAAACGAAACGCATTCCCGACCACACGACTTCTGTCGTCATCAACCGACAGTCCAACGTCGCCATTGGTTCGCGTGCCAAGGCCTTAACGACGACCCTCAAAGCTGGTAGCACCGTGACGATTGGTGGTGGCTCGTTGTCGGTCTCGGTACAAGGCACTATCGACCTCGGGCTCGGAAAGCCTGGGGCAAACCTCGTCGTGAAGTCCGGCGCTCTTTTAGTGGGTGCCATCGTCCTGCGTGAAGGGGCGACGTTCCAACACCGAGGTGGTCGTGTCGAGGCTCGTCAGGACCTCTTCGCACTCGGTGGACATTCTTCCATTACACTGGCCGGCAGGCGAAACGCTCAATTCGTCGTGGGGAACCTGTTCAGCCCCAACAAGACCGAACAATTTCGATTCTCGATTCCAAAAGACGGTCAACTCTGTCCGCTGACCGTCAAGGGACGAGTCAACCTGAACGGACTGTTGTCTGTCGATTCACAAGCAACGTCTTTGCCCAAGGCCATTGTGCTCCTGAACAACCTCGGTCCCCATCCAACGTTCGGCGAGTTCCACAACGCTCCGGAAGGAAAGGTGTTCACGCTCGCTGGCCAACAATATTCGCTCACGTATCGCTTCATCGCCAACGGAAAACGACCAAATGATGTGGCCCTGATCCGTTTCAAGTAAGCCACTATGATCCAGACACCGGAATAACGCGACCGGTCAGTCGCCTTGTCGTTCGATAACCAAAGTGCTCCCAACGGTCCGGGTGTTCCCCAATTCTTCTGCATCTCTCATCCCGAAAGGAGCGAGAACACGTCCACATGAAGTGGGTTCTGGTTTATTGGCTCGCGGCGATCGTGATCGCCGCCTTTGCCTGCAGAGAGAGTAGCCGCTTGTCAGCAGGACCGTAAGCCAACTACACCGAACTGGTCTTCGTAGAACCGGGGAAGGTAGCGGAAGACCGTGGTTGGTTCCAGCCTGTGCCAGTGTCGTAATTGTTGGATAAGTTCCGTGGTCGGCTCACCAACAAATGCCCACGATCTCCCCCGGAAGAATTGAGTGATTTGCGGATCTACTCCTCACTGACTCAAAAACAACGGCCGGTCGGCATGCTGGATGACGTGCAAGGCCGTTTCACCAAAAATCTGGCGTAACAACAAATTTCTGGCGCTGTTGCCCATCACAATCAAATCCGCGTCCCATTCCTCTGCGACCGGCAAGACTTGATCCTTGGGCGGTCCAGGAATGTGTGTCACCTCTGGCGTAAAGCCATGAGCCCGACAGTATTCGGCCGCATTCGTGAGCAAACGCTGTCCCTTGTCTGGTTTGTGGTCGAAGGTCACAATGCGAAGTTGTACATCCGGCCACAGACGCATGCGGACGAATTGCTTCATCGTTTTCGCCGACTCCATGGAACCGCTGTAACAGATAAGAACTCGCCGAATCGGACGGTACGTTTCTGAGACCGTCAGGATCGGACGAATACCCCCAGTGATCAGTTTGATCAAAAGGTCGCTGCCGCTGTGGTAACTTTCGTCTATCACCCCGTATTCAAAAATGCTCCGCAACCCAAAGATCATGAGGTCATGATACCGAGCCGAGGACAGCATCAGATCAAACGGTTCACGACGTTCCTCCCGTTTGACCTGATGCCGGATGTCTCCATCACGGCAAGCCGTTTCAAAGTTTTGGATTACTTCTTCTATCCGTTCGTGGGTGACACGAATTCGGTGCCGTCTCAACTCGTCTGCCCAGTAATTCCCGCCAATCGGCACCGGCCCCACCTGAATCAACCGATTGACATCAACCACAGTTACCCCGGTGACCTCAGCGTTGTGGCGACGCGCTAATTCGACACTGTACTGAATCGTTGACTGGGAAAACGGAGTTCCTCCAAGTCCTGCCAAAATACGTTTCATCATGACACTGCTCCTCTCGGCACGAGGCATAGCCTGTCGCAATTGGTGTTGAGTTGGCATCGTTCTTCAACGATCCATCCCTCTTTATGAATTCTATACCTCGCCCACCTCAAGAATCGTGATTTTTCGACTTTCGGGTTGAAATAACTAGGACCAATGGTAGTCACAACCAGTCGATGGAACCATCAACACGTGTCCTGCAATTTTGGACACTGCCGACGGCACCTTTAGGAACCAACACGGAGTAACGAGAGCAACTGATCAGAAAACAACGCTTAACGGTCGTGGGCTTCAGGCCGGTTCTGACGCGTCAGGGACTTGGGAAAAGACGCTTCCGAAGGAGTCGCTACGAACGACTGTGTTTTATGAGAATCCAGCCCGGATAAAGTGGGTTATGTCTGACTACTCCAGTGTCGAGGAATTCAACGACGGAGCGAAGAGTCGGTCATGCTACTATTGAGACCTGCGCGGATAATGTAGCAGGCACACTTGGAGCGGGTAATTTCTAGTTGTCCGGTTTTTGTGTTCGTCGTAGGTACACGCGGCTCGCGTGTACTTGGAAAGCTCGGCCAAGACCAAGGTACACGCCAGCCGCGTATACCTACGAACCGGACAAGCATTTCTTTTCCATTCCCCGTGTGCCGGCTACGTTGAATCATGAGCCGCGCAGGTCTCAATAAGAACCAGGTTCGGTGGAACGAGACCCTCGGGTCGAACTCTCAGTTGCCTAAAACGCCCCTT
>CAYRFQ010000144.1:0-15079 GCA_964423615.1 uncultured Alcaligenaceae bacterium | reverse complement strand
TCTACATAAAATGTAACAAATTCGATTTGCCGTGCAAAGGGGGCGATGCACCCGGAGCACCCGGCCCAAGAATACCAATGGCAGCTTTGGCTTGGCGTGTTTACAATGAAATATCCACGCCACTGCGAGTGGCTCGCTCCACCATGCTTTTTTCACCCCGTCATTGATAATTCTCAACGACAAGGAGACTTTCCGTGAACAGGCTATTGCGCCTTTTCGTTGTTGTACCGTTCGTCGCTTTTCTTCCGTTCCTGTTAGCGGGTTCGAATCCCGCCGGAGCCCAGAAAGGTGGCGACCAGAAACAACCAAACATTAATCTCTACAACAAACTCCATCCCAAAAATGGTTTTAAGGTCGAGAAACTGTATTCCGTCCCACCCAGAACGCAAGGATCCTGGGTGAGTATGACCGTCGATCCAAAAGGACGACTCATCGTTTCCGACCAGTATGGCAAACTCTACCGCGTGACTCCGCAAGGTATCAACGGAACTAAAACGACACAGGTCGACCCCATTCCGGTGAAAATGGGTTTTGCCCACGGTTTGCTTTGGGCCTTCGACAGCCTCTACGTCGTGGTCAATCAAGCCCGTGGTTCACAACCGACTGGCCTCTACCGCGTCAAAGATACTGATGGAGACGACGAGCTCGACACTGTCGAACAACTTCGTCGATTGAATGGTCGTGGTGAACACGGTCCCCACGCCATTATTCTCGCTCCGGACAAAAAATCGCTTTACATCGTCGCTGGAAACCACACGGAACCGACAGCTTTTGACAAGACGTTGTCACCCAAAGTTTGGGCTGAAGACAACTTGATGCCTGGGCTCTTCGACGCCAGTGGTCACGCCGTTACACGGACCGCTCCTGGTGGTTGGATTGCTCGCATCGATCCCGACGGCAAAAACTGGACTCTCTTTTGCCACGGATTCCGCAACGAATACGACATTGCGTTCAACGCCGACGGGGAATTGTTCACTTACGACTCGGACATGGAATGGGACATGAGCACACCTTGGTATCGTCCGACAAGGGTCTGTCACTGCGTCAGCGGTGCCGAGTTCGGATGGCGTCGAGGCACTACTAAGTTCCCGACCTACTACCCAGACAACTTGCCGCCGGTCGTGAACATTGGTCCGGGCTCCCCGACCGGTGTGGTATTCGGATACGGCGCCAAATTCCCCGCGAAGTACCAAAACGCGTTCTACGTTTGCGATTGGAGTTACGGAAAACTCTACGCCATCCACATGACTCCGTCTGGTTCGACCTACGTCGGCGAGAAGGAGGAGTTCATCACAGGCACGCCATTACCCCTGACGGACATCGTCGTCAACCCCAAGGACGGTGCGATGTACTTCACTACCGGAGGCCGACGAACCCAGTCGGCGTTGTACCGCGTGACGTACGTTGGAAACGAATCGACTGCTCCGGCGCAGGTCGCCAAAAAGGCCACGAAGGAATCGAAACTGCGAACCATCCGCCACCGACTCGAATCCTTCCACGGAAAGACCGATCCCCGAGCCGTTCACGTCGCCTGGCCGTACCTCGGCCACGAAGACCGATTCATTCGCTACGCCGCTCGGACCGCCATCGAACACCAGAATCCCAGAATCTGGAAGAAGAAGGTCTTCGCGGAAAAGAATCCACAAGCCCTCTTGACGGCAGCCCTGGCACTGACCCGAACAGGTCAGCAGTCTGACAGGTCGCAACTCCTGAATGCCCTCGACCGCCTAGCGTGGGAGCAACTGACCCGTTTCCAAAAGTTCTCGTTGTTGCGAACCTATAGCCTGGCGTTCACTCGCATGGGTGATGCGACCCAAGATGTCAAGAGTAAACTGATCGCCAAATTAGACCCACACTATCCGTCGAACGATCGCGAAATGGACGATGAACTTTGCAAGATGCTCGTCTTTCTGCAAGCCCCCAACACGGCCAAGAAGACGCTGAAGTTAATCGCCAACGCCCTCACCCAAGAAGAGGAGATGCAGTACGCATTGACGTTGAGGCACCTCAAGGCCGGGTGGACGACGGACCTGCGCAAAGACTATTTCCGTTGGTTCGTGAAGGCTGCCAACTACAAGGGCGGCAACAGCTTCCAGGGTTTTGTCCGAAACATCAAACGAGATGCCGTCAAGAACTTGACGAAAGCACAAAAAGTCGCCTTGCGTCCCATCTTGAACGCAACACCCGTGCAGAAAAAGGTAGAACTCGTTACAAATCGAAAATTCGTCCGCGACTGGAAAGTGAGCGATCTCGCCAACGACCTCACCGAAGGTCTCCAGAACCGCAACTTCCAACGAGGGCGAAAAATGTTCGCCGCGGCCAACTGTTTCGCTTGCCACCGCTTCAACAACGAAGGCGGTTCGACGGGCCCGGACTTGACCGCCGTGGGTGGCCGATTCAGCCCGAAAGATTTGCTCGAATCGATCATCGAGCCAAATAAGACCATCAGCGACCAGTACGAAACCGTCGCCATCGCCTTGAAGAACGGGAAGATTGTTACCGGTCGAATTGTGAACCTCAGCGGCAACAACCTTCGAGTCATGACCAATATGCTCGACCCCAATGGATTGGCCAACATCAATCGAAGTGACGTCCGAGCCATGCTTCCTTCACCGACTTCGATGATGCCTGCCGACCTGCTCAACACGCTCACTCGCGATGAAATCCTGGACCTGATGGCCTACACGTTGTCGGGTGGAAACCAAAATCATCCGATGTTCGCTAAAAAGTAGGCAAGATGGCGGAATCCCCCGTTGAGTCGGAATCATCAAGGGGTCAGACCGATGAGAGGCAGCAGAAAGTGACTTCAAGCGAAGAGATGGAGTAAAAGAGTAACCACAGACACCACGGATGACTTTTTTCCGTGGTGTCTGTGGTGTTTTGGTTTCTAAGCCCCGAAGGGGCGGGAGATCCTAGCTGTGGGTGGAAACCCACGGAACTCAAAGACCCAATACAAACACGACTCGTAGAGCGGTTCATCTTGGATCAAGTACACGCTTGTCGTACTCCGAGCCTGTACCCAGCACGAACGTTAACTGCTCTAAGCCGTTGCCAACGGTAGTGGTGCACTCTTGCGACGGCGGAACCGTACTCGAGCCAAGAAACAAAAGAGCAGGGCAAAAGCCAAAGACACGACGCACGACCAGAACGGCAGGTACAACCTCGTGGTGCCCGAATCGAGTTTCTTTGGTCCCTCCTGTTTCTTTTGGTTGGCATCTGGAAACACGATGGCTTCCTGCTGTTGAGCACCTTTTCGAGCAGGCCTTTTAGTGGCACCCTTTGCCTTCTGCCTAATGCCTAAACCTACGCCCACGCCCGCTGCTTTCAGAGTCCGATTCTTTGGTTTTTTCTCGCCAGGATTCTGTCCTGGATCGGCTGGTTCTTGGCCTTGTTCTGGATCAGCCTCTGGTGCCGATTCGTCGGGCTCTCGTTTAATTTTCTTGGCCAGAGGTATGCTGTCGGTGTGGAGGATATCGTAAAGGACGTCAAACGTTGCAGGAAAATCAGAGACACTAAGAGTCGTCCACCCTTTGCCGAGATCAGGGTCCTCGGGAAGTTCAAGAGGCCCTTGTTCCAGTTTCTCAGCCGCATCATTGGCGATTTTATCAACAGTTTCTTGGTACTTCTTGCGATCTTCTCGTGACGGAGCATAAATACCACCGAAAGTATACTTGCTCACAAACTCGGCTGTATCTTGACGGAAGTCCTTGTCGGCAACATCAAAACCAGTGTGCTCCTTGATGTTGTAAAGGGTCGCTTCCCACGGTTTGACAATTCTTTGTTGTCCTTGAACTGCGATTTTCGGATCATCCCACTGTTGGACA
Source organism: uncultured Alcaligenaceae bacterium (assembly GCA_964423615.1). GTDB lineage: Bacteria > Planctomycetota > Planctomycetia > Gemmatales > Gemmataceae > CAYRFQ01. The sequence continues at coordinate 11,255 of CAYRFQ010000144.1, read as the reverse complement.
ACGTTGATTAACCACCACGGGAGGAAAAACGCCAGGAGGAGAAAGACCCAGGTAGTCCGCAATGTGACGGTCTTGGCCGACAACGAAACTTCGTCGACCTTCTTGCCGTTTTGGATGATTTCCAGCCGCGAGCCTTTCACCCAACCACGATTGATGGGAGTCACGAAGAACGATGCCTTCGCCTTGGGATCGCTTGGATCAATGGTTCGCTCGAACGGTACCACTTGAGCACCACCCATGACGAGCCGAAGAACGAAAGGAGGGGTGTTCTTCGGAACGCTCGCTTCCTCCCTCGCTTTCGCCCATGAGGCTTCGACCTTGTATGTCCGATTGGGACGCATCCTCTTGGGGTATAGCACGGAAAGTTCTGGTCCTGACCCTGTTCGTCCTGTAGTTCTTGCCATCTTGGTCTCTCCACAAATCAAAAAATTTTACGCGAAGCGTTTTCCGTTCAATGCATACGGGCTGAAATTCTTCCTCGCGAGTCGCTCAGGAGCGTTTTAGGCGAATGTCCATCCCATCGGTTGGGTGTTGGGATAACGTTTGGCCAAATGCAATAGCTGAACTTCGGTCGATCCCTCGTCTTGGTCGAAATGTCGGAAACCTAATCTTACGACAAAAAGCAGACATCTTACTGAATCTGGTACTGGTACACGGTCCGTCCCTGGACGTTGTGAAACTTGAGAATCAAATGGTCGTCGGCGCCTCGCTGGACTGTGGACGCCGACAGGAATCCGCCCCCAACGCGATGGAATCGGTGGTAACATCTCTCGCGCCCAGGTGAACCACCGGCGTGCCGGTCGCTGGCTGGGCCACACGAAAACTCATGAACGAACGTTTCTGGATGGATCGAGTGGTATTGCCAGTGCCGGTCTCCACATAAGATCACAAAACGCTCGGGTAAATTGTCCTGGAACCAAGCACGGATCTCGTTGCCTTCCGTTAGGAAGGCTCGATTGGCGTGGTTATCGCGTTTGTTCCCTCGATCCGGTCCGACGATAGGTGTTGGACTAATCAACACCTTGAACTTGGCGTTGCTGGCCAATAAAGTCCTTTTGAGCCACGCCTTTTGTTCGGCTCCCCAGATCGTTTTGTTGGGACCATCGGGAGCAGTATTCGCGGAACGGAAGTCGCGTCCCTCCACCAGCCAAATCTGAAGCGATCGTCCCCACCGAATCGTCCGATACGTCTTCTGACCCATCGGAACTTGTTCACGAAACAGTCCGAGTCCGTCGTTGAACGTAAGCGGCCGCATCCGCCCCACTCTCATTCCAGGATAGCAATCATTGTAATAAAGGTCGTGGTCATCCTTCATCCAGTACCCAGGAACTCGGCGATGAAACTCCAACAGTCGCGGCAAACTGTACATCCTGTGCCAGTGGTGTCTGGCCAGTTCCTTCGTATTCGCCAGCACCAAGTCGTTGTCGTAGTAGACGGTGTCTCCAGTCGGCACGATGAATCGAGGATTCAACCGTTGCATCGCGGGGTAAATATGGAATCCTGCCCGGTCGTCCAGGTCACGATAGGCCTGCCCGGTCACCACCGTGAAAGTGACATTCTGTCGTGATGTGGCAGGCACCCCAGTCATGAATCGGCCAAGGACCGATGCGTGCATCGGCCTTCCGTTCGGGCCAGACGTTTCGGCGGCGTAGTAATACGTGCTGTCCGCGCGCAGGTTTTCCAAGCGGAATTGGTGGGAATAATCCGTTCGGGCCGTCACTTCGACCCAGTCGGTACTTTGAGCACGGTCGAAGTTTTGGTTGAGACCATAACGCAACCGAACACGTCCCCGCGCTCCCGGACAAGCCCCACGAAGTTGATCGATGCGTCGATTCTCCGGGAGAGCTTCCCGACGGCCAAGGAGAACGCCTTCTTCATTGCGATTCGCGCTGGCCGTGACACGCATCCAAACGATGGCGGAGGTTTCTGTCACCTCTCCGACTTTAACGCCCGTGGCTTGACGGTTCGCAGGAGGTTCGTCGGACAGTGCGCTCTGTTGAGAAACACCGAGCAAGGAACTCCCGAGAGCGAGACCCGACGCTGTCGTCAAAAAGCCTCGTCTCTCCAGCCTATCCAGTTCGAACGCGAAATTATACTCCATATGCGACGGACCTCCTTGTGTCTACAGGGCCATATTGTTTTCGACCCTCAACTACTCATGGGGCATGTCGTGGCGGATTTCGACCACCCGTTTCTTTGGTTTCTCCTTGATGCGGATCTTCAGGAGTTTCTTGGAATACGGGCACAGCACGGAATAGACAGTCTTTCGGTTCGTCACGGTTGCCTTGTCCCAGCTGGCCGTCGTCACGTTCCCGTCGGGATCGAGCCAAAACCCGATCGTCCCTTCTGGAACCTTCAAGAAGAGTGAGGTCTTTCCTGCTTTCCCAATCGTCACAAGTTGACCGGCTCCGTATTCACACACGACCAAGCGTCCGTCAGGATCGAAATGCAAGTCAGACGGAATCTTGAGCCCTTTCGCAACTAAAATACGTTTGCCTTTTGGGGTGACTTTCGCAACGAGTCCCAGGGCAGAACACGCGGAGTAGAAGTTGCCGTTTTTATCCAGAATGAGAGCTGCCGGAGTCGGGAGATCGACAAACTTGGAAACGTTCCCTTTTCCATCGACCTTGAGAATCTGGTTCCCTTCGAAACTGCAGACGTAAAGGTCGCCTTTCTTGTCCACGACCATTCCCTTGAGGCCCTTCTGGCCTTCGATAAGAATCGAAGTCATTCCTCCGGGAGTTATTTTGAGAATCTTCCCCTCACCATCCTTTCCCTGACCATGCGTGGAAACGTAGACATTCCCGGACTTGTCGAGGGTGATTCCGGACGGGTCGTCGAGGTCCTTCGCGATGGTCGTGACTTTTCCCTTGGGTGTCCGTTTGTAGACCGTTCCGATTCCCGAATCGACGATGTAAAAGTTGCCTTTGGTATCCATCACGACACGTCTCGGGCGTTCGAGTTTCATGTCGAACTTGGTGATGTGAGGGGTTCCCTCGATTTCTATGACGGCGTGTTTGTTCGATTGGGGAGTCGTCTTGTTCTGGCCCTGTTCGCACTGGCAGTCTCCAGCAACACCAACAGTCGCCCAGAAGCTGAGAACTATCGAGGCCAGAGCAATCACGATATCGACGCGACGAAAAGACGCGTTGGGACGAAGGACCTGATTCATGCTTCGCTCCGGAGCAGCGCAGAGGATGAAGGGATCGAAAGGGCCCATCAATAACGATGGAACTTCTCTGTTGGCTTAGTGTTTCGCCTTTTGATGACAATGGCAAGAGAGAAATTGGAAGACGGGAATTTCTTGGAAAATTATTTCCACAAGGCAAAGAAAGGCGATGAGTCGGAAAGGTCATCGAGAACCAAATCCGGGTTGTGGTTTTGCAGCTCCTCACGCGTGTGCAAACCAGTCGCAACTGCCACCACGTTCACACCAATGGCCCTGGCACATTTGACGTCCAGCGGCGTGTCGCCGATGACCCAGATGTTCTCCAGTTCGATGTGATCTCCCAAATGCGTCCGGACTTGGTCAAGGGCTTCACGAGCCACATCGTCTCGATCCTCGTGATGATCTCCAAACCCGCCGAACGTAAAGAAATCGTCGAGCCCAAAATGTCCCAGTTTCGTTTTCGCCCCGACCCGGACGTTTCCCGTGAGTAAACCAAGCTCAGCGTGCTCTTGACCGGCGAGCCGCTCGAGCAACTCTTGAATACCGGGCAGGATCAACCCCTGCTGTCGGGCCAACGAATCAGGGAGGCGTTCGAGATACCCCGCATGCAGCTTTTGCAAATTCTCGAGGTTGGGCTCAACCCCGTGCGTCCGCAATAACTCCAGTCCAATACTTCGGTCCGTCCGACCACTGTAGGTAACTTGAACGCGAATCTCTGGGATCTCGAATTCTTCGAGCAACGCTGCCTCGATGGCAGCCTTGCCTGCACCCATACTATTTAGAATCGTACCGTCGATGTCGAAAAGACAAACTCGCATGAAGCCCCGTACCCGTCTCGAGGAAGGAATCGTTATATTGGAATAATCTTATGATAGAGATTTGGAAAAGTAATCGGCACATTTCGTTTTGTATTATTGAGACCAGCGCAGTGAATGAAGCCTCTGTCCGGCCAGTTGAAAGACGAGACCATTCGCCGTTCGCTCAGGACGACAAATCCATCGAAGTGTTACTGTCTTTTGGCCGAAGGCCAAGGCCATCGTTGCCTGGTCACAATGGCCAGGGACTTGAGGGTTTTGCGCCAAAGGCCTTCAACGACCGTTTCATGAGCCGCGCAAGTCGCAATAGACCTGAATGTGTTCGAATCGCCGCCTTCCAACGCATTTCTTGTTGGCGTTTTTCCAGAAAATGGGCTATTTTGGAACCACTCTCCTCCGACATAAACCTCAACACTCACCACATAAAGCGACTATGGTTCCCACCTTTTCCGCCAGACATCAACCTTGGGTTGGCCACCTCTTGATCGTTTGCGGCTTCACAGTTGTGCCACCTTTCTTAGGCTCGACCTCGTCGGCTTCCCAACGAAACCAAAAACCATCGAGTCAGCCCAACCCGCAAGCGGTCAAGTTTTTCGAAAGCAAAGTTCGCCCGGTTTTGGCCAATCGGTGCTACAAATGCCACGGCAAGAGAAGACAACGTGGGGGGTTGCGAGTCGATTCCTTGGCCGCGATTTTGGAAGGCGGCGACACAGGACCGGCAATCAAGCCTGGAAATCCGGATGAGAGCTTACTCGTCCGAGCCATCGGACACCGTGGCGAGTTGAAGATGCCGCCAAGGTCGAAGTTACCCGGAGCCGAGGTAGACAATCTCACGGCGTGGGTCAAAATGGGAGCCCCCTGGCCCAACGCAACTATTCCGAAAGCACCGAAAAAACGAGGCCAATCCACTCCCTTTACGAAAGAGCAAAGCGAATTCTGGTCCTTCCAGCGGCCAGTTTCACCGCCCCTTCCACAGGTCACAAATCAGCATTGGGTAAAATCTCCCATCGATACGTTCATTCTGGCCAAACTCGAAGCCAACGGACTCAAAGCCGCTCCGCCCGTTGACAGGGCAACGCTCATCCGCCGTGCAACGTTCGATCTCATCGGCCTACCTCCGACTCCTGAAGAGGTCGAAGCGTTTGTGAACGATCCTTCTCCGCAAGCGTTCGCCAGAGTCGTCGACCGACTGTTGGCGTCGCCGCACTATGGCGAACGTTGGGGGCGACATTGGCTTGATGTGGTTCGCTACGCCGACTCGAACGGGATGGACGAAAACTTGGGTTACGTCAATGCCTTTCGCTATCGCGATTACGTTGTGCGCGCGTTCAACAACGACAAACCGTATGATCGATTCGTTCAGGAACAATTGGCGGGCGACCTGCTCCCTGATGGCGGTCCGGATGGAATGATCGCGACAGGTTTTCTTTGTGTCGGACCGAAGATGCTCGCCGAGGACGATCCCGTCAAGATGGAGATGGACATCATCGACGAACAACTCGACACGATCGGGCGCACGTTCATGGGATTAACGATAGGGTGCGCTCGCTGTCACGACCACAAATTCGATCCGATCACGGCTGCGGATTACTATGGCTTGGCAGGCATCTTCAAGAGCACCAAAACGATGGATAACTTCCGCGTCGTCGCCAGGTGGCACGAGCGACCGGTCGCCACGAAAGCCGTTCAGCTCCTGGTCAAGCAGCACAAACGAAACGTCGACCTCCTCACCAAAAACATCGAGCGAACCGTCGTAATTGCCAACAATCGATTGTTGCAAGTGGCTCGCGAAAAAGTCGCCGCGTACCTCAAAGCCGCGACAGAGTTGCAAAAGTTCAATCAGGTTGAGAGTAAACTCCGGCCTCTGGTCTCGGCGCCCGATCCGAAAAGGGGAACTATCGTTCTCGAAGCCGAAAAGTTCGATCGTGGCAACGTCCTAAAAGCCTATGCCGGTTACGGCGCAAAGATCGGCGTTATCTACAACAAGGGAACGTTGCCCAACGTCGCCGAATACGATGTCGTGACGAAGGCTGGCGTCTTTCAGCTAGACATTCGCTACGCCGCAGCTGACTCGCGACCCGTGAAGTTATCCATCAACGGCAAGTTGGTCAAACAGAACGCTGCTGGGAACGTGACGGGTAGTTGGTATCCGGATTCGCAGAAATGGGCTGTCGAAGGCTTGTATTTCTTGAAGGCCGGAAAAAACGTCATCCGATTGGAATGTGCTGGTCCGTTTCCCCATTTCGATAAATTAGCTCTCGCCCGTTACGAGCTACCCGAGATTCCGAAATCGGCAGAACAAATTGCCAAAGAGTACGGCCTCCATTCTGTGTTCCTGAGACAGTGGGCGGCCTATCTGGAAAAAGCCAAACGAGTTCCCTCCGGCGACTCGTTGCGAAAAATCATCGACAATCCGAAAGGCCCGTTCGCCCTTCCGGCCAAAACGGAGGAGTATTATCCGCCGACAATCTTACGGGAATTAAAACGATTACGGAGCGAGTTGGCGAGGTTGCAGAAGACCGCCCCAAAGGTTCCATTGACAATGGCCGTCGCCGAACGTGAAGTGGTGAATACACCAGTCCACATTCGGGGGAACCATCTCACGTTGGGCCAAGTTATCCCGCGTCGTTTTCCACAAATCTTGGCGTCGACTCGGCACCGACCTCTCTCGAAAACTCAGAGCGGACGATTAGAATTGGCACGCTGGCTAAGTTCTCCGGACCATCCGCTGACGAGTCGGGTGCTCGTCAACCGAATCTGGCAGGGACATTTCGTCACAGGGTTGGTTCGCAGTCCCAACAACTTTGGGTTGTTAGGAAAACGACCAGTCAACCAACCTTTACTCGATTGGTTGGCAGTGCATTTCATCACTAACGGTTGGTCGATAAAGAAACTCCACCGCACGATCATGTTGTCCAACACATACCAAATGAGCACCAAGTTTGACGAACGAGCAGCCACTGTGGACCCGGAAAATCGCTTGTATTGGCGTATGAACCGCCGCCGTTTAGAAGCGGAGGCCATTCGCGATGCCATTCTTGCCGCCAGCGGGCAACTCGATCGGAAGTTAGGTGGAACAATTTTGGTTTCGAAACCACGAGCCTACATCACGAGCACAGCGAATCGGAACTACAGCCGTTACGAGAGCCGACGGCGTTCGATCTACCTGCCAGTCATTCGGAGCGCTCTCTACGAGATGTTTCAAGCGTTCGATTTTCCCGACCCAAGTTATCCATCGGGCAAGCGAGCCACGACGACTGTCCCTTCGCAATCGTTGTTCCTCATGAACAGCAAGTTTGTGCACGAGCAGACCCGCGTGATGTCCGAGAAACTTCTCGCGTTGCCAATGGCCGACGCCGAGCGTGTCCGGCTGCTGTATCGCAAGCTCTACGGACGTTGGCCGACTGCCGGGGAACAACAACGCGCTCTTGGATTCGTGAAACGGATCGGCGACGCACTCGATTGGCCGGGAGATAAAATCGAAGCCCGCAGGCGTCGCAGTTGGCAAAGTTTATGCCGCGTATTAATCGGAACGAACGAGTTCGTTTATGTCGAGTGAGGTGAAAGCGATGAATCGAGAAGGATTTGTATTGGGGCCGATATCTCGACGGGAGATGCTACGTCAAAGTAGCATTGGTTTCGGGAGCCTGGCGCTGGCAGCGTTGTTATCGGAACAACCCGCCTCGGAAGGTGCTACCACCAATCCACTCGCACCCAGAGCGCCGCACTTTACTCCCAAAGCCAAACGCATCATTTTTCTATTCATGCATGGCGGTCCGTCGCAAGTCGACACGTTTGATTACAAACCACGATTGCAGCGAAACGATGGCCGCCCTTTGCCCTTTGCCCGACCTCGTGTTGTCTCTAGCCAAACGGGTAACTTACTCAAATCACCCTGGCAATTCCGTCGCCACGGCCAGAGTGGCATCTACGTCAGCGAAGTATTTCCCAACATCGCGAAGTGCGTCGATGATATCTGCATGATCAATTCCATGCATGGCTCCAATTCCCGACATGGCGGTGCGTTGCTCGAACTGCACACCGGTAGCGACACGTTCGTTCGTCCAAGTATGGGATCATGGATCACTTACGGACTTGGGACAGAAAACCAGAACTTGCCCGGTTTTATTACGATTTGTCCGACCCTCAGTCATGGTGGCGTCAATAACTGGAGTTCGGCTTTTCTTCCTGCAGTGTACCAGGGTACTCCAGTTGGCAATGCAAGTATACCCGCCGAGCGCGCTCGCATTCCGTATGTCCAAAACCACCACACTCCTGGGAAAATTCAGCGTATGGAGCTGAATCTCCTGAACGAAATCAATCGCGAGGGGTTACGAGAGACTGGACCGGATTCGGCGCTCGAGAGCCGTATCGCTTCGTTCGAGTTGGCCTTCCGAATGCAGCGAGAAGCACCCGGCGTTCAAGATATCTCTGACGAAACCCGCGAAACGCATCGACTTTATGGTCTCGACGAGGCGGTGACCCGAAACTTCGGACGACAATGTCTGATGGCTCGACGTTTTGCCGAGCGAGGCGTTCGGTTTGTGCAAGTCACGCATAGCTATAAGTGGGATCAACACGGCAACCTCCGTCGCGACCTTCCTCGCAACGCGCGTGAAGTCGATAAACCAATCGCAGCGTTGCTCTCGGACCTCAAACGGCGTGGGTTACTGCAAGATACCCTTGTGCTTTGGGGTGGCGAGTTCGGACGAACGCCCACCGCCCAAGGACGCAACGGCCGCGATCATAATCCTCAAGGCTTCACGATGTGGATGGCTGGTGGCGGCGTCAAACCCGGCATCACTTATGGTGCCACGGATGAATACGGTTACTACGCGACCCGTGACCGAGTGCACTTCCATGATCTGCATGCTACGTTATTGCATTTACTCGGCTTGGATCATACGCGTTTGACATTTCGATGGGCTGGACGAGATTTCCGATTGACCGATGTTCATGGTGAGGTTGTACGAGATATTTTGAATTATTGAGACCTGCGCGGCTAATGAACCAAAGGAACAGACACCTTTGGAACGCGATATTTATAGTCGTCTGGTTTTTTCTGTTTGTCGTAAGTATACGCGGCGGTTTGTCGGCTAAACAAGAGTCGTGGTTTGGTTCTAGGCTCCAAAGGAGCGATAGATACTAGCCTTGGGTGGAAACATACAGACCCCAAAGAACCAGAACAAACACCACACTCATTTCTCCGGCCACCCTCGGCCCGACCCATCGCACAACTGAGAGCTGGGACGTAGGAATACAAAAGGCCCGGGCATTTGCCCGAGCCTTTTGTGGATTTTTCGAAGAACGATTACAAGACATTACTCCGCGCCGACGATGGCCGAAAGGACCTTGGCGACAGCGTCGTGTGTCAAGACAAAGGAAACTTGTTGTCGTTTGAAATTGCTGGCAAAGCGAGCCTCGAATTTCTTGAACGTCACGTCACGCGTCCCACGCAAGAAGATTTCGAAATAGAAAATCTTGTCGTCTTGGGTTATGGGGGTCGCGCTCCTGAGGATGGCTTCTTTACGAGGCACATCGATTTCGATGACGTTCATCGGCTCCAAGGCCGAACTGGCTCGTTGGCAAACCGCTTCAGCCCATTCCTGGAGGTCTTGTTCTTGGACCGTTTGAGCTTGGCGCAGTTGAGCTTCGATGAGTCGGCAACCAAGTGAGTCACACAGGTCAGCGGTGAGTTTGACGGCCCACCCGCTTTCCTTGTCCTGGGTAAATATAGAAGTACGTTCGGTCACTTTCCAATCAGAAAGGATTTTCGTCAGAGTGTTTGCGAGGGTCATCGGCTTCTCCCAAATTCCGGATCGAGTGTTCTGTTCCGTCGAACGTCAACAAGGTCGGCTTGTCTTCGACGATGGTCTGAATGTGGACAGGACGATTCCAAAGGAACTGGATGTTCGCGAGAGTATCGGCAGCCTTGTCCAACTGAAGATCAATTCCATTATACTCGTGTTGGAGCAATAACTCACCCCGGTTGCGATAGTTTCCGTCTACCACGTAAATCCATGGTTTTCCGAAGTTTGTCAAGCTGAATAGCAATCTTTTCTTGATTTGTTCAAAATTTCGGCTCTCGATATAGTACTGACCCATGTGTTCGTCATAGGCGTAGGAAAACAAACCGTACTTAACACAGAATTCGGGCGTCAGAAACGTGTCGATGAACGTGATGTCGTTGTAAATTCGGCGGACTTCGAAGATCTTCTTCCGTCCGAGACCAAGTTGTTTGTCCCAGTTCCGACGAGTTTCCAGATCGTCGCAATCGTCGTATTCTTTGCCAAACTTGCCCGTGTTCCATCGGTGTTCAATGTCGCGTAACAACTCGATACCGAGTTTGTACGGGTTGAGCCGACCGGGCGAGGTCGCCATAGTTCCAGAGTGGTGGTCGGCATAATCAATAAGCTCTGCACCAGTCAGGCATCTTTGCGTCATAATAGTAGAATGCCAGTAGCTAGCCCATCCTTCGTTCATGATCTTCGTTTGCCCTTGGGGCGTGAAGTAATAGGCCTCGTCTCGAATAATAGAAAGGACATCCCGCTGCCACGGCTTGAGTGGCGCATAGTTGATGAGAAAGAGCAACACGTCTTTCTCGGGTTGTTCGGGAAAGTGCTTGGCCGCTTCTTCTTTCTCCTTTCGCTTTTCTTCTTCCTCACGTTTGAGTTCCTCGGGCGGGTTGATGTAGTCATCCATATAACCCCGTTCACTCCGAAAACGGGTCAACCGCATCGAATCATCTTCGTTCTCTTCCTTGAAGTCGTATTTGGAATCCTCCTTGCGGCGACGGATGGCTGTTGAATGGATGTCGATCAGATCATCGATAGACATGCAGCGATCCACAAACGCTTCGACATCGTCTTCGCCATAGCGCTCAGCATACCTACGGATTCGCATTCCGTGGTTCGCCATCTCATCCATCATCTTACGATTGGTGTGCGAGAAATAGGCGTTGTTTTTGAAAAAATCACAGTGACCATAGACGTGAGCCATCACCAACTTCTGGTCGATCGTGTGGTTACAGCGCATCAAGTACGCATAACAAGGGTCATTATTGATGACCATCTCGTATATCTTCGAGAGGCCATAATCATAACCCTTTTTAAGTTCTTCAAACGACATCCCGAACGACCAGTGAGGGTAACGCGTCGGGAAGCCGCCGTAGGCGGCAATTTCGTTGAGGTCTTCGGCATCAACGACCTCGAATATGGTCTCGTAAAAGTCGAGACCATATTCCGCAGCATAGCCCTCGATTTCTTGCTTCA
>CAYRFQ010000143.1:0-15208 GCA_964423615.1 uncultured Alcaligenaceae bacterium | reverse complement strand
GTTGCAACGACCTATCGCCATTGAGAGGTGATTGAAACAAGTTTTGGGCAGTATCATTGCCCAAAACACTACCGGTTGCAACGACCTATCGCCATTGAGACGTGATTGAAACAAGGAATGTGTTGCTCAACGCAACCAGAGATATTCTTGCGTTGCAACGACCTATCGCCATTGAGAGGTGATTGAAACGGTCCCTCGGATCTGGCCCGTCAACGGAATCCGAATCTCTTGGTCGAGTTGCAACGACCTATCGCCATTGAGAGGTGATTGAAACCCCCTGTACTCTCCATTTTCGACACTCTCCACACTCTTGTTGCAACGACCTATCGCCATTGAGAGGTGATTGAAACTCTTCTTCTCGACGTTGTCGATGAAGCAATACCTATTCAAAGTTGCAACGACCTATCGCCATTGAGAGGTGATTGAAACACGCATGTTGCGGGTTGCGAACCACAAACCGTTTTTTTGGTTGCAACGACCTATCGCCATTGAGAGGTGATTGAAACACGTGCGATTTGCAAAACCAAAAACCACTCCTACTCGTTGCAACGACCTATCGCCATTGAGAGGTGATTGAAACACGGTGTAGTCGTTGTTCCCTACTCGAACTACGTCACCCACGTTGCAACGACCTATCGCCATTGAGAGGTGATTGAAACCAGCATTCGCGGATGTCTTCGAGTATCATCTTACGTTGCGTTGCAACGACCTATCGCCATTGAGAGGTGATTGAAACAGACTGGAGAGCGTGTAGCTCCCACTGGATTCGGACCAATGGGTTGCAACGACCTATCGCCATTGAGAGGTGATTGAAACAATACCTCCACAGAAGGCAAGGAAATTGTCGAGAAGTTCCGTTGCAACGACCTATCGCCATTGAGAGGTGATTGAAACTCACAAGTAAGGGATGGTGATTACCACTATCCCATGCTTCGTAATCGCATACCGCCTTGGTTCGTTCTCCAACTCCGTCTCCACGCGAGAGAACACACAATCGCCTTGCATCAGTGCACCTCCCTCTAAGCCCACGAAAGGATGGTTCCGTCCTCACTCTGCAAGACATTTACTGTAACTTCTCTCGACTTCTCCCTTCCTGCCGAACTTGCCTGGTGTTCCCCTCCACCTTCTCATTTTTTCTCCCAGTCGGTGCCGAAAGAGTTTTTGTCATCTTCCATCTGTAAAATGCGTATTGAAGGTGAAGGCAAAGAACGCCTCAAACGCAAAGACCTCAGGTAGGTCATCACCGGATGATTGGAGAGACAACAAACAATGAACATCGACCAAGAGCAAATCCTACTTTCTCTTTTGCACGATCCCCCAGATAAAGCCCTGAAAATCCAGGGACACGAAACCCGGGCCTGTCAGTATGCTAGCGCGGTGTTGGGGAAATCCGTCAACCCAAACAACTTGAAGGCCCACCACGAAGATCAACTTGCCTCAGCCATCGAACGCTTGCCCATGCCTACGGCAGGGAAAAACGGCGAGCGAGCCGTCGGTCCCGTCGACGAAAAACTCAAAGTCGTTCATCCCCTTTCTGGCGAGGAACGAGAGGTTGCCGTCGCACAGCTCGACCCCGACGTCCTCACCCAAGCCGCCAGCGAACTCGTGAAGGGGCTGGAGTCGGACCAGAAAAAATTCTTCGCGCTGTGGCGGCTCTGGAAAGAGAAGCTGTACTCCGTTCACCCGAGTTACGGCCATCTTCCCGCCGACACGCGAGTTCCCGACCATACCATCTGGAACCACCTCGACATCACCGCCGGACTCACCCCGGCCGTCGCAGATGCAAAAGGAGGAGCTTTTCTGTCGTTCCAGATCGGTCCGGTCCAGGGGTTCATCGCCAGCGCTCGCACCGTCCGCGACCTCTGGTCGGGCAGCATGATCCTGTCATACCTGACGTTTTGCGGGCTCCTCCCGATCGTTAAAGCACTCGGACCGACGGCTCTTGTTTATCCGTCTTTGCGAGGCATCCCATTTTTGGATTTGTGGCTTTGTGACACGATGCTTCCAGAAGCTGAGCTCGATCCTGGCCTCGAAGCCAAGAAATCACCATGCCTGCCGAATAAGTTTGTTGCGGTAGTGCCTTACGGGGTCGATGGAGAGACAGCAAAACAACTAGCCGAGCAATGTGTAAAGGGCGCCCAATCTGGCTGGGAGGAGATTGCGAAGGCCGTTCACAAGGTGTTGAACGATAAATGGGAGGATGAGTTTCCTGGATGGGACGATCTTTGGGATTCACAGATCGACAACTTCTGGCACATCACCACGAGCGTCTTGCCTTGGCGCGAAGTAGATGATGACCAATTGGCAAAACTCCTGACCGGACGAACAAAGTTCGAGACGGCAGACTCCAAGGACCCAGAAGAGTTTCAATCGTGTCGCAACGTCCGCGCCTTGGCCGATTTGATTCCCGAATCGGATACGCCAAAATATTCTCAACGTGTCGCGGGACAATGGCAGTATCGGCTCGAACTTTCGGCCAAGATGATGGCCGCCCAGAGAGCCATTCGCCACATCCCCAACCACACGGCATCAAACCAGGCCGTGCCGCCCAAATGTAGTCTGATGGGCAGCTTTGAACAAATGGGCCCAGCGGGCTTGAATGACTCGGCCAATTTCTGGAAGGAGGCACGAACGCTCCTGGGAAGTGTTGGTGGTGTCCGACTTGGCGAACGTGATCGACTCTGTGCCATTTCGTTAGTGAAGCGATTTTGTGGTCCGGCGTTTTTCACCAACGCTCTGAAAATCAGAGACAACGCTGGAGCCCTCGATCATCGCAAACTTAGGTTCAATGATACAGCGACCATCGCGTCAGCAGTTTGGCTTCAACATGCCACACAGAAACTGAACCTGAACGCTCTCGATCCCAAACTGGTTCGAACAAAATATGACCGCTGGAGCGGACAATGGTTGCACTGGAGTGCCGCCAACCAGGATGAGGAGGACGTCTGTCCTACCGAAGTTTGGAAACTCATCGAGAAAGCTCGGCACCCCGACAACCTCGGTAAACCGCCTGCGTATTATGCCATCCTCATGATGGACGGCGACGAAATGGGCAAGTGGCTCAAGGGGGAAAAGTCGCCCCGGCTCGAGCAAGTGATCCATCCCGCCATTCGCGATGATTACTACCGGAAACTACAAGCAACAACGAACCTCGAAGAGATTCTGCAAACTAGGAAGCCCGTCGGACCCACACTCCACGCAGCCATCAGTCAGGCTCTTGCGGACTTTTCATTGCACGCGGTGCCTGAGATCGTCGCGCGCTACCACGGGACGTTGATTTATGCAGGCGGCGACGACGTATTAGTTCTGCTGCCAACAACCACTGCGATGGAGTGTGCTCGGGATTTGCGACTCGCCTTTCGTGGGGAATTCCAACAAGACTGCGGAACGCCAACAGGTTACTACAAAACCAACAACGGCAAAGAACTGTTGATGATGGGGCCAACGGCGACGGTCTCGGCCGGACTGGCCATCGTCCATTACAAAGAAGACTTGCGGTTCGCCCTTCGGCAGGCTCGAGAAGCCGAGAGCAATGCGAAAAAGGCTGGTCGGGATGCCCTTGAGATTCGTGTTTGCCGGAGATCGGGAGAACACAGTTCCGCCCTCTGCCCATGGCAGTTCGCCAGAAACGTCGACGACTGGGTTCAAGCATTCATCAAGGGTGCTTCCGACCGATGGGCTTACCACCTTCGTGGAGAACTACCCACTCTTGAAGCCATGCCTCACGAGGCAATGGCCGCCGAAATCCGACGTCAAGTCAATCGCGCGGCCCTGGATACGCGAGTGTTACTCTCTCCCAAAGATGCAAAACAAGCCGGTTCTGTCATCGCCGAGGCTTTCCGTACGTATCGTAATACGAAGCGACCAGGAAACCCCGAGACGCCTCGCTTCGATAATGATGGTGAGGCGCTGAACCACTTTTTCACCCTTTGTCAAACGGCCTCGTTCATGGCTCGTGGGAGGGACGAATGAGCCTTAAAATTGATACAGTCAAGCTCTTGATTGAGCCACTGGATGTGTTGTTCTTTCGCGACGCTCGACCGTTCACAGCAGCCTCGCGTGGGACCAGCGTGTTAGCCACCCCGCAAACAATTGCCGGAGCGTTCCGCACAGCACTCCTTAGACAACACAATTGTGACTTCGAAGCCATGCGAGACGAAACGGACTTTGTCGCGGCTGTCAAAAAAGGATGTCCACAAGCCCCATGGATCGCAAACGTAACGTTTCGGGGTCCATGGTTCTGCAAGTGGGAGAACAACCCCCAGCAGGACCTTAACGTCTTGGTACCCGTTCCGTCGAACTTGCACGGACGCAAAAAGCAAGAAACCGGACCTCTTTTTACCCTCAAACCGCTTAACAATACACCACTGCCGGGATGGCCTGCCAACAATGGTTTACAACCGCTCTGGTTGAAGTCACTCGAATCCACCGAACCCTCGGAGGGATTCATCGGTAAAGATGGTCTCACCGAATACCTCTCCGGCAAAAAAGTCTCTCGTGAACACTTGGTCTCACGCGATGAACTCTACGGCTTTGACAACCGCACCGGAATCGGAATCAACCCCGATCGCCTGACGTCCGAAGAGTCGTTGATTTACGGCGTTAGCTTCCTCGCTCTCAAAAATAAGGTGGGGATTTATGTTGAGTTGCACTCTCCAGGCAAAGAATTGAAGAAGACAATCGACGCGATTGAATTGATCAGTCTAGGTGGAGAAGGACGACGTGCTCGCGTGACCAAACTCCCCGAGAGTACCTGGGAATGGCCAACTGCCACAACTCAATCAACAAAAGGTGGTGATTTCGTTCTTCTGACGACGCCTGGTCTCTTCGAACAAGACCCAGCCATACCGTCTTGCCTGTCTGGAAACATACAGGCGGCTTCTGTCCCAGGTTCTGTCGCGGTCTCAGGCTGGGACATGGCAAGGCGGGGACCGAAACGTTCGCGTTTCGCAGCTCTTCCAGGAAGCGTATATTTTCTTAAACAACCTATGACAACAAATAACCGCACTTCGCTGAGCGACCACAAAGACGATGCCGCTCTCGGGTGGGGATGTTACCTTCGAGGAATTTGGAACGATGACTGATACACCAAACGAATCCAACAACCAACAGGCAACACGGCTTTTATTTCTTCACGCCCAAACTCCCCTGCATCCTGGATCGGGGACGGCCCTCGGGACAGTCGATCTACCCGTTCAACGGGAACGACACACTCAGTGGCCAGTGATTCCAGGGTCGGCGCAGAAAGGGATTCTGCGAGACCTCTGTCGGGAGCGTGCTGCCAAGTTGAACAGTCTCAACCGCCAAGATGCCGATAAAAACGAAGACATTCAGGCGGTGTTCGGTCCACCTGCAGGAAGTGTCGATGATGACGCAAACGCGCACGCCGGAGCCTTGAGCGTGACGGACGCTCGAATCCTGGCGTTTCCAGTTCGATCGTTACGAGGCGTGTTTGGCTGGGTTACTTGTCCTGCAGTGCTAGAACGCCTCAACCGCGATCTGGATATCGCCAATATGGATCCCGTTCCGATTAGTCACTTCCAAATCGTGAAGAAAGGCGGGATCGACCCGGCCGGTTGTTTGCCCAAGAGCCCTTTGCTCGTCGAAGGCGATAAGCTCGTTTTAGAAGAATTCGAGTTTACTCGGAAGGCCGATATCGACATCACTAACATGGCCAACTGGATCGCCAACCACGCCGTCAGCCACAAGGCAACGCAGGAGCGAATCAAGAATTCTCTCGTTCTGTTGACTGACGACGATTTCACACACTTTGTAAAGCACGCGACCGAGATCATGGCTCGAATCGGGCTGGACTATCAAACAAAGACGGTCAAGGACGGGGCATTGTTCTACCAGGAATTTTTGCCCCCTGAGACTATCTTCTATTCGTTAGTCTTGGCCAGCAACAGCCGCTACGAGAAGAAGCAACAAATGAACGCCGACGCCGTGCTGGCTCACGTTGCAGATGCTCTGCAGGAACGAAACGTCCTTCAGATTGGAGGGGACGAAACAACCGGTAAGGGACTTTGCCTTGCAAGACTGACCAACGGGAAAGGAGGTGTCGAATGAAAGCGATGCCCTACCAAAAGACACTCGATCAACGACGCGCCAGTCATGCCTGGGAGGCCGTCAAGAAAGCCAAAGCCCAACTTACGTCAGACAAAGCCAAGCAGTTTGGCGGCCAGGCCAAAAAACTCCCCACGCGGATCGTGTCCTCAGGACTCGGCCAAGCGTTGGCCTTCCTCAAGGCCAAGGACTACGCGCCGATGTTGCTTGTCGAGATCGGGGATTGGGTCCTCGACAAGCGAACCAAACCCCTTAGCGATAAACTCAAGCCTGGTGACGACGCATTACTTGGGGCTGTCGTCGATGGGACTTCCGAGTTTCTTCGACGGGCGACCGACGAAACACTCGCCTATTTACGCTGGCTAGTTCGCTTTGCCGAAGCCGAAGGTCTGACGAAAGAAGAAAACGGATCTAAGAAAGAGGAAACAAATACAAAATCATGAAACGCATAACACCAATCCCAAAATCGACCAGGACGATTTTGGACAGACATCTGCATCACCGAGACACCCATCCCGGCCTCTTCCTGGACAAATATGCCGAGACCTATTTGCCCGATGCTCGTGAAGTGAAATTCTCTGAAGACGTTCAAAAGCCTGTTGTCGATGCGTTGACCAAAATGGCCAAGCAGCCCCCCAACGGGTTGTCAATGGAGCAATTGCTCGAGCAAAGAATGACCTCATTGTCGACAATCAACGCTCACACCTGGACGGCAACAACTGTTGGTCCGTTGACGTTGCATCTGGCTCGCGGGTCAACGCTCGAGAACGCCGGGATTTGTCTGCATCCGATGTATGGCTTTGTGTACCTCCCCGGAACGGGATTGAAGGGGATGGCTCACTCCTATGCGAGCGAAGTATGGATGGCAACTCAAGACGACAAAACCAAGGCTTGGAACCAAATCTGCGAAGTCTTTGGATGGGCACCATCGCCGTGGCTCAACGACTTGGCCAACCGACACGAAATGCAACCACCAAAGGGTTCGGCAAGCGGACAGGTCGTCTTCCATGACGCTTGGCCCACGACTTGGCCGAAGCTGATCGTTGATATCCTCAATAACCACCACTCGAAGTATTACCAGGAGGGTGAGGCTCCTGGAGATTGGGAGTCACCTGTTCCTGTGTATTTCCTGGCCATCGGTCCGAATCAAGGTTTCTCGTTTGCTATCAGCCCACGGCGTTATGACACACTCGAAGAACTTCAGCATCTGGCTTGCGAGTGGTTGCTTGGTGCATTGACCCACGAGGGAGCCGGAGCCAAAACGGCATCGGGTTACGGGTACTTCCAAATCAACTCAGACGTTGAGCAGCTCTGCCAGAAGAAAGCCAACGCAACGTGGGAAGCTGCCAAGGCCAAGGAAGCACGTGCGGAGTTTAACTCTGTGTTGGAGTTGGTTACACCTGCGTTTTTGGCTGGAGCCACACAAAGCGACAAGGAGGGCTGCGACCTACGCCCGTCAACTCTCCGTGGTCAACTTCGGTGGTGGTGGCGGGCCATGCACTCTGGATTTGTGTCAGTCGATGTTCTTCGGAAGATGGAAGCGTTAATTTGGGGCGACACCGAGGAGGGTGGAGCCGTTCGAATTGTAATCGAACACGACCCCAACTCACCGCCTGTAGTGATTCCTTGTCCGTTGAAACAAATCGGTACGAACAGGCGAGATCAAGCTGTTTTAGAGACCAACAGAGGATTTCTCTGGAAAAATAATATCCCTGAAGGACCAAGGTTCTCGACTCAGCCACTCTTGTACATGGCCTACGGGATGGACGAGATGAGGACTGGGGACGAATCCTCACGAAAGCTGCGAAATTGTGTGTTGCCCGGAGCACAATGGAGAGTGAGACTGATCGCACGCAAAGCCAAGTTCGATGGCCGAGAAATCTCAGCATCGAGTCTCCTCGATCAAGCCAAAGTAGCAATGTGGTGGTTCTGTCGACTGGGCGGGGCCGGTTCCCGGTCAAGGAAAGGCTTCGGCTCTTTTCGGGATCCAACGGAGTTCGACAACGAAGGTTTCGAAGGTGGTCGGTATAGTTCCAAGGGAGAACAGTTTCGCACCAAGGAGTGTAAACTTCCAATGACCGAGTTTGATCCCAACTTAGCCGAGTCTCCTTCGCTCAAGCAAATGTCCATTTTGGGAAGGTCTCTTAACTTGTCCCAATCTGGCTATCCTTGGGTCGATCAACTAACGTCCTGGACCAATCCATGGTACGCCATTGACAAACTTGGGGACGCCGCTCAAAAGTTCGCCCAAGCCCAAAAAAAAACAGGGCATGGCAAACACTGCCCAGCCAAGCGGAATCTGGGACTTCCGCGAAAGATACACGGACCTCTACCCAGGCCATTAAACCATCAAAAGCACTGGACACCGCCCCAAGAACTCGAAGGGGTCTACGGCGACCGATTTGCCTCGCCAGTTTTTTACCACGTTGGTAAGTCACACCAGAACACATTGCTCGTTCGTGTCGCCGCCTTCCCAACGAGTCACTTGCGAGAATCAGACCGGATTCCGCACCATGTTGCGTTGCAAGAGAACGAGGATGTGTTATCAAAGCTCCTCATCCACCATCGCGACTTCTTCGCCTCTAAATAATCTAATTCGGTGCCAGGACCTCCAAAGATGCACAAACCGAATACATTACTATGCACAGTTGGCACGAGCTTGTTTCGTCCGAACCTGGGACTGCTCCACAACAACTTGGCTGAAGGCAAGGTCAAGGAGGAGATTCGTCCCGTCGCGGAACGGCTCGTGCCCGCCTATGCCCAGAAGCAATGGTCCGAAGTGGCTAGCCTTCTGGGTGAACTCCCCTCGTCGGAACGACTTTGCGGTGCTGAAATCAATTCCATTGCGAGTTTATTGGACAAGGACTACGTCAGTAACAACTGCGGCCTTTTCTTTTTCCATTCGGCAACAGAGGACGCTCACGCGATTGGGCAAGTCCTCCGCCAATATTTTGCTTACCGAGGTCACGTCCCAGTCGAGCTCGTCGAAGTCGAGGGGTTGCAGGATAATGACCCCCAACAGTTTCGAACCCACGGGTTGCGGAATCTGGCTCGGGAGATGTGCCGCGTCATCCGGGACTATTCGAGCGACGCATGCGCCATCAACGCCACCGGTGGATACAAAGCTCAAATCGCGATCGCGGTGTTGCTGGGTCAAGCGCTTGGCGTACCGGTTTATTACAAGCATGAGTTCTTCTCCGAGATCATCGCGTTCCCCCCAATGCCCGTTTCGCTGGACTTCGAATTTTGGATGAGGACGAGCGGAATGCTGTTCTCCTTGGAAAGAGCGAAAGACTTGGTCCTCGCTAGCGAATACGAAGACGAGTGGGATGAACGTTGCGAGAGTTTGGTCGAACGTATCGATATCGACGGAGAGGACTATATTGAACTGGCTGCCACTGGGCAGATCTTCCACGACACGTTCCGGGAACGATTTCGAGCCAACCGGGACCAGATGTTGCCGCCCGTGGTGCCGCCAAACAAGAAAAAACCGCCGAAATGCGACCACGGCCATATCGCGGCGCTCAAGTCCTTGAAGCGTTTTCTTGGAAAGTTGATTGAAGAAGTCCCACAAGTTGTTTATTGCCGGACAGATTACCACAATCCGAAGCTGCCAAAGTTGAATCGATTCCGATTGAGTCGTGCTGAGGTAAAGGGACTCTGGTCCGATGGGTCAGAAACTGTAGGCTTTGTCGTGGAAACTTTAGCCGAGACAGATAGCCAGAAAGCGGCGATGGTGGCCTTGTTAAACGAGTGGTTGCCCGAACAATGAGTGAAATTACCGTTTTGTCACCTCCCCACCGGATTCTGCGTACATATAGTGTCACAGCAATTCTCGCTCCCTTGGACTTGGAGATCAAATCCCACCAATGGTCATTCTGTACACCTGTTACGTTTTGTTCTGCGTCGTCCTGTTGGCATATAGCTTTGTCCAAAATCGATAAATCCCCTTGAAAGCGAGTCGGCGAAACGTGTCGCCGACTCCATCGCTTCAGCTATTCAATTGAGATCAGAAATTCTTGGAGTATGCCTGCATGTCGCAAGTCCAAAGACGCAACTTGTTTGCTCGTATTTTGAACCCCAAACGAAACGGTGAGTATGTCGCGGCTTTCGTGCTCACAATTGCTCTTGGGCCAGTGAGTAATCTCGTTCCGTTGTGGTTGGCTTGTCTTTTGTCCCTTGGAGTTGTTGGCTGGTTGATCGTTGCCACCCACCGCAGAGACACAAAACAGCTCTCGCAAATTCGGACCGAATTCGTCAAAGAAAAACCACCCGCCGCGTCAGGCCTCGTGCTCACCATCTCAACCTACAACGCCCGCCACCAAGGACAGCAAGACGATAAGGCGGCCGAGGCACTTACGACCAACATCAACAAACTTCTAGAGCGGTCCGTTGAGGAGCTTTCCGAAGCCGATTTCGAAATTGTTCACATATCGCAGTCGAACCTTCACAACCCAATCGAAGCTATCCGCCATCACGTTGCGGAAGGGAAACTCCGTGAGATCTGGTTGATCACAACCGAGACGGAATTCGTCGAGGTCGCTGAAGCAACCAAGTGCTTGCGGGGCTCGGAGCTAGCTGGTCAACTCTTGGCGAAGTATCTCAACGTTGTCTATGGCGATCGATTGGTTGTTCATACAGAAGGACTCACCGTGAAATCGTGGGACTATACTGGGATTTGGAAGCTTACAGAAACAATTTTCCGAGATTCGGCATACAAGGAGGAGGCCATACTGGTCGATATCACTGGCGGAACAAAGTTGATGAGTGTAGCCATGGCAGCGGCGTGTGTGGGCCCCAACCGAAAATTGCAGTACATGGACGCCACCAGGAACTTGTTTGGAGAGCCGATCGAAGGAAATCGAAGCCTGCCAATCGGGATCGATTTGGCCCCGATGTTCGAAAATGACGACAACGAATAATTCAATATAGATCTGATTGAGAGACGACGGCGGTTCTGTCAATAAAACTCATGCCAAAGCTCCTGTTGAACCATTCGCCTCTCTTCAGACCAACTCAAATGCCACCCACCAGCTCCCGACACTCGCTGTCCACCAACATGGAGCCGACCTCCCCAATAGACCCACCGCACCAACGAAAGTGGTACGTCGCGATAGATCACTGACCCCACAATTCCTCTCAGCATGCCTCCCTGTTCTTGCCGGTTCGACCAACGTCTTTGTTGGAACCCCAGGAACCCCGCTTTGTACGTCTTGACCTCTGTTGACCAAACTTTGAGGTCCGGAAACGCAGCAGGTAAGCGCTCATCATACAGAGCAAACAGTTGCCCCACGGTCCGCAGGCAGCCAGACAAGAGATCACTAAACTTTGGCTTTTGCACCAGCTGCTTCTTGCCTTGCGTGTTTTTGGTTTTAAGGATCAGAGGGCTTATCATTTCGACTTTGAGGAACGGAATCGTTCCAGTCATGGCCGACGGGGACAACGGGACATCGACGAAAGATTGGTGTGCTGGTGGGTAGCCGCCAAGCTCGTCTGGATCGTCCAACGTCTCAAACGTAACGTGGTCCAGCCCTAGCCCTCGTTTCGGATCGTTACCCGCTGAAGCCATCGAATCCCAAAACGCCTCAGCATGCGCGATGGCCGAATGGCCAACAAACGTCACACGAACAGGAATCTCGGAGTCGACATCGGCCCAAGGTTCGTCAAGCATCACTGGAGAGATCACCACCGGTTTAGCGGCCTCCTCCTGGCCTTTGAAGACGTCGGCTTCTAAAGGTGGGTCAGGTTCGAGTGTCTGGCCATAGGGGCATTCGCGCATGTAGGGGCATCCGCGGCAGTGAGTCCATATTTCGCGTTGCTCAGCTTGTGAGTGGCGACACACATCGGCCTTGAAAAAGTGTCCGACGAGCCCCCGTAATGCTGGCCCCAACCATCTTTGCAGATGGCCTTCTTTTGTCAGACGCAGGACGCGAACTGTGTCGAGTACCGGTAACATCGTGAATTCCTCGTTCTCACCAAACCAAAACCGTCGTTTCGGAACCGATCTATTTTCACTACGTGGCTGTGAAACATCTGATGACAAATCAGGCACGACCTCATCGAAAAGTGACAATCGGTTGTCAGTGCCGAAGCAGTTCACGCGTAAGGTTAGAGAAGACACGAACGCAGAAACAAGAGGGCTCGGAAGTGTTCTATATCGTGGCCTACGACATCGCAGACCCGTCGCGACTGCGTCGAGTAGCACGGACGCTTGAGAAACACGCCCTCCGTTTGCAGAAATCGGTCTTCTTGTTCGAAGGGAATGCCAACCAAATCCAAGCACTCCTTGAACAAACGCAGACCTTGTTGAACCTCCAAATGGACGTTCTTCAGGCTTGGCCGCTGGCCGAGACGAAACAACCACTCGGGTTCACTTGCGGTTCCCCGGCTAATGTCCAACCCTCTGCCATCGTTCTCGGTCATGGCGAGGCAACTACCGTCCCCAACGAATGACAGTTCTCGCCGTGGGATTTCTCTCGATCTTTCCTTCTCAAACTAACAAGGGCCCATGCTACCAAAACTATCTCTACTCGACCTCTCGCAACGCGCCATATCTTCGAACGGGTCGTCGGCCTTGTTCGAATTGCAGACCCAACTCTATCACGAACTACGGACGGCTGAACGTCCCGTCCAAAAACTAACGACGTGGTTTTTGGACCGACGAAACCTGGAAGCCGCATGGGAACGTGTACGTCGGACCGACGGAGCGAACACTCCAGGCACCGATGGCGTCGCGTGTCGAGACCTTGAAGACCGCGTCGGGCCCTGGTTGGCTCAACTCGCCGACGACATCTATCACCGACGTTATCACCCGCTGCCACCTCGATGGTTAGAGGTCCCCAAGCCAAACCGACCGGGAGCCAAACGCAAACTGGGGATTCTGGCCATCAAGGATCGAGTCGTTCAGGCGGGACTCAAACAAATCCTGGAAACTCTCCTGGAGCCGGTCTTCTTGAATTGCAGTTTTGGATTCCGACCTGGTCGATCGGTCCCCGCGGCATTACATTCCGTGACGGGTTTATTACGTTGCCCCCAAGACCAATCCATGCCCTACACCCATGGGGTCCAGCTCGACATCGCGAATTGTTTCGACACGATCGACCACGACGTCCTCCGGTCGGAATTAGCACGCCACATTGCTGACCCGGAGGTGATGCGATTGATCGACCTGATTTTGCATTCCGGAGGCATCACAAACGGGAAATTCTGGTGGAAACGCAAGACTGGAATTGTCCAGGGCAGTTCGTTGTCTCCTTTGCTTTGTAACCTCTACCTACATCCTCTGGACCAGGCCATCCATGATGCTGGTCAGTTGTCGCAAAACGGCATCCGAGTGTTTCGCTACGCCGATGACATCTTGCTCTTGGCTCGTGGGTCCAAGTTGGCCGAGCGAGGATTGTCCCTCGTCCGTCAGGTCCTCCGGCGATTGCACTTGAAGCTCAAAGACAACGGAGCATGCATCGTCCCTGTCGAGAGTGGGCTTTCGTGGCTGGGAGTTCGACTGCAACCTCGCCCCCACCGCTGGACCGGTGAGACGACGTTCGGTTACCTGATTCCAGACGCCAAGGTCGTTGAGATGCTCGACCGGATCACCGAGATGACGGCTCCACCAAGCCAAAGGATCGATGGCAGCGCATTCAACCCTGCTCGCTGGATCGTTTCGATCAATCAGCAACTTCGTGATTGGCGACAGGCATATCGATTCGCCGACAATGCTCCGGAGGTCTTTCGCGTCCTCGACGACCACACACGGGAATGCGTTGCCACACTTCTGGTGGCCATTACCCAGACCAAACGCAGCCAAATCTACCAACAGTACCGCGTCAAGCTTCCACGAGGGTTTTGGACATGGGAAGTTCCGGGTGCTCGGCTGGTCGTGTTGTCCTCGTTGGCTCCCTATGCTCCGGCCAATTTGATCCGAAAGCCCAGGTGGATGTGGAGACGCCCCGAAGCCAAGAAGGCCCTCGAAGAAGTTGCCCTCGAGGAGGAACTCGAGGTCTCCGAAGAAGACGCACCAACCGACGTTCCCGAAAAGGAGATTGGTTGATGCGACGCACAACTTCCGTCTCGACACCCATCGCTCACTTGGTGGGTCCAGGGAAGCTCAAGGTCATTAACGGGCGCTTGGCATTCTCAGCCAAGGACGAATCTCCTGTTCGGCTCGATCCCTCGAAGCTCGAAGAGATTTGTTGTTATGGACCGGTCGGGATCACCGACGATGCCTTCCAGATGCTCTTTCGCTACGAGATTCCCGTGGCATGGTTGAGTTTGGCAGGACAAAACTGTCGTGGGCGGCTCGTTCGTTCGGATGCTTCCCGCACGTCCTTGCGTTTGTTGCAATATCAAGCGTTTTTGGATCTCCAGTGGCGAACACAATGGGCTGCCCAAGTGGTCGGGGCCAAGATCACTTCTCAGATCGAAGCTGCTCGGTATTTTCAAAGGAAAAGCACACCAGATGCAACCGACATACTGCGGCAACTCGAATCGGGATTCCAACGGTGTTCCCAGAACCCAACGATCGAACAATTGCGAGGAATCGAAGGCGCAGCCTCGGCCGCTTGGTTCCGGTTGTTCGGAACGGCATTGAACGACCCTTGGAAATTCACTCAGCGAACCCGACGTCCTCCGCGTGATCCGGTGAATGCCATGTTGAGCCTGGGCTACACGTGGTTGCACACTCGAACGTTGGCCCGTGTCGAGGCTCAAGGTCTTGAACCGTATTTGGGTGGCCTTCATGAATACCGGGCCGGAAGACCTTCTTTAGTTTGTGACCTGGTCGAACCACTGCGTGTGCCTACGGTCGATCGTTGGGTGCTCAGGTTGTGTAACCGAAAGGGAGTGACTCCCGAAGATTTCGTCCCAAAGGATGGTGGTTTTCGCTTGACGCCTCAAGCCTTTCCCAATATTTTGCAAAGATGGGAGGAGTACTGGCACGACCAACACCATGACCTCACACTGTCTCAAATTATCGACTCACTCAAGGGTCAACTGAGGCAACGCAAGAATTCCTTCCCGGAGGTTTCCACAGACGAAGCCCAAGATGATTCAGAAGCTCTTTGATAATTTGGATAAAACAAGAGATATGGAAAAAGTTTGCCCGCATGGTTTGAGACCCCCCAAAATGGGGGTCTCACGGGCAGAG
>CAYRFQ010000142.1:0-15850 GCA_964423615.1 uncultured Alcaligenaceae bacterium | reverse complement strand
AGATTGTAGGAGTTAAGGAGCACCAGAAAGCAAGACCTCGCGCTGTAGTACTAAGTACTCTGTTTGTGACCCCGTCATCGTTGATGGCTCAAACGGCGGAGGCGCAACTAAAACTCGAACGAAAAAAGTACGAGGAACTCGTCAACCAATTGCGGGGCCAGAATCAGAAACTGCAGAACCAACTCGTCCTCACCGAAGTCAAACTCAAGGTGATGGCGGCCAAGTGTGAGGACCTCAGCCAGTTGGTGAAGCAACACGCTGGCCAGGGTAATCCCGCGAAGCTGGTCGAAAAACTTCGCAGAGAAAACGAGGAACTCCGCCAGAAAGCAAAAGTCCTCGCGCAAGGCAAGGCGGCCGCCTTGCAACGCATGAACCAACTCCTCAAGAGGGTTAGGCAATTGCAAGCGCAGGTGGCCCAGCAACAGATCAAGAAACGAGGATTGAGGGTGCCAGGAGGAGATGGTATCCGTATCGAAGGGAAAATTCTGAAAGTTCAAAAGGACTACGTCCAAATCGACCTTGGTTCCGACGATGGACTCTCCGAGAAATCCGTCTTGATGGTTTATCGCGAGGGAAAGCAACCGAAGTACCTGGGCGAAATTCAAATCACCGCAGTAAAGGCCCATGTCGCCATTGGACGCCGAATACGTCGGATAACGCAGCCGGTTCTTGCTTTGGAAGTCGGTGACAGTGTCACCAATCAAATTTCGAACAAGAAGTAATGATGATTGCAAGTTGACGGCAATAACGGGTAAACAAAGACTTGTCGGAATTGTTTGTAGAGTCGCCTTAATGGTTCGCACAGAGCGACTCCACATACACAGCACTGACACGGCCAACTACCCGAACGAGAGGTGACTCCTCAGCACTTTCTTCCGGTCATTCCTTTCGGTCCCAGAGACACTTCTTTTATGTCGATTCCCGATGATTGGTTGTTCCAACGCGTTGTTCTGTTCATACCACTGCTCCTTTCGCTGACGGTGCACGAATGGGCTCACGCTTGGAGTGCCTGGTTGTTCGGCGACAACACGGCCAAGCTCCAGGGACGTTTGTCTCTCGATCCGCTTGTTCACATGGACCCCATAGGAACGTTCATCGTTCCGCTCTTGGCGGGTGGGTTCGGGTGGGCCAAGCCTGTGCCGATCGAGCCCTTGCGGTTCCGGAAAGGCGTTAACATGTCGTGGGGATTGATGATGTGTGCCGCCGCTGGACCGATTTCAAACGTATGTCTTGCGGTGGCTTGTGTCGGGCTGATCGTGTTGTTTGGAAGCATCCATATTTTGCCTCCAGCGCTCGAGGACGCAGTCTTGACAGGCCTAGAGATGTTTGTGTTTGTGAATGTGATCCTCGCGGCCTTCAACATGCTTCCGATTCCGCCATTAGACGGCAGCCGCATTGCCGAACACTTCATGCCCAAATCGCTACGTCCAAGTTGGGAACGGGTCCAGCAAGCCGGCCCTATTTTGTTGATTGCAGTTGTCGTGCTTCTGGTCTTTGGCGGTTCTACTGTTCTTCTACGAATTTTCGGCGCGGTGAAGTCGATTCGGATTTGGGTGTCCGGCGACGCTGAAATGCTCGCGATTCTTCCCGTGTAATGAATCCGTCTCGATCGGCGTCGATCGCGTCAAACAGTTTAGGCCGTTTCTTGGCAGCCCGTAACCGTTGGAACTCCTTGCGACTGAGTTTCTTATCTCGGTTGCTATCGAGCTTATCGAAGAGACCCCCTTTGGCCGCGACTTTTGCCTTGGCCGGTCGTCCCTCGGGTGCGAGTTGAGTGACGTTCCTGGGGGCTTTCAAAAATGCCATGACCATTTTTGTCGCCCAGTCTCCGGGACGACCGATGTCGCTATTCATCGTCGCGTGATCCTTGTCCCAGGCGTGGACGGCTTTGGCGGGAGAACCGGCCTTCTTGAGAGCGTCTGCCAGTTCACGAGAGAGTGTTGCTCCGGCGAGTCGCTTGTCTGTGTGGAAGATCAAGAACGGTGGAATGTTCTTTTGCGGTGCGACATGAGTTAGAGGCGAAGCCAATTTCCAATTTTTCTCCGGACCAAACGCGGCTTTGTACATCGCCACCATCGTCGGACCCGCCTTGAGGTCGTTGACGAATCGTGGAATGTCGTACGCCGCGCTGTCGAGAAGGACGACTCCGCTCAAGAGATTCAAGTCGTTTCCCACGGCTCGGAGATAACGCTCATCGACGGCCACGAGTGCCGCGAGGTGTGCCCCCGCCGAATGTCCCATGATGAACATCTTATTGGGATCGCCACCGTAGTTGGCGATGTGCTCGTGGACATACGCCAGAGCCTTCGCAACGTCTTGGACGTGTGTTGGATGCTGGACTTTTGGCGATAGTCTGTAATTGATGCTTACCAGAACGTAATCCGCTCCCACAAAATGTGGAGCCTTGATGCGCGAGACAACGGCGTTGGCTTTGTCCCCTTTTCTCCAGCCACCGCCATGGATGAAGACCATCACCGGATGGTCCTTGCCTTGTTTTGGTGCGTAGACGTCGAGCGAGAGCAACTGGTGATCGGCTCCTGATTCCTTGACGTATGCCAGGCCCTTTGTTCGTTGCATGACGACCGTCTTCGGCAATGCTCCCCTGATCCGCCTTCGTTGTCCCTTGGACTGTGACCGAAGGAACGCCGTCACTTCAGTCAATGTCAACTGGTTGTCACCGTCCTTGTCAGCTTTCTTCAAGACCGCGGCGTTCGGATGTTCTTGTGGCGAGAGCTTTCCGTTGTTGTCCCGGTTGTGTCTGTTGAACCACTCTTTCAGACGGACAAAGTCTGGTTTTTGAGATTGAGCAACGCCAGGCACCAGGAAAACGAGGGGAATGATGGTGGTGAGGGATGCCAGAGCGAATGTTATCATTCACACAACTCCTTTCGGTGTCGGTTTGTGGCTTGGACTAGCCCATTCACGGTGGGTTCTGTAACTGCTAAACTCAATCATACCGGTGATTTACGTCTCAAATCAAGGAGTTCGGTCGTATGGTATTGGAATCGGTTTTTGAACAGTTCGTGGAAGAAGCTCCGATATGTGTGATGGCTCGCATGGTCCTTGAGCAGTTCCTCGATGCCAACGAAATCGACCAACTCTTCGACGATAACGCCCAAGAACAATACACCAAAGAACTGCTCTTTTCGGCCTGTGTCGATTGGATGGCTCTGGTCGTTTTTCGCATCCAAAAGAGCGTCAACAAGGCCTACGAAAAACTCAAAGACCGCCTGAAAGTGGCCCTCCAGAACGTCTACGAGAAACTCGCTCGCGTCGAAACGCGAGTCTGTCAGGCTTTGCTTCGACACTCGACAGACAAAGCCCGTCAGTTCTTTGGGAAAATGAACTTCACACCCAAACGTCACTTGGCCGGATACACGTTGCGGATTGTCAACGGCAACCACTTAGCCCGAACCGACCGGCGACTGGCCGAACAGCGCGGCCACAGTGCCGCCTTCTTGCCAGGACAAACTCTGTGTATCTACGATCCCGACTGCGACCTGATCACCGACATGATTGGTTGTGAAGACGGACATGCCCAAGAACGCTCGTTGTTTCAGCCAATTGGCCCAACTCATCGGCCGAGACGAAGTCTGGGTGGCCGATCGCAATTTCTGCACCAGTGAGTTGTTGGCTTGTATCCAGAGCCAGTCGGCATTTTTCGTCATCCGCCTAGCCCTTTCACGGTTGATTATCTCGCATAGAAATCAGTCCTCTTTGCGTCTTGCTGCTAGTATTTTGGCCGTTGACTTGTGAGGTGTCCCATCGTTGATCTTCTCGACCTTCTTCTTGGGTTTGCGCCGACTCTGCTTGTATTTGTGTGGGTTGACCTTCTTGGCGATGGTCATCAACTCGGCCACAAATTCCTCCGTTGTCATCGTTGCGAATCGGCTCTAGTCCTTTCATGGTTATAAAATGGATGCAAAATAGAGCTGAATCGAAACCCCCAGAAAATACGGTTTTTCTGAGAAGTGCTGTTCAAAAGACCATGTGACTAATCAAAGATATTCAAGATCGCATGAATGGTGCATCCAAATTGCTCAGATTGTCTAAATCTTTTGAAGTCAGGCATTTAGAAAAACTACTTTATCTGCCTTTTTTGTGACCGTGAAAAGGCTGGTGAGAAGGGGTAGTTATTCTGGATACGTGGAGGGCTTCTCGACCGTGCTGAGGTCGATACGCTCAACTTCCAGGGTCTGGGGGATCACTGAACTTTGAGAGGTTGTCTCGATACCGTTAAACTCGGTCCAACCAAATCTTTTTATCGACAGATTTTCCGCCTTCCTAACGCTCGGCTGACCCTAGAAGGCAATTGATGCGAGTTTTGAGTAGACCGCTCCTTTGGATGGAACTCGGGCACTCACCAAAAATTCGCCCGCTGCTCCAAGACTGAAACATGGCCTTATTGCCAAATCCAAACGACAATTCCCGCTGAGCGTTTTTCCTCTCCTTCGAGACAAAAAGCCTGCCAACTGTAGCACGAGTAAATCGGACCCGACAACTCGGATATGCGTGGAGCATGGGAAATCAGGGATTTGGCGTAGACCAACTGAGTCAACAGCGATGTTGACGCTCACAATTACATATCCCAGTTACCTAATGAGGCCCACAGCTCATCTTCTGTCTCCTCGCGGAACGTGAACGGGTTGTAATAGCGGGCTGCTTGCTCGTTCTCGGCTTCGCGAACAACGGCTCCAATCGCACTCGTGGCAACAAGCCCCGACATTTTTCGGCCATTCCCAGCACCAGAAGTTCGGACGTCGCTGGCGAAAAGCATGGTAAGTGGAAGCGTACTCATCGTGATTCTCCTATCGAGAAATAAAGTTGATTTTCGATTTGGGTGACGTGGTTAGTGACTTCACAAGGGGAATAACCGATTCGGTTTGGAACCCGCCATGTCATTTTGTTTTTGTTTTGAATTTGGCGTAAGCATTTGTAGTTGAAGTGGTTGTGGCTTTTTCATTGTTGACCGGATGGTTGAGAGCCCGAAAGAAATGTCGGTCTCGAAAAAAATCTCCGTTGGATAAACGAATTTTGGCGGGCTTTCTCGAGGTTTGGTTATCCCCTTTCTGGGAGCCTTGGCTTTTTGAACTACCCACTGCGCGCCTCAACAAGTGGTGCAGAGCCGTTAGCAACGATTTACGATAGCCATGGCAAACAGTCTCTCTTCCAAACAGCGAATCATTGCTCTCCTAAAGTTGCAAAGGGAACTCCCATGGCCTCAGAAGGATCGGTCACCCACTGGATTCAACTCATGCCCGATGGCGGCCAACAGGCAGTCCAGCAACTCTGGGAGAAGTACTTCAAACGCCTCGTTGGTCTGGTCCGGGCGAAGCTGCAAAACTTTCCACGCCAAATCGCCGACGAGGAAGATTTGGCCCTGAGCGCGTTCGACAGCTTCTGTCGCGGTCTTGAACAAGGTCGATTTCCTCAGATGGCGGACCGGACGAATTTGTGGAGCTTGCTCGTAACCATCACAGCCCGCAAGGTCCTGAACCTCAAGCGGGATCAACAACGGCTCAAACGCGGTGGCGGCAACACTTCCGACGGGTTGGATGATGCCATCGAACTCGAAAACGTACTTGGCGAGGAACCGAGTCCCGACTTTGCGGCAGAAGTCGCGGAAGAGTGTCAACGATTGCTCGACCTGCTTGGTGACGAAGACCTGCGTCGAGTGACTCTGTGGAAGATGGAAGGTTTCACGAACAAAGAGATTGCCCAGAAGCTGCCGTGCTCCCCGCGCACGGTAGAACGCAAGCTCGATTTGATCCGTGGCATTTGGGAGAAGAAAGGTGTCGTATGAGTAAAGTTCCGAGTCCCGAAAAGGAAAGCCTCGCTCTCAAGCAACAACTCGATAAAATTTGTGATGGCTTTGAAAGTCGGTGGCAAGCGGGCGAGAAGCCGCGCATCGAAGATTATCTGCGTGAAGCTCAAGAATCTGGTCAACGGGAGTTGCTGCGCGAGCTGGTCCAGATCGACGTCTACTATCGCCAACAACTAAACGACAGAGTCGCCGCGGCAGACTATCTTGAGCGTTTCCCAGAACTTGATGCGAAGTGGCTCGCCGAAATCACAGAATCGAATCTCCCATCTTCTCCTGCGAAAGATCCCACCCAGACACTCGACCCAGGCGATACACTCGCCGACGGAGCGAAGATTCGTTACTTCGGGGATTACGAAATTCTGGAAGAGATCGCCCATGGCGGAATGGGTGTTGTCTACCAAGCCCGCCAAGTCAGCCTCAATCGGGTTGTCGCCTTGAAGATGATCCGCGCTGGAGAACTCGCCACCGAAGAAGCTGTCCAACGCTTTCGCACCGAAGCCGAATCGGCCGCCAATCTCGATCATCCCAACATCGTACCCATTTACGAAGTGGGCGAGCACAACGGTCAGCACTATTTCAGCATGAAGTTCATCGAGGGAGGAAGTCTCGCTCATCCCGAACCCGCCGTCACCAAGCAACAACAAAGACACGTCGCCCAACGCATCGCGACGATTGCCCGAGCCGTGCATCATGCTCACCAACGAGGCATCTTGCACAGAGACCTCAAGCCCGCCAACATATTGCTGGATGCCGATGGACAACCTCATGTCACGGACTTTGGGCTCGCCAAACGTGTCGAAGGGGACAGTGCCCTGACACAAACAGGAGCTTTGATTGGTACGCCCAGTTATATGGCTCCGGAGCAGGCAAGAGGAGATAGTGAGATCACGACCCAAGCGGATGTCTACGGGCTTGGGGCGGTGCTCTATGAGTTGCTGACCGGCAAGCCGCCTTTCAAAGCGGGCAACGTGTTAGACACGATTCTCCAAGTTCGCGAACAGGAGCCTACTCCTCCCCGGAAGCACAATCCCAAGGTCGATCGGGATCTGGAAACGATTTGTCTGAAGTGTTTGAGTAAGGAACCGGAGACGAGATATGGTTCTGTTGAAGCAGTTGGCGAAGAATTGCACCGTTGGCTACGGGATGAACCAATCACAGCGAGGTCTCCGGGGATTTGGGAGTGGACAGGTAAGTGGGTAAGACGCCATCCTTCGCTTGCAGCTCTTGCTTTGGTGAGCATTGTCGCTTTGTTGGCGATTGGAATTGCCATTGTGGCTCAGTCCTACAATCAACGACTTGAGGTGGCGAACTCCGAACTGGCGAGTTCGAAGGAACAACTTGAGCAGGCCAACACTCAACTGAAATCGGTCAATACACAACTGGCAACTTCGAAAAGTCAATTGGAAAACGTCAACACAAAATTGAAGAACGCTAACGTCAAGCTGACCAACACCTCAAGTCAGTTGTCCCAGAGTCTGACAGAAATTCAGAAGAAGAAGGGCGAGGCCGACCAACAACGACAACGCGCCCAGAAGGCAGAGTTGAAAGCTCGTCAGTTTCAGTATGCCATGACCATGGCTGCGGTTCAGCGGGCGGAAAAGGAGGAACTTCCCGAAAAAGTTGTGCAGCTACTACGGAGTGTGATTCCACAAAGAGCCGACCAAGAGGACCTTCGTGGGTGGGAATGGCATCATTTATGGCGGAAGTACAAAGGGGAAGGTGCTACCCTCCGAGGTCACAAAGAGGCAGTCCTTGCAATAGCGTTCACTCCAGATTCCAAATACATGATTTCGGGTAGTGCAGACAAGACAATCAACATTTGGGACATCAAAAACGGCAGTGTAATTCGCACGATTGCAAGCCATACTGGCCCAGTCACAGGGATAAGTGTCAGTCCAGACGGACAACAATTCGCTTCATCCAGCCGAGATGGAACTGTCAGACTTTGGAAAACGAAAACAGGGAAAGAACTTCGAAGGTTAGATCGTCACAAAGGACCTGCCACAAGTGTCGCGTTTAGTCCAGATGGAGTACACCTTGCGAGCGGCTCTGAAGATAAATCCGTGTTGATTTGGAAATTAAGAACGAAAAAAATCATCCGGAAACAGGACTTTCCGGGCGCCGTGCGAAGCGTGGTGTTTGCCAACGATGGAACACAACTCGCAGTAGTGATCGACCAAACCCGGAAAAAGAAGGCTACGGATTTGCTGTCGCTATTGGACGTTGCTTCAGGTCGTATTGTCCCTACACTGAGCCAATACCCAGCCACGGCTGTTGCCTATTCTCCAGATGGAAAGTCCATTGCAATCGCCCACCATACTTCGTTAAACCGAAAGCTCAACTCCCGATTTCCCCACATAGCCGAATATTCTTTGAACGGGAATAGATTAGGTCCATATACAGAGACCCACGCTGGGAAGATTGTGCAGCTAAGATTCACTCCTGATGGGCGACACCTTATTAGTGCGAGTTTAGACAGAACTATCAAAATTCGCGGACCCGCTGGGAAAGAAGAATCTACAACGTTGTATCTCGACTCAGCGCCACAGAGTCTGGCGGTTAGTCCTGACAATTCCAAGCTAATCGCGGGAGATGGAAGCGGCACTATTCGGGTTTGGTCCCTACCATTCAAGCACCTGGAGACTCTGGGGCAGCGAGGCCGATCGCTGACAATCGTAGCTTTCAGTCCGGACGGTCGACGACTTCTTGAGTCGTCGGTTAATCGTATTTCTGTTTGGGATGTGGTCAACAAACGAAGGGTTCTGTCCAAGAAAGTCAGAACTGGCGGCTATGCTCGCCCAGCCTGGAGCCCAAATGGTAAATTCATTGCCTGTGGAATAGATTGTGAGATTTACAGTTCAAGGGACGGAAACGTGGCATTTTCACTGCGCAAAGGGGATGGGAAACGTCTTGGCAACAGCGCCTGGGGTTCCCCTGGGGTTAGTTTCACATCGGATGGAAAGATGTTAGCCATCTCCAGAATACACAACGCTATGGTTTGTGAGCTGGACGACCAGGTGTTACAAGAGGTCGGGAATTTCGGCAAGGTGTGTGCCATCACCAGCGTAGCCTTCTCTCCGGATAACAAAAGTCTGGCTGTGGTCGGCGGGTTCTATGTCAGGTATGGGGGCGGAATTATTCGCGTACTTGATGTGGGAACTTGGAAGGAGTCAAAACGACTTGAACCGGCCTTTTATCAAAGTTTGTGGGATGTCACATACAGTCCTGACGGTAAATGGATCGCTGCCGCTACAGGAGAGTATAAGCATGACCTAAAGGATTTAGCTCCTGGAGAGATTATCATTTGGGACGCCAAGACGGGGCTCTCGAAATATATCCTCCGCGGACACTCAGAATCCGTTTGGAGTGTTCGATTTAGCCCTGACAGCCAACGCTTGGTCTCAGTGAGCGGGAAATATGCACGTAAGAACAAACAATCCGGACAAATCAAGATCTGGCAAATGGCGACCGGTCAAGAACTCTACGGATGGAAGGGACATTTGGGAGCAGTGTACAGCGCTGATTTCAGTCCGTGCGGAAAGTACATCGCAACTTCTGGGACTGATGGAGTCGTGAACCTTTGGGATGGAACCCCACCTCTCGAAGACCCAACCTACCAACCTCTTCCGAAAGAAGAACACCTCAACTGACGCGTTCAACAAGCAGGAGATCATCGAATCTAGTAGACGGAGGTAGAACCCGCACAGAGTTCGTGCGGGTCTCGAGGCCGGACTGATTCCAAACGATGAGGAGAACCTCACTATGCCGAAAAAACGACGGGCCGACACGAAGGCGGCATCACATTGCGGCCGGCCGGTCGTTGGGAAGTACGGGTAGAGCTGCGTGTCTGTCCAACAACGGGAAAAAGACTTCGCAAGTCTGGTTACGCCAAGACGAAGAAACAGGCCCAGGAGAAGCTCCGCGAGTTGCAAGCGGAATACAGAGGTGAAATCATTGCCAGCGATGCCGCTAACCGGACACTCAAGGAGTATCTCAACGATTGGCTACAAGCGTCGGACGTCGCGCCGAAGACGAGGGCTCGTTACGAGACGTGCGTGCGTCTACACGTGGTCCCCCATGTCGGGCACGTCAGGCTCGACAAACTGAAGCCCACGCACGTCCATCAGCTTGCGGGGAAGCTCCAAGATGTCGGCAGCCGAACGCGACAGTTGACGATCGTGACGCTCAAGTCTGCGGTCAAACTTGGCATCCTGAAGAACAACCCAGCGGACGGGATCGACGTACCGAAACATGTCAAGGAAGAGGTCTTGTGCTGCAGGGCGATTCAAAGATTGAGAATGCCCATTTTCGTTAAGAGTTCCACCACCTGATAAGGATTCTCTCGCAGCGCTTGGGCAATGTTGGTGACACCCTGGTCGCGCAGCCAACCGATCGCTGCGTTTCGCAAAGCGGCCAATACTTCCGGGCTGTTGCCCGTGCGGACTCGGCTTGAATCCTCGCCCATGCTAACCTGCACTTTGCGAAAAGAATTATGTTCCCAGTACGAGATTAACCAAGCGCAAGAGCATTTCTCGAATTTTCGTGGGTATTAGTCCCAGACCCAAAAGGCTCGAAAATTTGTTCTCGAGAATAGTTCTGCGCAACGCCTTGTATTTGTCGGCATGAGAGGGATGGCGACTCGAGTCGTCCCAAGGGCTGCCACGACGATCTCGCAAGTCCTGTTCCCGACGACCCCAAGCCCACCATTCGATCAAGCAGTACACCCCACAACACCAAATGCCAAACGGCTACGTTCGACCAAAGGCCTCGGACTTGTTGCTCGCTGGCTCCGTGGACCTCTTTGATATCGGCGAACATCTGTTCAATGCTCCAACGGTCCGCCACGACCTCCAAAATGTCCTGGACACTTGCATCCGGATCGGTACAACAAAAGGCCACCCAACCATGATCTTCTTTCACGATCACGACACGAATCCCACCACCGGCGGGATGCCAAGTGGCCAAATACGTTTTGACCTTTTTCGTCTTTTTCCGACCATATTGAACTACTTCGAGACTTTCCCAGCCCTTCTTCTTCGACGCTTCCTTGTCCAGATTCCGACGCTGTTTTCCATATGTGCAAGGGCGTCCTCGGCCAGCTTGATCCACCGGATCGGGGACAGAGTCAAGAGCGGCATTCTTGGCTAATCGACTCACGATCGTGATGCCCAGTTCCCGAGCCTTGGTCAGCAAGTTTTTTTGTTGTAAGCCCCGTCAAAAACGACCCACAAGTCTTTGCCACTGAGAGTCAGCCATTTTGCGAGCCAAGCGAGCAATTCGCCAGCCAACTGCAGCTTCGTTTGGAACTTCCACTCGCCCGATTCGGCGGTCAACTTGGCTACGTCTTTGGCCTTGATGTAGAGTTTCGAAAGCAACGGCAAAGCCAAGGCTTTGGCCCCAGGTGTCTTGACAATCCAAGCGATGGTGACCCAGATGTGCCCGAACAGATACTTCTGGTTGGTCGGTCCTTTCGTCGGATTATGATGGTAGCCGGCACCTTCGATTCGCTTTCCGTAGCGTTTGGTGGGCGAATCGTCGATGGCAAAGACCCATCGGGGTCCCGGATCGATTTTTTGGATCAAGACCCGAAGGAGCGAACAAACGCCCCACTGGACTTTTTTTCCCAGACTCTTTAGCCAGTAATAGTATTGTCCAAAGTCGTTTGTGATGCCTGCGGCCCGGAGCCAACTGGTGACGGTTCGTCGTCCTTGAGCCAGAAGGATGCCCACAACGAGGTTGGGCAAGCGTTCTCTCAGGCGAGCATGGAAGTTGAACATCAAGGCTCGAACGAGGGTGACCAATTCGGGCAAAAGTGTTATGCTCAGGCTTGGCTCTCTGGTGCAAGGAAAGGAATTGTTTGGTGACAATCCCATCTTGACCGGAGAGCCTTTCTTTTGCCATCAACAATTTCTCAACAAAAACGAGTCATAGCTTTTTTCGCAAAGTGCAGTTGGTTATCCCAAAGGCCAGGGTTCTCACTTACGACCTTTTTGCACGCCTCCAATTTCTGAAACGTTTTGTTGCTCCACTTTGTTGTCATCTTCTCCTTTTTGTCGGTCTCATCACTGTCTGTCTTCTTGGCAGCTTGGCGACGGAGTTGGTCCTCCAACTCTTCGTCGGTCTCAGCCACATGCTTGTACACGTGGACCTCGTGCATCAGCTTTATCGACTCAACATAGTCAAGCCCCGCAAGACGTTCCGGAAGGTATTCCATTCCCGTTTGGGCGTGGGAGTAGGCTTGTCGTGATTCCTTGTGACGTTCGAACCTTTCACGGTTCCAGCTCAAGAGCGTCGGTATGATTACCGCGGCGAGCCCAACCACGACCCCCACCACAAGAATCTGAAGAGCCTCCTGTCGGATTTTGTAACCTGAGTTTCGTTTAAGTAATTTCCACAAAGTGTTTTCAGCAGGTAGTTTGTGTCGATTGAGTGGTTTGGGATTGCAGGTCTGTCGGGATTGGAAATGGGCAGCCCAGGGTGTTGGGAATAAATTGTGTTTACCTGACCCAATTTCTTCCCGGAGATACACCCATGGAACTGCTTACTTTGTTTTGCCATGTCGATGACTTTTGTCAAGGTTTTGAACCTCAGTTCCAAGCCAGATTACTCGAAACCGGAGAACGCCGACGCCGACGAGCCTCGCGTCTTTCCAACAGCGAAATCATGACCATCTTGATTTTCTTCCATGCCTCGAACTACCGGACATTCAAGCACTACTACCTCATGCTCACGGTCCACCACCAAGCCGAATTTCCCAACTTACTCAGTTACTCGCGGTTCGTCAGAATCCTTAACAAAGTGGCCGGACCGCTGTGTGCCTACCTGACATTTTGCTTCGGAGCGTGCACCGGTATTTCGTTCATTGACTCGACTCGTTTGCCCGTCTGTGGAAACAAGAGGACCGAGAGAAACCGCGTCTTTGAGGACATAGCCCAGTTGGGCAAGAGTTCGATGGGGTGGTTCTTTGGGTTCAAACTCCACATCGTTGTCAATGACCAAGGCGAACTGTTGGCCGCGAGATTGACACCAGGCAACGTCGACGACCGAACAGTTGTGCCCGACATGGTCAAGAACCTCACCGGTCATTTGTTTGGCGACAAGGGTTATATCTCGGCCCAATTGTTTAGTGACCTGTTTTCCGATCATTTGAAATTGGTTACTCCCATCCGTCGGAACAGGAAAAACCGTCTGGTGCCGTTGGCCGAGAAGTTGTTGCTGCGAAAACGCAGCCTGATCGAGACGATCAACGACCAGCTCAAAAACGTCTGTCAGATCTGTCACACACGCCACCGTAGTGCTTGCAACGCGATGGTTCATTTGGTAGCTGGGTTGGTCTGTTATCAGCACCAACCCAAGAAACCCAAGTTGCGTCTGAGTGAATCCGAACAAGAAATCTTGCGAGAGGGGCTCCCGCAAGGAGAACCGTTAGTCCTCGGCATGGATGACGATTTCGATGGTCAAGTGTTCACGGAAACTTAAACGAAACTCAGGTTTTTGGGAAAGCCTTTGCGAAGAACTTTCGCGGTCAACGACACCAAGAAAAGTTCACCGAAGAACGTCCCAGTTCGCACGGTCGAACCGAGAGTCGCTCGTACTACACGCCACCGGCTCCGAAAAGTCTGAAGGATCAACCCGAGTGGAAGGGTGTCGAGAGTATCGGCCTGAGTATCACGTAACGCGACGATCCGAGCGATGGCGAGTCGCGTTACTACGTCTTGAGTGTTGCCAACGATGTGGACAAATTGGCCAAGAGTGTTCGAGGTCATTGGGGTATCGAAAAATTCGTTAAATTGGGTCGTGGATGTTGAGTTCCCCAAAGACTCTTCTCGGATTCACAAAGACCATGGTGGTGAAAACGTCAGTTGGTTGCGTCGGTTGGCCATTCCGCTCATCAAGAACGAGAAGGCGCGCAAAGATTGTATCCGGGCCAAACGCCTCCGAGCAGGATATGACATCGAATATCTCCAAAAGATTATGAATGCCATTCCTGACGAAAATTAGGTGCGCTCACCCTGATGAACTTGCCCGAGGCAAAAAAAACTCCCACCGAGAGCTATCAAAGTTCGCTTTTGTCGTAATTTCTCACGATGGTCGGAGCGGATGATTATGCGATACGTTTGTCTGAGGCCTGATCGACAGCTGCAACCTTGATCGGGCACGAAATCCCCGAAGACGTCTGGACACTCAAGAAATTCCAGGCACCCTTAGGGATGCAGGACCTTCGGAGCAGGCCAGAATCGTTCGGGCGGATGACTGTCGCTGACGTAATCACGGACGGTCAACTCTTGGACGAGCCGAGACTCCAACCCCAAGGAACCACGACACGAACGTCTGGGAAGCAGCAATTCTGGACCACGGCCCATCGGTTTGTCAGTACGCGAGGCTAAAGCGTTGAGACATCAACGTCCTCAGCACTGAGAGATACACTGTCGTCGAAGAAGATGCCCAAGAAACCACCTGTGACAAAGAACGAGAACAGATCGGCCCCCTGCCCATTACTGAGAATATCGATGACGTTATCGTTCCGGACGGCTGCTTTGAAAGCACTTGCCAACCCTGGAGTATTAACAACCTGGTTATCTGCCCAATCATCTCTCAATTGATAGAACTGTTCCGTGGTAAAGTTGACCACGAAGCCTGCGACGACCACGTCCGCTTTCGATCCATCGCTTAACTGGTCACTCCCCATCCCCCCAACGAGAACATCGAAACCATCATTGGTTACGATCGTGTCATTCCCATCCCCTCCGAAAACGAGGTCGTTTCCAGCTCCTGTGAAGACATAATCGTTTCCGGTTCCTGCATGGACTTGGACGTCAATGTTGTCGGCCCCGTTCATTTGGAACTTGTCGTTTCCTCCGAGCAGGGCAGCAGCGAACGCCGTCCTCCCTGTCAGATTAAACGAAGTACGGTTATTGGCATCAGCGGGAAGAGCCTTATTCGTTGCCGCTACGCCGTTGAACTTGGCAACAATCTGCGAGAGATTCACAGTTGGGCCGAAGGTCACCGTGTCATTCTCTTCGGAACCGATCATGAATAATGTGGTGTCCGTCCCCATGGTCGTGGTGTTAAGGATAACCGTGCCACCGTCCTCAAGGTCGACTATTACCTGCTTCTCGACCAGAACGGCCTCTCGATAATTTCCATTAAACAAGACGATGCGACCGCGGGAAGCCACGCCATTGACTCCGTCGAAAACGTTGTCGAAGGCGTTCACTCCGAACTCCATGTCGATGTTATCGGTGGGATTCGGGTCATCTCCAAGCATTGTGCCAGCAAAGCTATCATCGACGTAAACCACGTCTGGGAGGTCCGAGTCATCATTTCGAATCAGACCGCTAGCCGTGGCGACATCAATCGTCGCGCCCACCGGATTCGAGAGTGTAACGGTGAATCCTTCGTCGGGTTCGGCGTCAGTGTCGCCACTAACTTCAATGGTGATCGTTTGGGACGTCTCGTTCGCCGCAAAGTTGACGGTTCCTGTCGGCAACGTTCCTCCGAAGTCAGTAGCATCGGCCGCGTTCGTTCCACTGCCCGTGACGGCATACGCCACACTCGAAGTTCCCGTCGTGTCGCCGGTGCGGATGACGGTGAACGTGAAGTCCGTCGTGCCGGTATCGCCCTCGGCCTTGTCGGCATCGGTGGCCACGATCGACAGTGAGGCATCGTCATTTTGGATCAGGCCGTTAGCCGTAGCTGTGTCGATGGTAGCATCGACAGGATTCGAGAGCGTGACGGTAAAGCCCTCATCGGGTTCGACGTCAGTATCACCACTAACTTCAATGGTGATCGTTTGAGACGTCTCGTTGGCCGCAAAGTTGACGGTTCCACTGGGCAACGTGCCTCCGAAGTCAGTAGCATCGGCCGCGTTCGTTCCACTGCCCGTGACGGCATACGCCACACTCGAAGTTCCCGTCGTGTCGCCGGTGCGGGTGACGGTGAACGTGAAGTTCGTCGTTCCCGCGTTGCCTTCGGCCTTGTCGGCATCGGTGGCCACGATCGACAGTGAGGCATCGTCATTTTGGA
>CAYRFQ010000141.1:0-16096 GCA_964423615.1 uncultured Alcaligenaceae bacterium | reverse complement strand
AAGAAGAAAAACCGATCTCAAAATCGATCACCGTAGCGCTGTAGTATTAGGAAAAACTCTCGCTCGGCGGGATTGGCGACCAAGGCCGTTCCGTTTCGCCCTTTCCAACCTTTCGCCTCAAGTCGTAGGAAGTCACCAAGCCAATTCTCGAGTTCGTCAGGAGATAGCAACAATTCGGTAGCGAGCGTGCCGCGTTCGATGAGTTGCCGACGAAGTTTGTTGAGTTTTTTCCATCGTTTTTTTCCAACCGCGTTCGAAAAATATGCATCCGAATCGGACCCGCTGGAACTCATAACGACCCGCTCGGCACAAGCTGTTTCGTGAAACTGTGCCCGACGCTGATCCAGTTCTCCCAATAAATGAGTGACGAATGCGCTTTCGCTGTTAACAGCTTGCAGTTCGAAAAAACTCGCCCGGGAAGCTTGCGAGTGCAACCAGTTCAGCAACGCGACAAGGCATGCCCGTTCTTCTCCGTGCTTTAACAAAGGCATCCGAACGGGACAGTGTTTATGCGACCAAAGCCGGTAGACCCCTATTGGCAACCCACGAAATCGGGAGTCGTACTGCAGAGGGAAAAAGCCACAAACGGCTTCGGCTTCGTTGGCCGGATCCACGACGAAGACGAACTGAATATTGTCTGCCCCCAGAGAGCCCTTCAGGGCTGGCATGACCGACCAGGGTTCGTAAAACGGATTCAAGTCTACAGCGTCGCGCCCGAGGGCTTCCCATTTGTGCACATAGGATTCCAACTCGGAGACCGTGGAAACAACACGGACCGTTCGTTCTGGATTGCCATCAGACTTGGAGGCCAAGGCAACCAAGGCCGTCGAGGGCTCAACTCGCTGTGTCGGGAGAATGGCGGTCATGGCAGAGCATCATCCCAGTTTACCCGATTGCTGCACTGGCGTTTCTCTTGGAGAAGCCGAGCCGCATCTCCTCCCGGGGAACTTCCAGTCCAGGCCGCTTGCCGAGTTGGCGAAAGAAAATTCGTTTGAATCGATAAACCCAATGGAGGCAACCCGCTAGATGCAATTCCAAGTTGACCACAGAGTGGAAATAGGGAACGGATTCGCGAGGAATGATTTCCCCTACTTGTCCCGGATAAAGCATGGAGCAAAGGGCAGAGAAACACGCCTCGAATCCGGCTTCTCGAACCAGCTTGATTTGAGCCGGCAGGAAGTGATTGGCGCCTCCGTAGGGGTACGCAAACCATCGAACTGCCGTTCCTGTTTCGTACTCGAGGATTTGTTTGGATTCGATGATCTCTCGGCGAGCTTCCGGCCAAGAGAGGGACGCCAGGTTTGGGTGTTCGACGGTGTGAGCACCGACTTCGAAGCCCATCTCGACTAGGCGGCGAGTGTCCGCCCAACTCATCTGGGGCAGACGCACAGGAAGATGTTCATCCCAGTGAAAAATCCGATCTGTTTCGATGAATCCAGGAGGCAGAAAGAAGCAAGCGGGCAAGTCGTGCTCGGCCAAAATCTCGGCAGCATGCACATTCGATCGATAGCTGTCATCGAAAGTTATGGCCACCGTCCGGCGAGGAAACGGTCCGCCGTTACGAAGCAACGTGTGCAACTCTCCAAGCGAAACGACATGGAACTTCTTTTTCAGCATGCGACAAATGCCGCGAAACTTGGCAACGCTAACCGTCAGACCATCTGGCGGAATGACGTCCGTCACTCGATGGAACAGTAAAATCGCCATGCCGTTTTGGCCACGGGCAGCGGTCACGGCTTCCTGAGCAGCCATCACGCCAGAATATTTATACGCCGAGCAAAGAATATTCTTTGAAATCGTTTTCACACGGGTGGACCAATTCACGAGCTTTCCTCCGAAGTCCCGCACGGCCTGGGACGTTCCGGCCGGACGATTGAGATCATGAGGTTCCGGACCTGCACTTGCTTGTAGAATCGGGTCCCAAATTGCAAACGGATAATGGGATCATAAAGTTTCTCCCCGCTACCCATTTTTAACCACAATCGATCAACTTAAACATACTACACTCGTTC
Source organism: uncultured Alcaligenaceae bacterium (assembly GCA_964423615.1). GTDB lineage: Bacteria > Planctomycetota > Planctomycetia > Gemmatales > Gemmataceae > CAYRFQ01. The sequence goes on along the minus strand of CAYRFQ010000141.1, from coordinate 14,084 downwards.
CCCAAAGCACTTGCAACGTCCATTTTTTGCGGAAAAACGTCTTTGCCTTTGTGAACGGAGAAGGACAATCTTAAAATTGGACTATTCGTGGTGTGATAGCCATGTGGGGATGAGAGACCCGAAGGTCGTTTGTTGAGCCGCAGCAACGAAGACACCACATTCCTTGTCTTGAGTTGCTGTCGCTGGGAGAAAAGGACCGAGGACACTCTTCAAAAAAGCCCCAAACATTTCCTCCGCGTTCCGAGTGTACCTTTCACTTGGATTCATTAGCCACGTCGACGGCAATAATTGCTCTGGCGGCACCTCCCTGTGATGTTTTAAGATAAATTGATAGAGCATCCAACCTCACTCCCCACAGATTGTGAAACGTCCTGGATGGAATCAATACAATAAAATAAGGACTACCCACAAATCTCCAACATCGCGACCGCATTTTGACCTGGTTCGTTGGATTCGTGACTCTGGTCAGCACTCGCAACAAACCCAACACTCCGTTTGGTGTTGGTCGGTTGCTCTCATTTTCAACAATGCAACAGGTGCAAGTACCATGCTGCCACGAACCCGTGTTGATTCCGTCGAACTTGGTGGAGAAACTTTGGATCCCACGGCCCCGACGAAGGCATACGTAATCATGGTTGGCCTGACGACCGACATTCTGGCGGAAGCTTGCCGAATCTTCCTTTCCTTGGCGTATCCCGATGGACTCGAGAGAATACCCGAAGATAAATTGGTGTACTTGGATTTACCACCCAATCAGTTACTCTCAGAGTACCACGCCAATTTCCCCTTACCGGCGAGTACTTTTCGGCTTCTCCATGATAACAACGGGGACGAGGCCGGAGTGGAATTGCGTTTGGGAAGAAAAGGGTTTCCACACCTGAAAATGAATGTCCGCCGGGTTGATAACTTTCCCGACGGCATGTGGGTCTTCTCTGTCAACACCCACGACAAATTCTCCGACGAGCATTACCTGCCGCCCCCAGACCATCCCGAGGCCGATGCGTGGCGGGAAATGCAAGAAACAAACGCGCGATACAAGGCCGCCATCGAAACGGCCTGGGAAGCCGCGGGTTTTTTGACTTTCAAAGCTGTCCTCCGCCTCGGTCTCGATGAAGAAGGGTAAAGGCCACCGAGAGCGTTTTGCGAGTCCATGTCTACGGACACTGATTGTCCCAGGAGCTGATGGAGAACCGAAATCCTCGGTGTTCTTGCATTGGCACCCTCAACCGCTCGAGCGCCTCACATATATCTGAAGACAAAACACTACACTTCTCTCTAACTCCTCCAGGTTGGGGAAATTCCCCAACCAGCGAGTGGGCACATCAGACAACAGACGGTAAGCTAAACCTAGGCTGTTGGCTTCCGATGTTTCGCTCTGGATTGCGCTACGAGGTTCATTTATGGATATCGAGGTTTGTTGTCACAACGGTCATTCCTGGAAAATACCTATACCAAACCAACACAACTTGCAAAATCCCACACCCACCTGCCCCGAGTGTGGCTCTGGCTTGACCGCTGAAAGTTACGCCATTATCCATAACCTCCGCTCGGATTCCTCCCCGGACTCTGGGACTACGAAAGACCTCACAGTTCGCCTCCACCAAACCTCCACAGACAACCAGCCGTCCGGCCCCAGTACGCAAGTCGGACTGGAAACCCCGCTCCCGGGATACGAACTCGTAAGAGTCCTTGGAAGCGGCGGAATGGGGACAGTTTACGAAGCCAAGCAAATTGGACTCAATCGGATGGTGGCCGTAAAGATGATCCACGGGGCCGGAAGTACCCACCCAATCTCACTGGCTCGGTTTCAGACCGAAGCCAAAGCCGTAGCCCAGCTGCACCATCCGAACATCGTCCAAATCTACGACATTGGGGATTCTCAAGGCCAACCGTTTCTTTCCCTTGAACTCGTCGAAGGCGGAAACTTGTCCAAACGTCTGCAACACGATTCGTTTTCTCCACGAAAGGCTGCCCAACTCTTAGAAACCGTTGCCAGAGCTATCCATTTTGCCCACCGAAAAGGAATCGTTCATCGGGACCTCAAACCTGGCAACATCCTCCTCACTGCTGACGAGACTCCCAAAGTCACTGACTTCGGCTTGGCGAAACGACTGACGGCTCTCGACGAAGAGCATTCGACCAACATCACCCAGACGGGAGAAGTACTCGGGACCCCGAGTTACATGGCTCCAGAACAAGCCGCAGCCTTGCATGGAGAAATCGGCCCAGCCACGGACGTGTATTCCCTCGGTGCCGTTCTCTACAAGATGTTGACTGGAAAAGCACCATTCGAAGGCTCTACGCCGATGCAGATCGTACTTCGGGTGCTCGACGAAGAGCCCGTTCTGCCAAAAAAACTCCGACCAAAAATACCGAATGACTTACAAACCATCTGCGTGCGATGTCTTCAGAAAGACCCACGCCACCGCTACCCAAGCGCGCAAGCGTTGGCCGAAGACCTGAAGGCGTATTTGTCCGGCGAGCCAATCCAGACACGACCTATAGCCAGATGGGATCGGTTGATTCGTTGGATGCGTAGGCGTCCATTGGCGGCCGCACTCGCCGGAATCGGAACAGTAGCCACACTCGGAATTTTGGTCGGCATTTGGTGGTACAGCGTGCTCACCATCGTTGGTTTGGCCGTCTTGAGCCTGTTGATAGGTGCGTGGTGGTACAGTGCGCGGCTCCAGATCGCACTCCGACGAATCAACGAACAACACCAAGAAGCCGAAAGGAATGTCCAGCGGATGCACTTGTTGCTGGAAACGAACCAACAACTCATGAAAGCCCAAACGCTCGAAGAAATTCTCCGACACCTCACCGAAGCGACGACTCGGATGGTCAACGCCGAAAGGGCCACGATCTACGTCATTGACGAAGCCAACGATGAACTTTGGTCGAAAGTCGCACTTGGCGACAACGTGGGCGAAATCCGCGTTCACCTCGGACTCGGAATCGCAGGGACGGTCGCCTTGACCGGAGAAACCATTCACCTCGAGGACCCGTATTCCGATTCCCGGTTCAACCCAGAAATCGATCGACGGACCGGCTATACAACGCGTAATCTTCTGACTTTTCCCATGAAAGACGAGCTAAACGACATCATCGGCGTGTTCCAAGTCCTTAACAAACGAACCGGTCCTTTCGAATCGGAAGACATGGAGTTCCTACAGGCCCTGTCGCGGTCTGCAGCCATCGCGGTGGAAAGAGCGAAAGCCGAGAGCTGAATAATCCATACAAGCAAGATTGTTCGCGTATCTTGTGAAGCCATCCAAAATAGTTCTCCAAGTTACCTGACCGAACACGAAAAAACCTCCTTCTGTCTCCCAAATTTCCCAAGTATTCCGGTCCTGCCGACAACGCCTCCTCGATAGATTTCCCAGACTGTGATCGGTTCGGCGATTCGGTGAGAATCGAGTTGCGGGACTCCAGGAAAACTGGACATTTTTCCATTTTCCACTCGGAACCAGCGCGTAGAATTGAACAACTTCAGTTTCGTTAGCGAGAACGTTGGCTTTTTACGTTCTCTTCCGTCTTTCCTTTCTTGACCCATTCGACGCACTCACCACCTTGGGAGTTGATGATCTATGAAGCAATCTGCCTTGCTGTTATTCGTGGGGGCGTGTGCTTGTGCGGGAGGGTCGGCCGCCGTCGTGACTCTGCGGACGGGCAATCCGGCGATGGCCCAAACGCAATCTTTCGAATCCTCCTCCAATCTCGATTCCGTCGTTCGCCTCGGACTTGTGTTCCAAACAGTTGCAGAAAAAGTTTCGCCAGCGGTCGTTTCGGTCGAAAGCACTTTCCCTGCGAAACAAACGAGAATAGGTGGCCAAAAAGGAAAAATGCTCGAAGAATCTGGTTCGGGCTTTGTCGTTCAATTTCCCAACCAGAAAGGTTATTACGTCCTGACCAATAATCACGTCATTGCGGACGCAAAACCAAACCAAATAACGATACGACTCGCTGACCAACGTCTTCTCCGACCGGTGCGAACGCTGACCGATCCGGAGACCGACATTGCGTTGCTTGTGTTGAGTCCGAAGATCAAGACGATGCCGACGGCGACAATCGGCAACAGCGATCGTGTCCGCGTCGGTCAATGGGTGCTTGCATTCGGCAGTCCGTTCGGACTCAGCCGTACCGTCACTCACGGCATTTTGAGCGCCCGAGAACGGGGTGAAGTCAGCTTGGGCAACACAATTCGGATCAAAGATTTCCTGCAAACCGACGCAGCCATCAACCCCGGTTCGAGCGGCGGACCGTTGGTCAATCTTAAAGGAGAAGTGATCGGCATCAACACTGCGATTGCGTCCCTCAGCGGAACGAACAGCGGCGTTGCGTTCAGCATTCCGATGAATTTGGTCAAACGGATCACGCGACAGCTACTTGAGAACGGACGAGTTTCTCGGGGCTATTTGGGAATGCAATTGGCGCAGTCATTCGACGCACAAGACGCGCTTCGGCTCGGCTTGAACCGCGTTCAAGGGGCCTGGGTCGAACGAGTCTACCCCCAGACTCCTGCAGAGAAAGCAGGACTGAAACCGAATGACGTCGTGCTGAAAGTCGAAGACGTGGTGATACGGAACGAAAACCACATGATCAACTTGATCAGCAAATTGTCACCAGGACAACGCATCGAACTCTATGTTTGGCGAGATCAAACGATGCAACGAGTTAACGCCGTTATTGGAGATTGGAACAAGGCGCAAAATCGTTTTCAGGCCCAATGACATTCTTCTGGACAACGCCACATTGGTGAAATGCGATTGAGACCAAACCAAGAGACTATTTTGTCCTCTCGATCGTGGAATCGCAGATCGACGAAAGTCTCTGACACCAACGAGAAATGCAGTGTAGGTGCACAATGAGAAGCATTTTCCATTCACACCGCGCGTAAGTTTGAAACCCTTGCACCAACCGAAGCGCAGGCCAGGGAAAATACAAAGCAACTTCAAAGAATCCAACGAGACCTTGAGCGAACAGTCCAGACGGACTGGCACGAATCTTCACAAGGTCAAGAGAATTGGTCCTTTGGTACATACAAAACGGCGATATTGTCCCGAGAGAACAGAAGCTCTCGGCCAACAGTCGCCGTATCTAGACGATGTTAACTCGGCCCGTACGGTACTCGATTGGAACCAACTACGAGTTTCAGGGAGTTGGTGGGGCAAGTACAAGTAAACTATCAGTCACTAATGACTAATCGTCGTCGTCATCACGTTGGGTACGCAAGAAGATCAACACACCGATCAAAGCAACCAGCAAGATTGCCATGGTGATGATGAAATACCAAGATGTCATCCATTCTGGCAAAGTAGGCATTGTTTTCGTCCTTTCTCGTCAAGCTCTTCACGAACAGTTCAAAAGTAAAGGCAGTTTCTGGCGTTCACACCTTGGGAGAGGTCGTTTGGTGTGAATGGGCTGTCTCACTTGAAATTACTTCGTCGACCCAAGGTCGATATTGGCTCAGCCGACATTTTCTTCTGGGCTGGTGCGAGGGTGTCAAGCCTCTGAATGTTTGGTCTTCGATCAGCAACGACTGACTTCATGATTGAATGTCTGCGAGTGATTGGTTGCTTTTCTTTTTCTATCGGCGTTAGCGTGTTTTTACTGTCGAAAGGGAGTTGAGGCAAGTACTTAGTTGATGAAAAAGTTTCGGGGTTTCTTTGCAACCACTTTTTACCGGAGAAACTTCCAGATCGTGAAACCGCTTCTTGTTTCTCTATTCTGCTTGTTTCGGGCACTTTCCAAGATTGACACCACTCAGTTTTATCCTCTTGCAACCGCCGAAGCGACTCAACAAGATAGCCTCTTACCACGACTCAATTCCGGCAAAAATTGAATCTTGGATTCTCCTTTCGAAATGCCAGCTGGTTTTCTCGACCAAGTCATATTTCAACACAACAGCACCAACTTACCATCTTAGCTCTGCTTGACAGGGTAAAGAAAAAGCGATATTGCGGACACCTGGTATTTCAGGGAGGAGAGAACCATGTCGACGGTCCCGAACGCCCAAGCAGAATCTTCGACCAACAACACTGATTCCAACGGAGAACACCTCAACCCGAAAACCACAAGGTGGTGGCGAGAATCCGAGTGGCTGTGGCTGTTGGTGATCGTATTCATTGCCCATTTTTTCCGGCTGGATGTCCTCTCCGTGCGTGGTGAAGAATCTCGTCGCGGGATGATCGCTCAAGAGATACTTTGGACCGGCAACTGGGTCGTGCCAAGTTTGCAAGGAGAAGCATGGTTCTCCCGTCCGCCACTCCAGTATTGGGCGGTCGCCGTCAGCATCTGGCTTCGAGGACAGTGCGATGTCATTGCGATTCGGGTCCCATCGGTGCTCGCAACGTTATTGACGACTTTCCTCGTCTTTGGGTATTCCCGTACGTTCCTGTCGCGGATGGGAGCATTCTCGGCTGCAGCAGCGTTTGCGACGATGGGCCAAATCCTCAAACTCGGACGGCTGGCCGAAACCGAAGCTGTTTTTACGTTGTTTCTGAGCGGAGCGCTGCTCGTTTGGCACTGGGGATACATCCGACGATGGGCTTTGTGGCGTATGTGGATGGCTGGCTATGCACTCGCGGCGTTGGCTACCCTCGCCAAAGGCTCCCAAGGTCCGGTCTACTTCGTTGGATCGGTGACCGTTTTTCTCCTGCTCATGCGTGACTGGCGAAAGCTATTCAGCGTTGGCCATCTATTGGGAATCCTGACGTTCCTTGTGATTTTCGGCGGGTGGCTCTCGTTGTACTACCAACAGATGGGACTTTCGGGCGTTCGTCGCATCATGAGCGAAGCTGCCTCCGAGCGTTTTTATTACAACGATTGGTGGCCGGTGGCTAAACACTTTGTACTTTACCCGCTCGAAATTTTCGCGTGCATGATGCCCTGGTCGGTGATGTTGCTTGGATTTACTCGACCGACCTTTCGAAAAGCCATCGGCAACACATCCACGGCACTCCCATTTCTTCTCACGTGCATCTTTCTGACGTTCCCGACATGTTGGCTCGCGCCAGGAGCCCGCAGTCGTTACTGGATGCCGCTATATCCGTGTGTCGCTCCTCTGATTGGTCTGGTGATCCAACGATGTCTGGAAGCTCCAGCAGGCTCCACGCTCCGAAAGGCGTGGGGGCATTTCCTGCTTTGTTGCGTCGGTTTGCTCTTCTCAATTACGGTACTCGCTCTGGTGGGAATTCCACTCCAACGGGTTGGTGGCCTTCATCTCAAGCAGCCGGCGTGGGTCGCATCGGCGTTTGCGATTGTGCTCGTTCCGTTATGCGTGTTGATCTACCGCAATCGTGAGACAAACGAACCATTCAAAACGCGGTTAGCGGTCGGCGCACTGGCAGTTTGTCTGGGCCTGTCCTACTCGGTCTGGTTGACGAACGTCCTGATGAACAGGAGCGTCGGCACTCGCCAAGCTGTTGCCCAATTGAAACAAAAGCTGGGTCCAGACGAAAAACTCGTTAGCATCAACCGGATTTACCACCTCTTTGCGTTCCATTATCGAGACCCGATCCAGAAGGTCTCGGAGAAAACGGCCATAACGGAGTTTCCGGAAGACATTGAGTTTTTTTGCTTCGGCGTGTGGAATGGCTACGGACCAAAAATTCCCTTTGCGTGGGAAAAAGTGACAGTCATCAATTGTGATCGAACGTTGCGCCCTTGCGATCCGGAAATGGTGGTCGTGGTCGGGCGACGGTTGCCACAACAGCGAGCCGAAGGGCCAATGCCTCTGTGGAGGAGTTCGAATTAACAAGACGTCCAGTGTAGTTCTTGATATTCCAATTTCGCCGTTTTAACTGCTTCCGTCCCAGCGTCAACTCAAAGTGGCCAACGACGTTTGCATCAGCGTTGGCCCAACAACGATCCCTGTCCCGATCCATCTCCAATCCGGTAAATCATTGACACCCTCTCTCCGAAAGTTACCATAGCACCCAGCTTTAGCTATCATGAGCTTGGAAAACTTTCGGAGAAATGAACTATGCTGCAGAGTTTTTTTCCACTCTCTCGCATGCTACTTTGGACAGGGGCGCTCTTGATCTTCGGGATCGGGACTGTGTCAGTCAACGCCGACGACCAGTGGGTCGTCTACAAGGGCGGCAAAGGTCCCGGCCAAGGGAAAACCATCGTCCTTGTTTCGGGCGACGAAGAGTACCGTTCCGAGGAAGCTCTTCCCCAACTCGGCAAGATGCTCGCCAAACATCACGGCTTCCAGTGTACCGTTCTGTTCGCCATCGACCCCAAAACTGGATATGTGAATCCTAACGTACTCAACAACATCCCCGGCTTGAAAGCACTCGAAAGCGCAGATCTTATGATCATCTTTACCCGCTTTCGCAATTTGCCCGATGATCAGATGAAGTACATCGATGACTACTTAAAGAGCGGCAAACCCGTGATTGGAATCCGCACCGCAACACACGGCTTCAAAGTGCCCGGCAGTAGTAAGTGGCATCATTATGACTGGCAATACACAGGTAAGAAGGAAGCCTGGCGCAAGGGTTTCGGGAAGATCATCATGGGTGAAACCTGGGTCTCTCACCATGGCGCTCACAAGGACCAAAGCACATATGGGGTGATTCCAATGAACAGGAAAGATCACCCCATCGTTCGCGGTATCAAGGACGGTGATATCTGGGGACCGACAGACGTCTACGGAGTCAACTTGCCGCTTCCAGGGAACAGTCAGCCGATTGTGCTCGGACAAGTCATGAACCGCAAAGGCGAACGTGACAACGACGACCCGTTCTATGGGCTTCGCCCCAACGACGGACCCCCAGACAAACGGAAAAATGATCCGATGATGCCCATCGCGTGGACCAAGACATATCAACTACCTGGTGGAAAAAAAGGCAAAGTCTTTGCTTCGACCATTGGCGCCTCGACAGACCTCGTCGCCGAAGGAACACGACGGATGTATGCCAATGCTGTGTATTGGATCTTGGGAATGGAGGATCAACTTCCCCAAACTGGAGCCAAGGTCGATCTCGTCGGTAAGTATGAGCCAAGTGCCTACATTACATATAGAGGACGTGCTGTGTGGAACAAGAAAAAAATAAGCGTTAGTAGTTTCCAGATGAGTGAGTAACTACAACGCTTTGGAATTGTTTGTAGCTTAAGCGTCGGTTTCCGTTTTGTCGTAGGGTGGCAAGCGAACGCGTAGCCGAGCATGGGCACACCAAAAACAATCTGGTGTGCCATCGTCGCCACGCTCCTTGTTACACCCTACAAAAGACATCCACCACTACAACCATTCGCAATGCGCTCTACGTGTGACAACCACATCTTCTTTTTCTGATGTTACCTAATCATGTTGATACCTCTTCTCGTGGGCATTGGCACCCTTCTGGTAAGCGTTGCGATCCAATCCGCTGCCACAAGTTACATGCTCGATTGCCTCATCTATTTCAAGCGACGGGGAATTCTCGGAGTAGGATTCTTCCGAGACGCGGTGACTCTAGGACTCATGTTGACGATCGTTGTAGTTGGAAACCTGACGCAGATGGCCATATGGGCCTTGGTTTTTGTTATGTGCGGTCAATTCGATCACTACGAAACCGCTTTGTATTTCTCTGCGGTGAACTTCACAACGTTAGGTTATGGTGACATCGTTTTGACATCCCGTTGGCGAATCCTGGGACCGCTCGAAGCCGCTAATGGAGTATTGATGTTTGGGCTTTCTGCTGCGATTGCTTATGCCGCGATGATCCACATCTTCGAACTACGCCTTGGCAAAGATGAGAAGTATCACGGGCTAAAGACACAAGAGTGATAGCCACTTTCACGTTCCTCTCTCGAAGCTATATCATGACTACCAAACCATCTATCGTTTCTCTGCTCGGCATCCCCTACGACGAAACGTCATCGTTTCTTCGTGGGCCGGCTCTTGCTCCAAGTCGTATTCGGGAAGCCCTTCATTGCGGTTCTTCCAACTGGTGCGCGGAAGTTGGTTTGGATCTTTCGACCACTTCCAGATGGTCTGATCAAGGTGACATTACCGTTGGTGTTGCCGAAGTTGCTCGCGAGCAAATCGAGATAGCAGTTACAACGCAATTACAAAAGAACGCTCACGTCTTTAGTCTCGGTGGAGATCATTCGATCACTTACCCAATCCTCCGCGCCTATGCCAAACGATATACAGAACTATCTGTCCTCCAAATCGATGCCCATCCCGATTTGTATGCCGAATACGACGGCAACCCCTATTCTCATGCTTGCTCATTCGCGCGAATTATGGAAGAACGACTCGCGACGCGGCTCGTCCAAATGGGTATTCGTGGAACGAATCCACATCAACGAGAACAGGCCGAACGGTTTGGGGTTGAGGTCATCGAAATGCGACAATGGAATCCCCAATCTATTCCTCGTTTTGACGGACCAGTGTATCTTTCGTTAGACTTGGACGGAGTCGATCCAGCTTTCGCTCCGGGCGTGTCCCACCCCGAACCTGGCGGCTTCACAAGCCGGGAGGTGGTCTCACTCATTCAAGGATTGTCCGGGAGCTTGGTTGGGGCTGACGTAGTGGAACTGAATCCTCACAAAGACTCTCTTGGGATCACAGCAATGTTGGCTGCGAAATTGGTGAAGGAACTCCTCGCCAAAATGCTTTCTGGCAGTTAAGCGATGATTGTGAGATGTGAGGGGTAGGTCGAGGCTCACCTTGGATCTTGGCCCGAGTTTTGGGAACGAAAAGAATGTCCCAGATTTGGTGTTCGAGTTGCGGTCGTCTTGTTGTCGTCCTCTCGGACGACGTCGAAGAAGTCCAGTGCACGTGCGGACGATATCATCTCGTCCGGGATGCAATCGAAGACTCCGACGAAACGACGTCCTCAAGACAGCGCGATTCGGAAGACGATTGGGAAGATCATGACTCTCGTTCCGATAGACGATCGTCGAGTTCACGGTACGACCACTCTGAACGTAATCGACCAAGAGGCTTGAAACCAGATCGGTATGACGATGACTACGACGACTATCGTCCTCGCCGACGGAGGAGAAGGGAGTGCCCGTTTTGTGGTTCGCACGAACCGCCGCGCACCCGAGAGCGAATCAGCCAAGAGGGGTGGATAGTTTTCGCAGTGCTCACCGTCTTTCCGTGCTGTTGACTCTTTTGTTGGATTCCCTTGGTGACGATGAAAGAGGATTATTTGGAGTGTTACGATTGCGGGACTCCCTGGCGGAGACCAGCACCATTCTGAGCTATCAATAAGGACAAACCTCTCATGCCACACCTTCGACCATTCTGGCGTTGGAGTCACCCCCTACTGGGACTCTTCGCTGTAATCCTTGGGCTTTGGTCGTGTCCCGACGCGAAAGCCGAAAAGACCAAGAAAAAGCCGAATATCTTGTTCGTGATTTCTGACGACCAGTCCTACCCCCACTGCAGTGCGTACGGTTGCCAGTTCGTCAAGACTCCTGGCTTTGACCGAGTGGCGAAAGAAGGAATCCTTTTCAACAACGCCTACGCAGCGTCTTGCGGATGCAGCCCATCGCGGGCTTCCCTTCTGACCGGACGACATCCCTGGCAGAACAAACAAGCGGGAACCCACGCCAGTTCATTCCCCAAAGAGTTGGCTGTTTATCCTTCCCTCTTGGAACGAGTAGGCTACTTCGTTGGGTATACCGGCAAACCGTGGGGACCTGGAAATTGGAAGGCCAGCGGCCGAAAGAGAAATCCCGCAGGGAACGGGTATAACTCCAAACGAAATGCCACTCCCGCGGCGGGAATCAGTCGCAACGACTATGCGGGGAATTTCAAGGTTTTCCTCTCCAAGAAGCCGAAGGATCAACCATTCTGTTTTTGGGTCGGTGGGTCGGAGCCACACCGTTCCTATCAGAAAGGAATCGGATTAAAAATGGGCAAGAAACTCAAGGACGTCGATGTTCCGCCATTCCTGCCCGACACGAAGGAAATCCGGAGCGACATGCTCGACTACGCAGTAGAAATTGAGTGGTTTGACAGTCACCTCGTAAAGATTCTACGCATCCTTGAACAAGCTGGAGAGTTGGACAACACAATCATCATCGTAACGGGTGACAACGGGATGCCATTCCCTCGAGCCAAGGCGAACTTGTACGATTACGGCACCCATGTCCCCTTGGCCATCCGCTGGGGCGACCGCGTGAAGGGCAAACGCATCGTGGATGATCTCGTCGGCTTTGTCGACTTCGCACCTACCTACCTTGAGGTAGCCGGACTCGAGCCTCACAAGCAAATGGCTGGAAAAAGTCTCTTGCCAATTTTGCTTTCGAAGAAAAGTGGACAGGTCGATCACAAACGAAATCGGGTGTTTACGTCTCGCGAACGGCACTCGTCCTCACGCGTGAAAAACTGGACCTATCCATGCCGAGCGATTCGCAAAGGCAAATATCTCTACATCCGAAACTTCAAACCAAACCGGTGGCCTGCTGGCGACCCACGCGGCGTGGGACGTGCTCCTTTCGGATATTACGACATCGATGGTTCCCCTTCGAAAACGTTCCTCGTGCAGAATAAAAAGAAGTATCGGAAGTACTTCGATTTGGCTGTCGCCAAGCGACCCGAGCATGAGTTGTTCGACTTGGAAACCGATCCGGGGAATCTCAAGAATCTCGCAACGAAGACCAAGTATGAGCAGGTCTTTCGAGAACTTCGTACCGAGCTGGAAAGGTATTTACAACAAACCCGCGACCCGAGAGTTCTCGGAAAGGGAGATGTGTGGGAAAGCTACCGACGGTACAGTCCAATTCGAAAATTTGAATAAGAACTTCAAGTATGTCGGAAAGACTGCTAAAGTGAGTCCGCTCACGAGAAGAATCACCGGCACGAGAAGAATTACCGGGGAGTGTATTGTTCGGATGTAGCACAGCGGTGAAAGATAACACCCACGGTGGGAACCCACCGTGGGAACCAAGTCTCACCAACGTGTGAGTTCAAGACTACGGCTGTTATTAGTCGTCGCTGCGAGGCTCAGGACCGAAACAAAACCGGGTTCAGTTAGAAACCGAAACTTTTCGCCTCACCAGTTGCGTTACCCGCTTTGCTCAACTTTGGCTCTGTCCCCACAAGCCGGCCCTGGGACTTTGAAGGCAACGGATGCGATACTCAAAGTCCTGGGTTCCGCTTCCCTGGTCATTGCATGTTGGTAGTGGTCTTCGCCTTGCCCAAGACGGGGAACTAACATTCCTGTAGTCTTCTGGTACTGAACATAAACGTCTCCAAATACTTGAGTCAGATCACGTTCTTCGAGAGGTATCGCGATCAGGATGTAGAGTGTCATCCCGATGGAAAACAAGAAATGCGAGATTCCCATGGTTGGAGTCATCCAAAAGGCGATCAACCATCCAACATAGAGCGGATGTCGGACAAAGCGATACGGGCCTGGGGTCCGGAAAGATAGGGGAGCATACTCTTTCTCCCGAAAGTACAGCCACACCTGCCGTAAACCAAATAGGTCAAAGTGATTGATAAGGAAGGAAGTCCCAAGAATTGTCACCCAACCAAAGACAAAGAGTGACTGAAACACTGTCACACCTATGGGATTTGTAATCTCCCAGACTGTTCCGCCAAATGGTTGCCATTGCCAAAAAATCAAGCCTAACGCCACACTGGAGGCCAAGACGTAGGTACTCCGCTCCATGGGTTCTGGGATGAACCGAATCAACCATCGCTTAAAGAAAGGACGAGCCATGACACTATGTTGGAGTGCAAAAATTCCAAGTAATAATCCATTGATCAGAATCGCCCAACACATCGGAATCGTGGGGATTGAGTCGAGTGATTTTGGAACTACCAAGTTCCCTAAAAAGCCCACACCATAGAGTAATGTTGTGCACCCGAGAGCATAGCATGCAGCACCGTATATCAACACGAGAAACCGTTTCATTCGTTTTGTGCTCCAAACATAATCGCTTACTTTTTGCGTGGATTTGCCTTCGGGTTTCACGCCACTCACAATCGTTTTAAAGCGTCCGAGATCGGCGAGATACCTCTATTATTATGTTTGCGAAGCAGGCGCGATAGTTGACCGGTCTAGATAGTTTTTCAGTAACACTTTACTGATCTGAAGTGATTTTCGCTGGCAATGGCGGTAGTTGACCTG
>CAYRFQ010000140.1:0-16220 GCA_964423615.1 uncultured Alcaligenaceae bacterium | reverse complement strand
TACGCACTCTTCGAAGAGCGGATCATGGATTCGCAAACCGGACGACAGGTCAACCCGGACATGGAGTTCTACAAACTCGCCGGAATTCAGGACATCCCCGATATAGTAGTTCACATGCACGACATGCCCGAGCGAGGCGTGATCGGCATTGGAGAACCGCCGACAATTTCGACTTGTGCCGCAGTCGGCAACGCAGTGTACAACGCTCTCGGGGTTCGCGTTCCGATGGCTCCTTTCACCCCAGAACGCGTGCTCGAAGCCTTGGCTGGGAACTAATGAAATCGGAAGGACAAAGGCAGAAGACAGAAGGTAAAAAGAAAAAAGACAAAGAACATGTAAAACCTTCCGCCTTCCGCCTTCCGTCCTCCACCTTCTATTGAGGTATTCAACAAGATGAAGAATTTCGAATACTATCGTCCCTTCACGGTCGCCGAGGCTGTTGGACTGTTAGGGACTAGCTACGGCACGACCGAATTGCTCGCCGGAGGTACTGACCTCCATGACCTTCAAAAGGAATACGTTGCCCAGCCTACTCGATTAGTGAGTGTCAACTTCATCAACACGCTCACCGGAGTTTCGACCGACGGCAACGACCCACCACGTGTTGTTACCATTGGAGCTGGAGCGAAGTTGGGTGCTATTGCTTCGGATCCAACCCTGGTGCGGCACTTTCCTTCGTTGACTTCGGCCGCTGGCCAGGTCGGCGGACCGCAGATTCGTAACGTGGCCACGCTCGGCGGAAACCTATGTCAGCGAAATCGATGCTGGTACTTTCGCGACGAGCACGTCAATTGCATCCTCAAGGGCGGGACTGAGTGCTACGCCCAGCACGGGGAAAATCGTTATCACGCCGTCTTCACCGAAGGCCACGATTGCGTGATGGTCAACCCATCGACCCTCGCACCAACGTTGATGGCACTCGGTGCATCGGCCACCGTGCAAGGCCCCTCCGAGAGCCCTCGGGAAGTCGAATTGACGAGCTTTTTTCAAGCTCCCGACCAACCCAACGAACGGGAACACGTGCTCGCCTCTAACGAAATCGTGACGAAAGTAACAATCCCGAACAACAACTTGGCGAACGCTAGCTATGAGGTTCGCCAGAAGCAATCGTATGATTGGCCCCTTGTTCAAGCGGCTGTCGCTTTCCGGCTCCGGAACGGGATTGCCACCAACGTTAGGGTTGTCCTTGGACACGTCGCCCCGATCCCAATCATGGCAACTGCGGCGGCTCAGGCGTTGAACGGGCAACGGATCACTCAGGAAACGGCTACCGCTGCCGGTCGAGCTGCCACCGGCAATGCCAAGCCCCTTCAACAAAATGGCTACAAGGTCAAGTTGATTGAAGTATCCGTGAAGAGAGCGATTCTGTTGGCTGCCGGAGAACAGCCGTATTGGGAAGCATAACCGACTACATACTCAACGGGGTGACCAACCATGTCTCAACACGATTCCAATGCAAGCCAACAACGACAGGCTTTGCGCTGTATTCACCTGACGTGCAAGTCGATGGCCGTGTTCGGCGAGGACTTTGAACAAGATCCCGAGTACCAAGCTGGCATGGTCGAATTCGAATGCATCAAGACCACTGGAAACATCGGTCCAGACCGAGGCGATGTCTCCATGGAATATTGCTGCAATTCGAAACGACGGTGTTACGAGGCGTTCTGATTCTTCAATGGAAAACAAGTTCTGATTCTTGTACCAGGACCATTGATCCAGGCTCGGATGAACTTGGACTTCGTTTCAAGTTCAACACATGAGCAAAGTAAAAAGCGACAGTTCCAACTAGCCGACCGTACATAACTACTTTTGGACAAATTCAGTCTTCAAACACAAAGACTAAATCATCCGAAAGCGGTTCACACTTGAATTGGGTACCGGTTTTTCGTTGCCCACCATATTTCCCAGGGGTGGGAACGCGAAACATATAGCTGTATCGTTACTCTGTTCGCCGTAGGTACAAGAGGCTCGTGCAACGTCACCGAAAGTATTAAAACCAATCTGTGTAATAGCTTACGGTTTCACAAACCTACATATACGTCAGAACAGATATCCTGAACTCGGATAAAGCTCTTCTGTGACAGTAGTTTGTCACTGGCTAAAATCTGGTTGGGAGGTCTGTCTACAAAAAAGTCCTTTCACAACATCGGTTTAAGACTTTCGATGACATCGCGTAAGCCGCGTCTAACTGCGGCGAACAGAGAGTTCCAAAATGGTGAGGAGCGCACTTCCTGAAGAGGGATTTCGTTTGAATTACCAATAAGATTCCATGTTAAATAGTTGGGATGAAATCGCGTCGACTTGATCTTTTTCCGCAAACCTCCCACCTCGGACCACACCTATGTTTCGGATTCTCATTGGACTCACTGTTTTTATTGGCTGCGTGAAGTGTTCGCAATCTTGGGCAAGCCAAACACCAAAACCAACACATCCCAACATCGTGCTGGTAGTCGCCGATGACCTTGGGTGGGGCGATGTTGCCTACAACGGACACCCCCACGTCAAAACCCCTTCACTCGACGACATGGCCAGCAAGGGCTTGCGATTCAACCGCTTCTATGCCGCACATCCCGTCTGTTCTCCCACACGAGGGAGCATCATGACAGGCCGACATCCGGCCCGATATGGGTGCTTCAATCCGAACTATTCGATTCGTCCTCAAGAGTTCACTCTCGCTCAACTTTTGAAGATGGCGGGCTACCACACCGGCCACTTCGGTAAGTGGCACCTCGGACCCGTCAAAGCCAACACTCCCATCAATCCTGGTGCGTGTGGTTTCGACACGTGGGTGTCGCACGACAACTGGTTCGATCTCAATCCCTCTCTAAGCCGTAACGGGAACGAACCACAAAAAATCGAAGGCGAAAGTTCCGACGTCGTAATGGACGAGGCACTCAAATGGATCAGTAACAAGGCGAAAGGAGAAAATCCCTTCTTTGCCTTCGTCTGTTTTGCATCCCCGCACCTTCCCCACAAGGCAACCGACAAGGACCGCAAACCTTACCGCAAACTGTCAACCAAGATGCAAAATTACTTGGGTGAAATCACCGCGCTCGATCGCGCCGTCGGCAAGTTGCGTTCGGAATTACGGAAACTCGGTATCGCAGAGAACACCATCGTCATCTTTTGTGGTGATAACGGCGCTAAGGGGCCAGAGGGTTCCACCGGTGGGCTACGGGGATTCAAAGGTTCGATTTGGGAGGGCGGCGTGCGTGTTCCTGGGTTGATGGAATGGCCCGCTCGCATCAAGAAAGGCCGTACGACCGGAGTTCCTTGTGTGACGTCGGATTTCTTCCCGACCGTCGTGGATTTGCTTCAGGTCAGGCGAAAACATCCTGGGCGCGTCTTGGACGGAATCAGCCTCAAGCCGCTCATCGAAGGAAAGATGCAAAAACGTCCCGAACCGATACACTTCTGGCGATGGCGTGGGTCTCAGAAAGGCGCGTTCTATCTGCCCCTCGCGCTGCGCAAAGGTTGGTGGCGAACATTCAACAACCGGAAGTATTCCAACCCACGAACGATGAATTTCTCCGGGCATGCTGCCATCGTCGACAACAACTACAAACTCCACCAACTGAAACCTGGAAAGTTCGAACTGTACGATCTCGTCGCTGATTCCAAGGAATCCAACGACATCGCGAAAAAACACCCCGATCTCGTCCGAAGGCTAGCAAGGCAGCTTAATGAGTGGCAGGCGTCCGTGGAACGGAGTCTTGCAGAAGAAGATTACAAGGAACGGCCGTGATTCTTAGAAGGAAAAAATTTGTCATCAGTCGAGGAAACAAAGGTCATATTCAAGACCTGACCCACCCGAGAACTCTCAAACTCACGAGGTCTTTTCCCTTTGTTGAGTTCCCGGTTCGAATTCTTCCCCAGATTCCGGTTTGGATTCATCCGTAAAAGTACCTGTAGTCATTCCGGCCAACACTTCATCGACCGGAACAGTGCGTCCCTCTTTCACAGAAACCCTTGCAGCTTCACAAGCAGCGAGGGTGTTCAGTGTGTCCGGATAACTCGGAGCGACGGAAGAAGGTTCCCGGCTGACCACGGCACTCAGAAAAGCATCGACTAGGTCGGCGCGTGGGTCGTTGAGACACCGCAAGATGGTAGACTTATCGTGTTCATCCAACTGCAGCTGCGTGAGATCTTTTCCAAGATTTAACGACCAGCCCTCACCCAACATCTCTAATTCGATTCGCGGCGCCGGACGGGCAAAGGATGCACAAGTCAACATCCCTACGGTTCCACTGTCGAACTCGAACTGGACGACCAATCCGCCCGACTCCCCCCCGGCCCCAGCAGACAGAGCGCGAACCCGCGTGACGTTCCCACAGAACGAACGCATTCCATCGACCAACCGACATCCGTCGTGCCAGAGCACTCCACTCGCTGTGGGAGATGGCATGTCCTCGTTCGGCGGACAAAGCCACCATCCCAGGGACATCGGAATCGGATTCGTTCCCAAGTATTCCCGGGCTTCCGATACGACGTCCGAGAATCGTCCAAAAAAACCGACGACGGTGGGAATATGGTTCCGTTCGACGCTCCGCGAGTAGGTTCGAGCGTGCGAAAAATCGACGGCTCCTGGCGGTTCGACGAAGAAAGGAATCGCTCGCTCGGCCGCTTGCAAGATGACGTCGGTTTGCATTCGCGTGGGCACACAAATCCACAACGCATCGGGCGAAGCAGTGGTCATCATCTCGTCGTAGTGAGAAAAGACCTGTGCGTTCCAGCCAGCGCCGACTTGTTCGGCGGCCCGCCTGTCGGCATCGCACACGCCCACCAACTCGACGTCCGAACGTTTGCCCAATGCGCTAATGTAAGGTTGGGCCAATTCACCGGCACCGAAGAAAGCGATTCGAATCGTCATATTGGTCCTTGTGTTTCTTTGGAGGCATCACGTTTAGTACATACCAGTGCTGCAACCAGTATAATATGCAGAAGAGAAACAGGGCAACGAACTCGAAGAGCAGGGGCAATCTCGATTTTGGAATGCGATTCGGCGAGACGCATCCACTGCTAGGTCAGTTAATCTACCTGCACTCGGCGTTCCTTCCAGAATCCAGAGCCGTATCCCCACCGACACGGCGCAATTCGGAAATCACCCTGTAGCTCGAATGTGTCTCCAATTCCCCTTTTGTCCTTTCAAAACGTGTGGGATCTCCTATGACGGATGACCCGTCGGCAGCGGTGGAAGATTACCTCAAGGCCATTCACAGCCTTGGGGGAGTCGATGGCTTCGTATCCACCGTTCACATCGCTGGACGATTGAACAAACGTGCGCCATCCGTCACCGGAATGCTTAAACGACTAGCCGAAGCGGGTTGGATCGTTTACGAGTCTGGACAAGGTGCTTTATTGACTGCCCAGGGCACACGACAAGCCCGCAAGGTCATCCGCCGACATCGTTTGCTCGAGTTATTCTTATTTCGAGTGTTGGGGCTCGATTGGAGTGAAATCGACCAAGAAGCCGAAGCCTTGGAACATGCCATTTCACCACGGCTCGAACAAGCACTCGCTGCCTACCTGAACGAGCCTTTAGAAGACCCACATGGACACCCCATTCCCACAGTCGAAGGGGAGTTACCCAACCGAAAGCTCAAAACGCTTGACAAGTTTCGAGATGGTCAGTCCGTGATAGTCCGCGAAGTTCAGGACGATAATCCCGCTCGATTGCGACGTTGGAAGTCACAAGGACTTACTCCAGGTGCTGTCGTCTTTGTAAAAAGTTATCAACCTCTCGACGACTTGTTCGTTCTACAGGTGGGGGAACAGGAATTGACCCTCGGAAGTGAAGCGCTTGTCGGTCTCCGAGGAGAAGAGATAGAATCGGAGGTTGGATAGAACTAACACAACTTGAACTTCGGCTGCTGAAATACCCGTTTTACACAAGCAAATCGTAGACATATTCATGATTAATGCAGGTGCACGTGATTTGTGGTTTGAACTTTAGGACAGCTCGTAAGCAGAACTGGCTCACGTGATTTTAAACATTCGGGAATCTGACGTTATCGCTACCTGCGGAGGTCGCGACGGTGTATGACAAACAATTGCGATTATGGCTCGATTTAGGCTTTTTTATTGTCCGCGACCGCAAGCACGACGACGTCTGAGAGGTCAGACTGAACCGTTCCACCTCGAGCCTCTCTTGTGATCGCAAATCCATAGGGTCGGAACACCCTGAGTTTGGGGTCGATCGGAACGGTGACGCTCCCGTCTTCGCCTATGTCGAAAACACCACCATCGACGCGGTCTACGACCTGGTCTTTTCGATTTTCGTCGAGGATCCACAACTGGTACTGATTATCCTTGGGATCGTTAGGATCGAGTCCGGACAACCGCACGAATCCGGTCTGTTTCTCGTTGCTCCAAAAGAACTCTGCCTGCACGTCCGGATATTTCGGGGTGCCTTTCTCACGAAGTTTCAAGTCCACAGACTTTGTTTTGACCAAACCGATGAGTCGCTCTTCGGGAGTCGGGGTCCAACTAGGAGTCCAACGATTCCAAACCGCGATCAAAAGGCAAGCGGCTGCGACAATCCAACCCAGTGTTGCCCAAGGGAGTCGGAGTCTCGGTCGAGAATTGCCGAACCGAGTCATAGCTACGACCGGAGCATCAGGCTCTGGCTTGCAAATAAATCGCGGGGCGTCGTTGGCAATTCGTTCGAAAATGTGAGATGGTAATTCATCGGATTCAGTTTCGGAGTGTTGCCAAACGGAATCGAGTGCAGCGGCGGCCTCCTCAAGGTCGAGTTCTTCGAATTCGGGGAATCGGACGAGTAAAACTTCCAACTCGGCCTCTTCAAGCGGGGAAAGTCCTTCAGTCGCGCGGGCCGCGAACAAGTCGA
This sequence comes from uncultured Alcaligenaceae bacterium, assembly GCA_964423615.1. Taxonomy (GTDB): domain Bacteria; phylum Planctomycetota; class Planctomycetia; order Gemmatales; family Gemmataceae; genus CAYRFQ01. The sequence goes on along the minus strand of CAYRFQ010000140.1, from coordinate 9,373 downwards.
AGATTCGGTCTTCGGAAGAGTATTGTTGATGGTTCATTCGTAATCTCCTCCCACGATACCTGTGGCTGACGCTGATTTCGATGGAACAGCTTGGGAAGGTTTTAGTCCCTCCATTCTAGGTCGGTTTCCTAAGAGTTCACGCACTCGCATGAGGCCGCGTCGAATGTGTGTCTTCACGGTTCCTAGTGGTATGTTTGTCTTTTTGGCTATCTCGTCGTGAGAGAGCCCATGATAAATGGACAACTCCAAGACAAGACGTTGGTCATCTCGCAGTTCGCGAAGTGCCTCGGCGGCGTGGGAGGCTTCGTCGTTCAATTCCGCTTTTTCTGTCGCCGATGGGGCTGGGGATGCCAAAGTGACCGGCAACCCATGTTCCTCGGGACGACGCTGTTCGCGACGTCGGCGATCAATTAATCTCCGACGTGCGATCATTGTAACGAAAGTCGTTTCAGACGCTTTTTCGGGATCGAACCGGGAGGCATTCCTCCACACGTCCACGAAAATTTCCTGAACTGCGTCTTCAGCTTCGCTTAAACTCGACAACAGACGTCGGGCAATAGACCAAACAAGAGAGCCGTAACGATCCAAGCACTCCCGTACCGCCTGCTGGTCTCCTGCAGCAATCCGATGTAGCACGCTCTCGGGCAAGGTCGCCCTCCCGTTCGTCCAACTTGGAAAATCTACCAATAACATGGCCCACCTTTGGTTGGCACCAACCGTTGAACAAGGCGACGACGTGTTGATGCGAGGGGTTGGTGGTGTCCACTCACTGATAATTATCTTGTCACGAACTCGCCAAGTCTGCAACGGTTTTGCTGTCGTACTTCTCTCACGACGAATCGCTCCGCAAGTGGTAGCTACAGCAAGAGAAGTAGTTTTCACCATCCTGTCATTTAGATATTCGTGAACCAGTATCGTTCGGATTCACGGGCGATTTCTTTTGGTGGGCACTGGGGTTATGGAAGCTGACCTTGAAAGCACCCTTCTGGAAGCGATAACAAATGACGGCATCGTGTTTTGTAGTTCGTTTGGAGCAAACTTAAGCCTTCATGCATTGGTTTACAACTCGAAGAAGGACTCGGTGGCATGAAAAAACTAATCGTGGGTCCTGCCGATGAATAAAAATATTCGAAATCCTTCCTTACCCAAACAAAGCACCATAAAGCTTTATATTCGCCTACCCATGAATTTGGGTATCTGTAATAACAACCGAACGAAGTGGGTGCCGATTCACCGACAAAAAGTGGATTTTTCAAAAGGTGGTTGAATCTCACCTGAATAAACGAGGTCCGATCGCCTTTGGATTGGTGTGCACACTTTATATGTTCATCGCGTTTGGTCTAATCGGGCTTGGACTTGACCAGCCTGTCGATGGCGTCACGAAGAACCTCATCGAGCTTTGGATTGGCATATAAAATCGGAGCCGAATGAAGGAGTTTGTGAGCACTAGCTCCGTCGGATTGTTCGACAGCCTCCACAAAATTCCGGTAGGCCTTGGTAAGTTTCTCGTTAATAAGGGATGTTTGCTCGTCGGTCAACTTAGGTAGCCGGGGAGTCCGTTGCACTTCCTTACGAACTGTGTTCAGTTGCTCGCGGACGATATCGGTTTGGAGCTTTTGTTGCTTGGCTAGTTCTTGGGCCTCGTTGGCGAGTTGCTCGAACTTCGTTACCTGCTCACGTGCGTTCTGAATCTCTTGCCGTTGGAGAAACGTCCAAACGACTACCATCCCAATGAGGAACACGAGCATGAAAGCTAACGTCAGGGTCAAAAACTTCCACCAGGCACTTTCGTCCTGGAGTCGCAATAATAGTTCGTTTACTCTGTCTGAGCCCAAATCAGCTTGTACATGCGAAGTGTGGTTGGGGTCTTGCATCAATGTCTCCAAGTCGGTGGCATGTCTCGGAAGCAACGAAACAGCGTCGGGTCTTGCGAAGCCGATTGTTGGCAATAGGAGTTGTGTAAAGTTTCCGGCCACATCTTGACTTCCATATCGATTATACGACGTTCAGTGTTGAATTCTTGGGAATTCATCGGAACTGTGTTTCAGTTCATTGAAATGAACACACCCATCGTGGTGTGGACGACTGTTGCTTTTCTTGTTTAGATAGCCAGTGAGCCACATTCGAAGGCCTTAGACTTGATCCGACCCCAGACCTCCTCCATACCCAAAAAAACAACACAATGACAGATTCTACCATCGCCAAAATTGGTATCGTTACCGTTTCCGATCGCGCGAGCCAAGGCCTTTACGAGGACCTAAGCGGACCTGCCATTGGAGATTGTTTACGAGAAATCCTCAACAGCAGGTGGCAGCCGGTCACACGGGTGATTCCTGACGAAAAGGACCAAATCGAACAAACTCTCAAAGACCTTTCCGACGATGAAAAGTGCTGTCTCGTTGTCACAACGGGTGGAACCGGTCCTGCCAGACGCGATGTGACGCCTGAGGCGACAGAAGCTGTCTGCGAGAAGATTCTCGACGGGTTCGGCGAATTGATGCGACAAGTTTCTCTCCAACACGTCCCGACGGCCATTCTTTCCCGACAGATCGCCGGAACCCGCGGTGAGACGTTGATTGTCAATTTGCCCGGCAAGCCCACCGCTATCCGTGAATGTTTGTTGGCGGTCTTCCCGGCCATTCCCTACTGCATCGATTTGCTCGAAGGGCCTTTTTTGACAACTAATGAAGAGGTCGTGAAGGCTTTTCGACCCAAGAAAAAGTAGCTGCGCAAAGCCTGTACCGGATTCGTCCCACGCGCTAAAACTCTCGGAACCCAGACCGAGGAACTTTCAGGACGTTTTTGATCCCGCCATGGAAGCAACTTCAACAAAACTCTCGCGGTCGAGTAACATGGTTGGACAGAAACTTGGTTCCTATCCGACCAGGTCGTCGTCTCAAAACAAGTGTTGAGACGATCTCGCCCCACCGCACGCATGCAGTGAAGCGAGGTGCCAAGGACCTCTGCGGTTGCATTAATAAATCGCCGATTCCATCACACCAAGCAAAAGCCAAAGACCTCGGCAGTTGGGAATTCCCCGGAAATAACGCAATCAGTGATTGGCCCTTCCTGTGTGCCTTGGGACTCGAGCCGAGCAGGCATACTAGAAGTCATCAACTAGGACGAAGACGCCTCATGCCCTCTTTAGCCGACACTTTTAGAAAAGCCGAAAAACACCTCGCCCGACGCGATCCGGTTTTGAAACGAATCATCAAACAGATCGGACCTTGCACGCTTGAACCAAGCCAAGATTATTTCGGTGTGTTGGTGCGGTCGATTATTTCTCAACAGATTTCCACTCTGGCCGCCAAATCGATCTTTCGAAAAGTGCAGGAGACTTTCGCTCCTACCCCCCTTCAACCCAAACTCATTCTGGAAGCGTCCACCGAAACACTCAAAAATGCCGGGCTGTCCGCGGCGAAACAGCGATACATACGCGACCTATCTGAGAAACTCGAGAGCGGAGAATTGGTCCTCGAAGGCATCGCCGAACTCGACGACGAAGAGGTCATTACCCGACTGTTGCCAGTAAAAGGGATCGGTCGTTGGACTGCCGAGATGTTCTTGATTTTTTGTCTGGGAAGACTCAACGTGCTCCCGGTCGCGGACCTTGGAGTCATCGTGGGCGTCCAAAAAGAATACGAGCTGGAAAAGAAACCGGGAAAAGAAGAGTTGTTGAAACTCGCCGAGCCTTGGCAACCATATCGGACGATCGGGATTTGGTATATTTGGCGAACGTTCGGAGACGTGGTCCCCCAGTCCAAATGACCATGAGCCGACGGCCGTGTGTCGAAGTCATGATCAGCGGTTCGATGGTCGGTCAAAAACAGGTTGAAAACTTTCAGTCTTCGTCAGGGATTTGCGCCAAGCCGTGGCCAGGATCCGCAATGCCAGGCAAACTCCCACAAAGGCGCCTTCCAAGTCTTCTTCTCGGAGGCACTCTTTGATTCTTTCTTGCTGGACTTCGAATTTGTTCCACTCGGTCTCCACGTTGCCTTCCTTCAAGCGGTTGCGGAGCACTTCTTGGTCGTCTTGAAGTTTTTTGATCAACTCTCCATTGATAGGACATGGGATGCTTCGGTAAACGCCTGGACTACCTCCAGAAAGTCCGAAACCGGATTTGGAACGCTGGGTAAACAACTGATACCCCAACCCGCCTAACCCTCCTACGACAGCAACTACGGCGAGTAGAAAAATGGAAAAGCTAAACGACCAACGAAGCAACGAAAACAAGATGGCGACTACGGCCAAACCGATCCCGGCGGTTGTCAGGGCCAAAGGGAAAAAAATTTGGTCCGCCCAGGACGATTTAGGATTGATCCGGATGTCGGCCCAGGAAGATGTGTCAATGCTGTCGCTACTATCCTCGCTTTCTTCGATTCGAACAATGACTGCAGTGATATTGTCAGGACCGCCGTGGAGATTCGCCAGTGCAATGAGCAAGTCGCAAGCTTCTTGCGGAGGAAGTATACTTGCGATGACCCCTATTTCTGCTTCGGCCACAAGGCCACTCAGCCCATCGCTGCAAAGTAAAAAGGTGTCTCCAGGGGAAACCGAATGTGGGCCCTCCACGTCCACCTGGACGAGCGGTTCCGGCCCAAGGGAGCGAACGATGACATTCGTCGGAATCCCGGGAAGTTCGTCGGGACTGCAGTTTTGCCGTTTGGCCATTTCCCACAAGAGGCTGTGGTCGAAGCTGAGTTGTTCGATACAAGCGTCTCGAATTCGGTAAACCCGACTGTCCCCGACGTGACTGATCCAGGCCCCCTCCGGTCGCAAGACCAAAGCGGTGCTGGTGGTACCCATGCCCTCGAAGCCTTCGTTCTGTTGTCCACGCGTGTGGATGTTACTGTTGGTTTCCAGAAAGGCACGCCGCAACGCAGCTTCCGGCTCCTCTTGTTTAGCGAGCTTGGAATACAAGTGGGGAATGCTGTCGGCGGCCAGTTTGCTCGCGAGTTCTCCGGCGTTGTGGGCTCCCATCCCGTCGGCAACCAGGAAGATGTGACCGCGAGTAAACCAGTTTTCGGCATCCTTGGCCGTTAGGATTGTAAAAGAATCCTGGTTGAAGTTGCGACGAATCCCGACATCCGTTGCACCAGCGTAATCTATGTTGTTGTGACCCGGCACAAGTGATACCCCGGACTAACTTCAAAAGGTTGTTTGGATGCTCTCGACAAGCCCTGCCGCGTCCGCAAATCTGGGCAATGACTCATTTGCGTTTCCAGAATCTCATCTGTCACATTGTATCTGGGAAGGGAAAAGGTGGAAGGGTGAAGGTGGAACGTTTGAGCAAGGAAACCAGGGAGAGCTACGTTTTAATCGCTTTTGCGTTTCGGTTACCGACCTTTGCTAAGAAGAACTCCCCGATCGTTTCGTTTATTGGGAATTTCCGGCTAACGCACGAACACGGGCCTGTACTGGATCGATGGCTCGCACTGTTCCGAAAGAGTTAACACGTCGGAACCGTAACACGAAGCGACAAAGTGGCCATTTGGTAACTTCCTCTGAAAATTTCACACAATAAGATCCCTCTGATGCAGCGGTTATTTCAATGCCGATGAGCTGATCGACATACGGTCCGGATGTTGCTCTTCTCCTGACGACTCGAATGGACGGACTCCGCGAATGTTGGAGGGAATCGCGGTGTTCGTTATCTTACCAAACTGACCCGAGTGGCATCCGTGCTTTGTAGCCATTGACCGACCAAATCCGAGTTTTTGGGATAGACGATGAAATCGGTTTTCGATGTCGTCCAAGAAACAAAATCCAAAATGAGGGTGTTGGCAGACAGGAAGTAGGTTTGAGAACTCGACTTGAGGGTGAAAGCTCGAGGAGCTTCTACAGGAAACTTGTGAAAATTTGATGGCCACCAGTTCCTTTAGTTCCTAAACAAAAAACGATCCACTATATCAGCACGCAGATCTCCTGGTCAACTCAGTTGAATGTGACGGGCCACGACTCATCAGTCCTGCAGGGAAAGTGAAATGCGTAACAGAGCAAACACCTAAGACCCTTTTTCAGAAACCGAAGCACGCAAGGTCTTTGGCTATTGTTTTGTTACCCTGACAGTACCGCTCGCAGCACAGGTTGCTCAAACGGAGTCAAAAGAAGCCCGAGGTTTCGTGTTCAGTAGACTGTGACGAGACACCTCTGTCGTCCATTCGGTTGACTCGCCTTGTGACTGAAGGCGGCTTCTTCTGTTACTCCCGACCAGGAAGATTTTTTTCGATCAAAGGTGGAAGTCCGGCCTTGAAGGTTTGGAACCTTCGGTTTGGAAAACAACGTTGTCCCATCCTCAGGCTTGCCTTGAAATAAGCTCCTGATATGTACGAGGCTCGGAGTAGGAATTCTCGACTGACACGGTACCCATCTTTCTGAGGACAGCTCAAAAAGGCTGTTTATCGGAGAAAGTCGGAACACAACCAAGTCGAACCAATGTTAGAGCTTATCATGGCGGCAGTCCTTAGCGCTCCTTGGAAGGAGACCGTTCTATGTCTACCCCGTCAACAGAAACGCCGCGAATTCTTGTCATTGATGATGACCTGTCCGTCCTGAAAATGCTCCGCACCGCTCTAACTCGTAGCGAGTTGAGGATCACAACAGCGACGAATGGAGCCGAAGGCTTAGCAGTCTATCAAGCCAACGCAGGCGACATCGATCTGATTCTGTCCGACATTCAGATGCCTGTCATGAATGGGATTGAACTCGCTCAGTATCTGCAGAGAGTATTCCCGGAAATGCGGGTTTGCTTGATGACTGGACAAGGCTTGACTTCCAATGAAGCGGTTCCCGAAAATGTGCTACACGTTTTTCAAAAACCCTTTGATTGTCTGCAAACCACTGCCGATTCGATTCGAGAGATGATCAAACAAAAGAGTTGTTGTTGAGGCGGAGTCTCTAGGAAACACAAATTGTTGTCCCTGTTCATTTCCGAACCCCAACCAAAGCGTCCTTGTCCTTCCGTTCCGTTTGGTGACGACAACAAGGACATGCTTTTTGTGGAGAATTCGAATGGTCAGTCGTGACAAGCTAGCCCGAATGGGCCAGGAAACTTTGGAATTGTTGGAGCAAGGCGAGTACACCTCCACAAATGGACGCGTTGTTCGGATTGCGGAGCTGGTTGCCGAAGCCAAGCATCACACTATCCACTACACCCCGGATATGTTCGACGATGTGCTAGAGCGCAGGGCAGAAACGCTCAAGACAATTCCTCGCCATCAAACCGTCTTCGAAGTTCGGAACTGCACCACCCTGGCTGCGGCTCGTGATCTCCTGAACGCAACCGGGGACGTCGACGTCTATTGCTTGAACTTTGCTTCGGCCAAGAATCCAGGAGGCGGGTTTCTCAGCGGAGCGAGAGCACAGGAAGAGAGTCTCGCTCGAGCAACTGGGCTTTATCCTTGCATCAACCAAATGCAAGGCATGTACCTTGCTGGGCGCGAGTGCGGAACATGTCTCTACACCGACCACATGATCTATTCGCCCAAGGTTCCTGTCATCCGAGACGACGAGGGAAACTTGCTCGATGCACCGTACCTGATCTCTATCATTACCTCCCCTGCAGTCAACTCTGGCGCTTTAATGCCAACGGAGCGATCCAAGATAGGGAGCACGATGTTGGCGAGGATGGAGAAAGTGTTGTCACTCGCTATCGTACACCACCACCACACATTGGTTCTGGGAGCTTGGGGATGCGGAGTGTTCAAGAACTCACCATCGGACGTCGCTCGGTGGTTCTACGGTTACTTGATCGAGACTCCAGCTTTTGAGGGCGTTTTCCGAAAAGTGGTATTTGCGATTACCGACAGCTCCAAGGAAAAGCGGTTTATCGGACCTTTCGAGCAGCAGTTTTCGTAATGACTCCGATCGATACGGCTTTGGTTTTTTAGTAGATGTTGAAGCTTTCAACGGCTCTCTACGATCGTACGCCGCTCTCTTTGGAACAGCTCCAGCCACTGGAGCGTAATGGCTTCGCCGATGGTCTTCGGGTTTCGCAATTCCTTGGGCGTTCTTCCCCAGTAAAAGCCAATCCAACCGGACGAGACCGGACGAGATCGTTTGATGAAGGTAGCTAACTCTTCTGATGAACATCGCAATGGAAAGATTTCTTCAATGACAACCGGTTTGCCCACGACGAATCCTCTCAGCGTCTGAATTGCTTCGTCGATTTTCCCTTTTTCCGGGTAGATGTGGACGCTGAGAAAATCTAGTTCACCACTGATTTTCTCCGGGGTGAACCCGGAGGTAAGCCCAGGGCGGTCCAAGCTCCACGGCACGAGCCCGACTGTGATCAAGTGTTCTTTGTCGTGCTTGCGTATGGACGTGACAAGCCGCTTGATCCACGATTTGGCAATGTCCGATCTTGCTCGGCCTTTCGTTTCCAGAGCGATGAACTGGACGAAATGATTCCCGGCAAATCCAGGCCCGAGCCAATCTTTGCGTTTCTTTCGACCTCCAGGAACAACCGGTTCATTCATCAGGTCATAGCAAAAGATGGCGGGACTTTTCGCGCATGTTTTTGCTATTGCTTCCCAAAATCGGCCCTGGACGTCCCAACGTTTCGTCTCGCTGAGTCTGTCGTACCAACGCGGTACGTCTTTCTTGTGGTAACAGCCCAGACCAGTGATGTCGAGATAGAGGTTTGTCGTCTCGGCCATATCAATTAATTTGGCAAGTTGCCTCAAGGATCGTTCGTTCGCGAGTTTGGGGCTACTCATAAACTTGCCAAGCTGGAGATGAATGCGAACTACATTGGCACCAAGTTCTTTCATTTCTCCGAAATCGGCTACAACGCGTCGCCAGTCTTTCTCCCAATAATCCTCTAACAATTCCCCCTTTTCGTCGTGATCATAATTGAAGCCCCAAGGTATGAATTTTTTCCCGCCAGGCACAGTCTCGAAGCCCTTGTGGTCGCGGGAAACCTTAATCCACTTCAGCTTTGCTTCTTGTGCAACACCTTGTTGAGAGGTGCACACGGTGACCGTCGAGATCAGGAAGCACAAGGACAACAGTCGCCATATCCATAAAATCGAGCTGGATCGAAGCATATACTATTAAGCTCCTCGAGAAGATGTTTACGTGAGGGGTAGCTCGTAGTTCCACAATCTGGTCAAGGGTTATTGACTCATTCCGAAACTTCGAAAAAACGAGAAACAACTCGACAGCCATCTTCCCAAGTTCGGCTAGTTCCTCCGAAGAAATGAGAACCATTTCCTCACAGAAATTCAGAATCTGATTCCAACTCACCAAGACTTTATTGAGGTTGCCGAACGGAACTCAGACTTCGCGATTTTTCCGTTCAGCTCGGGCTTATCGTTTGTATTACCTCGGCAACTATAATTGTCACAAGTCATTCAGCCGCGGCATAGGAAAC
>CAYRFQ010000139.1:0-17033 GCA_964423615.1 uncultured Alcaligenaceae bacterium | reverse complement strand
GGGGAGAAGGCCCCCAACCCGAGCGAAGCGGGAAGCATAGCGAGCGAAGCGGGAATCATAGCGAGCGAAGCGGGAAACGCACCCGAACCGGCAGGATTCCTCCGGAATCCTATCTCGAGAAAGGCGAACTTGGGTTGACGACCTCGCGGAACTTCGAACCGTACCCAACCCAACCGTAAACCGCTCTATTGAGAACTGCGCGGATAATGCAGCAGGCATACTTGGAACGGGTAATTTCTAGTTGTCCGGTTTTTCTGTTTGTCGTAGGTACACGCGAGCCGCGTATACCTACGAACCGGACAAGCATTTCTTTTCCATTCCCCGTGTACCTGCTAATTTGGTTCCTTGGCCGACCAGGTCTCAATAAGCAACGACCTCAAGAGAATCGAAACCAACGATGAGAACACAACTCCGGGACTGGTTACGAAAAGGATACCTGGCCTTCCTCGGATTAAGTACATACTACGAGCGTCAACGGATTCTCAAACGGTTTTTCGTCGAACGTGGACTCATCCACGGAACCCATCGTCACGAGGCCCAACAAACCAGCATCATTCACTTCTCTGTAAACAAGGCCGCCTCACAATACGTCAAACGAATCCTCAGGCGATGTGCCGAAGAAAATGCCATGGCCGTTGCCCGGTTCGATGGGTATTCCTTTCATAGCAATTTCCCATACCTCCACACCCTCACCGCTAGCGAGATGTCACGGTTCCAACACATATTCCGACCACGAGGATACCTCTACACGGTATTCGGTGGTATGGTCGAAGGAATTCCACAGCTGGAGAACTATCGTGTCCTTTTGTTGGTCCGCGATCCGCGCGACGTTCTGACATCGCGTTATTATTCGGTAGCCCATAGCCACCCCGTTCCACTCGTGCCAACAAAACGAATCGCCTTCGAAAAGGATAGAATGTGCGCCCGTAAGATTGGGATCGACCAATATGTTTTGAATGAGATGCAACAGGTCAAAGCCACGTACGAGCGATACCGGCGCTTGTTGGTCCCATTGGAAAACGTCCACATCACGAAGTACGAAGAGATGGTGGACGATTTCGAACAATGGTTGGAAAAGTTACTTCGGCATTGTGGCTTGGAAGTGAGTCCCGAGTTACGGGAACAATTTCGAGCAGAAGCCAGGGCAACCCGCTCGCGCCAGGAAGACCCGACCTCTCATGTCAGGCAAATAACACCAGGGGATCACAGGCGGAAGCTAAAGTCGGAGACAATTCAAAAACTCAATCAGACGCTCAGAGACGAACTCGATTGTTTTGGCTACGGAGAGCCTCATTGAACAGTCGGTCCCCTCTTGCGAACAGGACAACATCGCTAGCAAAAGAACCACGCACGACGTCGATACCACAGCTTGGTCTCACAAGGGGTATCTCTGTCATCCGTGGTTCTTGACTTTTCACCTTCACCCCTTCGTGTGAAAGTTACGGCCCTCCACTACGGGTTACTCGATCAATGAGACCTGGACGCCGCTTTGCAAGATGCTGCTAAAAGCCGCTTGAAGGCGGGCAGCTCTTTGGTCGGTGTCGCCATACACTCGTCGCTCGGGCGGGAAATCGGCGGCCGTCGTTGTCGTCGCCGTGTTGCCGTAAAATTGGATGGTCTGCAGGAACGTCAAAACGTTGGTTTGGTCGACGGCTGGCGAACCAGGCCGGAACAACTCGCCGAATCCGATCGCAAACACTTTGGCCGGCTTGCGTCGAGTCGAAAACCCTGGCGGGCTTGCCGTGTCCAACGCCACGATCTGTTTGACGACTGTGTAGACTTCGTCGTTCGCGTAACCCCCACCGGTCGGGAACTCGGTGTTGCTTTCGTCCGCCAGGTCATCGGGATGTTTGACCCGAATCGGGTAGTACGAATCTTCGCCCGTTCCCGTTATCGTGGCGTGTCGCCGTGTGTTGGGCACTCCGTCAGTCTCGAAGATGACGACCCGTTCGGCACCACGTCGCCCAAGCCCTCCGGCTCGTCCGCGATACTGGGCATAGACTTCCGCAGGGATTTCCGAGCCATCTTCTGGTGGAATCGGCTCGCTGTAGTCTCGCAAGTTCGTCTCACTCGAACTGAGCTGGTTGTAGGCAATCATGAACGCCATCTGCGGCGCAGTCAGGCCGTTGGCTCGTGGGACCTGCGTCATGTCCGGATGCCAGGGGTGAATTTCCGTCTCAGCTCCCAGAACTGTGCTCGGTGGGAACCACAACGCCTCTTTCAGTTTATCGTACTGTCGGCCCAACGGAACAACGGCCAGTTGGTGTTGGCCATCTGTGTTTCTTCCTGTCTTGCAGTTGCTGAAGAACGTCATGCTGACGAAGTCGTTGGGGCGATTCGTCTTGATGTCATCGATGGCCGATTGGATACCGATTTTACAAGACGAAGATGGTTGCTCGGGAATGTTACCCGGCCACCAAGTTGGTCCGATGTTGTAGTTCCCTATGTAGTCGATGAAGGTCTGGGGACCAAACCACCACTGATGCTTCGGACGCATCGGGTTGTCCGAGTAGTCCATGTATGGTTCTGGGTACTCCGTGTAGAACTTGATTTCCGTATCATCGGACACTTCGGCGAAGAGACCAGCATCGACCTTGATTTTGACAGTTGCATTCATCTCGTCGTAAGAGTCCACTTCCGTGACCAAGTAGATTTGCTTGGTGGCCCCCGTCCCGATCGTCACGAAATGGGTGTTCGCGGTCGGTTGTTCCAGAGTTCCATTCAACCCATCGATCTGGATCCAGTCGGTCGAATCCGCCGAGAGCGCCTCATCGACCGTTCCAGTCATGTAAGGCAACTTGGGGACAGGTTTCTGTTTGACCTGAACCGTTCCCCACTGGAACGGTCGTCCGTTGCCGATGAAATCCCCCATCAACGTCTCCGCTGAGGGCGAAAATCGATAGGCCCTGTAATGAGGGCTTGTGTAAGCATAGCCCAACACAAAATCGATGTAGCCCTTCCAGAAACGCTCGTTCAAATCGGTCAGACTGTTGGTGTTCGTCGTCCACCATCGTTCGTTGATGCCCGAATCGGTCGATGGGTCAGGGATTTCGTCGTAGTAACGAATGCGACCAGCCCGCAACTGACTCGGAAACGGATTGGGGTCCGAACGAAGCCAAGCCAAAATGGCGTTGTAGTTCGGATAGTAGGAGTGTCGGACGGACGGACCACCCTCCTGTAGAACTTGTTGAGTGAACGCGCTGGTGTTGTAAGGGCTTTGCAGTTGTCCTACATCACTGGAGTTGTTTTCGTCTCCAGCGTATTCCACATACTCAGGCGATTGGTAAAGAATGTTGTTGTGGTCCACCCAACCCTTACCCGTAATTCTCTCACTTTCGGTAACAAACGGATCAGGGTTGATTTTGAGCTTGACGAAGAATCGCTGTCTCCAGTCCTTGGCTCCATTGTTCGTCTGGTTGGCTGCCACAGAGGCATCGGCGAGAGTGGCCCCTCGGGGGTCCGGTGGCCACTGGAAGAACGTCTTGCCCCAATACCCAGGTCCGGTCGTGTAATAGCCATATCCGTTGTCGGTGGGTGGGTCCCAGCTGTCGTTGTCCAATTCGGCCCAGTCGTATCCGTATCGATGCCAATCCAGGATGTCCTGAGCCGACGCACCGATTACATCCGCAAGTGTCTTGGCGTAATCGTCTCCCGAGTTCTTGTTGGTTTTGAGGGGATGGAGTCCGCCGGGCGCCGTGGCCAGGGCGGCATCAGCGCGGACAAACGCTCGGTTCGTAGCGGGGTCGGGGCTGTCACCGTCACCGATGTCGAAAAAGTAATCGGCGATGACTTTATCAACCATCGAGTCGTTGGCCGAATCAGCGTCGGCCAAATTCGGAGGATAGGTCAAATTGCTCAGACCAAGCTGTCCGCTCGCTGAGGTACCAATGAGCTGATCGTCCGGCGAAGAATAGTGTCCGAATTCGGGCACATCGGGATCGGGGTTGAGCGAAACCGTCCGGGCGTTGGTAACTGAACGCGCTTGCATGCTTTGGAATCGCATGGAACCCGATAGGTCCATGACGATGACGATGTCACGGGGTCGGTGGACTGCCACGGCGGTCGAACGAACGTCGAAAAAGTTCAGTCCGAAGATTTTTGCAAACTGATAGTCGCTTCTGTGTTGTATCGTCACCCGCACGGCACTGTAGGGCTCCTCCTCGGAGTTCCTCGGGATATACAACTCGAATTTCTCACTGGAGGGATCGGCGTCGTTGTAGACGTAGGTGTAAGTTCCGATCTGGACATCCACGCTGCCAGAGGTAAATTGGTGAATCGGATTCGAACTCTCGTCCTCAATGTCGAACTCTTGTGTCGAATCACCAGCGATCGCTCTGTTGAGGATAGTATTGCTGGTCGCTGCTTCGATGGCTTTGTTGGGGGCCGATTGAAAGTTGTAGCCTTGGGTTTCGTTCCCGTTCAACCTTCGGCATCCGGCCATGGCTCCGGCGTCGGCAGCGTTTTGGCAGTGGTTCCGAGCGATCGCGATCAGACCGATGTCGATGGCCAAAGCCATCATCGTCATTAACGCAATAATACTCAGCGCAACGAGTGGCAACACGGCACCCCGTCGTGAAGTGCGTTTATGGACGAACAGCATGTCGACTCCTTCTCTGGTCCGAGTGGGACGAGGAATGGGTACGGGAGTTCGTGATCCCGAAATGGGTAGTTGACGTGGACGGGAATCGTCGGACTTCCCCAAAGTCTCATCGAGTGGGATTTCTGCAACCGATCCAACTATAGGTCAAGTTTTGGGAGGAAGTCGGACAAAACGAAAAACCCCCAGAGAAGTTTTTGACAAACTCGAAAAGGTATGTTCTTCGGCCCGAACAATCGTTCCCCGGAGTCAAGCAAAAACCCCGCCCCCACAACAACTTATGGAGACGGGGTTGGATCAACTCCGGTCTGCGGTCGCCGCAAGTCTTGCCGCCGAGCCTCCCATCATTCAATCAGCGAGACCTGGACACCACTTTGCAAAATCCTACTGAATGCCTCCCGGAGGCGGGCCGTCCGCTGCTCGGGATGCCCATAGACCCGTTGGTCTTGTGGGAAGTCCGATCCGTTCGTCGTTGTGGCAGTGTTGCCGTAAAACTGGACGCTTTGCAAGAACGTCAAAACGTTGTTCTGGTTGACGCTCGGTGCGCCAGGCCGGAACAACTCCCCAAACCCGATGGCGAACACTTTGGCCGGTTTGCGTTCGGTCGAGAACCCGGGGGGATTCGCCGTGTCCAACGCCACGATCTGTTGCACGACTGAGTAGACTTCGCTCGCAAGGAAACCCGAATTCTGGACTGGAAACTCGGTGTTCCCCGAGTTCGACAGGTCGTCGGGATATTGGACACGGATGGGATAGTACGAATCAGCACCAGCGTTCTGGATCGACGCGAATCGCCGTGTGTTGGGCACACCGTCGGTCTCGAAAATCACAATCCGTTCAGCACCACGTCGCCCAAGTCCTCCGGCTCGTCCACGATACTGGGCATAGACTTCCGCAGGCGGATCCGTCCCATCGGGAAGTGTTAACGGTTTGCTGTAGTCTCGCAAGTTCGCGGTACTGGAACTGAACTGATTGTAGGCAATCATGAACGCCATTTGTGGAGCCGTCCCCCCATTCGCTCGTGGGACCTGAGACATGTCCGGATGCCAGGGATGAATCTCCCTCTCACCTCCGACGACTGTGACTGGGGGAAACCACAACGATTCTTTGAGTTCGTCATAGCTTCGACCTAATGGGACGACCGCCAGTTGGTGCTGACCTGATCCGGTCCGTGAAGTCTTGCTGGTACTGAAGAACGTCATGCTGACGAAGTCGTTGGGACGATTCGTCTTGATGTCGTCGATGGCCGATTGAATACCAATTTTACAAGACGACGAAGGCTGCTCGGGAATGTTACCCGGCCACTTGAAGTTATTCAGGTTGTAGTTGCCGAGGTAATCGATCATGGTTTGAGGACCGAACCACCAATGGTGCCGCGGCCGCATCGGGTTGTCGGCCAGTTCCATGTATGGTTCTGGATACTCCTCGTAGAACTTGATCTCGACACCGTCACCTTGCTCCAAAGCCATGTGGAGTGGTTTGTCGATTTTGATCCGAGGCGCACGGTCGTCATTAACAAATCTGTCTGCATGGGTGACGAGGTAGACTTTCATGTCGCGGCCTGAGCCAATCGTCACGAATGTTTCATCTGGAGTCGGCTCAAAATCCTCATTGTCCAAGTTTTCCAACGGAATCCAACGGGTGTCACCAACGGACCGGGAACGACGCGAGTTTGCGATTAGCTCAACCTCTTCAGCCAGAGGTTTCTGGTTAATCTCAACCTCTCCCCACTCGAACGGTCGTCCGTTGCCGATGTAATCTCCCATCAATGTGTTCGCTGAGGGTGAATATCGATAGGCCCTGTAATAGGGGTTCGTGTATTCATAACCCAACACGAAATCGATGTAGCCCTTCCAGAAACGCTCGTTCAAATCGGTCAGACTGTTGGTGTTCGTCGTCCACCATCGTTCGTTGATGCCCGAATCGGTCGATGGGTCAGGGATTTCGTCGTAGTAACGAATGCGACCAGCCCGCAACTGACTCGGAAACGGATTGGGGTCCGAACGAAGCCAAGCCAAAATGGCGTTGTAGTTCGGATAGTAAGAGTGTCGGACAGACGGACGATCTTCCTGTAGATTTTGTTGAGTGAACGCGCTGGTGTTGTAAGGGCTGTGCAGTTGTCCTTCATCACTGGAGTTGTTTTCGTCTCCAGCATATTCCACATAGTCATTGTTCTCTTGCAGATCACCGTTCTCATCGATCCAGCGGGTCGACTGGTAGAGAATGTTGTTGTGGTCCACCCAACCCTTACCCGTAATTCTCTGGCTTTCGAGAACAAACGGACTGGGGTTGATTTCGAGCTTGACGAAGAATCGCTGTCTCCAGTCCTTGGCTCCATTGTTCGTCTGGTTGGCTGCCACAGAGGCATCGGCGAGAGTGGCCCCTCGGGGGTCCGGTGGCCACTGGAAGAACGTCTTGCCCCAATACCCAGGTCCGGTCGTGTAATAGCCATATCCGTTGTCGGTGGGTGGGTTCCAGTCGTCGTTATCCAGTTCTGCCCAGTCGTATCCGTACCGATGCCAGTTCAGAAGGTCCTCAGGCGACGGCTCAGCACCAATGACATCCGCAAGTGTCTTGGCGTAATCGTCTCCGGAGTTCTTGTTGGTTTTGAGAGGATGGAGTCCGCCAGGCGCCGTGGCCAGAGTGGCATCAGCCCGGACGAAGGCACCGTTAGTAGTGGGGTCGGGGTTGTCATTGTCATCGATGTCGAAAAAGTAATCGGCGATGACTTCGTCAACAACACCATCGTTCTCCGTATCAGAGTCGGCCAAGTTGGGGGGATACGTCAAGTTGCCCAAACCGAACTCACCAACTGGACCATCTCCGACCAAATCCGCGTCATCCGAGGAGTAGTGTCCAAACTCAGGGACGTCCGGATCAGGGTTGAGCGAGCCCCATCGTCGTCCGCCGTTCCCATGAGCTGGCATACTCTGAAATCGCATGGAGCCCGACAGGTCCATGATGATGACAATGTCACGAGGTCGGTGGACTGCTACGGCGGTCGACCGAACATCGAAAAAGTTTAGACCCAGGATTTTCGCAAACTGATAGTCGCTTCTGTGTTGTATCGTCACCCGCACGGCACTGTACGGATCGTCCTCGGAGTTCCTCGGTATTTGTAACTCGAACCCCTCACTGGAGGGATCGGCGTCGTTGTAAGCGTAGGTGTAAGTTCCGATCTGGACGTCCACGCTGCCAGAGGTAAATTGGTGAATCGGATTCTCATTCTCATCCTCAATGTCGAACTCTTGTGTCGAATCACCAGTGATCGACCTGTTGAGGATAGTATTGCTGATGGCCGCTTCGATGGCTTTGTTGGGGGCCGATTGAAAGTTGTAGCCTTGGGTTTCGTTCCCGTTCAACCTTCGGCATCCGGCCATCGCTCCGGCGTCGGCAGCGTTTTGGCAGTGGTTTCGAGCGATCGCGATCAGACCGATGTCGATGGCCAAAGCCACCATCGTCATTAACGCGATGATACACAAGGCGACGAGTGGCAAGATCGCTCCGGGCCTTCCCTTTCTATTGTGTTTTAGCAACATTCTTTATCCTTTATGCGAGTCTAACTGGGAGTCGTATTCTGCATGGCAGGGCACAAGGTGCCACATTCCCCCGCGAGAAGGGTTTCTCAACTATAGGTCGCAGAAACAACGCAGGACGACCTTGGTAGATAATTTCACTTCAGTGTGAGACCTACAAAAGAGAGGGCCTGGAATCGGCCAAACAGGGTGACGGGCCGAACGGTCGAAACAATCGTTTTCGTCCACGTCTTCGAGAACGTCTACGACCTGGCGAGCCTACTCGTTCCTTGGGATCACCACGACAATACATTTCCGAAACGACGTGATGGAAAATCTTGGTCGGGTGCGACAAACTTGCGGGAAAAAAAAAAGATGTCGACTCACTCGAAAAAACTGACATCAATCCATTTCGACTTCGGACGTGCCTGCTACTTTCGCCTAGTGCTTCCTTCGTGCCGCGAATAGGCTATAATGCCATCCAGTCTTATACTCAGTACACCAAACCCACCTTCCGATCACCTTCACGGTTTGCATATCCATGAAACCACAGCGTCTTGGCAAGTCGGTCGTTTTCTCTGCAGCCAGCAGCCTCGTCGTTCTCCTGTTGGCGTTGACATCATCCGGTCCAACAGGGATCGCGGCCAATGAAAAAACGAAGGAAGTGTCCAAACCGGAGCCAATGCTCAAGCTCCCGAAAGCTCATAGAGCCTTGCAGTCTCACTACGACGCATTCCAGAAACACCTCCGGCCAATCTTCAAGGATGTATGTGCTGACTGTCACGAGCCCGAAGACCCAAAGGGCGGCGTAACGCTAACGAATTTCGATTCTCCCGAGAAGGTTTACCACGCCTACAAGTTGTGGAAACGAGTCGCGCTGACCCAACAAACCAAACGAATGCCGCCGCGACGCCCATTACAAGACAACGAACGCAAAATCATTAGCGATTGGGTCGCCGGGTTCTCGAACGCTCTCGACGGCATGGAACCAGTGCATCCGGGACCATCGACTTTTCGTCGACTCAACCGGCGAGAATACTCCAACACGATCCGTGATTTGTTCGGGATCGAGTTTGACGTCACAACTGCCGTCGGATTGCAGGCCGATCAGAAAGCCTTCGGGTACGACACGATTGCCACAACCCTTGGCGTTGCAAGGTTATTGATGGAAAAATACGTTGCCGCGACCGACGAAATTCTGGATCGCGTCGTGGTCCTGGAACCCAACACTGTCCGCTTCGAAGTCGAAAAGCTGAAGTTCGATCTCAAGGAAAACATGCCAAAGCCTCGCCGAAGAAACGAGAAACTGCCTCAGGCGACCGAACTGGAAAAGGGCCACCGGTTGTTCCGCGTCAACGCCGAGATGGGACTCGAAGTGCCCGTCAAGGAGTCCGGCTATTATCTCGTTCGCGTTGGCGGCTGGGGGCATCGCGGTTCCCGAGGATGGAGCGAGCCAGAAGTCGCCCTGAAGGTCAATGGCCTTTTGCGAAAGTCGGTCCCGGTCCAAGGCACAACACAGAAACCCGGTGTTACCGAGTTCAGAATCCCCCTCTCCAAAGGAAACGTTTCGCTCACCCTCGGATTCTATACCCAAAAACACGGCGAGAGTTGGCGCAAGCCGCAAGATCGCTTTCGTGTTTTGGCCTTGGATTGGGTCGAGGTCGTCGGCCCCGTAACCGCATCGGGCGTCAAACCAGACCCCGCGGCGCACAAACGTATCTTCATCGCCGACCCAAAGAACGTCGGCGAAAAGCCAGCCGCCGAAACGATCATCACAGCATTCGCCACACGCGCCTACCGACGACCACCATCGAAAGCCCATGTGGATAAACTGGTCTCTCTCTTCGCAAAGGCTCGCAAACAGAATCTGAGCTTTGAAAAATCGATGCGGTTCTTGATGAAAGTCGTAATGCTCTCACCACGATTTCTATTCCGCATCGAGAATGATCGCCAGACGAAATCGGACGAACCCTACCGCGTTGATGATTACGAACTGGCATCGCGTCTGAGCTATTTCCTCTGGGCCACGATGCCCGATTCGGAGTTGTTTGAGTTGGCTGCTGCACGCAAACTCCACGAACCGCAAGAACTCCGGCGACAAGTGCGACGGATGCTGGGCCACTCGCGAGCCGAATCCCTGGTGAACGACTTTGCCGTACAGTGGCTCCGTCTCGACCGACTCGACAAAGCCTTACCGAGCGAAGAACACTTTCCGAGTTTCTCGCAAAAAGTTCGTTCGTCCATGCGTCGCGAAGTCCTCGCTTACGTCGAATACCTCTTGCGGAAGGACCGGAGCGTACTGGAACTCCTCGACTCGGACTACACGTTCTTGGATCGCGAGTTGGCGCTCCATTATCGGTTCGGCTTTAACGACGTTCGCGGACGCAAAGGAATGGTGCTCGTCAAAACCCGGGGACGCCGAGAGCGTGGTGGGTTGCTCGGCATGGGGGCGATCCTGGCGATGACCTCCCATGTCGCCCGCAACAGTCCGACAATGCGTGGAAAATGGATTCTCGATGTCATCCACGGAGAACCGCCTCCACCACCTCCCGCCAACGTCGAGCAAATCAGCGAGGACAAGGGCACCAACGAGAAGCCCCGGACGTTCCGGGAGTTGCTCGCGAACCACGCCGACCAATCGAGGTCGTGTGCCGGATGCCACCGAAAGATGGACCCACTCGGTTTCTCGCTCGACAACTTTAATCCGGTCGGGCGATGGGAGACGAAACGGAATGGCCAACCGATCGACGCCACTGGAGTCCTTCCCGATGGTCGAAAGGTCAAGAACGTCGTCGAACTGAAAGAGATTCTCATGGACGACAAGGATAAATTCGTCCGCAACTTGACCCGACAAATGCTTACCTACGCCTTGGGTCGCAAGTTACAATATTACGACGAGCCCACCGTCGCACGCATTGCCAAACGCCTACGAGAAAACGAGTATCGATTCTCCGAGTTGGTGCTCGGTGTCGTCGAAAGTTATCCGTTCCAACATCGAGTGAATTCGACTGTCCCCACGAAATCGAAGAAATGATTGCAGTGTGCCCAGCGTAGGGCTGGCACCTTCAATAATACCAGGAGCCCATTCAATGAATCCTCGACCTATTTCTCGGCGCACGATGCTCCAAGGAGCCGGTGCCGCCCTCGCCTTGCCTCTCCTTGAAGCCATGACTCCTTCGGCAGTCGCCGCGGGCGCCGGGCGGCCTCCGCTGCGGATGGTCATCTTCACCGTCACGGGTGGGACCGTGATCGAATCTTGGAAGCCGCAAAACGCCGGACCCTTGAATCGGTTGCCGTCCATTCTTAGACCGCTGGAACCTTACAAGAACGACCTGTTGATCGTCTCGGGCCTGTCTCATCATGGACGCAGCAGTGGGCTCAACGCCCACGAGCATTGTGCCTTGATGCACTTGACTGGGGCTCCCCAAGTCAGCAAGGAAAATGGTCGACTGGTTGGCGGCATATCCGTCGACCAAAAGGCGGCCCAGGTTGTTGGATCTCAGACCTATCTTCCGAGCATGGAAATCGGATACGGCAACCACGAAACGCGATACTCCTTCCGGTCCCCACGCAACGTGGTTCCGGCCGAAGGACATCCGCGGTTGGTCTTCGACCGAATGTTCCGTGGTCGCCAACCAATCATCCCCAACTGGACTCGCCGAGCCGCAAACCAAGCTCGCCAAACCCAACGAACAGCCCGTCCGGATTCACTCGAACAAAGCGTTCTGGATCTCGTTCAGGAAGATGCCCGATCGCTGCGTTCGCGAGTCGGCGTCAACGACCGGCGGACGCTCGATCAATATCTCGACAGCGTTCGTTCGGTGGAACGCCGGATGGAGTTTCTCGAGCGAGAAGCCTCGACAATGGCAGCCGACGGCATCGGTGGCACCCCGGCACCCATTCCAGACAACTTGCCCTCAGCAACCATACCCTCGTATCGAATCACCAACCCCATCGAACAAGACCCCGAACCCCACGGCGAATACATCGACTTAATGTCGGACTTGTTACTTCTGGCGCTGCGAACGGACACGACTCGGGTGATTACTTTGGGAGTCGGGTCGGACGGGGCTCGGTTCCCCGGTGTCGTTACTGTCGGTTTCGAACGACACGCCCACACCCTCGAACACCACGGAAACAGCCGTCGCCCTGAAGACGCCGACCCCGTCGCCCGCGAGGGATGCCGACAAATCCACGCCTGGTACACGACCCATTTTGCTCGCTTGGTCGGCAAGATGAAGCAAGCCCAAGAAGGCGACACGACGTTGCTCGACAACAGCCTCCTGCTCTACACTTCCTACATGGCCGATGGTGGTCATGGTCGGCAGGATTACCCGGCTCTGCTAGCGGGGAATGCCCAAGGAACTTTGCGGACGGGCCGTCATCTTGCGTTTCCGACGGGAACTCCGATGTCGAATCTCTATGTCGAGATGCTTCACCGGATGGGTGTTCGCGTCGCCGAATTTGGCGAGAGTCGGACATCACCTGCGGCAGCCTACAACGGTCGCTTGCCAGGTCTGCAGTAGAGAGCGGAAGTTGACGTAGCCAGCGATTCTTCCCTCGAGGACGACTCGTTGCCGAGTAGGGATTCGGCTCGCCATGGGTTCCACGTCTGGACCGACGAAGTCGTTCCCACTTTTCGTCCGTCGAGTCCTGGAACGACAAGTTTATCGTTGATCGTTTTTCGGGGTTGTCCAAATCAGAAGATGGGAACTCGTTTTGTCCCCGCCGTCCGACAACACCCAAAAACTGGATTCTCCATAATGGCTCGTCGCTCGAGTAAAATCTGAGTTACTTCTGTCCCATTCGTTCGATGAGAATCTTGGCCGTTTCGGAACGCATGATTCGCGGGTCGGGCATCTGTCCGGCTCGCAGTTGCTCTCGCACTTCCCGTCCGCTGATGGAGACGGTCTTGTATCCTTTTGGGGCGTATTCGTCCACCAATCCAACACGTCCAAGCTCTTCGTAAAAGGCCGCAAATCCAACCTTCACGGGCTCGATGTGCAGTTCCCCAGCGAGGTTGTCGAAGATTTCCTGGGCCGCGAGAGGTTCCCATATGTCCGTCTTGTCGTCAAAGGGAGCGTCGGCGTGTTTGCGGCCAATGACGATGTCCGTGAAACCGAAGTTCTGCCGATAGATGCCGTGCATGACCGCTTCCTTGGGACCCCCGTAGAACATCTTAATGTCGAGGCCAATCAACAACAGATGGTCGTGGAAGTTCCGACCGACGCTCTTCCAAAGTTCCTCGTCAATGTCTCCCTCGCCGAGCACCTTTCCTTCGACCACCGCGCGGTAGGTTTGCATTCGTGTCGCCGCATCCACGTCATCGCCTTTCGTTTCGCCAACGAGCGGATTGAGAGCGGCACCAGCCAAATGGCCATCACGTGTCAGCCGTTCGATCCCGGCGATCAAAGCGTATTCGTGGGCCCGGTGGAGTGGGTTTCGCGTTTGAAACGCAACGACTCGTTTCCAACCCTTCTCGCGGAACAACGCTCGCGTTTCCGTCGGAGCCAACACGTACTGTCCATATTCGGGATGCTTGGGTTGTGGCAACACACGCACTTCCCCGCCGAGCAACATCTCGCGCGAGTCGTTCATCGTCATGTGGCCACCAGGGTGATCCGTTCGTTCGGTGCCATAGACGCTCTTGATGTAGCGGGCTTTGTCCCACGGAAAGAGGTCGTTAATCTCGAGCGATCCAACGATCTGGTCCTGGCTATTGACCAACGCCACCGTCTCACCTACCTTGAGTGAACCAGCAAGCTCCTTATCGACAGGAAACGAAATGGGAATCGTCCACGCGTACGGCTTCCCTTGCGAGTGAATCACTGATTCGTCGAGAACACGGTCGTAGGTCTCTTTGTTCATGGGTCCAGTGAGGGGAGTTAACCCTCCGTCGCCCATGCGGTAGAAACTCGAGAGGTCGGCATCGGTGATCGGGACGCGTTTCCAGGACGCTGCATTCTCCCGAAAGTCGGCTACCTCGGCTTCGGGAACTTGCCGATTGATGAGTTCGGAAACGCCACCGTGGGGGGGAACCAAATCCGCCATAAGAACAAACTCCAGTTGAGTCCAATGAGTAAGAGAAATCAGGCTTGCCTCGTTGCGACCTCGAAATGGAACTGGGCTACCGTGCTCGATCGAGGACATGGAGTCAGTTTATCGGTGCCGACGGCCAATTCAATCGAAGGTCGCCTGGGCAGTTCGTTGTCGATGTTGAGATGGCTCGTTGGTGGAGTCTTCGGAATCCGCTACTCGTTCCGAAAGCCAGCGATCATTTCAGGATTTCTTGTCCGCTCGGATCACCGAAAGGGAATGTATTGGGCGTGGACGTTGGTTGGGTGTTCAAGGAAACCACAAAACGACCTTGCAAACCTTATGCATCCGAAATGTTTCCGCGATCGTCCAGAGGATCGCCTCTTGGATGTTTCTCTTACCCTCTCTCTTCAGGAGAAATTTGTGAATTCACTCCGATTCATCGTCCATCCAAACGGGACGCTTGCTCCGAATCGGTGGCTCGTCACGGCGGCGCTCGTTCTTTCCGCGTTGGTCTTGCCGCCGACTCCGACTCGGGCAGACATAGGTCGAAAACGCTACATTTACACGTCACAGGAGATGAGAATTCTCAACAAGGGGTTGCGTGCCTGGTCTCTCATACCGGCTGGTGCAGGCAGCCCTCAGAAGGCACTCACCACAACGGCTACAACAGATCACTACATCTCCATGGTCCGAAAGAACAATCCGCGTGAGACGTACAAGGTGTATGACACGTTCGTCATGTTTAACGGCAAACCAAAATGGCCTGGTCGTTGGGCTCCACGTTGGGCACCGCCGGTGAAGCCGCGAAAGTACGCTCCGGATGGCTGGTGGTCCAACGGAAAGTTCAACATTTATATCAACTCCACGCCGAACGGCCTGGAAATGCAAATCAACAAAGCCAAATTTGTATTCCCTTTTCGTCGCTTGGGTCTGGACAGCTACGAAGGGGCGGTAGAAAAATCGACCATGGAATTCGTCAACAAGGATCGCATCATTGCAGTCAACAACTCGGGGAAGTTCAGTACCTTGAATCGAGTCCGAAACAAAACCGGCCAGCCCAAGCGTGGAACTGTCGTGGCACTTTCGAACGACGTCGGTGGGATTTATGTTTCGTCAAAAGCAGAAGTGATTTTGTTGGCCGATCTGGGGCGAACCGTGTCAGCCTATCGCTTGCCCTCGCCGTACCCCAACAAACAGACACAAAAAGATAAGCGGTTGTATAGTCTCGGGGAAGCAACTCGAAGTTACACCGCCAAAGGATTGGTCCTCAACCTTCGCTCCGGTAATACCACGAAATCGCTTCAATACGACCGCAAAAAGATGACGTTCACGTTGCCGGACAAAACGACTTGGTCCAGAAACAGGCCCAACGCGACCTACACCATCACGAACCGAAATCAATCACCTATGGTGATTTACTACCGGGTTCAGCGCCTCGGTGAAACAGATGTCACCGAAGAGTTGTTCTATCGCTACGTTCGCCAGGGAGAATCTGTGAAGTTGGGGACGAATCTTGGTGAGAGCTGGCGGATCAAAGATGCCTGGTCCGGAACGACGTTGAAAATCGCTCGCATCAATAAGAAGAACGATTCGTTCGTCCGCAACCGTTAGAGCATTGGTAGCACACGCCAAAAAGAACAGGCGTCAGACAGTCGGCTCGAGAAGTGTCGCAAAAGACGCTGTCGAGCGGCGTATCGGATTCTCGATCCATGACCAACAAGCCACTTCTCGATCCGACCGCCGCCGACCTTTCGTGTGGAACAGAACGAAACCTATTCTCACAGCGATCGTTAATCATCATAGTCAACCGTCACGCGACCGAAGCAACGGAATCGAATCTCGACCTCGCACCGCCCATAATCAAACTCCAGGGAATGGCGATTGACGTTGATTCGTGGGTTCCCAGGCGGCAGCTCGAAGCAAACCCGAACCGCTCTTCCCCGTTTCGAGTGAATGAGAGTCACGTCGTACTTGCCAGCACACGGGCGAATCATCCGAGCCAGCTGGTAATGCGTCATGACGCCCGGGAATACAAACGTTTTTGGTCGCGGCGGAACGATGACGCTTGGGGGAGGTTGAACAACAACGGGAGGTTGTTGGACGACTCGCGGCTGCTGGACAACGGGAGGTTGTTGGACGACTCGCGGCTGTTGGACGACTCGCGGCTGTTGGAGGATTGGTGGTTGCTGAACGACTGGTGGTTGCTGAACGACAGTGCGTCCAGGATAATAAGAAACCGTGCGAGAGGGCACGCGGATTCGTACGAACGGAGCTTCGACGTTCACGCCGCCAATCCCCGGAGGTCCGACGTCTACCCGAACGAATGGAGTTCGGACGGACACTTGGGCTAATGTTGCCTCGCCCGCCACCAAGGTGGCAACGAACGCAAGCAAGCCTGATATTAGATACTTCATCAACTTCGCTCCTGGGTGCTGCTGGCGCAGAGTTGGAACTGGAAAATTTAGCCCTTTCCTTGCTTCTTACTCATTCTCTCTCGTTTCTGTTGTGTTGACAACTCAAAAACGCGGATTGACCATCACGATTCCGACTCCTATTATCACTTATTCAGAGTAACAATCGAAACATACAGTACGACCCGACGCTTGCGATCGAGTTTCAACAAGTTTTTTGGATCCCTGGCGTCAAAATCCGCGAGATAGGAGCGGTATCGGGATGAGCGAAAAAGAGAAGAAAGACCAGGAAACACAAGACACTCCCGAACAAGAAGAAGCCAAAGCGAGTGCCGCTTCGCCTGAGGATGAAAAGCCCGAAGATGAAGCTCCGGGTACGCCGGAAGACGAGGACGAAGAAGACGACGAAGAAGAAGACGACGAAGAAGAAGAAGAAGAAGAAGACGAAGAAGAAGAAGAAGAAGAAAACGA
>CAYRFQ010000138.1:0-17115 GCA_964423615.1 uncultured Alcaligenaceae bacterium | reverse complement strand
TGCCGTGCTTGGGCGTGGAACAAAACTCGATCCGCCGGACATACTCCCTCGCCACCGACGGCTCAAAGGCCTCGTAACCTGAGTTTCGTTTACAAGCCAGTGATCTTTTGATCACTGCCATCTTCGTCCATGCCGATGATAAGTGGTTCTCCTTCGGGCAATGCCTCTCGCAAGATTTCTTGTTCGGATTCACTCAGACGCAACTTGGGTTTCTTGGGTTGGTGCTGATAACAGACCAACCCAGCTACCAAATGAACCATCGCGTTGCAAGCACTACGGTGGCGTGTGTGACAGATCTGACAGACGTTTTTGAGCTGGTCGTTGATCGTCTCGATCAGGCTGCGTTTTCGCAGCAACAACTTCTCGGCCAACGGTACCAGACGGTTTTTCCTGTTCCGACGGATGGGAGTTACCGATTTCAAATGATCGGAAAACAGGTCACTAAACAACTGGGCCGAGATGTAACCCTTGTCGCCAAACAAATGACCCGTCAGGTTCCGGACCATGTCCGGCACAACTGCCCGGTCGTCGACGTTGCCTGGTGTCAATCTCGCGGCCAACAGTTCGCCTTGGTCATTGACAACGATGTGGAGTTTGAACCCAAAGAACCACCCCATCGAACTCTTGCCCAACTGGGCTATGTCCTCAAAGACGCGATTTCTCTCGATCCTCTTGTTTCCACAGACGGGCAAACGAGTCGAGTCAATGAACGAAATACCGGTGCACGCTCCGAAGCAAAATGTCAGGTAGGCACAAAGTGGTCCGGCCACTTTGTGGAGGATTCTTACGAACCGCGAGTAACTGAGTAAGTTGGGAAATTCGGCTTGGTGGCGGACCGTGAGCATGAGGTAGTAGTGCTTGAAGGTCCGGTAGTTGGAGGCATGGAAGAAAATCAAGATGGTCATGATTTCGCTGTTGGAAAGACGCGAGGCTCGTCGGCGTCGGCGTTCTCCGGTTTCGAGTAATCTGGCTTGGAACTGAGGTTCAAAACCTTGACAAAAGTCATCGACGTGGCAAAACAAAGTAAGCAGTTGCACGGGTGTATCTCCGGGAAGAAATTGGATCAGGTAAACACAATTGATTCCCAACACCCTGGACTGCCCATTTCCAATTCCGACAGACCTGCAATCCCAGACGGCTCAATCGACACAAACCACCTGCTGAAAAAAACTTTGTGGAAATTGCTTAAACGAAACTCAGGTGGTACAGGTCCGAGTCGCCAAAGTTCTCAGGCCAAGACGCTGCGTTTCCCGCTTCGCTCAGATCTGGCCTTCTCCCCGCAAGGGTTGCCGGATAAATGCGACAGTTATTTATCCGGCAGTCCTAACGTTCCAAAGTTTGAGGGGGAACCTAGAATGCTGCGGGCTTATCGGTCACGCGAATGTCTACCAGCCATGTGATGAGAAGTGGGAGGAGTTACTGACGTTCTTCCCAGCCATCCCGGGAGCCCGTCAAGTGATCGACGTAGCCATCGATTTGGTTCAGACTTCCTGTGGGAAAGCTGTTCCCTACTACAGCTATGATGGCAACCGGGAGGAGTTGAACCAGTGGGCGGAACGAAAAGGCGTGAATGGAATTCGTCGGTACTGGGAACAAAAGAATCGCGTCAGCCTCAACAACAAAGAAAAAGGAATCCTTGATGAGCGATAAGGCCGAAAATTCGAATCCACAACCACGGTTGCGTATCTCCAATGGGCTCACCCTTCTAGTGCTTGGTGGTCTTGTTCTAATCGGAGTGCTTTACGCTCTCCATGTCAACGCCGGGCGAAAAGAACGGCTGCCTCCTTTGCTCTTCGTCATGGTCACGCCGTTGGTCGTGTTGGGGGGAGTGAAGTTCCTCGTCGATTACGCCTTTCAATCGGACAAAGCTCGGGGTTGGGTTTGTCCTCGATGTCAAGGAAGTGGGAAGGTGGCGTTGACACCCGAGGACAAAATCGAGTCTTGTCGTGCGTGTGCCGGGAATGGCCGGATCACAGGGTGATTTACGTTTCCGAACGGATTCCAGAGGCGGACGGCACGACGGAGCGTTCTGTTACTTTGGCGTTCCGAAGGCGGAGCGTGCTGCTACTTTTTCCTCTCCGACTTGATATTTACGCCACCGACGTTCTCTGGTAAATACGCCCTTCTTCGATCGTGCCTCGGTCCCAAAGGAGGGCTCTCTTTATGTCTGTCCCCAACTACCATAGTTGCCGAAGCCATGAGCAACCTGGTCCTGGTTCACACCCCCGCCGGCCGAAGGGCCGGCAAGGCAAGGGGGCAGGCGTCGGACAAACGAAGGAAGCCTGGATGTCGTGGCTCTTTGCGTCCATCGTTCTGGTCTTTTGTTGTTTTCCAACGACTGGGCTCGGGCAACACTTTCGAAGAGACTTTTTCGAATCGGAGGACACGACTTGGGTGAAAGGCCCGAGCAACGTCGAGTACATCGAGAAATCCCACATTCGAACGAACCAGGCGGCTCACGATGGCCAGCGGTCCGAATACATCAAGATTCAGGCAAAACACGGAAGCCACATTTACTATCAATATCCCATCGGCAGAGCCAAGATCACCGAAGAACTGGCCATTAGCGTATATGTCAAAGCCAACGTCCAGGGTGTTCAGCTTGTGGCCCGAGTCGTGTTGCCGAACGTGCGTGACTCAGGCAGCATCAAAGATCGGATGACGACGTTGCTCAGGGGCGATGTCTATACCTCACCCGGTCGCTGGCGGCGTCTGGATCTTGCCAATTTGCCCAAATTGTTGCAAGAACAAAAGCACCTGATGCAGCGGCAGCTTCGAGAGCAAATCGACACATCGGGAGCCTATATCGACGCCATCATGCTGAACGTGTATGGCGGGGCGGGGCCGAACGAAATTTGGATCGACGATCTGGACATCGGTCCACTCGCCGAGCCTGTGGCTCCGCCTGAGCCACACCCCGGGCAGCCGTCAGACAATCCGAACGAAGTCCGTCGAGGGGCCATGGTCAAGTTCGACGCGGGTCACCTCACGGTTGGTCAGTACCGGTATCTCATTCGTGGAATTCGGCACACCGACACGCCGCTTGCGGTCTTGCGAAAGGCAGGCTTCAACACCCTTTGGGTCGAAGATGAGGCCAACGACACGGTGTTGTACGAGGCCGCCAGGCGCGGCTTTTGGCTCGTCCCGAAGTTGCCTTTGATGTCGACTGGCCATCTCGTTTCTCGCAAAGTCGCCAAGTTTCCGCAGTCTCCCGCGGTCCTCTTCTGGGATGTGGGAACGGCCTTGGAAGCAGAGCAAGCTCAAACGGTCGGTCAACTGGCCAGGGCTATTCAAAATGTGCATCCCGTTCAGCGTCCGTTAAGTGCGAACGTTTGGAGCGGTTTTGACCAGTATTCGCAGACAGTGAACATCGTTGGAGTCCACAGATGGCCGCTCATGACAGGGCTGGATTTGCAGGACTACAAGACATGGTTGACCCAGCGTCGGTTGCTGGCTAGCCCGGGCACGTACATGTTAACTTGGATTCAAAACCACACGCCCGAGTCCCATCTCCAACTCCTGCACGAACAAAGTGATCCAAGCACACGCGAAAGCAAACAAAAAGATGATGCGTCTGCCGAGCCCTTCGGCCCACTCCCGGCTCAAGTGCGATTGCTCACGTACACGGCTCTCGGAGCGGGATACAAAGGTGTCGCGTATTGGTCGGATCGATTTCTCGCCGACACGCACCAGGGGCGAGATCGATTGTATGGCGTTGCGTTGTTGAACAAAGAACTCGAAATGCTCGAGCCGATGCTGCTCGCCACTCCCGGTGCTCCGAAGTGGATCAAGACGTCGAACCCGAATGTCGAAGCAGCCGTTTTCCGGACGTCGCGCGGCGTGTTGGTATTGCCCATGTGGCTGGGCACGGGCTCACAATTCGTGCCAGGCCAGTCGGCGACAAACAAGCTCGAAATTCTCGTACCGCAAGTGTCTCAAGCCATGCAAGCGTGGGAAGTGACCCCCGGAGAAGTACGGTCACTGAATGTTCGTCGCGAACCAGGTGGCCTCAAGGTAACCTTGCCCGAGTTTGGGTTGACCACCGCCGTCGTGTTCACTGGAGACACGAAACTAGTTGTGTGGTTCCAGGAACGAGCCCAGTGGTGGAGAAAATCTGCGGCCCATTTCGCCCACAACCAGGCCCAATTGGAACTCGAAAAAGTCCAGAGGGTCCAATCCCAACTGAAACGACTCGGACAGGCCGTTTCCGAATCCGACGAGTTGTTGGCTCGAGCCAATGCGAGGTTGCTCAGCGCACGAGCGAAGTGGAACAAGGGGTTGTTCGGAGGAGCTTACAGGGAAGCGCAACGAGCCCTCCGACCCGTCCGTATTCTGCAGCGGATGCAGTGGGAAAAGGCAGTCCGTGGGTTGAGCAGTCCAGTGGCCGTTCCGCACGCCGTAAGCTACTACACATTGCCAAAGTTTTGGCAGATGGTGGGCGCTATCCGCCAAACGGCCCCGGGAGGCAACCTGCTTGTCGATGGCGATTTTGAAGACTTGGGCCAGAAAGGGCCACCGACGTGGGAACTGGAACGAATCGACAATCTCGATCCAGTCGATTTGCGAGCCCTACGCGTCAATGCCAAGACCAAAGATTTTGGAACGGAGCCGAAACAAGGCCAGGTGTGTGCGATGCTCCACGTGGCAGCCAAGGATCCCGGGCGACCTCCCGGAGCTTTGGAGCGAACGTACCTCGCCATCACCAGCAGGCCCGTCAAGTTACGCCCGGGTTCCCTCGTCCGGGTCAGTTACTGGATCAAGATTCCACGTCCGATCCAGGCCTCTGTCGATGGTGCTCTTGTGTTCGACAGTGCAGGAGGTGAGCCGTTGGCGATTCGGTTGAAAGAGGCGACCACTGTGGTCGATCCCAACACTCGGCGCCGTCAAGTTGGGTGGAAGAAATATTCCGTCTTTCGTCGCGTTCCGGCAAACGGAATCGTTCAGGTGACGTGCGCTCTAAGCGGCATCGGGACGGTGTACTTTGATGACGTGCGAGTCGAACCGCTTCAAGGAGGCTCGAATGCAGTCGCGAGGAATGATCCACCACGACATTAGAGCACCCAAGCGTATCGGATTTTTTGGTGTGCCTACGCTTGTCTCCGCCTACGCTTGTCACACCCTTCCAGGAAAAGGTGTTTTCTCGGGCGATCTATGAAAAAACTCCACGTCAATCAATTATCCGCCAGCGAGTGTGCGTGAGTGCGTGCTACTGCCCGCGTCCGCTTCTTCTTGGCCTGCGGGCGGCTCACGGAGGGGCTGCCATATATCTGTGCAGGTCTCACTATTTCATTGAAGGAATTTCAGTTTCCACTCGTTGTGTTGTTCGTCTTAAAGATGTGGTACAACACATCAAAAAGAACAGACAACAATTCCGTCTCCGCGTTTACACGGGAAAAACTGGAGTCCCAGATGGTTTCACATTTTATCCACCGCGATCCCATCGGACGAAAAGTCTTGGTAAGGGCATTCGTTTGTTTGGTCGTCTTATTCGTCGCCGGCGTGTCGGAGTCTGATTCCGTTCGAGCCCAGACAAGCAAGGCTCCCTTCGAGATCAAAATCGCACCTGTCAAAACGAACGTCAAAGAATCGACGGAGGGTGGAACTCTCCCCGTCGATCCCACCGTCCGGATTCGGCACGGGTCGTCCGGAAACATGACGTTTGGATTGCAGACCCTCGGCGGCAAACGCTTAACCATCAGTAATGGGACGGGCTATCACAAGTTTAAGATCGACGGCACAATAACACAGGTCAGCAACGCCAGTTCCATTGCGTTGGGTCCGGACCGACGAGGCAAATCGCGGACGGGTCGGGCCTACTTGTGGCGATACTCAGACATTGAAGTTCGACAAGAACAAATCCTGGTCCCGAGCACGCTGCCTGGCCCTTCTCAGCGAGGACAGAAACGAAAAAGGGACGCGTTCTTGTTTCGCTACAAGATCGTGAACAAGGGTAAAAAAGCGAAAAAGGTCGGCCTGCGAATTCGCATCGACATGTACAATGGCCGAACCGATGGGCCGGTCTTCTGGTCTCCAACGACACACCCGAAAAAGATCCTCAACGGTGTGTCTCTGGTCGGTAAAGAAATTCCGAAATACCTCATCTCGATCGAAAACTCGAACTTGCAGTCGCCTGGGAACCTGGCCTACTTCAATTTCAACACCAAACGCGGCGGGGAAAAGCCGAGTAAACTTGTTTTGACCCGGCACGGTTACACGAATGCCTGGGAAGTTGCCCCGCAGCGGATCAATGGCGATTCCGACATCGTCATCTATTTTGCCGAGAAGAAACTCGCTCCCGGTGCCACTCGAATCTTCAGTTGGGGCTATGGTTCCGGGATCGCGGGAGGACTGACTCACGATGGACTCGTCCGTTTGAAATTGTCTGGTTCGTTCGAACCGAAAGGGATTTTCCTGATTCGGGCGTATGTGAAGGATCCCGGCGAGAGCCAATCCCTATCGTTGAAACTGCCCAAGGGCATGAAACTTCTGGAAGGGAACACCATCCAACCCATTCCCGCCCCGAACGAGGACAACACAAGTTACGTGGTCTGGAAGGGCCGTGTTTTGCGTCCGGGTACGTTTCCCATCGAAATCGTTTCGAGTAATGGAATCGTCAGCTCAACGACCGTGACGGTTGCGAAAAAGTAGGAGCCCAAGAGGAGAGTTGTCGACACGTGAGTGACGCCTCGTCTTGATTATTGAGGTCGTCACCCGATACAAACTGGGTTGATGTAGGTTCTTTCATGGCTACCCGAAAGAGAGTCGGAAGCGGTGTTCGCCTCGAAGCAATCGCAAAAACTTTCCCGGACGGCACAGATGCCGTCCGGGATTTTTCGTTGGACGTCTCGGGCGGAAGCTTCACCGTGATTGTCGGACCTTCCGGATGCGGAAAAACGACCACGTTGCGACTCATCGCGGGGTTGGAGAAGGCGACGAGTGGACGAATCCTATTCGGTGGTAAGGATGTTGGCAGCCTTCCACCACACAAGCGCAATGTAGCGATGGTGGTGCAACAACCGACGCTCTATCCCCACATGACCGTCCGCCGGAATTTGGAGTTTCCAAGAGGACCTCGCAGATGGCCAAGTTGGTTTGGCAAGAAGTCCCCGGCCGAGCAAGATGCCGACGAACAGCGCAGCATCCGGGAAATTTTGAGTCTCGATCCCCTCCTGTCGAAATACCCTTATGAGCTCTCCGGAGGCGAACAACAAAGGGTGGCTTTGTGTCGGGCGATCTTACGGCAGCCAGATATTTTATTGCTCGACGAGCCTTTGAGTCGTCTCGATCCTCCGATCAAGGGCGAATTGCGCACGGCCTTGAAGGAACTCCACCTGAAAACCGGAATGACGATTCTCTACGTCACCCACGACCCGTTCGAAGCGATGGCGCTTGGCGACCAACTCGCGATCCTGCGTGACGGTCGGCTCGAGCAAGTTGGTCCGCCAATGGCCTTGTTGGCGGCACCACGGACTCTTTTTGTGGCGAAGTTTCTTGGATGGCCACCCCCAAACGTTGTCGAAGGAGAACTAATTTGGGAGGGTGAAAGCGGCTTTTTCCTCCGCGATGGCTGGAAATTGCCGTTAAGCCCGGACATAGTTCTTGGTATAACAGATAAAGGGAAAAGAATCGGAGGCGATTACTCCCGGCATGAAAAGGCCTGCGAGGCGACCCAACAAGGCGTTTCAAGTTCCTCAGGACCGGTTGACGATAAGACGATCTCCACGCGAGTGCAAATCGTCTTTCGAGCGGAAAATGTTCGTGTCGAGCGGATGACACAGGAATCACCGGAACCAGAATCCCGAGAAAACGCCACTCGGGTAGATTCCTCGGGAACTCTCGGAGTAAAATGTCGAATAGATTCCGTTGAGCATTATGGTGGATTCGCGTTGGCCACGTTGGTGAGTTTGGCCAATGGGCTGCAATTTCGGAGCCTTTGCTACCGACACTCGGAGAAATACCGTCACGGGGAACGGCCCGATCGCGAAACACTCTGTCCTGGAGATTGTGTTTGGGCGTACATATCTCCTCTTGCGGTACTCCCGTTCGATGCCATCACGGAACAAGCGTTGGGGATCTGAAGACCCGCCACGGCCTGTTTTCTTCGTGTGGGTTTTGTAAAAGTGGGCTCGGTCCCACTTTTTTTATTCCCGGAAAGCTAAACTGTGCAACATAATAGACATTGATATTACCTAAAGTGTGGCCCGCGATAACAATATCGATCGGCCAATCTACTAGACAACAGAGTCAGCCAGCATGAATAGTGCCGCCAATTTACTTCGACTCGTCGACCAGATGCAGCGCGACAAGAACATCAGGCGCGAAGTCATCTTCGACGGCATCGAGTCGGCGATCCAACTCGCCGCCCTGAAACACTTTGGGGAAGAATCTGGCGTCCTCGTGACGATCGACCGCAACACTGGAGCGATCGAAGTCGTGAAGGATGACGAGCAGATCGAGCCTCGGGTCGTGGGGCGAATTGCCGCCCAAGCGGCCAAGAACGTCATGATCCAGAAGATTCGAGAAGCGGAATCGAACTCTGTCTTCGACGAATTCACGGCCAAGAAGTGGGACCTGGTGACCGGGACTGTCACCAGACACGAATCGGGTTCGGCCATCGTCAGCCTGGGACGCCCCGAAGCGATTTTGCCCAGGAGCGAGCAAATTCCGGGCGAGTCCTATCACGTCAACGACCGCATCAAGGCTGTCATCCTCGATGTCCGGAAAGCGGGGCAGCGAGTCAAAATTGTCTTGTCGCGGCAACATCCGGAATTCGTCCGCCGCTTGTTCGAGGAGGAAATACCCGAAATCCAGGAACGGATCATCGAGATCAAAGCGGTCGCCAGGGAAGCAGGACACAGGACCAAAATCGCTGTTTCGAGTATCGACCTGAAAGTCGACTGCGTCGGCGCTTGCGTCGGAGTCCGGGGTTCGCGAATCAAAAACATTGTCGAAGAACTCAACAGCGAGCGAATCGACATCGTTCGGTGGAACGATTCGCTGCAAGTCATGATTCCCAACGCCTTGCAGCCAGCCCAGATCGAAGAAGTGTTCCTTTACCCTCGGCCCGGTCGAGCCGTCGTGGTCGTCAAAGAAGACCAGCTTTCCTTGGCCATTGGTCGTCGTGGACAAAATGTTCGACTCGCGAGTAAGCTCGTCGGTTGGGACATCGAAGTCATGACGATCGAGGAAATGGAAGATAGCATCGAGAAGGCGATTCAGTGGTTTAGTGCCATCCCGGGTACCGATGAAGAAATGGTCGAAGCCTTCATCGAAGAAGGCTTCATGTCGTATGACGACCTTTCTCTCAACGACGGGCCGGAGTTGGTGATGATCCTCCGCGAGAGATTGATCGAGTTGGATTCCACGCTGGCCGAGGAAATCGTTGCGTATGCCGAATACGCTGCCGAACAAATGGAAAGAGGGATCGACGTCTCGTTGCCACCACCTGGGTCGGAACCAGAAGGAGCCCCGAACGAAACCGCCGAGGAATTCGCCGAACCGGATTCGATCGCCGAGGAGGGGCTTGCCGACGCCGAGCCCGAAGCGGAGCAACAAGCTCCCACGCTTGAGGGAGAGGCCATCGGTGAGGTGGATGGTTTGGATGAGTCTTCCGAAGATGCTGGAGACGAAGAAGCCCAAGAGGAAGTCCTTCTGGACACAGAAACGGCAGATGAAGAGCCTTTGGGTTCTGAGGGTAATGCAGAGGTGAGTCAGGATGTGGTAGACTCGCCGGCGGTGCCCGAGCACGAAGAACTCGGTGAAGATCCACTCGAAAACGAGGTACAACCACCCGAAGAATTGTCCACGGAAATGGACGAGGAAGACGACTCCTTGGAACCGCAGGAAGCTCCAGAGCCGACGAACGAAGTTTCTGACGAGGAAGAAGTCCTGACGGACGAACCGACTTTTGTTTCTCCATCAAACGCAGAAGAATCCCACGAGCCACTGCCTGAGGCCCAAGAGTCAAAAGTGACCGATGAGTGAAACGTTTTCAGGAATCTCAAGGTCTCCGGCGCAGATTCTCAAAACGGAAGGCAGGTGTTTTTACTTGTCTTCACCAATAAGATATAAGATTAGTATGTGTTCCATTCGTTGTTCTGGATGGGCCGGTCTAAAGAAATCCTGATTTCTATTCGGCTTCCAAAATGTTTCCGAACTTCTCGACGAATGGATGCGTCTAGTCTGTCAACTGTAGGAAAAATAAGTTGTCCAGGACAGTTTGGAAACGGCTATCGCCTTCCTTACCACGCAAGCCACGAAAACAAGAGGTTTTGCTTGCGAATCGAGTTGGCTGGAAGCTCCAAACTCAAAAATCCATATGGGGACCGGAAGAACATCCCCTTTTCAAGTTACGCAAGAAAGTTACAATACAATAATTGTGCTCTCGATCGCGTACATCGCCTTTGTGTTTCCGATGATTTGCCAGAGGAGTTCCGCTTGACGAAAGAGAAAGTTCGCGTCTACGCACTGGCCCGTGAACTCAATATGGACAGTAAGGACTTGCTTGAACTGTGTCGAGCAAACGGTCTGGATCTGAAAAACCAACTCAGTAGTGTCGATCCAGATCAGCGCGACATGATTGAAGACTTGGTCAAAAAGGGGTCAAGCGCCCCCACGCCCGCAAAAAGTGTCGCCCCTGCTCCGTCCGCACCAGTTATACCACCGGTCGCGGGTAAAGTGAACAAGATGCGCGATCTTGGCGGTCGGCGCCCTACGAAAGGGCGGCCGGCGGCGGACGATGACCTTCCGGATACGAAGCCGACTCCACCAACACCGCCTCCGGCTCCACAGAAGGAGGGCATCCAAGAGAAGGTCGAGCCAGACACAAAGAGATCCGTACCGGCTGCGAGTCCTGACGAGATTCCGTCGAAGACGACGCCGGCCAAAGCGGACGCTCCGGTCAAACCCGCTGCTCCGACGGCCCCGGAACAACCTACGACTGATTCGAAACCAACACCTCTCGGTGAAGAACCACCAGCACCGGCCCCCGAAAAGTCCGCAGAGAAGCCAATTTCTGCAACGCTTCCTCAACCAGAGCCAGAAGTCTCGGCAGAGGAACCCATGCAGCCAACGCCGGAACCCGCGGCCGTGAAGGGGGAATTGAACGAGTCTGCTCCCGCAAAGACTGAGTCTCCAAAACCAACGGCTTCACCCGAGGCGACGACTGTAGCTCCGGTACCAGACCCAATAATTGAGGAAAGTCCAACGAACACCGAAAACCAACCAACGCCCACAGTTTCGGCAGAGACCAACCAAGCCAAAGACTCGTCGGAAACAAAAGAGCCGTCTCCGGTGACTCCGAAAGACAGCGCTCCAGACAAACCGGCCACGCCGCCACAAGCCGAAGGTCCTGAATCAAAACCGGAGAAACCGGTTCCCCCGTCCACACCAGCCACTGCTGGCCCGCCTTCTTCGTTGTACGGGAACATGGGCAGCGGGAAGATGAAAGATTTGTCGGCGAAGAAAATCAGCAAAAAGGTTCGGGACCTCAACTCGCGATCGAGCGAGAAGGAAACTCCACGCCCCAAGCCAGCGAAAAAACCATCGACACCGACGCCAACCCCTCAGTCACCACCAGACATGAAACCGAGGGTCCAGCAGTCGAATAAGGCTCCTGCCCCCTCGAGTGGTCACAATTTGACTTCACCACCTGCGTCGTCCAAGTTGGGTGATAAAGGCAAGTCGGCGAAGAAGAAGGAAGAACCCGACAAGCAAAAGGCTCTGGTCAAACTCACTCCCGAGTTGATGAAGGAAGCCGACGAATTGGGGATTCCGTACCACGAAATCCTCAAACGGAAAATGAAGGAAATAGAGTCTGGGGCGTCCGTTGAAGCGGCTCCAAGCGAACGAGATTCTGGTCGAACGTCCAGGAAGGATGATAAAGACAGCAAGGACAAAGACAAGGACAAGAAGAAGAAAAAGAAGGGTCGCGACGCCAAAGAGACAAGCCCACAACAAGGCGGGCAGAGCGCGTTGACCGACCGAGAACTCCGCCGCAAGAAGCGCGAAGAGAGAAAGAAACAACGTCCGGGCTTGGGAGACGAGGACGAAGAAGAATTGCTGCGTGGCTCGCGGGGTAAGGGCTCCAAGGGTCGAGCGAAGCCCCAACGTCCGACCATTCTCAAACCAGAGGGGCCGGCGGTTCTGGAGTTGCCAATCACCGTTCGGTCGTTGAGTGAAGCTCTGGGACAAAAGGCCATTCCCATGCTGTTCAAGTTGAAGGACTTGGGGATTGTCGGAGCGAACATCAACACGAATCTCGAGCCTGAATTGGCCGAAGAGCTGGCGTTGGAATTCGGACGCGAGATCGAAATCAAACGCCCACCCGACGCCGAAGAACTGTTGGTCAGTCGGTTCGACGAGCCGGACAAGGAAGAGGAGCTCGTTTCCCGCGCTCCGGTCGTCACGATCATGGGACACGTCGACCACGGAAAGACATCCTTGTTGGACAAGATTCGGGAGACCAATGTTGTCGATACCGAAGCCGGGGGCATTACCCAGGTCATCCGGGCTTGGCGTGTGGAACACGCTGGCAAACCTGTGACGTTCCTGGACACTCCCGGTCACGAAGCCTTTACGGCGATGCGGGCCCGTGGTGCTCAAGTCACCGACATCGCTGTGATCGTTGTGGCGGCAACGGATGGAGTGATGCCTCAAACCCAGGAAGCGATCAACCACGCCAAGGCTGCTGGAGTCTCGTTGGTCATTGCGATCAACAAGGTCGACATGCCCAACGCCAACATCGACAAGACCCGTCAACAGCTTTACAGCCTCGACATCTTGCCCGACGACATGGGTGGGGACACTCCGTTCGTCGAAACGAGTGCTGCAACTGGCCAAGGAATCGATGAACTCCTTGAGAACATCTCGGTCGTTGCCGAGTTGAAAGAACTCAAGGCGAACCCCAACAAGGCAGCCAAGGGCCTGTGTTTGGAGGCGAATCAATCTTCCGGAGAAGGTGTGATCGCAACTTTGTTGGTCGAGGAGGGTACGCTCAATCGGGGAGACGTCATCCTTTGTGGTTCGGCCTTTGGGCGCATTCGTATGATGTACGATGACCTCGGTCGGCCGATCGAAAAGGCTGGTCCGACGGTCCCCGTGCGAATTACCGGCCTCGACGAGGTCCCCAACGCCGACGACCCCTTCATCGTAGCGCCTGACTTGTCCAAAGCTCGTGAGATTGCCGAGAAGCGGAAGGAACGCGACCAGGCAGCCTCCCTCGCCCCGACCCGAACGTTCGATCTGTCGATGCTCGGACAACACGAAGTCGACGAACTGAAGGTCATCCTCAAGGCCGACTTCCGCGGTTCCATCGAGGCCATCACCAAAGAACTCGAGAAGTTGGACCACCCAGAAGTCACCGTCAAGGTCCTCCATGCGGCGATCGGTGGGATTAGCGAGAGTGACGTTCAACTAGCCCTGACGGCCCCCGAAAACACCATGATCGTCGGTTTCAACGCGGTCCCAGACGATCGGGCCAAACAGCTCGCTGAGGAAAAGGGCATCCCGATCCGCGAGTACAACGTCATTTACATGCTCACCGACGACATCAAAGCAGCCTTGGAAGGGAAGCTCAAGCCCCACCAAGAAATCATCAACTTGGGACGTGCGGTGGTCCGGGATACGTTCAAGATCAGCCGGGTTGGGACCGTTGCCGGTTGCTACGTGACCCAGGGAGTGCTTCAGCGTTCGGGCAAGATTCGTCTTATCCGAAACGGCGTGGTCATCTATCCGCCGCCGGATAGAACGGCTGGACTAGATTCACTCAAGCGTTTCAAGGAAGATACTGGAGAAGTCCGCGAAGGCTTCGAGTGCGGTTTGAAAATTGCTGGCTATGACGACATCAAGGTCGGCGACGTCATCGAAGCCTACCGTGTCGAAGAAGTACAACGGACGCTGGACTGATTGAGATGGATAAGTTCGGAACCTACCCTACGGAATACGATAACGCACAAGATTGTTGTTCCCAGTGAGACAAGAAGGAAAAAAAGAGTTCGGTCGTCCCTCCCAACTTGGCGGACAGGAAAGTGATGTTGGGATGAAGACTTGGAGAATGGAGGTTGGTGATTTCTCGACTAATTTCCAAGCTCTGAAACTGACCGAAACGAACTTGCGAGATCTTCTTACCCGATACTAACCACAGGCTCTCCCCTTTCGTCTTGTGGTTGATCTTGGGTTGGTAACGAATCCATTCTTCTCTCCCGAAAGAGTGGAATTCCGTTTACACCATTGCCACCTCATCGAGAAGGAAGAAGCATGATAGTTGGCTCGCTGAGTGTGCGCTTGTTACTGCGTGAATCCAGAAGCCTGAAGCAAAA
Source organism: uncultured Alcaligenaceae bacterium (assembly GCA_964423615.1). Classification (GTDB taxonomy): domain Bacteria; phylum Planctomycetota; class Planctomycetia; order Gemmatales; family Gemmataceae; genus CAYRFQ01. The sequence goes on along the minus strand of CAYRFQ010000138.1, from coordinate 2,797 downwards.
ACGTCAAGTGGTCCGGAGCATTAAGGATCGCCTTCGTAACGGATTTAATGTATCGATCGCCGAAGTTGATGCGCAAGACAAATGGCAGTTGGCTGTCCTTGGGATGGCCATGGTTAGTGAAGACACTCACTACATCAAGCTCGAATTTGGGAAAATCCTTGAAGCTTTACGAAGCCATCCCGTGGCCGAAATGGTCGACTATGAAATGGAAGTGTAAAAAGACTAAGAAATTTCTGCCCTCGCCTTCTGTAGGATTTGCTTATAGAAAGTGTGAAGGACATTCCTAAAAGAAGAGAAGCAGCGACTTCCTATCTGGTAGTGACAGCCCCCTGTCACTCGAAGTCCAAGGAGAGCAGCGGAGTCGCCAGGAACGAGTTGGCAGTACCAAAACCAACGATATGGAGCATTCGGGATGAAAACGCATCGCGTCGCTCGGGTTGCTCAGGTCATCCGGGAAGTGGCCAGCGAGACAATCCTCTTTGAACTTCGAGACCCTCGGGTCAAAGGAGTCACTGTAACTCGGGCCGAGGTCAGTGCTGACTTGCAACAAGCCAAAGTGTACGTGTCAATAATGGGCTCACCCAGCGAACAAGAGCTTTGCATGCATGGCTTGCGTCACTCCGCTGGCTTCATCCAATCCAAACTTGCCTCCCGCCTGAAGACTCGTTTCACCCCCATTCTGAAATTCATTCTCGACGAAGGGGTGAAGAAGAGCATCGAGATCACTCGCCTCATCAACGAAGCTTTGTCCCAACATGGTACCGCAAACGAAGAGGATTCGTCTGCGGAAATCGAACAACCAGAACCCCAGTCGTCTCCGGAAGAGGATGCGGAAGGCCCGTTGACTTCCCCCGATGACGACCGCGAGTGAGGGTTCTTTGTCCTTTTTTTGTGGAGTGAGCACTGCGATCATGCCAGCCACGTCCAACAAACAGCGCACGTTAAACGCCGTTTTTTCCACCTTGCCGAAGCACACGGATGGCCCGGTAGGGATAAACTCTAAAGCCGATAGTCGGCCCGTTCTCGAGCAGTTCATCTATGCGATTTGTCGCGAAGGCAATTCGCGAGTCGTCGCCGACCGAGCTTACACGAGCCTTTGCGAATCGTTTTTTGACTGGAACGAAATTCGTGTCAGCTCCACCCGCGAAATTGCTGATGCCTTGGTCGATCTTTCCCAGCCAGACGTCCGGGCTCAACGGATCATCGATTTTCTGCAACAGGTCTTTGAAATCACGTTTTCGTTTGATCTGGAGTATCTGAAGAAGAAGGGACTCAAGATCGCTGCCGAGAAATTGACGCGAATACAGGCATCGAACGACTTTTGCGTCGCGTGGGTCTTGCAACAAAGTCTTGGCGGCCACGCTGTTCCGCTCGACGAGACGGGGGTCCGGGTTCTGTCGCGGCTTGGGCTGATCGAGGATCCGACCGTCGCACCGGACACAGTCCGCTCGAGCGTGGAACACTTGGTTCCCAAAGCGAAAGGGCCTATTTTCACCGACTTGGTGGGATACCTTGCGGAAGATTACTGTTGGGAAGTTGATCCGCAATGTCAACAATGTCCACTCGCCAGCGTCTGCGCCAAGGCCATGGAATCGAAGCCGGAGGCCGTCGGCGCGGGAAAAGGAGGCTAATGGAATAGCCCGAGACGAAGGGGATGCTCTTGTTGGTATTGGATGGCAGGGCCAAACGGCATTTAGGTCCGTCTTGGTTTACTTTGCCTACGGTTTGGGTTAGTACAAGAGTCCCTTGGGTGCACGCCGGGTCGGATCACTTCTTAGCCTGCTGGGACAACGAGTATCAAAACCATGATTCAGGTTGAGAACCTGACCAAGTCGTTTCGGGACCTCCGCCGCGGCGAGGTCCTTGCAGTGGATGACGTCAGTTTTGAAGCTCATGCTGGCGAAATCTTTGGCCTGCTCGGTCCCAACGGAGCAGGAAAAACGACCACGATGCGAATCTTGTGTACTGTCCTGAGACCCACCCGCGGCAAAGTGAGTGTGGCGGGTCACGACGTTTTGACAAATCCTAGAGAAGTCCGACAGAACCTCGGATTCCTTTCCGCGAATACGGCCCTTTACGATCGGATGTCGGCTTGGGAAATGGTGGAGTATTTCGGGCGCCTGTATGCGATGTCCGGAGATCACCTCAAAGAACGTATGGAGGCTGTATTTTCCGATCTCCAGATGAATGAATTTCGCGATCTACTGTGCTCGAAGATGAGTACGGGAATGCGACAAAAAGTCTCGATTGCGCGTGCCATCATCCACGACCCACCTGTGTTGGTCTTCGACGAACCGACACTTGGACTCGATGTGCTCGTTGCCCGCAACGTTCGAAACTCGATTTTAGAACTTCGTGAGAAGGGCAAGTGCATTGTCTATTCGACGCACATCATGCACGAGGTAGAAAAATTGTGTGATCGGGTTGCCATCATCAGCCGCGGCAAGATCCAAGCGTGTGGGACACTGGTTCAACTGCGAGAGAAATACCAACAGGACGACATGGAAGAATTGTTCTACCAGCTTGTTTCCTGACGCCGATGAGTTCCCAACTTCCGGAAATAACAAAGCCCCAACGAGCCATCGGCTCGTTGGGGCTTTGTTTTGCTATCGAGGTGGAGTGTCCAAAGACGTAAGGGATCAGAAACCAATCACATTACCACCACCACCGCCAAGGCCACCAATACCGCCACCAACACCACCAACACCGCCACCGCCGCCAACGCCGCGAAACTGGCCACCGACGATGCCACCGCCAATGATGCCGCCGAGACCACCACCGAGACCTCCACCAAACT
>CAYRFQ010000137.1:0-17470 GCA_964423615.1 uncultured Alcaligenaceae bacterium | reverse complement strand
AAAAATTCAAAACTGGTAGTGATCAAACGATCACAAATTTTTGCGAACGTTCAGAAATAGGACCGCTGCAGTTCTCCCAGCGTGAGATCATGCGTCGTTGCAGGGGTGATGGGGATGTCTGCGGGGACTTTTCCATCGTGTTCTAAAAAGGTGACAATATCGATTTCCGGTGGAAGTGTGAGTCGTCTTTTGTTCAAAAGTTCGAGCAGTTCCTCGACTTCCGCAAGGTGACTTTCAGCTTGGACAAGGTCAATCGTTCCGAGACGAAGACAACGCTGTTTACCGCGAAATCGGAAGAGGATACGGATGCTTTTGCCTCGCTGTTGGATGGCTGCCATGTAGCACTCCTTGGGAGTTAGTGCAACACGAATTCCCTATGACCGCCTCAATGTTACCATTTTTGTTACCATTCCCAAGCATGGTAGGTTGGTTTGAAGCGGTTTCAGTCACCATCCATTTTCCTAAGCAATTGCTAGGAAATGGGTTAAGAAGAATGCCGAAGAGAGGACTCGAACCTCCACTGGGTTGCCCCAACTAGAACCTGAATCTAGCGCGTCTGCCAATTCCGCCACTTCGGCCTGTCTTGGAGTGGAAGTTTATTTAAGAACATGGGAACCTCCTCGTCAATAGAGGAAGCTCCACTATGAGCCGGGTTCCCTAACTTGGTCAGGTACTCCCAGTTCTTGTGAATCCTCAATAAATTGGCTGGACCGCTGTGTGCCTAACTGCCGTTTTGTATCGGAGCGTGCACCGGCATTTAGTTCCTCGACTTGATTCGATTGCCCGACTGTGGCACTAAAAGGATCAGTCGAAACCTCGTCTTTGAGGACCTTGGGCAAGAGCTCGATGGGGCTGGGTTTTTGGTTTCAAACTCGACATCGTCGTCAATGATCAAGGCGAACTGTTGGCCGCGAGATTGACAGCGGGCAATGTCGACGACCGGGCAGTCGTGCCGGACATGGTCCAGAAACTCACCGGTCGTTTGTTCAGCGACAAGGGTTACACCTCGGCCCAATTGTTCAGTGACCTATTTTCTGATCATTTGAAGTTGGTGAATCCCATCCGCCGGAGCAGGAAAAACCGTCCGGTACCGTTGGCCAAGAAATTGTTGTTGCGAAAACGCAGCCTGATCGAGACGATCAACGACGAGGTCAAGAACGTGTGCCAGATTTGTCATACTCGTCATCGCAGTCCTTGCAACGCCCTGGTTCATTTGGTCGCTGGGTTGGTCTGCTATCAGCACCAACCCTAGAAACCCAAGTTACGTCTGAGCGAATCTGAACAAGAAATCTTGCGAGAGGCATTACCCGAAGGAGAAACACTTATCATCAGTATGGACGAAAACGACAGTGATCAAACGATCACTGACTCTTGAACAACACTCAGGTCCCAAACATCAGGTAGGCCGGTTCGAGAAAGGCAGAGGAAGTCAACACCAGATGCCTGTTCTTCTCTTTTTCCCTCAATTCTTTCGAATGTGCTCCAACCGTTGTACGGCTCCGTCGGTGCTGAGGACTTCACTGGCTAACATCCGGAAGTTAGTTGTCGCCGCGGCGAATCCGTCGAGGTCGGGCAAAATCGCCGCCGCCGTGGCATCTTGGACAACGGCAACTTCAAAGCCTTGTTCGAGCAACTCACGCAGATGGCTTTCCACGCACAGATTCGCCGACATTCCGCCCAGCAACACTTGGTCGATGTTACGTTTGCGAAGTTGCAGGACGAGGTCGTTGGTTTCTGGGCCGTAAACTTTGTGTGGGCTAACGACAACAGTTTCGCCGTCGTCGATGTATTCCTTATACGGAGCGAGCCAATCGGCTCCCGAGCCTTCGAAATCTTCCAGATTGAGTGGTCCCTTACGGTCAAACATATTGATGTCGTGCATGAGCTTTTCCAAGGCCCCTTCGAACTTCCATCGGTGATCGTGGGGGAAGTAATAATGCGGCGAAACGAAAACTGGGATGTTCGCTGATTTGGCCGCCCTGAACAGTGATCCGATGTTTTCGACCGTTCGGTTTTTGGTGACACTCTCTCCGACGACGCCCCAGGTTACGCCCTCAGGGCTGAGGAAATCGTTTTGAGGATCGGTAATGACCAAAGCCGTGTTTGTTGGACTGATTTGGAAACCTGGATTGGGTAAAGACATGATTTTGCTCCGTTGCTTTCTGGGTGGACTTTTTTACTTTAAACGGGCCTTGCTGGTGGAAACTCAGCAAGGCCGTGGAAGTAGTTGGTGTTGCTCCGGGGAGCGGGATTAAATACAGACTGGTCAGTCTGTTTTGTCAAAAAAGTACAGGTTACCGAGTCACTTGTTTGGCCAGGAATCGACGCATCAGTCGTGCGATTGTGGCACCGTCTTCTTCGAGGGCAAAGTGGCCTGTGTCGAGCAAGTGGAACTCCAAGTTCTTCAGGTCGCGTTTGTAAGGATGGGCACCGGCGGCTGGAAAAATCGCGTCGTTTTTGCCCCAAACGATCAGTGTGGGTGGTTGATGTTTGCGTAGGTATTGTTGCCATTTCGGGTAGAGCGGTGGGTTGCTCCCGTAGCTATAGAAGAGGGCCAGTTGAATCTCTTGGTTGCCAGGACGGTCCAGCAGTGGTTGGACGTGGTCCCAGGCATCGGGACTGATCGTTTCGACGTTTCGGACTCCGTGGGTGTATTGCCATTTGGTCGCTGCGAGGGTGAGAAGGGATCGGAGTTTGTCGCCTTGCTCTTTCGTGCGATTTTTCCAGTAGGCTTTGATTGGTTTCCAAAAGTCGTTGTCGATACCTTCGACGTAGGCGTTGCCGTTTTGGATGATCAAAGTTTCGACTCGTTTGGGGTGCTTGGCGGCCAACCGAAACCCGACCGGTGCTCCGTAGTCCATCAAGTAGAGAGAATATTTTTTCAGCCCGAGTTTGTTCGTGAATTTTTCCACCACGGTAGCGAGGTTGTCGAACGTGTACTCAAATTTCTTCACGGATGGGGCCGAACTGTATCCGTAGCCCGGATAGTCTGGGGCGACGACATGATATTTATCCGCCAACGCAGGAATCAGGTTGCGGAACATGTGCGAAGAAGTTGGAAACCCGTGCAGTAACAACACCGTCGGGGCATCTTTGGGTCCAGCTTCACGGTAGAAGATGTCGAGCCCATCAATTTTGACAGTTCGATACAAAACTTGCGTGTTTGGGACTTTTTTGGCTCTGGGGTTCTCTTGTTGGACGACATTCTCTGGTGTGGGAGAAGGCCGTGCCCCTGCCGGGGCCGACCGGGTGGCGGGAACCGGGCCAACGAATGCAGCAATCGCCAAAACGGTCGCTAGTGCCAGTGCGGATCGAGTATTTTTCAAGGCAGTCATAATTCTATCTCCAAGTCAAAGGATAGTGTTGAACAGAGTTATCGTGGTAAGAGTGAAAGAGTTACGGGGCGTTGGGACGGATCAACTACGGGAGTGGTTAGCGTAAACTTTGCCGCTAATTTTCCATTTTCCATCTTGCTTACAGGGCACGAAAAAGTCGGTGTAACGAACGCCTCCCCAGTCGTAGAATTCGATTCGAGCACTCGCGGTGTTCCCCTGGTAGTCGATAGACGCGATCCGCGATTGCGCGTTCGGCGAGCCACTAACGCTGTCGATTAGTGCCGTGAACTCGTCGGGGTTGAGGTTAATCGAATTGCCGCCGAGCGAACCGACGGCGCGGGCGTGGTCAAACCACACTGAATGCATTAGCGCACCGTGGCCCGTTTTGGCCGCATCGATGTATGGCTGAAGGGTCACCACAATGGCAACGTACTCGTCAAAACTATGGGTTTCTGCGGGTTGGATAGACATGATCGAGTACCTTTTGAGCGAGAGGCTATCTTTTGTGCAGACAGGTCTGTTTATGTGTTCCACAAAAAAAGAATATCGCCAAATTATCTCGTTTTCGCCTGGGCTACGAGGGCCAACGTAGCATCCTTGGCCACGTCTGCGGGTTCGGAGGATCGTTCGATTTGAGCCGTGACGATCGCACCTTCGACCAGCAAAGCTATGGCTGGTGTCAAAGTTTCGGCCTTTTCACCGGCGACTTCTTTGACGATTTCTCGAAGCATCGTGTGAACACGACGCTTGTGAGCAGCCGAAAACTGACATGCCGGATGCTCGGCATCGGCGAGTTCGACCGACGCGTTAATGAACGAACAGCCGCGGAAACTCGGCTCCTCAAACCATGCCTTTAAGGCACCGAAAAAGCCTTCGAGCCGATTCTTTCCGTCTTGGACGTGTCGCTCGATGGCTCGAGAGAACATCTCATCGACCTGCTTTTCGCGATGTTGCAAGACCGCCAAAATGAGGTCATCTTTCGATGCAAAATGGTTGTAGAGGGTCATCTTCGCAACGCCGGCCTCGTGAATGATTTTATCGATGCCGACGGCCCGAATTCCTTTGGAATAGAATAACCGTTCAGCAGTTTCGATGAGCCGTTGGCGTGCACCAGTTTTTGTTGTTCGTGTGTTGCTCATGACTTAATAATACAGACAAGTCTGTATATGTCAAGGCAACGGCAACATTTTGCCAAGAAGTTATTCAGACGCTTTCTGAATCTGGCTTGATGTCTTGTGAGATCGGGGATGTCTGATGTTGACCGTAGAACTTGGTGATAACCATAGACACGGGCGGCACAGTCCCTTTTCCGTGGCCAAGCCATCGATGGGCGGACGGTACGAAGGTTTACGAACTCGACCTACCTGGTCAGTTCCAAGACGACAACAGCGATGGAAGCAACTTCAAGAACATCAGAGGCAAATCTTGCGAGAGCTAACCGAACTCCGCGAGCGGGTGAAACAATTGGAACAACGAAATTGAGGTTGCTGTTCGGGTGGGTTGTGGTTTCGGACGAAGGTGGTAACCTCAGGGATGGCGGGAAATCCTTCCGCCCTTTCCTCTCCATTTCGCAACGCTGTGTATTAGGAGTGAAATCGATGTTCGATCGTGATTTCGGGACTGTGTGGATCGTATGCACCTTTTGTCTGTTATTTGGTCATATGGGTTTGGGTCGAGCCCAAACCAAGGACATACAAGACGGAGTCAAACGACGTCTCGAACTGCAAGCGTTGAAGACCGAGAACGCTAACTTACGAAAGAAGGTCAAAGAACTCGAGAAGCAAATCCAGTCTCTCGAGCAACTGGTGAAAGAACGTAACGATCAGCTAAAACACGCGTTATACCTGTCGCAGATGCAGCAAGCGGCCCGTTTGTATCAGAAAGTCCCGCTCTCCAAAAAACCTCTCGACAGGCTACCCGAGACTAAACCCAAGCCGGAAATAGCCAAACCGAAAAAACGCAAATCACTGCGGCGAAATCAAAAAATGAAGGGCCGTTTGGATACGATCGAAGCGAACCAAGAGTCGATTCTGAAAGAATTGCAAGAACTCAAGAAACTGTTGCAACAACAATCAGAACAACGACGAAAGCAATCAATGACTCCGAGAAGGGAAACTGCTTTGCCAAGAAAGCCGCATTTCTCCTCTCGGGTGGTGCATGAAGAAAAGAAGCTGCAACAATGTTTTGTGGCGTTAACGCGAGCGATCATACAACAACAATCTGAAGCGGGAGTAAGAGCTAGGAATCAGCACCGACTCAATGAGGAGGGCAGGTTCGATGGAAACGTGATCGAGACTGCGATTGGAAAGGAAGGGCACGTTCGAATGAATCTTGGGAGTCGCCACGGACTTGCAATAGGACAGATCCTCTTTGTTTTACGGAAAGGACCACCTGCACGTTATCTTGGTGAAGTGAAGGTTATAGAGGTGACGCCTCGAACAGCACTTGGCGAAATCGTGCCGAGTAAATTTATGAGGGCCAGGCCTGAAATAAACGTTGGGGCCATGGTCACTAATGACCTAGAACCGTAGTCGCGGGTGAATAACCCCAGCCTGCTGCACGCAGGGATCAGTTCCTTCATTATGTTCTTTTGAACGGTCGCTTTAAAGATTATGTAGTTTGTTTTGATTCTTTAAAGCGTTTCGCCATGGCTACCAAATCGACCGCGCAACCATCTTTGTCACATGGTACAAGTTGGAATCGGTTTTTGGCGATCCACAGATACACCTTTTGGCCCAAAATCGGAATTCCTGGGATGTACATCAACGGGGCGAAAGGAGCCAACAAAGGCAAGCGCCAGGCGATCCATCGCAAAGCCTCGAATCCAGCGTATGTCTGCTTCCGGTTAGGCGGAACCACGTGCATCTGCTCAAGGAGTTGGTCTTCGTCGATCAAGACGCCTGCCGTTTCTCGTTCTTTGGAATCACGTGCATCGACGTAACGAAGCATGTCGAACCAATCGAGTCGCTTTAGCAAGGCGATTGATTTACGACAAAACGGGCAGGCTCCATCGTAGAGAACGATGGCTCGTCCGGGGTCACGCGTTTCGATCTTTGATTGTGGTCGTTCGGATGTTGTTGTCATCTCGATGTACATTCCTGTTGGTATCAGAAACGGACTAAAATCACGGGGTCCAATCCATTTCGGGTGTCACCGTCGCGCAAAATTCGGCGAGCAATTTGGCCGCTTGATCGAGATCTTGCAGGCTGACGACTTCCACCGGCGAATGCATGTATCGATTGGGAATACCGATTAACCCAGTGGCCACTCCATCACGGCTCAGTTGGATTGCGTTCGCATCGGTACCGGTAGCTCGGGGTGCTCCACGAACCTGGATGGGCAGTTCGTGGTCGGTAGCGGTTTTCTCGAGATGGGCAAGCACCTTTGGGTTGATGTTTGGGCCGCGGTTGACAACGGGCCCGTCTCCGACTTTGACTTCACCCAAACGTTTCTGGTCGTTGCCTGGGGTATCCGTGGCGTGGGTCACATCGACTGCAATTCCGATCGTCGGATGGATGCCATAGGCGCTCGTTGCCGCTCCACGAAGTCCAATTTCTTCCTGGACGGTCGAGACGCAGTAGACGGCAGCTTGCAAATTGCGTCCATGCAACAACCGAAGGGCTTCCATGACAGTCCATACGCCAACTTTGTCGTCCATTGCTGGCGATGACATCATCCCGTTCAACAGATTGTGATTGCGAAGTGCAACGGTCACGGGATCGCCATGCTTAACGAGTTTCTCGGCGTCTTCCCGATCCTTGGCACCGATATCGACCCAGACATCGGTAAATTGCGGTACCTTGTTCCGTTCCTCTTGTGTCAACAGGTGCGGCGCTTTTCGCGAAAGGACTCCGTGAACCGGGCCTTCTTTGGTCCATACCGTCAGATGTTGACCGAGTAAAATCTGCATGTCCCAACCGCCAATCGGTTGCACATACAAAAAGCCTTTTTCGTCGATGTGTTCGACCATTAAGCCGATTTGGTCACAGTGTCCAGCGAGCATGATTTTCGGGGAACCGCTGGGATTGCGAACGGCGATGACATTCCCGTGTCGGTCCGTGCGGAGTTCGTCGGCTAGAGGTTGTGCCCAACTGCGAACCACGTTCTGGATGGGCTGTTCGTACCCCGATGGACTGGGTGTATCTAGGAGCTGCTGGAAAAATTGAAACGACGGTTCGTGCATGATCGATTATCCAAGCGAATCAGGAGTTTGAAACGAATGCGTTGAATTATACTCAGATTCTGGGGTTCCGAATATAAGCAAACAACATTCCTGTTCGCTTGGATAACCGAGATCGAAAGGAGGGGATTAACAACACACTCAGCAAGGGGGGACGAGTAACAAACCACAATATGAGAGCTTTGCGAAGAGATTGCCATGTGCCAGAAAACTAGTCAACCGAAAGTAGCAAAGGTTGGGTACTGCTCGCACTAAAATTACCCTCGCAACTCATCCTCACACACACCTCTTCAACGACGGATGATGACGTCTTGAACGCCGGGCACCCGAGCGATGGTCTGGGCGAACAGTTGGACATCTTGGTCCCGGGCACCAATGCCACGAAGATAGACAGCGCCGTCATCTTCAATCCAAACTTGTACCTGTTGGAATTGTGGCTTGTTTCTCTGGATTTGATTCACTGTAGCCAAAAGGGAAGCGGAAAATTTTCGTTTGACCTCCTCCATCGAGTTTCTTTCTCGTGGGAAGGCTTCGTTGTTTTTGGATTTTTTCGTGCCTGGAATCATTAACTCAAGAGCTTCTTGTTCCTCAAAGTCAGGATTGGCCTTCGGAGTAACAGCTTTGACAGGAGTCTTTGCCGACACCGATTGACGCCATGGAAGCTGTGGACTTGCTTGGTGGCGAGTGGTTGCGGTAGAGGGATCGCCAGCAAACAATTTGTTGTTCCTGTAGGATCCCACGCTTCGCCAACCATTCGTTGACGTGGTCGACCGAGCAATAGGTTCTTCCAACTTGGCCTGGAGCACAGCAGAACGGTGACGTGGCCAGACTACCTTCGGACCGTCGTCTTGGAAAAGATCGGATTTGTCTTTCGACCGGATTGCCGAATCGGGAGAAGTTGGTAGAGTTTGAGGAACGTTGCCAGTGACTTTCCATTGGGGGACTTTTCGAGGGGAATTTGAGCTGATGAGGGGAGCTTTTTCTGTCCCTTCCGAGCTGTTGGGAGGGGGAAATTGATTCCCCTCAGCGCGGTGAGTTGGTTGGTCGAGTTGAAAAGCTGGTGGCAATTTCCAACTCGGTCCCTCGCTCCAATCATTCGATCGTGAGAACTCCAGCTTTGGGAACCCTGGGGTGAAGGCCCCACTCGTTGGAAACCGCTGCAGCTCGGCGTCAGGAGCAGTACCCAGGTGCAATTGGTTGCGTATTTTACGAATTCCAGGGACAGAGCGAACGACTTGTAGCGTCAGCTTGATGAGTTCTGTTGACGGCATCGGACCAAACACCGTGGCAACCTGATTGTTAACTCTAACACCTGGTTGGCATCGTTTCAGCTCTTTATGACTAAGTAGTGCCTTGTTAATCTCGATCGTGAGGTGAAGGTCCCCGTGATATGATGTCCGATGTACATCCAAGTGTTGACCTTCGACGCTCGCACAGGGTAGGAAGAGAGCGAAGGCACCGAGAACGGCGACGATCAGTTTGGTCCTGTACGAAACGCCTGATGATTTGCTCAGTTGATTGGTACCCAACATGGTGTCTCATCCTGTTCCGGTGTTCGAGGAACGCTTCAAATTGTGGCTTGCAGCCTATCAACAAATTGTGGCCGATGACTTGCGCCGGGTTAATGGTTCCATCTAACGGATCATTGGAACGCCCGAAACGACAAGGTCAAAAGCCTTCGTCTGGAAAAACCCATGATCTTGGACCGCCAAGCATCACAAGTCTGGACCTATATTTTGGGATGGTGCACTTTGATAAAAAACCCCTCCTTGAGTTTTCCTCGTCGTCTCTGTTACTTTTTTGGAAAACTGTATTGCTGGTGGTGTCAGTGCCAAACAGCGAATTCACCCGCTTCATGGAAACTGTGGAAAGATTACCGATTACGTTGTCGTTAGAAACGATCAGGTAGTTGAGAGAATTAGTGTCAGAGTTTGCCGAAGTGGACAGTGGGATTGGTTGTCGCGAGCAAAGCAAGTGGTTTTTCGAGGAGTTATCGGAAGAAAGTGGCGTGATCCATGAAATCGCAACATGTGGCTGATTGGCAGCTGCCAGCTGGAATCAATCGAGGTTTGTGGGACTATTCCCAAAGTTCCTGTGTTGCCAACAACTACGACGAAAACCTCAAAGACTGTCCCTTGTTGCAATTGGACCTGCGGTTTGTAAAGAAGCACTGCTCGCGTCCTGGGCGATTGATCGACCTGGGGTGTGGAACTGGCCGTGTTTCAGTGCCGATGGCTCAGATGAATCACGAAGTCCTTGCGGTGGATTTGTCCCAGGACATGCTGCGTGTAGTTGGAAAGAAAGCCGGTAAGGTAGGGATCGATTTGCAGAGACTTCGGATAAACTTGGTCGAACTCGATGGAATTCGGGACGGCGTTTTCGATTACGCCGTTTGCCTCTTCAGCACAATCGGCATGATTCTCGGTCAGGAGAACCGGCTTGGATTTCTCCGCCATGCACACCGAATTCTCAAACCACAGGGCCGCATGATCTTGCATGTGCACAACCGGTGGTTCAACTTCTGGACGAGGCAGGGACGCCAATGGGTCTTGCGTGACTTGTGGCGGTCGGTGACACGTTCACCCGACCAGGGAGATAGCGAAATGCCACCGCACAACGGTCATCCTCCTCTAACGCTCCATCTTTTCACTCGGCGAGAGATGACCCAACTGTTGAAGTCAACGGGCTTCCGGCTTGTTGAGTTCCGCCCAATCAGTGTTCGAGAGGACGGTGAGATTCGTTGGAATTGGTGGTTCAGTACTCTTCGAGCTTACGGTTATTTAATCGTAGCTGATAAAACTGGCAGTTGAGTGGTGAGAAAAGCGTTGTTTCCAATCCGACCAATATCGTTCTTCGAATTGGAACATGCCCTGGTAGCCCTACCGAGACCTCGTTAGAATCCGTGTTAGATGTTGACGAAACGCCGGTAGTTCTTCCAGGCCGAGGAAGCTGCGCTGCGACGACACCAGACTACAACCAACAAGCAGGCCATTTGTTCATGTCTCAATTTCTTAGACCAGCCATCCACCAAATGTCGGGTTACACTCCAGGCGAGCAACCGAAAGACGGTCGTCTACTCAAACTCAATACGAACGAGAGCCCATACCCACCTTCTCCCAAAGTCGCCGAGGCGATCCAGAACATTATCGCCACGGATCGACTTCGCAAATATCCCGATCCGATCGGAAGTGAATTCCGACAAGCCGCGGGACGTGTGCTCGGCGTCGATCCAGAAGCGATCCTCATCGGCAACGGTTCCGACGATATCCTGACGATTCTCACCCGGGCGTTCGTAGTCGAAGGAGGTTTGCTCGTCTCTCCCACGCCAAGTTACACACTTTACCGCACTTTGGCGGACATCCAGGGTGCGAACCTCGAAACGGTTCCTTTTACTTCGGATTGGAACCTTCGGTCACCGTGGCCGCTGCCGAACGCCAATTTGACGTTTGTACCTAATCCGAACTCTCCGACTGGAACCGTTTTGGCCGTGGAAACTCTCGAGCGACTGGCAGGAGAACTTAACGGTCCGCTCGTTATCGACGAGGCTTATGCCGATTTCGCCGAAACGAACGCTCTCACATTGCATCGCCTTGAAAACGTCGTGGTCACCCGTACTATGAGCAAGTCGTATGCGTTGGCGGGGATACGCTTTGGGTTCGGAGTGGCGAATCCTGGTTTGATTCGCGAACTCATCAAAGTCAAAGACTCCTATAATTGCGATGTTCTGAGTTTGGCTGCTGCCACGGCCGCCATTTCGGACCAAGAATATCTGCAATGGGTCCGAAAACGTATTGTTGCGACTCGGACCCGTTTGGACTCAGAATTAAAACGCCTGGGGTTTGCGACCATTCCGAGCCATGCGAATTTCGTTTGGTGTCAACGAGAAGGGAGCGACCACGAGTCCATTTACAAAGCCCTGAAACAACGAAACATCCTCGTGCGATATATGAGTTATGCGGGTTTCGGGAATGGTCTGCGGATTACGGTGGGAACCGACGAGGACATCGACCGGTTACTCGAAGAACTCGAGGATTTGTTGAAGCAATAGTGGCAATCCGGCAGGAGGTAAAGAGTGGCACGCGAAGCGTCCATCCAACGAGAGACCGGCGAGACGAAGATAGCCCTAGAATTGAATCTCGACGGAGAAGGTCGATCGACTGTATCTACAGGCATTGGCTTTTTCGATCACATGTTGACGCTGTTGTCCAAACACAGCCTTATTGATTTGTCGGTCCAGGCCGAGGGTGATCTCCACGTTGATGCCCACCACACTGTCGAGGACGTCGGAATCTGTTTTGGTCGGTGTCTCCTTGAGGCCATCGGAAACAAGGCAGGCATTCGTCGTTATGGATCGATGACGGTCCCCATGGACGAGACATTGGTGAGCGCTGTGGTGGACCTGAGTGGCCGTCCGTTTTTGGTCTGGAAAGCCGAAGTGCCATTGGAGACATTGGGGACATTTAACTCCCAGCTGGCGGAAGAATTTTGGCGGGCTGTGTCTTCTTGCGCGGCGTGTAACTTGCACGTTGTCTGTCATCACGGGCAGAATACCCACCACATCATTGAGGGAATTTTCAAGGCAACGGCAAGGGCTTTACGGCAAGCCGTGGAACTCGATCCACGCGTGAGTGGTGTTCCATCGACGAAAGGAACCTTGGACAAGTAAGTCGAGAAGCAGGAAAAGATCAATTTTTCCTCCGGTATTCCGGAGCCATGGATTAAGATCGCTCGATAGCTGGTGGACTGGTTCGGCCTTTCACCTTTTTGGGAATTCTTAAATAATACTGTAGCTGCTCAAGCGTACCGACGGACCATGATCGAATCATAGGAAGCACCCGCAGAGATTCTGCGGTTTGGGAACAATCAAATGCTCAAGGAGAAGTTGATGAGACGGGCAGTTACGTTCGTTGCCATGGTGAGTTTGTTAGTTGTGTTAAGTGGGTGCGGCGACGACCCAGTGGGAGAAGACATCGGTAAGATCTTTTCCCAAGCCAACCAGGCCACGAGCAAAATGGACTCGGCCACGACCAAACTCAACAACGCCCTGACTAATTCCAAAACCAAAAAAATTACGAAGAAGGATCTGAAGTCCGCATTGGAGGACTTGGTCGCTCTCCGAGATGTCGGAAAAGAGTTGCTCAGTCTCCGCGCCAAAGTCGTCACACTGGTTACCAAGCACGATCTATCCGACAAGGATAAGCAAGCCGAACTTGCTGCGAAACATCGGGGCAACTTACGACAAGCTTTCGAGGACGTTGGGAATGCCCAAGAAAAACTGGAACAAGCCGTTGCCAAGATCCTTGAGCTTCCGGAAGATCGGTGTGCTCAGAGCGCTAAAGACGAACTGAAGGCAGAACTTCGGCGTTCCCGACAAGAGTTCGAAGTCCTGACGCGAGGACAATAACTGCCAAGCATACTTCACGGTAATCGACAAACTTTCGGACTCAATAATTAAGAATTCAATAATTGAAATGAAAATTCAATATCCATGAGGCGTGGGGTCAGGATGCTCCGCCGGATGGATGCTGTTTGCTAATTCCTTCTATAGCGTCGACCGAGAAAAAGGAGTCTTCTCGATGGGAAATCTGGCTGGTGGAATATTGTTGGTGACCGGTTTGCTAATTGGCTTGATGCTGGTGGGGAGTTTTCCGACTACTTCCTTCGCCCAAAAAAAGGTCTCCGAATACGAGCAGATTACGAAAAAAGTGTTGAGTTTGATGAGAGAGCTGGCCGGAGAACTCCGTAAAATCAAAAGTCCCGAGACGCTCGAAGAAGCAAAACGTATTGTCCCACGTATTGACGCCGAATTGGTTGCACAAATCAAAAAAGCCGAGGAGTTGGTTAAAGAAAAGGGCATGCCAGCGCTGAAGGAGAAGGTATTGCTAGAAGCCCGATACCAGGCTTCGATTGTGCAAGCCGACATCGAATTGCGGGATGCCATTCGGAGAGCCAGGTCCTACCCCGGCGGAGAGAAAGTAGTGAACAAGCTGACTGCGTTTCAGCGAAGCAAAAAGAACGATAAGAAGAAAGACAAGAACAAAGACAGTAGGTAAAATTATACAATATCACAGTCTGTCGACACCAACGGGATGGGCCATGCGAAAAGTCAGTTGTTTTATCTTTCTGGTTGCACTTGGAATTTTACTTTCAGGATGTCAACGCAAGGACTACAGCTACTACGCCCTCAAAGCCCTCGAACGGCTGAGGAAAATCAATTACGACGCTACCAATTATAAGTCCTCGAAGGGAGATGTGACTCCCTTCAAGACTACGCTCGACGAAGAATACGCACACCTCTCCGAGCTCCGTGATAACATGGAGGCGGAACTTCCCGAGGACGAGAATGCCAGAATTCGCATGCAAGACAAATACAAGGTCACATTCGACAGCATCTGCAAAAACCTCAAGCAGCAAGAAGATAGGTTCCGATCGTTCGAAAAGGCAGGTGATGTCCCGGCAACGATTGCCAAAATCCGAAAGCTGTTCGATCCATCATTGAATCGATGATCCAAGAGTTGGGAACCGTTTTTCTAGCCCGGACTAGTCGGAACCGTGCTCTTTTCGCCTGTCACGCGCGAAAGAATTGCCCGGAGAGCGAAATGATGATTCCGCCTCGAAGTGTGTCGTTTTTCCTCAACATGTGCTTGAGGTTCATCCTGATCGGACTTTTTATTGGCTGTAGCTCGGCTCCCGAAGAAGTCCCGAAAAAGAAGAAGGTCGATCCTGAGTTTATCGCGAAGCTCGTGGCAGCCAAGGAACAGAATAACGAAATCCTTCAAGGAATCGTGGACATTCCAACGATGAACAAGGCTCGAGACGAAGTTCTCGCCAACTATGAGAAGAATCGTGCCGTCTGGGACAGGTTCCGAACCATGACTTCTTCGGAGAAACAAGCCCTTACCGATTCCAAACTCGGTGCCCAATGGACCGCTGCCGAGCAGGCCCAACAACAACATTTCGAACGTTTGCGCAGTGCGTTTCCTGACGAAGGAGGATTCTTCGTTGGCGAACTTCGTCAGCTTGAAAACGTCGGCCTTCTGGCCAGACCTTCTGCAGGAAAAAAACAATGAACCGACTCACGAAACGTCACCAACGCCAAGTTCGTTTTCTCATCTTGGGGTTGTTTCTGTTGCCCCTTACAGGATGTGGTGACACTCCTGCCGTCATTTTTCGCGAGTCCATCATTTGTCGAAGCGAGTTTGCTGACGGGTTGAGTAAGATCCAGAATGATAACCAAGCTGGGTTATTCATGGAGACGACGCTTGTCCTTCTCCAGTTCCGCTGGGCGAGTATCGAAGAACGATCTAAACACATGTTTGATGTGGAAAAAGATGAGGAAAAGGAGAAATTGGGCAAGGACTATCTTGTTTTTCTCGACGAAGATTTGGAGGCCGAACAACGGGTGCGGTATGAATTAGCTCGTTTGATTCGACTGCGTGGGTCGCTTTATGCTGGCTACAAATATGAATGGTCTGAAGCTGACCCGTCGGAACGCGGTCCGCTCGAAAAGATCGACACCGTATTCCCGAACCTGACGAAACTCCTCAACGAAGCCCCCGACGATTTTATGCCGGATAGAATTTGGTCAGAGAATCCGTTCCTCCGAGAGATTCCGGATCGTCCCTCTTTAAAGAAATCTTCGTCGAGCGGTCCCGGTGGTGGTGGAGGACCCATGCCAGACGGCCAAGGTCCAGCAGGGTCCGGTGGTTAGGACCGGGTGGCTCTGGGCCGATGGTTTGATTCCGAACCTCAACAACCATTCCTCATCGAACTCGAAACTTAACTTCCACACTGTCGGTTCGAGTTCGTGTCACATTCAATCCTGGCAAGCAACTTATGGTGGGAGCCGAAGTGCTTGCGTATGGAAGTGTGTCATGCACAATCGAGTGCGATTTGTGAAGTTCTTATCCTCTCCCCATGGGAATCTACTAGGGTGAACGCTTCGTCGGCTTTTCAAACGCTCACTTCTCGAACGCAAAACAAGTTACCAAACCTTGGGGGTGCTGCCCACATAACCCATTTCCGAAGGCTGGTTTCGGCTCCTCACTTCTTTCTTCTTATCGGTCTGGTCACGGCTGAAATTCCTTGATCCTCGGACGAGCTATGCGAAGATAATCGGCGTTGTCATCTGGGACAGATTACAAGTCCAACGGGCCAATTCCACAACCCTGAAGGACACTTCAGCTCGAAGTCAGGAGATTGACTATGTTTCGTTGCAAAGGGAGCGTGGTTGTCGCGCTTGCACTGGGATTCGTCTTGGTCATTGGTGATTCCGTGGGAACGGCCGGTGAGAAGAAAAAGCCGCGAAGGGCCCGTCCGAACATTGTCCTGGTCATGGTTGATGATATGGGCTACTCGGACATTGGTTGTTTTGGCGGAGAAGTGAAAACTCCCAACCTCGATAGGCTGGCCAAGAACGGTCTCCGGTTCACCCAGTTCTACAACACTGGGCGTTGTTGTCCCACTCGGGCCAGTCTAATGACGGGGTTGTATCCGCACCAAGCTGGAGTCGGGCACATGGTGTACACGACTCCCCACGAGGGTTATCAAGGACAACTCAATCAGAACTGCATGACCATTGCCGAGGTCTTGCGTTTGGCTGGATACAACACATACATGGTCGGAAAGTGGCACTTGACTCACTCCAACAAGGTCAACAAGAACGCACCACCTGATGGGACGTGGCCGACCCAACGGGGATTCGAAAAATACTTTGGAACGCTTGCGGGAGCGGGTAGTTTTTATACACCCGCCTCCTTGACGCGTGGAACAAAATCGATCAAAGCGCCGGAAGGCTTCTACTACACTGACGCCATCAGTGACAACGCCTCGACATTCATTCGTGATCATGGAACCTCCGACAACCCCTTCTTCATGTACGTCGCCTACACCGCCCCTCACTGGCCGCTGCATGCTCTGGAGGAAGACATCAAAAAGTATCAGAACACGTACAAGAAAGGGTGGGAAGCTGTTCGCAAGGAACGTTATGAACGGATGAAAAAGATGGGCCTCATCGATGAGCAATGGAAGCTAAGTCCGGCTCACAACAGTGCTCCGGACTGGTCCAAGGTGTCCGAGAATAAGAAAAAAGAAATGGCTCTCAAAATGGCCATCTACGCTGCGCAAATTGATCGCGTTGATCAAGGGATCGGAAAGATCGTCAACGCTCTCAAGACGACAAAACAATTCGACAACACGATCATCCTTTTTCTGGCCGACAATGGTGGTTGTGCTGAAGGAGGTCCCTTTGGCTTCGAACGACGCAGAGGGATGGTCATTTTGGGCACCGATAGCTCGTTCGCGAGTTATGGCTTAGCCTGGGCGAACGCCTCGAACACTCCTTTTCGTTTATTCAAACACTGGGTTCATGAAGGTGGCGTCTCGACACCGTTGATCGTTCACTGGCCCGCTGGAATTCCGAGAAATCAACGGAACCAGTACCGCCGTCAACCAGGACACCTCATCGACATCATGGCTACCTGCGTTGATCTTGCTGACGCGAAATATCCGGAGAAATACAAAGGGAAGAAAATACAGCCAATGGAAGGGAAGAGTCTCGTCCCGGCGTTGAGCGACAAGACGATCGAACGTGAGGCGCTCTATTGGGAACACGAGAGCAATCTCGCGATCCGCGTTGGCAAGTGGAAGTTGGTTTCGAAGGCAACCATTAAGAAGAATCCTACCGGCAAGGGCAGACGAAGGGTCAAAGGCGCGTGGGAACTTTACGACCTCGAAGCCGACCGAAGCGAACTGAATGACCTCGCCAACAAACATCCCGACCGCGTACGTCGCATGGGCTCGATGTGGCAAACTTGGGCCGGGCGAGCCAAGGTATTGCCTTTGAGTGTGGATTGGAAACGGAATAAGAAAAAGAAAAAGTCGTGAGCGAGGATGTATTCGTGTCTTAGTACTACAGCGCGAGGTCTTGCTTTCTGGTGCTCCTTAACTCCTACAA
>CAYRFQ010000136.1:0-17689 GCA_964423615.1 uncultured Alcaligenaceae bacterium | reverse complement strand
CCAACAAAACGACCAACTGACAACCCCTATTTTTAGCCTGGAAGATGCACTAGAAATCTCTCGATACCGACTCGAGGGTTGCCAGTTTTTCCAGACCAGCCATAATGAGACTATTGGATTTCGTCCAACGAAAAACACACACAAAGTGAAGCCCTATGGATTTAAACGACTTTGGCACCGAGTGTGATTCCTCGCATCGATCTTCCAACCACCACCACAGTGGTCTGTATCCTCAGAACCATTATCCCGGCCACGAATCCGCATCGGTTCCTATTCAGTGGAAGGTAGCCACCCCAGGCGTTTATGAGGCTTGTGGAACCACCCATCCACGAATTCCGGCTGGTGCGTACGGATGTAGTCTCAACCAGTACGGCGACCCCCAGTTTCATGCCAAGGACTTAAAGGTCGATGACCTCATTGACTTCGCCGATAGCCTTCCGGCCAAAATTCTGGCCGAAATTGACAGCTTCTGGGAACACGGAGATACCTTCCGAAAGTACGGATATCTTCATCGTCGAGGTTATCTTCTTTATGGTCCCCAAGGATCGGGCAAAAGTTCCGTGGTCCATCAAGTTGTTCATCGGATCGTTCGAGTTGGGCATGTAGCCGTTTTTTGTGAACATCCGGGGTTGTTGACTCGGTCGATGGAGTTGTTCCGTAAGATCGAACCAGAGCGGCCTGTCGTTTGTCTTTTCGAAGACATCGACGCCCTCATCGAAATCCATGGCGACAGTGAACTTTTGCAGTGGCTCGATGGTTCCCACCAAATCGACAAAGTCATCAACATCGCCACTACCAACTATCCCGAGCGTTTAGACCGTCGTATCGTATCTCGCCCACGTCGTTTTGACCGCATCATCAAAATCGAAGCTCCTGAATCCCACATCCGTAAGCTCTACTTCTCCAAGAAATTACCTGACCTTGCAGAGGAAGAACTCGAACGTTGGACGAATTTGACGGTTGGTTTGTCGTTCGCGGCCCTTGCCGAATTGGTCATCAGCGTGCTCTGTCTGAAGAACTCGTTGGAAGAAAGCATCGAAGTTCTACGACACTTGGATGACCAATCGCCAAGTAGCCGAGAGTTCGAAAAGCCAGGGGCTATGGGTTTTGGAATGATTCGTGATGTTCCTTAATGGGCAACGAATCCAGCTCTCAAAGGGAAACTTGCCGTTTTTTTGGTCGTGGTTGGGGGAGAACCGAGTATCTCCCCGGTTCACAAGTTTCTCACTGCCTTAGCCCCAAAATATCACGGAGTCTCATTCCGATTCCTTCTTGGCCAAGTCCCAAAGTGGTCCATAGATCTCTTTATCGAATGGTGGGCACCCGGTGGCGAATTGACCGAGTTCATTGTGTTTGGAACGCATCAACGCGGTGCAATAGCTAAACGTTCGACAAATCCGTTTACGCTCCAGTTGGCCTGTTTCTTTGAGCAGAACTGCGAAGTCGGGCATGGGTAGAGCAGCCCGACCGACTCCTACGAAGGTGATACGTCCGTCGGCGATGTTGGACGCCCCAGCCTGTCCCAGGAATGCTTGGAGGTAACTGTACCCACTTCCCACTAACGGTAGGTCGGGAAATTGCTGCTGGAGTTCTCCAGCGAGTCGGAAATGTCGATCCACTCCGATGAGCGGATGTTCGGGAGATTCGTATCCATCCGGCGGAGGGTATTCGAATGGTCGAATGACGTGAGGGACACCGTAGGGGTTACCCATCGAGATGTTGATGAGTGCCACGCCCATTTTTTGCATCTCGCCAATCCACCAGATCGGCTCGGTCAAGTCTGGCGTGAATGGATCATCTTCTCGCGTTCCCCATGCTCCGCGAACGGGGACCTCGTACGGACACGGTTCGCCATCGTCGATGTCCGGTTGCTTCTGGAACGAAATGCAGTCAAACACGTTCAACCGGGTAGTCAGGACCAAGCCCGGGACTTCGTTCTGGATGGCTTGAAAAATGTTGCGGGCGAGACGGGTGCGGTTCTCGAGACTTCCTCCATACGGCCCCGGTCGTGTTTTCGCTGCCAGCAATTCGTTGAGCAAATATCTATGACACTGCTTGATGTCGACGAATTGAAATCCGCAACGTTGAGCCAACTTTGCAGAAGTCACGTAATGATCGACGAGTCTTTTGAGGTAGTCGTCACTCAGGACGGGGTATTCCGCATCGACTTTTTTCCCACTCGATTTGTCAACGATTGTGCGAGGATCAAGAATCGGGTCGTGATAGGTAATCATCGGGCGTTTGTGACTGTAACGCCCCGAGTGGGTCAACTGTAAGCCCACCACCAAGTCATCGTCAGACCCGAATGCTTCACGATGGGCGGCACGGCATTCCAAAAGCATTTTCTCAATTGCCGGTGCCGTTTGTTCGTTCATGACCAACTGCCGAGGGTTGGCTCGACCTTCTTCGACAACTGCCGTTGCCTCTCCCCAAATCAACTTGGCGCCACCGGCACCAAACCTTCGATATCGACGAAACGTCAACTCATCGGGTTTACCGTCGAGAGTTCCGTCGCAACCTTCCATGGGTTGAATGCAGAGCGAATTTCCCGTGCGGAGGGGACCCACTGCGGCAGGCCGAAAAAGGGGACTTAGGTCTTCCTGAAATCGAATCGTCAAATTCAGGTTTTCGCACTCTTGGCGAATATCATCCAACGAACGGAATTTGAAAAAGCGTGCCAAGGGAGTCTCCCGTTTACCCTTTCTAATGGTTACTTACGTATGTAGCCCACAACCGATTCCTCGTCTGAGACACTCTGAGGTATCGCGTCGACCAGAATGAGTCCAGGGAGACGCGACCCGTCGCACATTGACAACGTGTTGTCATCCCCGAAGGCAAAGGCTATTCCACGGTCGGCAGGAATGTGGCCGGTTTTGACCTCCACCCCGATTAACTGATTGTTGGCGACTACCAACGGTGAGAACTTGTCCCGAAAGGTGTCATCTCCCAGAACCTCTTCAGGAACAATCCAACCCAGGACGGAAGCGTAAGAGGCGAGCGGATGGAGCCAATCCAACTCGTCCAGGCTTTGCAATTGCACAAGTATCACAATACCATACTTGTCAGCTAGCGCCGTGGTCTCGAGGTTCCTCGCGGACTTTGTGAGGACGATAGCGTTGAAGCCCGCTTCGCGAAGCCCAACAAGATCGAGTTCCGTGACCTCGTCCACGACCGTCCCACGTAGGACCATTGGTTTACCATTCCACCGCAATCCCCGTGGGGTCATCTGAATCGACCGTAATCCGTGCGTGAGCTTACCGCGGGCGAGACATTCCTCACCCTCCCACAATTCGAGTGGCCCGTAGTACAAAAACGGCGAGACGGGATCCCACAGACTAGGTTCAGGGATGATGACTTTCGTCACCAAGACCGGCTCGTCGACGGCGACGTCCCAGTTTTTCATTGGGTAGGCTATTTCGATTGTACTCGAGTAGACGCAAGATGGTCCCATCAGGCGTCCGCGGACCTCCGGGTTCTTCAAGATGCTTTTGGTGCGAAGTTCAATAAGAAGTTCTGCGTTTGTTGGGGAGAGATCTTGATTGTGAAACTCAAGTTTGGCAATACCATCACCTTGTTCAACAATAAATGCCATGGATTCGGTGCCTTACACTTCGATATCGGGAATTTGCCAGTCGATCGGTTCTTTGCCAAGCGCTTCCAGTGCACTATTTATTTTAGAGAACGGTTTCGACCCGAAGAAGCCTTTATCCGCCGACAAGGGTGAGGGGTGGGCCGACGTGACGACGCGATGTTTTGTCTCGTCGATCTTCTTCCCCTTCTTCTTCGCGTATCCACCCCAGAGTACAAAAACCAGAGGATCATCTCGATCGTTGGCGGCTTTTACGGCGGCGTCGGTAAACTTCTCCCACCCCTTGCTGCCGTGGGAACCGGCCTTGTGAGCCCGGACGGTCAAGACAGCATTGAGCATCAACACGCCTTGTTCGGCCCACGGAACGAGGTATCCATTATTTGGAATCGAGCAACCAACGTCGTCCCGCAGTTCCTTGAACATGTTTTTCAGAGAAGGGGGAGGCTTCACACCGGGACGGACCGAAAACGACAAGCCGTGAGCTTGGTTGATGTCGTGATACGGATCTTGTCCTATCAAGAACACCTTGAGCTTCTCGAACGGACAATGCTTGAACGCGTTGAACACTTCACTCTCGGGTGGAAAGACGGTAAATTCTTCGCGTTCTGCGTCGACGAACTCCTCCAGTTCCTTGAAGTATTTCTTCTCGAGTTCGTCACCTACGACGGCGAGCCAACTTTCGGGTAGATCCACTTTCATGGTTTCGTCCTTTTGGATTTCTTGCCAGGCTTTTCGTTCTCATCCTCTTCCTCATCGACGCCATTCCGAGGGCAGAGGTCGGCAAACAAACAGGTAAGACATCGAGGCTCCCGGTAAGTACACGTTTGGCGCCCATGAAGGATGACCGCGGGGCCAAACGCGACCCATTGATCTTGGGGAACGAGCTTCATTAATTCGCGTTCCTGGACTTCAGGGGTTTTCTTGCTGCTCAAACCGAGTCTCCGCACGACCCTGGCGACGTGACTGTCGACGATGATTCCCGACTCCACTCCGAACGCCATTGTCAACACCACGTTGGCCGTCTTTCTGGCCACACCAGGCAACGACAGCATCTCGTCCATCGTTTGCGGAACTGATCCGTCGAAGCGATCGAGAAGATGCTGGCAGACTTCAATAATTCTCTTGGCCTTCTTCAAGTTGAAGCTGACGATATTGAATTCTTGACTCAGTTCATCGACGTCAGCTTCGGCGTACGCTTTAGCCGTTGTGTATTTCGCGAAAAGTAGCGGAGTAACGCTGTTGACACGTTCGTCGGGACATTGAGACGCGAGGATGGTTGCGACCAATAAATCCAATGGTGTTTTCCATTGGAGTTCGTACTTGGGATTGGGATACTCGGCCTCGAGCCGTTCGAGTAGCACGGACATGTTCGTTTGCATCATGCAATGACTCACGGAAAGCAGTTCCGGTTTTATGGAGCGAGTGGGAGCACGTGGAATGGAACCCAACTAAAGCCAGAACAGAAATACAAACTATTCAACATTCCACAACCCATCACTGTCCAATTCACTTCGTCCAGTGTACTGTTTTGGCCACTCGGAAACACTGTCGGTAGCGGAATAATCCTAAATCAACAGATGATTCACCCATCAGCTTGCGGTACGATTGAACGAAACAAGTAGGAATACAATTGTCCACTCCATGTCTCGAGCACAGAGGGCCTCTGATGAAACGTCGCTTGCTTCTCTTGGGGGCGGTAAGTATTACCCTCGTCGTCGTGGGTATCGCCGCCCGTCTCCAACAGCAACAACAAGCCAAGTCGCATCCAGTTTTGGATCGTGCCTTCCAATCAGGAGAACACTCAGCTCCTGTCGCCGTTCTTCTTGAATTCGGGATCAAGGACCGGAAGTCGAAAGACTGGTCTGGGGCGGCCAAGGTAAACGGTGCGAAGGTGTTGCGTCGGGACGGCTATCGGTTTCGCCAAAACGACAAGCTCATCAAGCCGTCAAAATGGACGGCGAGATCGTACCGGGCTCTTCGGCTCGGCTCCCGAAGGGCTATCCTTGACAAACTCGAAGGCCCAGCCACTGTGGGCGTGGTCTATCACCTCCAAGATGTCCAGAAAGATGCCGAGATCGTTGTCAACGTGAAGGATCGTGGTCAAGCGACAATCAAACTCAACGCTGTCCTGTCTGGTAAACGAGTCCCCATGTTCCAAGGGCAGGCGGTTGCCCGGCTCGTCTCGGCAGCCCTTCCCGTCGCGACCGGACCAACCGAAGACGATTGCCCAGCTGCGACGTATGGACCCGATGGAACCCTCTGGATTGCTTACACCAGCTATGGGCTACGGGACTCCAGTCGGACGATCCAACAGCAACGCTACAAGAAGCAACCGAAGAACTTCAAGAACCTGTATCATCCGGAATACTCCGAGCAAGTGTTCGTTCGTTCGTACCGAGACGGAAAGTGGAGTCCACCTGTCGCGGTCACGGACAATCGCCAAGATATCGCCAGGTTGGCGGTCGCCGTGACGAAGGACAATCTAGTCTGGGTCGTCTACAGTGCTCAGAGGAACAATAATTTTGATCTTTATGCCCGTTCGCTCGGTAGCAAGAACGCAGGGAAGAAAGGAATAGGCAACGAAATACTTCTGACGAGAAACAAAGGGGCCGACCTGTCGCCAGCGGCGTGTGTCGCCGCCAATGGAGACATCTGGGTTGCCTACCATTACTGGGATGCCGAAGGCAATTCAGGAATCGGCACGATCGTCAATGAGAATGGTAAATGGGAGAGCCATCAAAAGCAGACGCTCCAAAACAGCACCGCATGGGCCCCCTCGATTGCTGCAAGCCCCAATGGAGACGTGTCCGTTGGTTGCGACTACTACAGCCAAACGAGTGGCTACGACATCCTGGTCAGCACCTTCTCATCCAAGGACGCCAAGCCTGTTACTTCCACCGTCGTCGCTACGAAATACTTCGAGGCAAGACCGGCCTTGACCTACGACACGCACGGTCGTCTTTGGATTGCTTACGAGCACGGTCCGCCAAAGTGGGGTAAGGATTATGGTGCTCTCGACAGCAAAGACGGTCATCCACTTTACGACGGACGAACTGTTCGAGTCCTTTGCCGCAAAGAGAACAGGACTGGCTGGTTCTCCCCAGTTGCTTTGCTCCCAGCACTGAACGCGTCCCCTCCGCAGCTTCCGTTCGACGGGATCAAAACGAACAAGTACGAGCGTCATCCTCGTTATGCTTATCCCAAAATCGGAATCGATGGAAAAGGCCGAGTCTGGCTGACATATCGCCGTAATTTCGGCTGTCGGTATTCGTCTCACCCTGGAGCTTACTGGATCACGTTCGCCCGACGACTCGATGGCGAGCAGTGGAGTCCAGAAATCGAATTGAGTCACTCCGATGGGCTGCTTGATCATCGACCAGCTCTCCTTCCTCACGTCAGTGGTGGAATTGTGGTTGCTCATAACACCGACGGGCGGTACACCACGCCCAACACAATCGACAACCAGATCTATTTGAGCTTCGTCAACCTGGACCGAAAATCCACCCCACCCGTGTTCGGAAAGAAACGCCAAAACCCTGGCAAGGGTGAGTTTGATGTGGGCTTGGGTGTGGATAAGGACGTGGCGAGGATCCGGAAATATCGCGTCCATCACAAGGGCGAGGAACTGAAGTTGCTTCGTGGGGAGTACCATCGACACACAGAAATTTCTTGGGACGGGGAAGCAGATGGTTCTCTCGAAGACATGTTCCGTTACGCAATCGACGCGGCCGATTTCGACTGGATTGGAAACGGAGATCACGACAACGGCGCGGGGCGGGAATACCCCTGGTACTTGACTCAGAAGTTCAACGATGCCTATTTGGTGGTTGGTCATTTCACGCCGATGCACACCTACGAACGTAGCGTTTCGTATCCTCATGGGCATCGTAACGTCATGTTCGCCAAGCGCGGGGTGATGACGCTCCCGCGACTGGCCCCTCCCCAAAAACGCCCCAAAGGAGTTAGACGTTGGCCAGGTGGAGTTCATCCCGACGACACGAAGATGCTATACCGATATCTTCACGAGATGGGTGGCATCTGTGCCGTTCACACCTCAGCAACAGGGATGGGAACGGACTGGCGCGACAATGATCCGAAGGCCGAACCGATCGTCGAGATATACCAGGGCGACCGGATGTCGTACGAACACCCTGGAGCTCCACGAGCAGGATATGACCCTCAGCTCAAACGATTTCCTACAAACATCGGCGGTTGGTATCCAAAGGGGTTTGTTGATCTGGCCCTTGAAAAAGGCTATCGGCTTGGTTTTCAGGCTTCCTCCGACCATTGGTCGACTCATATTTCGTATTTCGTTGTCCTGGCTCCGAAGAACGATCGAAAAAGCATCCTTGAGGCCGTCAAGAAACGTCACGTTTACGGTGCGACGGACAACATCATCCTGGATGTCCGAAGTGGTGATTACCTGATGGGTGATGAATTCACGACGACCAAAGCCCCGAAGATCAGCTTCACGGTCATCGGAACGGACAAACTCCAGAAAGTGGACGTCATGAAGGACAGCACCCCTGTCAAGACGTTCCGTCCGAAAGGAACCAAGTTTGAAGGGGAATGGACTGACCCGCGAGGGACTGGCAATACGCATTATTACTATGTCCGAGTCGTCCAAGAGAACGACGAAGTCGCATGGTCTTCGCCCATGTGGATCAAGCAGAAAAAGTAGTACTCCGTACTGGGTTTTTCGTTTGGATGGCGGCAGCAAACTGCCGCTTTTCTCGATTTTGTCTTTGATTCCGGAGTGGGGCAATTGAACGACGGTTTCCTCGTCTTCCTCGGGAATTGGTACTTTTATTTTTGACCAACAAGCCTCTGCACTCCAAAAAAGCAATCCTTCTTACCCAACTCACTTTTCCAGTCAACTCACCCACTTCACACGTGTAGTCTCCACTGTGAACTTGGTCAAGACTAACGCTCTCCGATCATCACAACAATTCTGATTCTTTGCGCCCCCCTGAGCAGCATTTCTACGCATAGTTTTCTGAGTACTCAACCATGAAACGTTCAGAACTAGTGCCTGGGTTAACCAGGATGCCTGTAACCCAATCCATCAGGGGTCGAACCTGTGTGGATGAGTTTATCAAACTGAATTACTGAGCCCCCACGGATTCAGTTTGTTCATTTCGCAAGGGGAATTCCAAAGGTGATCTTCATGAATTTGTTCAAGAACCTTTTTTCGACCGGAACCAAGAACCCGAAAGCAAACCCAACGAAAGGGAAGAACCGTGCCCAGCTCTCCCTTGAATCGTTGGAAGAGAGAGCCGTGCCAGCTACGTTTGGCTTCGAATCTGGGAGTACACTCTATGTCTTCGGTGACGACTCGGTCAACAAAGTTGAGATCAAGGACAACGGTACCAACGCTCCAGGGAACATCCGTTACCGACTCGATAGCCGGTTTTCGTATGAGGATGATCGTAGCCCTTGGACCCAAACGAGAGGCAACATCAGTTATATCCGTGTCATGACTTATGGTGGTGATGATATAGTTCGTTATCGCCTGACCAACAGTTTGCGATCATCCGGGCGACAGACATTGAATGTCAGTGCCGGAGACGGTAACGACATCGTTTGGGGTGAGGTACGTGGCAATTTGTCCTCATACTCCTGGTTTAATATGTATGCTTATGGCGGCAACGGCAATGACCAGTTAGCGGCGTTTGGTTTTGGAGATTTGAGTTACGGCAGTTATCTGAACACTTCTTTGTATGGACAGCAAGGCAACGATGCCATCTACGGCTTGATGGATAACGATGTCGATGTTTCCTACAATGCCACGGTTTCTATGAACCTCTATGGAGATCAAGGCTACGATTACTTCGAGGCTCGCTATGATGGTGAGTTAGATGGTCGAGTGTTGCTCAACCTCAGAGGAGGGGACCAAAACGATACCGCACGAGTGCGATTTTTCATGGACACTGGTAGCAGCGGCACAGTTGGGGACCGATACCGATCGGCTTTGGTCGCAGGAGATTCTGGAAACGACTACCTTGATTTCCAAATTTGGAAGGCCGATCGAGGTTTTGCTGGAGCCGAACCCGATTCGAGCATCAACGCTCAGATTCAGGGTAACACCGGGTTCGATCGGTTCACACTGACTCCGAACGTCAGTCGAACGGGCCAACTTGATCGCGGCGAAGTCGTTACGATCCGGCGCTGAGAATCGAGTTAACCTGATTGACCGATCTGTTCGTGGTTCATGCCACTGCTTTCCAAGGTAAGTGGCATGAATTGAACTGTTTCGAAACTTCGGCGATAAGTGGCACTGGCAACGCCTGCCTGCGCAAACGGCCAACTTGATCGTTGTGGAAACGACCTCGACTCGACTCGACGTGACACCTGAGAGAAGTGTTGCCCACAGAACAAAACGAACCAAAGCGCTGGTAAGCCGACGCCAGACTTGTGACATACGAGTTGCCGATTGTCTTGGCATCGGCTCTTCGGGATGGAACTTTTCGCAGAGCGGACCAACTTCAACTTCCTTGCGATGGCCTTATTTTCCAGCGAGCTTCTGGGCGGCCTCAGTCAGTTCCATGAAATAGCCTTCGTTGTCTGGGTCTTGTTGCTTTCGGGCTTCGTCGAGCCCACCCTGAGCAAACTTTAATGCTTGGTCGCCTTGCTTGGCCGCAAGCATCGCTTCTGTGGCGGCCCCGCGATAACTCAAATCCGAAGGAACCCGTTCGATCAATCGTTCGAATACATCGTGGGCTTCCTGGTATTCGCCACGCTTGGAGTGGACTTTTCCTCGCCAGAATTCGAAATCATTTCGCCGGCGACCTTCGTTGTTTTCACAGTCGTGCTTTTCGCCATCGTTGACGTGATCCAAGGCCACATCGAGTTGTCCGCTCCGGATGTTGAATTCAATGAGCTGTTTGTACCAGTTGAATCGATCGGGTTTTTCGGCGTTTGGAGGCCGAGCCACCAAACCCTCGAGAAACTCGATCGATAAATCTTGGGCCGACACTCGTTTGGCCGTTTGCGCCGCCAACTCGAGTTCTTCGTCAGAGAGATCGGCAATTACCAGCGCTTGCAGTTGGTCGGCGTTCATTGAGGCTACTTCTCGGACCACTCCCCCGACCTGAGAGGAAGGAGGTGGCTTCTCGAACAGATTGAGTTGGTTTCGCAACTTGTCGAAGTCGTAGCTGTATCCCTGGGATTTAGCACACTCTTCCAAAAACAGAATGACTCCCAGGAGCTTTTTCCTCAACACGGCGTCTCCCCGAGCATCCACCGGGGGTTTGTTGTCGAGGGCACGTCGCGGCTGATGAATCCACGTTTGTTCGAAGTATTTCCCCATTTCCTCGGAGATTTGGCTCATGACAATTTTGTCGTCTTGTCCCGGAGGAAAAGTCATGGCTTCAAACAGAATTTCGCTGAAGCGGGCGGGCCCCACCTCCGAGATCGACCGACCGAAAATCCCGCCACCCATTTGCTCCAGTTCGAGAGCTGCTCGGAGCAGACGATCTTCGCAGGTCGAGGAAAGCCGGAAGGCGCTGCCCAGGATGAGGACGAAAGCGACAAAGCGGGAAGGCGGATGCTCAGTCGAGCCAACCAGAGACGTTTGTTTCTCGACCAGGACGGCTCGGAACATTCCCTGCTCTTCGTCCATTTGGCTCCCGATCAACCGGCCTTCTGCGCTCAGCTGGTCGAGCAGTTTTCCGACACGTTGTCCGTCGCGGAATTCATA
This sequence comes from uncultured Alcaligenaceae bacterium, assembly GCA_964423615.1. Classification (GTDB taxonomy): domain Bacteria; phylum Planctomycetota; class Planctomycetia; order Gemmatales; family Gemmataceae; genus CAYRFQ01. The sequence goes on along the minus strand of CAYRFQ010000136.1, from coordinate 6,401 downwards.
AATTCTGCTGTGCTCGACGTGGTCTGCGAGAGTCTTTTCCAGACCAGGTCCACACCGCAAGACTTCCCCCAACCCCCAAGCCTTCGCCGCTTCCGTTTCGTCGGTTTCGAGTTCGACGTACTTCCCAAGCGCCTTAAGGGCTTCCGCGTTTTGTCCGAGCCAAGCCCAAGTCAACGCCAGGTTGTACCAGGCGGCTGCATTCTTTGGGTCCTTGGCAGTGACTCCCTCGAAGGTTTTGAGAGGACTGTCGAACTTTCCCGTCGTCTGAGCCAGAAGGGCTTGTTGCCACGCAGCTTTCTCTTTTTTGGGAGTCCCTGCCGGGACGGTTTTGTAGTGATATTCTTGTTTGGCCACAGGCGGAAGCTGAGCTTCTTTTCCGAACAAACCTTGTTCCATCTTGTGGAATTCGCTGATCGACGAATCGTGTTTGATCGCCAAGCGAATGGCCATTCGGCTGGCGACTGGACGATTGAGGCGCATCTCACACTCGCAGATGGAGGCATAAAGCATCGCGAGTGTCCCGTGGGCACTGGCATCGTAATGCTGCGCGGCTTTGCGGAACAGCAGCAAGGCTCCACGGATTTCTCCTTCTTCGAGTCGCACCCTCGCACGAAGGTAGTGACCGAAAGGGTAATTCGGATTTAGTTCGAAGGACTTGTCGAGAGCCTCCTCGGCTTCGTCCGACCGGCCTTGCATGAACAACAATTGGGCCTTGCGTCCGAGCGGCTCGGGGTTGTTCGGGTTGGCCGCGATGACGGCATCGAGGGTTCGTAAGGCCACCTCATGTTGGCCTTGGTTGGCTTGCATGAAGGCTTGTTCGATTTGTCCGTGGATAGCTTGACAGCACCATTTGAATTTCTTGCCGCTTCCGCACGGGCAGGAGGCATAAGGATCAATAGCCATGACTTAGTTGCTCGAGTTCGCGTTGATGATCTGTCTTCATCGTATGTGATTGACTGGGTAACAGACTGGAGCTTAATGTATCGCGTAAGCTCCGAAAGGGCGACCAATTGTCGTCGTGGGCGTATCCGCTCGACTGCGGATCAGACTCCTTCATTCGTCAGCCCAGTGCTAAAGCCCTTGTACGACACCCAGTAAAATATTGTTTCATTATAGGAAATATTCAGACGGATCAACGTACCAAAGCAACCTCGGCAGTCAAACCTGGGCCGAAACCCAAAACCACACAGGGAAGTGCGGCCTTTGCCGTTCGCATTCGATCGAGAACGAATAAGACCGTTGGTGACGACATGTTGCCGTAGCGGGCCAAGACGTCCCGCGAATACGAAAGGGCGTTTGGTGGAAGGTCGAGACCGCTTTCCACCGCTTCGAGAATCGCCGGGCCACCCGGATGAACGGCCCACGACCCGACGTTGGAAATATCCAGGCCAGAGCGACCAAGCCACTTCGAGAGCCACGGCTTCAAGTTCGTGCGAATAAGCTCAGGGAGTTTCTTCGAGAGGGTCATGCAGAATCCATGATCGCCAACTGTCCATGTCATTGCGTCCTGGGTGTGCGGAAGAACATACGACCCCGAAGCCGTGACGGCCCAAGTATCTGTTGAGACGTTTTCCCCAGACGTACCAACCACGGCAGCCGCGCCGTCGGCAAACAAGGCATTGGCGATGAGTCTCTGTGGCTCCCAACCGTAGTGATAGTGGAGACTGCATAGCTCGACCGCACATAAAAGCACACAGGCATCCGGGCCTGCGGTCGTAAAAGCGTTCGCAACTCGCAACCCATTTAGCGATCCGTGGCACCCCATGTATCCGACATGAGTTCGTTCGAGCATCGGGGGAAGCTCTAGCTCGGTGATCAGGGCGATGTCCACACCAGGCGCTTCGAACCCCGTGCAGGATACGGTTATGAGATGGGTCAAGCGGTCTTTCGAGATCCCGGCTCGTTCGATCGCTCGAGTTGCAGCTTTGATCGCAAGCGGCTTGGCGTACTTGGCGTAGTGTTCCATCCGCTGGTGTGTCGTGGGGCCTTGATCCCCCAGCTTTCCCGTCGGAAGAAAGACCGAACCCGAATGGGTCGTGGTCTCGATGACGTCCTGGACGACTTCTTGGGGAAAGAAAATGTGTCGAGTCTTGATTCCGGTGTTTTCGTACATCAACGGGAGCCAGGTCGCGTGGTCTTCTGTCGCGTACCCAAGAGCTTCAGCGATGCGAATGCTCTCTTCACGAGTTAGTTTTGTAGGCGGCACCGCTGTACCGATTCCTTGGATTGCGAATGCCATAGTCGTTCCTTAGATGAAAATCCAACAGAGATTTCGGGCGTAAGTCTGTTACCTCGACACAACAGTCGTCGCTTTCCCGCTCATCTTGGCTCCCCAATACAAGATTCGTGGAAACCACCGTAACATGGGCAGAGTCATAGAAACAGTCGTTTGTCGTGTGGCCCACTGGGCCAGGACCGATGCAGTTCGCAGCCGTGGTCCGAAGTTGGTTCGCCAGGCCTTCGCGTAATTCATAGACACGGACCTCAACTCGGCAATCGAACGCCTCTGTTCTTTCCATTGCTGTAAATGATTGGCCAACAACCACCCACCTTGCATGGCCATGGTGATTCCCTCGGCCACGATGGGGTGAGCTTCTCCTGCAGCATTTCCGACGCGGAACACCCCCACGCTTTCGGAGTTCCCAGAAACCCGAATTCCAGGACGTATGGGTCCCGTTGCCAGCCACGGACCACGTTCTTTCGCTCGTGCAAGCGATTGTTGCACACCAAGACAACAGTCCTTGACGTACTCGATGACGGCCTCACCCGCCGGGATATCGCCTTCGCGAATGCGCGACAAATGATCCCGACGGATGCAAAGCGAAATGCTCACCCGCCCGTCATCACAATGAACCATGCCTCCATAACCGCCCGGGAATACCAACAATGGCATCAGTCCCTCGGACAAGTCGCTATTGTCGTAGTGAGCCTTGAATCCGAAAAGATCACTCGGCCTTGGGGGTGTTCGTTCTGGTTGCGTCGAGAGGGAGCCGACTTCCCATGATCCGTGGGCAGCGATCACAATGGGAGAACGCAAAGTAACAGGGGTTTTGTTCGTTGCATGCCGCAGCAGACACTCGTATTCGTCACCGATCCTTTGCATTGCTTTTGCCGAATACGGCTGGAGGACAGACACGCCAGCCTTTCGGCCTTCTTCCAAGAGCCAAGTGTCCAGGTGTTCGCGGGAGAGAGCGCGTCCGCATGGAGCAGGCGTACTTCGTTGACCGCCAGTGGATGGGTTGGGGCGGGGAATGTTCGTCTGAAGGATCGTTTGTCCGGCGAAAAGACCAACTCGATCCACAACGGGACCGGCCTTCTCGCGAAAATCGGGCGACAGACCAAGTTGATCCAAGAGAGGCCAGTTTGTCGCGGACAAGTACTCGCCGCAGACTTTCCGCCGAGGAAACGGTTTTTGTTCGACCAGAGCGACCGTCCAACCTGCACGAGCCAACAACAAAGCCGTCACGCAGCCAGCAGGACCGCCGCCGATAATCACAGCCTCAACAGATAATGACATTTCTGCAGTTTTCCCAACAAAGTATGTGCTAAGTTTAGTATTAATTGGATCTCGCGCCGGACGCTGTGCCTTGCCTTTTTTCCCAAGACAGTAGGAACCGAAAAGGCCATTTCGGAACAACTTGGGCATTCATTAAACCTGCCTTATCGGCAAGTTCTTTAGCTTCGGGGAGTGTGAACGCCGCTCGCACAGACAACGGAGCATCGACACGGACGACAGAAGAAAATGTCAAGAATCGAGAAGCCAGCACGGCTAAAAGGAGCCCCATCAAGCTTCGCCGTAGGTCATTGATGAGAACAAGATGAGTCGCCGATTGTGACGCCTGTTTCAATAAAGCCACCGCCTGCAACTCGTCGAGATGATGGAGAAACAACGAACTGACTACAATATCATACCCGTCAGGGATTTGCGAACGTATAATGTCGTGTTGGAAGAAAGTCACTTCGGCACCAAGTTGGCTTGCTCGGGTTCTTGCGTGTTCCAAAGCAACGGGGCTAAGGTCACACCCAGCAATGTCCAAGCCGACACCGCTTCGCTGAGCCTTTTGCCAAAGCCGGATGGGAATGTCCCCACCCCCTGTGGCGACATCCAACACTCGCAATCGACGATTGACTCGTCGGCTCAGGTCTCGGATTGCGGGCCAAAGGATTCCAACACTGTTGCTCCAAAGATTCAGACGCGACAACCCGCTCAAGGCTCGCGTGTGGGCGCGTGGATCGAGGCCAGGTTGGTCCATGACTTCCGGCTGGCGTTGCCGATTTCTAAGACTGAAGAAGTTAGTGAAGGACCTAAGATTCGCTTGATTGTTTATGCTGTAGGTAGTCGCGTTGGTGGAGTCAGCTGACGAGCCAGTCTTATGCGAGGTCAACGACCTGCCCAGAGAAATCCAGGCCAGGTTGTTGACCCCGCTTGCAAAGGAATTCGACAAGCCAGCGCCACACTCGTTTAGAACCGACCGGATTATTCCTAAAGACGAATCTCCGGCGAAGCCGATGTTATCGTTCATTGTTTCTCGCCCAAATTTGGACTTCCGCGGAAAGTTTTTGCCCAGACGCTCGGAAACTTGCTTACAATGAAATTCCATAGTGCAGGCACTTTCCGAGTAGGTTCATGCCTGAGAGAGGGTGACGCTCAACGAATCCATTTCCTGGAGATGCACAAATCCTGTTTTACCCGAACCATCCAGCAATACTTTCTTTATAGCTATGTCGTGCATGGCACAGAGAGACGTTGTTGGAGATTCGAATATTCACAATAAAGGCTTCCCGTGGCTGGCAACCCTTCCCAACTCACGCTCAGCAACAGGATGAAGATGGAGGAGAAGAACCATGGCCGATTTGGTTCTGTTTGTCGGTAGTCGCACGGCACAGGGTGCTCGCGAAAACAACGAAGACAATTTTGTCGTAGACATGAAGAATCATCTCTTCGTCGTGGCCGACGGAATGGGTGGTCAAGAGGGCGGCGAGCAAGCAAGTACAATGGCTGTGGAGATCATTCCCAAGATCGTCGAAGACGGGCTCGCGTCGCAACAAGACTGCGCCGAGGCCATCCAGGCGGCCATGACCAAAGCCAACCAGGCCATCGTCGATGCCGGGAAGAACCAGCCCGCAGGGCATCGTATGGGCACGACAGCCGTTCTCGCTCAAGAACGGAATAGCGAAGTCACCATCGGCAACCTCGGGGATAGTCGTGCCTACCTCATTCGGGACAACGAGGTCAAGCTTCTGACCGTCGACCATTCGGTCGCCCAAGCCCTCGTGATGGCAGGAGCGTTGACCCCTGAAGAAGCCAAAGAAAGCCCTTACCAACACGTCCTACACAAATTTCTTGGATGCGCCGAGACCAACGACGGACCCGACATCCTCTCGTTCAAAGCCCAAGCCGGTGATCGCTTGTTGCTGGCCACCGATGGTCTTACCAATCACATCACCGACGACGACTTGCGTGAAGGGGCCAAGGAGTTTCCGAACGTCCAAGCCTGGGCAGAACAATTGGTCGACATGGCGCTCGAACGCGGTTCCAAGGATAACGTCACGTGCATCGTCTTGGCATTCGAGAAGACGTAATCAACGCGTTGTGCCAGTTTTGAGACTCGGTTTTTTTACGGGTAGGCGGACTCGTTCGCTTCAAGAATATCGACTTATTTCTTGGACCCATGAGTTCCACCATGACCCTCGACGATTTTATCTTGAGTGTCTTTTGCTTGGTAGACGACTACATCCAACAACATCGTCTGGATCGACTTCGCCAACGCGACCCCAAGCCGTTGGTCGACGATAGCGAGATCATCAACATCAAACTCGTCGGCGAATTCTTGGAGATGGACAAAGACTCTCAAATCTTCTGATATTTCCGACGACACCACACCGACGCATTTCCCCGATTGTGGAAGTTCATTGTTCCACATTCGTCCAACAAGCTGCCAACTTGTGGGCTGTTAAACAACGCCTTCAGCAAACGTTGGCTCAGCAGTAGACCCAAGAAGACCCCATCTGGTAGGTCGACAGCCCGCCCGTGCGTGTACGCTTGCCAGTTCGCGAGGGCTAAATCGTGACCACTGCTTTGCATTTCGGAAGAAATCTCGGGGCTCTCAAAGATGAACTGGAATGCTTTCGATTTATACAACAAGCCAGCAGCGACTTTGACCTCGTCAGGGGAGAGCACAAGAACTGGGGGTGTGCTCGAGCGGTTCGGAGGCGTCTCGTATGATTATTGGCTCTTCCTGTGAGTGTCACCCAATCGTGGGGACATGCAAAGTGAACTCTCAAGCCTCGAATACAACTTTGAATTGCTCTAGTCAGAACTGGACAGTTCTTCCGGGCCCACAGCCGGTTCCCCTCCTTTGGGCAGCGACGTTGGATACGCCCGCCGCAAAAAGTCCCGG
>CAYRFQ010000135.1:0-17739 GCA_964423615.1 uncultured Alcaligenaceae bacterium | reverse complement strand
CTTCTCCAAACCTGGCTGCATGATCAAGACAACCTGCCGACGGAAGATGTGGACGATTTGGTGCAGGAGGTGTTGTTGGCGGTTGCTCAGGAGTTGCCGAAATTTGAACACAACCGACAGCGAGGGGCATTTCGAAAATGGCTGCGGTTAATCCTGGTTCACCGGTTGAGGAACTTTTGGCGGTCACGACAACAACGTCCGTCGGCTGTGGGTGGCAGTGACTTTTTGAAACGGTTGGAACGACTGGAAGACGACACAAGTGACCTGAGTGCCCTCTGGAATCGGCAACACGATCAACAAATTCTGGATCATCTCTTGCGAGAAGCGCAAACCCAGTTCGCCGGCCATGTCTGGCAGGCCTTTCAACGTCAGGTGTTGGAGAAAACAACCCCGGCAGTGGTGGCGGCGGAACTGAACATGTCCCTTACTGCGGTTTATACCGCCAAGTCGAGAGTGCTCAGCCTGTTACGACAGAAAGCCGACGGGCTTATCTCCTAAAGTCGGAGATTTTTTGTAAGAAATGGGCCGCTGCTGCACTTCCTATTTTAGACAGGGTTTGTTCCCTGCTTTGTGGGCCGCGTTGTGAATTTCAGCGGAAACGTGAGTCACCGGAAGATATTGCAAAATGAGGGCGCAGACATGCAACCTGATCCAGCTGTCCATCCTTCGAAAGAACAACTGTCCGCGTTTGCTGTCGGCAAGTTGAGCCTCGAAGAAGTGGAAAAAACGGAAAAACACCTGTCGGAATGTTTCTCCTGCCTACAAACCCTACAGCAAATACAGGATGACACTTTCGTCGGGTTGGTACAAAAGGCGCGTACGCCACAACACCGCCCACCTGAAAAACAACAAACACCAGATGTCGCGGATGCGGAAACCCAGGCAATGCCTCACGCACTTCAAGTAGGCCCTGGCAAGACTCCGGTCGCTGGCCGCCTTCCGTCATTGGTCGAATTTATCGATTCCGGTCTACGGGATCATCCACGCTATCGCGTTCACAAGTTAGTCGGCAGCGGTGGCATGGGTGCCGTCTATCGGGCCGAACACCTGATGATGCGCCGAACGGTTGCGCTGAAAGTCATCAACCCGCAACTGGTGGCCAATTCCGATGCGGTGGAGCGGTTTCATCTCGAAGTCCAGGCAGCTGCCAGGTTGCATCACCCCAACATCGTCACCGCATACGATGCCGAACAGCTCGGTGATGTGCACTTCCTGGTCATGGAATATGTGCAGGGGACGGACCTTGCGCAAGTCCTGACGGAGCGTGGCCCATTACCAGTAGATGAGGCTTGCGACTTCGCTCAACAGGTAGCAGTGGGGTTGCAGCATGCCATGGAAAACGGCATGGTTCACCGCGACATTAAGCCGCACAACCTGATGCTAACGCCTGACGGGCAGATCAAGATTCTTGACTTCGGGCTGGCAGCGCTGACCACGGAAACGATTGCTTCCAACGAGCAGACCGAACCACAGACGGACGAGGGGCTTGGGACTTTGACCCAAGCCGGGAGCATTATGGGTACTCCCGCTTACATGGCGCCGGAACAGGCCCGTGACGCCCACAGCGCGGATATCCGCGCTGACATTTACAGCCTCGGGTGTACCTTGTACTCGTTGTTGACCGGAAAACCCCCGTTTCCAGGAGATTCGATCGACGATATACTTCGGGCGCATGCCAAAGGAGAAGCACAACCCTTGAGCGACGCTCGACCCGACGCTCCGAAAGAGTTGCAAACGGTCCTCGACCGGATGATGGCCACGGACGTGAATACTCGCTACCAAAGTCCCGCGGACGTAGCAACGGCTTTGTCAGAGTTCATCGGAACTGAAAGCAAACCCGCAGAGCAACAGGTACGCCACAAGTCGCCATTGAATCGCTTCTTGCGGGTGATGATTGCGGCCATAGCTGTGTTGATCTTTGCCGGGATTCTTTTCATTTTCACCGACAACGGTCAACTGGTAATCGACAGCAAGGTGGACGACGTCGAAGTGGTTGTTCGAAAGGACGGTCGCGAAGTGCAAGTGCTTGACTTGCAGACCAAAAGCACGGTCACCCGGTTGCCCTCGGGAGCATATCAAATTGCCTTGAAAGGCAACCGTAATGACGTCAAGTTAAGTCGAAAGCAGGTGACCATTACCCGCTGGGGAAAGGAAATCGTGACGATCGAGGAAAAGCCCTTGCCGAAAAAATTGGAGCCACCGAAATCTGACAGCGGTGTTCGCGAGAAGTTTCAACAGATGGTCAAGGCGCTCCGCGGCCAAATGACGTCGCACGAGCGAAAGAAGTTTATACGGGAGAGACCCAGATTTCTGAGCCGGCTGAAACAATCACATCCAAACAAGATAATCAGGCTGTTTTGCAGTGTGTCGGAAGATGCTCATGGCAGATTATTACAAAATCGCTATTTGAAGTGGAAAGCTACCTGGTTGAGCGATCCCTTGAAAGATGTTGTCCACTGGCAGATCCAACAAGAGATTGACCGAATCCAGAAGTTGAAAAAGGCTGTCCCGAAAGCACTTGACACGACAGCCGTGAAGGACGCGGTTGTCGGATTTGCCTTGATTGAAGATTCTGAACGAAAGTCCAAAATTTTGTGTTGGTATGCCTTGTTACCGGATTATCCGGATCCGCTTTGGATAAGTTTAGTCAATCTTTCAAACAAGAAGCAAGCCATTCCAACAGCTCACCAGGTGTTGGAGCAGATACGGGCATTGCGGGACAAGGAATATTCCGACCTGGCGTTGTTGGGAAACAATTCAAAGCACAAGACGATGCCGAAGCAACTGACCTTGTTGATCAAAGCAGTTCGTGGTGAGGCGGCAGCGCCCAAGGGAAGTGAACTGGCCCAGGAAATGGCCAATCCCGATTCCCGAAAACTCTTGGAATTGTATGCCAATCTGCCCGACAAATGCCACACGTTGTTTCTCAAACAAGGTTACCTGAAGTGGTCCTTGGCCCAACTAGATCGAAACCGACAAGCATATTTTGAACACGCGGTCCGTCTCAATCAAGATCAGTGCAACAAACGCGGGATGAAATCGCCGTTTACGCTCGATCAGCTGAAGGATACCGATGTCGGCTTTGCTGCCATTGAGGTCGCGGAAGGAACTGCGTTAGCTTTGAGTCTGTATGCCCTGTTCCCGGACAACTCGCTGACATGGATGTCACTGCCAATCATTCCCGGGACGGTTCCTTCGAGTTCCAAGAAGGCTCTCGACCGGCTGCGAACTGTGCCTTACTCGCCACTTCCGAAAACTCTAATGCCAAGCGATAATGGGCTCGACAGATTGGCCTTGCTCATCGAAATGGGGCGAGGGGAACGTCTTCAAGTAGCGGACCGTGATTTGAATTGGAGAATGGCTAGCGCTGACACCCGGAAGATCGTCGAACTGTTTGCCAAATTGCCGGACGAATCTCACTCAGCGTTTCGCAAACACGGCTACCTGAAGTGGTCGTTTGCCAAATTGGACAAGCAACGGCAGGCCTGTTTTGAGCACTTCGTCAAACAGGAACAGAAACAGGCCCAAAAAATCGGCAAGCAATCTCCACTAACGATTGACCTCTTGCAGAAAACCAATGTCGGCTTCGCCAATGAGTCCGGGATGTTTTGTCTCTTCATCCTGTTCCCGGACGATTCTTTGATACGGTCAGTGGTACCCATTGCGAAGAGCATTCCCTCCGTTGAAAAGCACCTCGTCCCGCTGCGGACCAAACCGGATTCTTCGCTCCCGCCACCGATCGACCCGCGCGATCACTTTCCCCTAGTCCACACCTTCAAGGGCCATACCTGGTTCGTCTGTTCCGTCGCTATTTCCGGCGACGGCAAACAATTGGTGTCGGGTTCGGCTGACGGCACGGTCCGCGTCTGGGACGTGACTGCGAGGCGTGAATTGCACGCATTCAAGGGACACAAAGCTGAGCGTCCGACTTATGCGGCCATAAGTCCCGACGGGAAACAGGTCGTCACCGGTGATTGGGACGGCAAGTTGCGTTTTTGGACATTGCCTGCGGCCAAGCTTATCGCCACCGTGGATGCACACAAGGAGAGCATATACTCCGTCTCCTTTTCGACGGACGGGTCGAAAGTTCTGTCCACCAGTTGTGACAAGACCGCGAAAATATGGGATGCTGGCACCGGCAAGCCCATTGCCACGCTCGAGGGGCACAACGCCTTTGTCAATGACGGTGTCTTCCTTACCGATGGACACCATGTTGTCACATCCGCGTACGATGGCACCGTACGCTTGTGGGATGTTGACAGGGCAAAGGTAGTCGCTAAGTTTTTCGCCCAAACGAGCAACCCGCGGTGTGTCGCCCTTTCCCCGGACAATACCAAGGTCGCTGTCGGTTGTGTGGACGGGACGATTCGCGTGTTCAACAAATCTACGGGTATCGAACTCCTCAGACTCACCAAGCACAGGGATCGCGTCATGGATGTCGCCTTTTTGTCCGATGGTCGCCACCTGCTTTCCGGAAGTTTTGATCGAACGCTGCGAATCTGGGATATAGAGACTGGCCGAGTGATTAAGCAAACAAGAGAGGATGGTCACATGTTCAACACTCTGGCGGTTACTCCCGACGGGCGAAAAATCTTCTCGGCTGGAGGTATCTGGCGGGTGCCGATTCACGATCCGAAAAATTTCGGGAATGAATTGGACCTTGACATTCGATTGCGCCAGTTGCCCGAGAGCTTATGGCCGAAAGTGAAGTAGATGCTTAATTAAAACAGTTTACAGAAGGGCAGTCGGTTGAACGTGACGGATTGGTTCGCCATCATTCGTCTCTTGGATCAACTTGGGGGTCGCGGACTTATTGCAAGCAAGGACGGGTGCGCTCATCAAAGAGCTTCATAGCTCATCAAATAGGAAATTCTCTTGGATAACTGCACTTTGCGAAAAGAATTATGTTCCCATTATGAGATTGACCAAGCGCAGAAGCAGTTCTCGAATTTTCGTGGGTATTCGTCGCAGACCCAAAAACCTTAAAAATTTGTTCTGGAGAATGGCTCCTCGCAAGGCCTTGTATTTGTCGGCATGAGAGGGATGGCGAGTCGCCTCGTCCCAAGGACTCTCACTGCGATCTCGTAATTGCTCCACGCCACGACCCCAAGACCACCATTCGATCAAACAATACACCCACAACACCAAATACCAAACCGCCACGTTCGACCTAATGTCTCGCACTTGTTGTTCGCCTGTTCCGGGACCTCTTTGATATCGGCGAACATCGGTTCAATACTCCAACTGTCCGCTACACTACCTCTAGAATGCTCTGCACGCTGGCATTCGGTTCTTGGCCCCTTCGGCGGCCAGAGTCAGACGCATTTTGCCATACTTGCGAGGCCGCCCTTGGCCAGCTTGGGTAACCGGATCGGGGACAGAGTAAAGGGCGGCATTCTTGGCCAATCGACTCACGACTGTGATACCTAATTGTCGGGCTTTACTCAGCAAGGGGCTCTTATTGTAAGCTCCGTCGAAAACGACCCACAAGTCTTTGCCACTGAGAGTCAGCCATTTTGCGATCCAACCGAGCAATTCGCCAGCCAACTCCAATTTCGTTCGGAACGTCCATTCGAGCGAATCGGTAGCCAAGTTGGCCACATCTTTGGCCTTGATGTAGAGTTTGCTCAGCAACGGCAAAGCCAAGGCTTTGTTCCAAGGTGTCTTGACGATCCAAGCCATTGTGACGAAGACGTGTCCGAACAGATACTTCTGGTTGGTCGGTCCGCTCGTCGGATTATGATGGTAGCCAGTGCCTTGAACCCGCTGTCCATATCGTTTGGTGGGTGAATCGTCGATGGCAAAGACCCATCGAGGTCCGGGATCGATTTTTTGGATCAAGACCCGAAGAAGCGACAAAGCACACCACTGGACTTTTTTACCCAGGCTCTTTGTTTTGCTTCAGTCGGAATTGGACTTTTGACTCGCTGGAATTGGTGGGCAGTCAAGGCTAGGAGTTTTCTGTTTGAGTCGTTTGGTTCGCCTCGCTCGATGCTACCTGCCTGGCCTCCTGGCGAGGAGCCCCCTGTGCTTCATTACCCCAACGGAAAAATTCGTAAGGATTGACCATAATCGCGATAGCTTTGAGCCGTTCAAGATGATGACGGGGACTCCCCCATTGCTCAAGGTTTAATTCGCTTCCTGTCAATCCAGCAAGTTGTTCCAGAACTCAACCAATCGTATCTCCCTCATAGACTATGCTGAGGTGCACTTCCAGCGAGCTGCATTGATCAGCTCTACGGTACTCTCGAAGATCTGGTATTCAGACAGACGATCGACTTTCTTCGTAAAAACTCGATGACTGGTTGTCGCTGCTCTTGAAAGCCTTCTGCCAGCAGTGAGTAGCACTGTTTGTCAAAAAGACTGTATTCCGAGGAAGAATTCCGGTTTCTCGCTATCTGTGGTAGTAGCCAGACGTGTGGGTAACGCCAATGATGTTATACGCTTACCACTGAGATTCCCAATATTTCGGCGACTTCCCAGTGGTTTAGGGATGAAAGAAATCGCAAGTGCACTCTGTTCCGGAAACTTCACGATGGATTTGATCAACGCCTCGTCCGAGGCGATGAAGCCAAGCTAGACCTAAAATAAGCGAACCCGAAGAGGCGGTTTTCCATAAGTGGTTGTGAGACCTTCAGATTCGAAAAAATGACACTCCGGTGTCATTGCAGATTTCAGGTGAAACGGGGCTCTCCCAACAATAAAGTCACAAACTTTTTACAGGCAAAACGTTGTGACTTTCTGGCGATGTGAACTCTCACCGGGTTCGCTTATTTTAGGGCTAGAGAGTCTCAAACTTAATCGCTGTTTCACTCAGAGGCACGCCGTTCCTGACTCAACCTCTTTTTGAGGCTTCACTGTTGGGTCTTTTTCGAACAGAAATCGACTAGGTGTCGATACTGTTTTTCCTTCCGAAATTACTTCGAGTTGGTTTTCGTTGGGAAGCTGGTAAGTTGGTTGCTTTGTTGTTTTTGAGCGATTGGATTTCCATCCTGGTTGTGGATGTCGTAAGCCTCTTTGCATACCCGAGCAGCGACAGCTACTTTGAGCAAGTGAATGCCGCCTCGGAAAATGAAAATTCCCATGATTGTCAGAGGTCCCGATTGGATCAGGATTGGATTCGGAGTGAGCAACAGCAACATCGTATAAAGTAGCATGGAAACGCCCAGAAATACTAACAGCCAACCTGCGATCTCACGCAATAGGTAGCTCATGGTTTGTCCCCGTGGTCTAGTCGTTTTTGGTCCCGTAATTCCACGTCTTCTCGAAAGGGATGCGATTCTCGTGCAACCCATTGATTGATTCGTCGTTGTTCCCTCCGCGTTTCTCGCCACAAGACGTCTTGCAAAAACATGGCGGTCTCCTCAGGTGGTGCCGAACTCCGTTGCCAGTACTTGAGCAGATTCCCGAGGATGAAAACCCAAACCATGAGACCCAAGCAAAAGATGACAATGGAAATGACTCTTCCCAACAAGGGAGCATTTCTCTCCAGTTCGAAGGTGTCGGGTAAGAACATCAAGCGCGGCCAGAGAAATAGTCCAATTCCGACACAGGTGGGAACCGAGAGAAGACCAAGAATGATTTCGGTGATCGTTACGCCTTCTGGAGTGCGTCCGATAACTTTGGGTTTCCCACGTCGGCGGAACCAACGTCTCGGAGGTGGCTTTTCGCGAATCCGAGTATCGATGGGGATCAGGTTACTGACGATCGCAAGACGGCGATAGTGACCTATGGCAAACGCCAATAATCCTACGCACCGCAGAACTCGGAAGAGGTCCTGAACTGTCGTCATGCTACCAAGCAAGCGTTGATATATTTCCGACAGGACAACGACCAAAAGCACAAACAGGAATCCACCCTTTAGTTTGAAAGTGACTCCCACGGCACCGAGACAGAGTAGGCCCAACCCCAACAGAAGCTGGCTCATGCCCAAAGTGCAAAAGCCAACCAACATGACTCCGCTCATGGCCACCAGAAAGTAAGTTTGGTCACCATTTGTGATATTGTGAGTCTCGGAAGCTTCGGAAGTTTCTCGTTGTTCAGCACTCATCGAAGTCCTTGGAATTGTCGACGGAGGCGATCCAGTTTGTCCACCACAAGTCGTACAGAATCATCATGGGCTGCACATACCACCGACACGCCTAACTTGCCGAATCGTTGGCGAAGTCTCTCGTAGGCTTTTTGCATGCGCAATCCCGCGGCTTCGTGAATCAACCGACGGACGTTGGAAATGGTCAACAAATCGAGCAGTTCGTCCTCTCGTTCGATTTTGGATCGTTTGGATTTTGGCAGAGGAATTCGAGGCGGCCACGGGCAAACAACTACCACTTCGTGATGGCGTGCAAGGGCCACCTTGACGGCCTTGAGCAGAGGCTCCAAATGGTCCTCTAATTCCAACAAATCGACGACCAGAACGAATAACTCATTATCCTTGCCTCTAGCAATGGCCCGAAGCAACGCTTGGGTTAGCTTTTCGATTTTCTCAGGAGCGGCAAAGAGATACTGTCCATTTTCGGAATACAAGGGCGGTTGGTAAGGAACGTGGTGTTCTCCAAGGAATTGCTGGGTGTAATGGGCGAACGCGGTTTGGTCTTCCATCAACCACCCAATTCCACCGGGCCCAAGTTGATAGTGGAACGCGAGGAGAGCAGACAGCTGTTTTCGCCGTTTATACCGACGCCATTCCGCGCGCCCCGTCGTGAGCAGTCGGCGGAGAAACCCTTGCCCGAGCCAAGTCCCCATCCCCCAAGCCAGAAGACCGAGTATGTTGAAGATTGGAAGGAACGCGATTACGAAAGGTTGAACTGGCAAGAACGCCAGTAAGTTCTCACTGATCTCGCGAAACAAAGCAGGTATTCCTACGAAGATGAGGATCCCGAGGACGACCCCAACGGCGACACCTCCCGAGGCATACCACGATAGCCTCCATAATGCGCCGCTCAATCGTCTTCCACTGGTTTCGCGTTTGTTGCGCGTTGCGGCTGGAGGTCTCGGTGCCCACCAAGGTAGCCACCAAGGGAATGAGTTTATTTCGTCGGTGAGCATGTCGGGATACACTTCGCTCGCAAAGCTATATCCAAGTGCGAGGAGATCTGTTTCGTGAAGTTGCGGGCTGGTTGGGGGTAGCTGGGCGACCTTGGCGAGTTCGTGCATGATTTGCACGAGATGTTTCGTTCCTCGCGTCGGTCGGAGATACGAAAGCACTTTCTCACCATCGAATACGCATAAGCCAGGCATGTCTCGGACAGCGGAAGTTGCTTGGCTGACCGCAGCGGTGATTTCGACGACCCGAGTTAAGGCATTGCGGCCTGGAGAGCCGACACGAACGGAGTTCGATACGTCTACAAAAAAGGTGCATTGGAGCGGAACTTCGCTTTCGAATTCTTTGGTAATGAGGCGGTCACGTCGGGCCGATACTTTCCACGCGATCGTTTTGGGTGGGTCGCCAGCGATGTAGTCTCGTAAATCAAGGAGTTCGCTCCCCGAACCTGGTCGGGGATGCCTGTGAGCACCGAGCAACGGTAGGAGATTTTCCCTTTTGAGCAAGGGAGAGTGATTGCTCGCTGCGTAAACCCCCGGAAGCACCGAATAGAGTTTGGGGCAGCGCAAAAAAAGCCTGGTATAGAAAAAGCCGTGGAGATCCGCGCACTGGATTTCGACGCCTTCGAAACGTACGGTTCCTGGGGAAACGCAGACAATTGTGTAGGTGATGTCTAAACTTCGCCCACGCCGGGTAACTCCTTGCGTCGTGGGAGCTACTTTCGGACCAACACCGTGGTAGGGCAAGCGAGCGGTCATCCTGAGGTAGGTCGACGGGAGGCGGCTCTTGCTCGATAAACTGACAAAAACTCGAAAGTGCTTGCCAGCCCACAAACTTTGGACCGGACCTAATTCATCTTGGACTTCTAGGTGGAGTTGGAACTTGTTTCGTTGCCAGTGAAATTTCAGTTGGAAAGCCAGCTGGTTCCAGAAGAACCAAACGAGCAGTGTTAGCCCGATGAATGCCAAGGAAGGGAGTTGGGCAAAGAGGGAAAGGCATACCAAGAGAAAAGCGGACACGAGAACCCACCCACCACGCGTCGTCAACATGTCGTAAGCTCTTTATAAGTGATCCAGGCGTTCTCAGTCCAAGATTCATTTCAAGGTGTCGGATATTAGTTGCAGTGGTCGTGCCTTCACCGAGAATGTTTCCAAAATCACGAGAGAATTGGAGGAACTGGTCTAAACCTGCCGCGATTTCCCCTCAGTCGATCGAAGCAACGGTGACTTACGATCGAGGTGATTGCGGTTCAGGAATTGTCTCCATGACCGGAACACTTTCGAGTAAGTCTTCAACAATGTCCGCAGTCGTTTTACCTTCGATTTCCGCTTCTGGGCGGATTATCAGCCGGTGTCCCAACACGTCCTTGGCGACGGTATCGATGTCTTCGTGGGTAAAATAATCCCGCCCGTACATCAATGCTCGAGCTCTGGCACATCGAAGTAAACAGAGAGCGGCACGAGGGCTCGCTCCCAACGCGACGTCAGGATGTTCTCGGCTCTCCTCCGCTATCCTGATGATGTATTCGAAGAGTTCTTCTGTTCCGTGGACCAAGTTGACTTGTTTTTGTATCTGGAGGATCAACTCAGGCGTGAACACCTCAGCCACGTCAGGGATGGCTTGACTATGCAATTTCAACATCCGAAGCTCGTGGTGATGGCCGGGATATCCCATCTCGACACGGACGAGGAAACGGTCGAGTTGGGCTTCGGGCAGCCGGTAGACTCCTTCTTGCTCGACCGGATTTTGTGTGGCCAAGACCATGAATGGTGATGGTAAAGGCAAGGTCGTGCCTTCGATCGTGACCTGATTTTCTTGCATCGCTTCGAGCAACGCCGACTGAGTTTTTGCCGGGGCCCTGTTGATCTCATCTGCCAGTAAGATTTGGCAAAAGATCGGTCCTTTGCGGAGGACGAACTCGTCGTTCTTACGGTCGAAGATATAAGTTCCAGTTACGTCCGAGGGTAACAGGTCGGGAGTAAATTGGACCCGTTGGTATTCGGTTCCGAGAACCGTTGCGAATGTTTTCGAGAGGGTGGTTTTCGCCACACCTGGAACGCCTTCTAGAAGTATGTGTCCTCCCGCGAGGAGGGCGATGAGGAATTGTCGCGTGACCGCCTCCATCCCTACAACGACCTTCTCGATCTGCTCGATCGTCTGGTCCGCAAGGGTCTGGATATTCTTGGCCCACGTTCGGATATCTTGATGGTTGCCAACTGCGTCTAACATGCCTGCGGAACCATTCCCTGTCAGGTTTGGAAAAAAGTCACTTTTCATACTGTACTGAGATGTCGGTTAGAGTTCCACACGGGAGCGGTGAGCTTGTGTCGTCAGATTCGGTCTCTCTCTTAGATTGTTGCGGATCCGAGCATCTTTGAGAGAATCAGCCTCCGAGACCTCTGTGAGCCAGCCGTACGTCCGAGAGCAGAGACCAAAGCAGCTCGAAGTCATTCCAATTCACCGTGCAACAATCAAATCTGTCAATCGACTCGTGCTCGTGCCTCGAACCCGTCGTGTGCTACGTAGATAGCCAAGCATAGAAAATCCAAGTCCGAAGGGTCGGGCCGCCGCAAGCTGAATCCAAAACGAGAACGCATGTACCTCGAGTTCATTTGGCGAAAGTAATCGATCCTCCTCGCCGTTTTTCGTCAATCGCTTCCATGATCCGTAGGGCCCTCGCGAATTTTCCAGGTGAGATGCGAATTGGACTCGTTCCAAAAGCCAGTTTCCAGAGGTAATCGAGTCGTCGTTGCCAGACCCAGCGAGAAAAAACGTTCTTGGTTTTCACTCGAGGTTTCGAATTGACAGGATCCAGGCTCTCTGTGAGAGTCTCGAACCAATGACGAGCAAGGTGCCGAAGGGGTTCCCACAAATTTTTCTTTTGATACATCTCTTGATTTCGGACGGCCAACGGAGGAGCTAGGGAGGTGGTCCGTTCCAGCACATCGCTCGAGAGGGGCACGTTCGTTTGGAACTTGTATCGGAATTTGATGAGTTGGGCAACGAGGCGAACCAACGCAAACAGTCCCATCGAAAACAATAGCGATAGCCAGAGTTGGCCTCGGCTCATGTACTGTAAGAAAATGGCATTGAAATCGATTTTTTCCTGGAGACTATTCAGTACTTTGTTCGTCAGTTCGACACTGGGAACGATCGATGGAGGAGAGACGGTCAACGGAACGTCGAGTGTCTCAAGGTTTTTACCTTCCTCAATGAACAAGACACGAGTTCGTTTGCCGTCGGCGCTGAGCCAGTTCACGCAGTTGTATGCGAAGACGAAGTTGTCCGTATCTTTTTGGACCATCATTCCGTTTAGAAAAAGACCTTGGCCGGAAATGACCACCGCCCGTCCCGGTAAATCACCCGACGGAAATTCTTGGTAGGCAATGAGATTTTCTCGATTGCTTTTCCTCGTAACGCGGGAAGACAGGACGAGAGGCCTCCACCCACTAGTCTGATCGTAGGTGAACCAACTTGGTAGATTTGTGGCGATTCGCTTGCATTTGTTTACGAGAGGGTGATTGTTTTCCTCAAAGGTCGTTATCAAAGGACAACTGGGAATCTCTTTGTAGTAAGGTTCGCGTTGCCACATCTCAGTCTTCAGCGGGGTACCATCGACGCGCAGGCCCAGAGATACATAAAAGGATGGTGGTGTGCGGCGTTCAGTTGCCACAAGCAGTGCCCCACCTGCCCTGAGAAAGGACCTAAGCGAGCCTCCCAAACTTGTTTCGATTTCGGTAAGAGGGGCAGGATCACCCATGACGACGATCACAGTTTTGTGTGCCGGGACATCTTGGAGAGATTGTAGGTTCGGGAGTGGCTCGAGGCCTGCAAGATGGACGAGGTATTGGAAGGCTTGTGTGCCTTCCAATGGGACTACTTTTTTTTCACTCCCATTGTTGGTCTGGCCGTGACATTGGGCAGGGAGGTGCAACGCGAGAAATAGTAAAACCCCCGACACCAATAACGATTTGCTCTTCATGCCTCTTGATGAAACTTCGGGCATTCGTTAAGCCCTCAACAGTTCGGCGATGCATGTTTGTGCCTGTTGGAGTTCCGCGGGAGAAAGGACTTCGGTTGGTGGAGAATAGCGGGCTTGTTCGTACAAATTCGTCAGAGTTAGTACGTCCTCTTTGTTCTTGGGCTGGCAGATTTGCTGAACTAACTCGGCAGCTATTATCTTGTGGTTCCAGTTAGTCGCAGCAGGCCCGAGTAAGAGCAACGCGAGGTAGTCTACGGCTTTTATCAAGTTGCCGCGCGTTTTCAGATCGTTTGGGTCTACAGGCCAAGGACCTGGATCGAATCTCGTTTGGGGGATAGGCTTTCCGAAATGCCAGGAGTCTTGATTCAGGAGCCAATAACCTCCGACAAAGAGAAGGAGAGTACTTCCGATGAGCAGAATACCGTACCCGAGCGTTTGGTAGACGCTGCCTGATCTCGGCATGGGAAGATCAGGGTGTCGCACTTGCGGAAGGTCCACGTTCGGGACTGAGACATTCGGCAACGGGATGTTCTGGAGGTTTAGATCCGGAATCAGAACTTCTGGAGCTTCCCATTTTGGTAATGAGACGTTCTTCGTCCAGGAAATCCAATCGTTCCCAGGCACTTTCCAACCGTTCTTGTCACTGTTCTGATACCATCGTGCAACATCGGAAATCACTTCCTGAAATTCACTCGACTGAGAGAGGTAATTGCCGAGCTTGGTTTTCTGGAACTTCTGTAATAAGTTTTGCTCTTGCTGGCTCTGGGCGTCGGCGTTTGGGGTCGGCGGTTCTGTTGTGGGAGGGGTCGAGATGGGATTCATCTCAACAGATGGCGGAATTTTTGGACTTGCTTGATCAGTCGGGAGTTGCGCTGCTCCTGAGTTCTGGTTCTGCTTGAGGAGTATCTGGAGAAGTTCCCCGTTCGTGTTCTTGTCATCGAATTGTTGTTCGATCTGTTGCGAGGGCTCCGAACTCTTGTATTGTTCTTTGAGCCGATTCAACATGTTTTTGGCACGTTCGGCGACGAATGGATTTTTCTTTCCATATTCTTTTTCAACGATGGCTTTGGAGAGTTTCTTCAACTGTTCGTTTTTGACAAAGTTGGGGAGGTTGTCCGAGTCTTTCCAGTTTTCGAGAATGGACTCGACGTCCTTGGCGAACTTATAACCGAGTCGAGCTTTGTTCAATTTGTCCCACAGGAGCTTTTCCGCGTTCCCGTTGACGGGAATCTTGACATAGTTGGGTCTTCTTGACCCAGCCTGAAGATCATTTTTCAACCTCGGATTGACAAATTGGCCAAGGGCTGCGTTGACCAAACAGCACGTCAAGAAAAGGACCAGAGAGAACCTAAGTGCAAATGGAATTAGCTTCTTGGGTCGGACTATCCATCGATGCGGAAGGGAGAACAAAGACATGGGGAAAGCCTGCAGATTTTTAGAATAAGAAATAAATAATGCTGTATTTTATGTTGACCCTCGAGTTTCTGCAACCTGTTGCTGGAACCCGGACCATGTTGAGGTGCACATTTGGGTTTTGGAATAGCTGAGGTGGACCGTTAGCTTTTGTACTATTCCCGAGTTCACGCAACACGAAAGCAAAGTCAGACCCGATTTGTGGATCGACGCTGCTCTTGCATACAAGCCCGAGTGGACTAATAGAAAAATCAAGCCGGATCTCAATAACCTTCCAGTTTGCCAGTGTAACTGCTGCTTCGTGGCGAATCAGGTTATCGTTTTTGCCCAACGACCAGGACAATTGAAATGCAAGAAGAATCACCAAGCGAAATGACGTTTCAACCAGCGCCCGACATTTTTCGTCGTATTCTTGATGCTCCATTGCCTCCGTCAGTTTGGATTAGCCCTTCACGAAAACACGGGTTGCTCTACCGAGGAGAGCGATATCTTCACATAGCCGACCTCGCACAGCCAGTGTTGCGGCTTGCTGGGTTTCGATTGAACCCGAAGACGAACGGGCCTCGGGTTCATCCTCACATCATTGAGCTGTCGATTATCGACTTACCTCATGGAGGAGTTCGATCGTTGCAGATTCCACACGGCTCTCAGATCGGTTCGCTCGTGTGGTCACCAACCGGACATACGTTAGCTTTCTTGCAGACGACCCAGGATTCGATCCAACTTGGACTTTGCAATACCGACAATGGAGAATTCGTTGTTTTTCCCGGGTTGCGAATCAATGCAGCTTTTGGCGATCCGTATCAATGGATGCCCGACGGACGGACTCTCTTGTGTCAAATCATACCATCAGATCGAGGGCATCCTCCCCGACAGCCAACGGTTCCGTCCGGTCCCAGGGTGATGGAAAGTGCAGGAAAACGATCTCCAGTGCGTACGTATCAAGATTTACTCAAAGATTCTCACGACGAGGAATTGCTGGAGTACTACTGCACCTCGCAGCTCGTCCTTGTGGATACCGAGACGAAAGCAGTGACGCCAGTGGGCCAGCCTGGTCTAATTCGTGATGTCGTTCCTTCTCCCGATGGCCAGTATCTGCTTGTAGTGCGAAACTGTAGGCCTTACTCGTATTTATTCCCGGCGTCGCGGTTTCCGAAGACGGTAGAAGTATGGGACCTTGACGGCAATGTAGTCTACACACTGGCGAACTTGCCGTTGGCAGAGGAAATACCCATCGAAGGCGTAGCCACCGGGCCACGGCATCCCCACTGGATTCCCGGGAAGAAAGGTTCGAGTCCCACGTTGGTATGGGTCGAGGCTTTGGATGGTGGTGATCCGAGTCGCGAAGCGGAACACCGGGATCGACTGCTGCGGTTCTCGGCACCGTTCTCCGGCAGTCTAGGTAGTGGGAACTCTTCCCATGATGGATGCACGATAACGGACACTCCTGAGGAATGGTTCCGAACAAATCACCGGTTGTCGGGATTGACCTGGGGTGAAAACGGACTCGCTTTCATTCGTGAGTACGATCGTGACAAACGATGGAAGCGAACGTTTGTTGTTGACAGTCAGGATCCGAATCGGACTTCGACGATCATCTGGGACATGTCAGTGCATGAGAAATATCGGAGCCCAGGTGGGTTGGTGATGCGTCGCTTGGAGAATGGTGATCGTGTCGTCTGGCAACACGAGAACACTGTCTACTTGATTGGTGATGGCGCGACACCCGATGGTGATCGGCCTTTTCTGGATGCGATGGACTTGGACACCTGTGAAACTCGGCGGCTGTTTCAATGCGAACCGGGTGTCTTCGAGCGACCGATCGCGTTGCTTCGAGACGACGCGAGTGAGTTTCTGACGCGCCGCGAATCGTTAACCGAACCACCCAACATCATGCGGCGAAGAACGGGACAAGAGTCGCTGGTCGCCCTGACGGGGTATGTTGACCCGGCACCCGAGTTGCGGCACATTAGGAAGGAGATAATCACCTACCAGCGCGACGACGGAGTTGAGCTTTCCTGTCGTATCTACTACCCTCCTGATTACGAGACTGGCCAACGTCGCCCGGGTGTCGTTTGGGCGTATCCCAAAGAGTATGCGGACGAGGAAGTTGCAGGGCAGATTTCGGGTTCGTCTCATCGATTTACGATTTTTGGCGGGGCGAGTCATTTGTTCTTCCTGTTGGCTGGTTACATCGTACTCCATGATGCCAAAATGCCTGTTGTGGGTGATCCCGAAACAGCCAACGATTCTTTTCTCACGCAAATCGTTTCGAGCGCGAAAGCCGTCATCGACAAGAGCGACGAGATGGGAATTCTCGATCGTAATCGGGTGGGCGTTGGTGGCCACAGTTATGGGGCCTTTATGACGGCTCATTTGCTGGCCAACTGTGATCTCTTTCGAGCTGGTATTGCTTGCAGCGGAGCGTACAACCGAACACTCACTCCCTTTGGTTTTCAACAAGAACGCCGAACCCTTTGGGAAGCTCCCGGGATTTACCAGAATCTCAGTCCATTCATGAAGGCCGATAAGATCGATAAACCACTGCTTTTGATTCACGGTGAGGAAGATAACAATCCGGGCACATTCTCGATGCAAAGCGAGCGAATGTATCACGCCCTAAAAGGACATGGCGGGATAGTGCGTTTGGTGATGCTTCCGCATGAGTCGCACGGATATCGTGCCCGCGAAAGTATCGAACATGTGTTGTGGGAGATGTTGACGTGGTTCGATCGGTACGTGAAAAGCTAGTCGGGTAGCAGCAAGCCCTCACGGGCTTCCCGAGTAGTTTCATTGAATATCAGAATTTGGGCTTGTTCCTGTTGCTTGGTGAGCGGGAAATCGGAGCGAGTTCGCGTTGCGAACAATCAGGTCTTGAGTCTTTTCTTGGCCTGAACGAAGCCCCGAATTGATGGCTTTAAACGTGGCAGAGAAGATTTCAAATCCGAGCTACTGTGAAGGGAGTTCACCATTTCTAACGAAAAATCATTTCTGGATGCGATCGCTGCCGACCCAGAAAACACCACCATTCGACTTGTGTATGCGGATTGGTTGGAGGAACAGGGACGTACAGAAGCGGCGGAGTACTTACTTCAAGTTTCGCACTTTTTTGTGATGTGATTTTGAAAAAATGTCGGCCTCTGGATTCTTTTTTGGCACACTGGTGAATAGCAACAACAACACCCTTGGCCGAATCGAGAGACCGACTCATGCACCTTACAACGTCTTGGACACAGTTGCTAGTTCCCTTGTAACACTTTACTGATCTGAAGTTGGTCTTTCCGTTTTGTTGTCGTTTGAATAA
>CAYRFQ010000134.1:0-17858 GCA_964423615.1 uncultured Alcaligenaceae bacterium | reverse complement strand
TAGACGCTCCAGACAATCTCCACAACTTGGGCCTCACAAATCGCTTACAAAAAAAACTACCCCTGAAAGGGGTACTGGTTTCTGATTCCGGGAACCATGTGTTGCCCAGGTCACTCAGGAGTTTTTGCCATTCTGGGAATCGTTCGATGTACTCTTCCGGGGAGGGAGTTTCCCCGAACTGGCGACGGTATTCGACTTCGATGCGAACGAGTCCCCAAAGGAGGGCTTGCCGGGCGGCCTGGGGATCTTCGAATTGTATCGATTTCATTTCGGTCAGATGGTCTTCGAGCCGAGGTTGTTGCCCATCTCTCCACTCTTTTTCGAATCGGAGACAACAGTCATCGACTAGAGCGAGATCGTTCGTGGACAGGGAATCGAAAGGGTTTTTGAAATCGGACATCAGTGCACTCGTTCGTCAGGAATGGGCTGCCGGCAATTGAATCGATCCAACTCGGCACGAAGCTTTGGGTGCGCGCTGTTTGAGAGCGGCATAAATAATCTTATTGAGACCTGCGCGGCTACTGAATCAAAGAAGCAGGCACACGGGGAATGGAAACGAAATGCTTGTCCGGTTCGTAGGTATACGCGGCTCGCGTGTACCTTGGTCTTGGCCGAGCTTTCTTCGTACACGCGGCTCGCGTGTACCTACGACAAACACAAAAACTAGACAACTAGAAATTACCCGTTCCAAGTGTGCCTGCTTCTTTGATTCAGTAGCCGCGCAGGTCTCAATAGTTGACCTTTCCCCCTGAAGTCGTTGACTGTGAACAAAAGGGAACTCGACATTGGTGTGTCGAGTCCCTCACGTTGGGGAGAAATTTCGATCGTTAGATTCCGAGATGTGTCAGGCAATTCATCAATTTTGGGCTGTAGGTAATTCGTCTTCCCAACATTTGCGAATGAGTTGCAATCGGCGTTCGATGGTAGACTCGGCCCAATTCAGTCGTTCGGCGATTTCCCCATTGGTGTAACCTTCGAGCTTCCACTCGGCGATTTGTTGGAGTTCTTGGTCTTCTAGTTTGTCGAGTAGATAGCGTCGCTGTTCGAGCATCTCGGTGACGAATGTCGGGTCGGGTTCTTGACTGATCAGTTCGGCGAAGACGGGATCGTGCAGGAGTGTTTTATCTGCAGAGGCTGCGGACTGTTGCTGAAGTCTGCGGAAATCTCGGCGTTCTCGGCTTTCGAATTTTTTCAGACTGATGGCTTTGCGACGTGTGAGCATGACGAGAACTTGCCACAAGTCGTGGCGATCGTCTAACTGAGGAAATCGTCCGGCTTCAACGGCCTTGAAGAAACTGAAAAAAGCGCTCAACGCTACGTCTTCTTCGTTCGAAGCGGTACGAGGAACGGTCGAAAGTTGGCGTCGTGCGAAAGCGATCAACCGATGGAAGTATCTTTGCCAGAGGGCTTCTACGGCGTCTCGTTCGTTGGCTTTGAGTTGATGAATCCATACAGTCACGGAACCCATTTCTGACATAGTCGCTATCCTCAGTGACATGGAATAGGTAATGAGAAACTCGTGAAGGCCTGATGATAGCAACCGGATACCTTCGACATCCCTTGGGTTGAGTCATTGCATTAGTTACAAGTACTCTACCCGGTTCGGTTTGTCGTGGCTAACGAATTTCCAGGGCTAAATGGCTGGGTTCGGCAAAGTTTTCCTGGTGTGGAAGTTCAAGTTTCATTTCGTAGAGTGCTTGGTGCTTCCATTCCCAACTTGGCAAAGGGTACCGTGGAATGTGCTTGTACTGTCAAGGCCCGAAGGTAGCATGAAGGTCTTTGTAGGGTGTGATGAATGCGGGTTCAACCGAGCGTTAGCGCATCATTTCTTCTTTCGTGTATCCTCGTAGATATGAGAAGGAGGAGTACGCACTACGTGTAGCCCGAAACGTTGAAGATGTGTACCCCTGTGGAGTGGTCCTGGCTGACCACCATTACCCACTCATCTGCTTTCGTAGAAGTTGACGTAGGCGAGCACATCGCTCGGAGACGTCCTGGAATTCGCCGTGCTGACTGGCGTTTTGTAAATGGTAGAGTGCTGTTGCGATCTGTCCATCTTCTTCAGCTGCGCGGGCTTTTTCGTATTCCGTCGACTGGTATGCTTGCCAGTTTGCAGTGATCAACGGGTGCAGTCGGTCCCGTCCTTTTCGGTCAGCTTGGGGCAGGCCGATATATTCGTAGAAATATTTCCAGTCGGGTGGTTCTGGGTAGTCGGTGATGAACTGCTCGCGGGAGTCCACAGTCAGGGAACGGAACCACTCGGTGAACTGTATCCAATACATCTCACCACCACCCGTCCGCCAGCCCTTTGAACCCCACGCATAAGAGAAAACCATCCAGGGTGGTTTTCGAAAGTCGTCTTCGTGCATTTTATGTCCTCGTAAAACTAGAACGAATTAGTTGTCCTCGTAAATATCAATCGAAATGGTCTCGACATTCATAACCACGATTCACTGAACTTCTTCGATTTGATGATCCGGTCCTGCTACAAAAGCAACTTACTGTTAGGGACGATTATGGCTTCTTACGTGCTGTGCAGACAAGGTGTTTGCCTTTACGCTCCAGTGTAACACCTTCAAACCCGATCTTTTTCATTGCTCTGGTCATACCCGAGTTGGTCTGGAAAGACTCATATTTATTGGTCATGGGAAAGGGAAACATGTTGCCGAAGCTATTGAAGACCAAGCCGTTGAGGATGGCGTAGATCCGGTACGCAGCATCTTTTGCATTCAGGTTTTGGAGTGAGTGGAACAAGTGGGAAGTTACCATGGAAAATGGATGTAAAGTAAACCAGATCCGACCGTTGCGTTTCAACACTCGTGCGATCTCACGCAATGAAACGGGCATGTTTGTGAGTGGGAGGACCACTCGAGAAATGACTAAATCGAACAAGCTATCCGGAAAGGGCAATCGTTCAGCGGTTGCCTGTGCAAACAAGATGTAATCGAAGTTTTTGTGACCGTAGACGAGGGCTTCGAGGTCAATATCTATCCCCACCAACAAACGATCGTGAATTCCCTCTGACGCCACGAATGTTTGGCCGATCCCGCAGCCTATGTCGAGAATGGCTTGTTCCTCCGAAGAGAACGTGGGCATTATATGTCGGGGTGAGTCAGGAGTTTTTGCGATCTCCAACTCAGCGAGATGATATTTGATTACCGAACTGGTGGTCATGGAAAATGGTTCCTGAATTTCGCCCAAGTGAGAATCCGCAAATGCGGTAGTTGCTGATCTTTCAAGGAGTTTTGGAATCAATCGCAGTCACTCCGGTTAGGCGCGCCGTTTTTTAGGATCGGAGTATCTGCCTATATGATTTTACAACAAAGATCAACGTGTGACTGCGATGAAGCTTGGCAGTGGGCGGTTCCAAATAAAAACACCCGTTCGTCGTTACACGGCGAACGGGTGATTCGGGTTAACTATTCGCCGGGAGCTCGAGACTGTGCTCTCGGAATTGAGACAGATTGGAGAAGTCTGGATTATCTGCTACGGCGGCCGAAGTTCGGTCTATTCTCACGTGGTCGGGCAGGTCGGTCGTGATTGTTTTGGAACTCGGTGCGGATGGCCGCAAGATCCTTGACGATCGTCTGCAGGTCTTCCTTGGTCACCCCGCTTGCAGCCACGATTGCTTCGATGTCGTCGCGTACGGCGTCGCGTTCGGCTTTCGGAATATTGGCGCTTTCCAGAACGGCGTTGAGGCTGTCGGCTAGCACTTCGCGTTCTTCCTCCGTGATCTCACCGTCGCTCCGCGCTACTCGCACGTCTTGGAAGAAATCGCGAACTAACTCAGGATCCGGACGTGTGGCACCATCGGCCAACGCTTGGACGTCGTCTCGCAATTGGCCCAGTTGCTCGCGGGTTACTTCCGACTCGCTAATGATCGCAGAAACGTCGGCGACGAGTGTTTGAATATTTTCTCTCTGGGCATCGCTAATGAGTTTGTCTCGGTTTTGGAATTCCTCGACGATGGCTTGTAAATCCGCGACGATGACTTGCACGTCTTCCTGAGTCACATTACTCGCCTCAACGATGCCTCGAACGCCGTCGATGACTGCTTGCACTTCCTCCTCTGGAATGTTGGCGCTCTCCAACACGGCCGCGAAATCTCCATAGAGTTGCACCATTTCATCGGGGGTTAGCTCGCCATCCTCGGTGACTGCGGCGATCGTCTCGCGGAGCTGATCGACCGATTCTTGAGAAGGTCGTGTTGCATCTTCGAACACCGCCACAAGATCGCTGACGAGTTCGGCGACTTGTTCTTTCGTCACGTCCGAATCCTCACGGATCGCTTGTAGATCAGAAATGAGTTGTTGGATATTCTCCTTTTGAGGGTCGCTGATGAACCCCGGACGATTGTCGGTCCGGTTGGCCGAAGAGAAGTCTTCGCCAAGCTGAACTTCGATGGAGCCAGTCCGGGTCCTTGCTGCATTGACCGCGACGCCGAAGTTGGGATCCATTGCAAGTGGTCCCGGAGCAATGCCAAGGTTGCCGGTCAACAACGTTCGCGATTCCAATCCTTCGACTTGGAGTGCGGACCTCTGAGTCTTCTTGGTGGATTGATTTTTGCGGGTACGGTAGAACAGACGAGCCCAAAGAGATGTTGCCTTTTGATTTGATTCCATTGTCAGCCGTCTCCTTCCAGAAACCTGTTGAAGTGAACAAAGACAAGGCTACCAGGTTGCTACATTTTCTTCGTTAGGGTGCCATCCCCGAACTTATCGAACCAGCAACACCTGCTGGATGCGTGCAACCATTGGCCTTCAGGTGTAGTTGTTCCCGGAGCCGAGAAAGAGGACACTTAATTTCCTGAGTTCTTCCGACGGCCGCGCAAAAAGGAACCCGGCGGGGAACCGGGTGATTGGAAAACCTTGCATGTGGTTGGCGGACCGGGAAATGCGGTGAGGCTTGTTGTGTATGGAAAAGGGTGTGTTCAAGTTGTCTCACGGTTTGTCACGCAGGACAAACCTCGAACAGCTTGAAGTATGCCACCAGCGGCTCTCACAAACTCGATGGCTGGAGAGGGTCTGAAATTCAAGATTTGAAGGGTACGACGAATCGTCCTTGGTGATGTGCCGTGTGAGAGAACCAATCAGGGGGTAACTCTGGTTTGTCGGCCAGTTCGGCTGTCCAACGAGTGAGACCTCGTTGGCTTTCGGAAGGTTCCCAATCGAGGACCACACGACGAGCGATACCACTGGATCGGTCGGCCCAAAGGTCGATTTTTCGTGGTACGAATTTCTTTCGGGCAAAACGCAAGACGCCACGGATGCGTGTGCATAGTATTTCTTCTCGAGCTCCGGTGAGGTCTTTGATGGATTCGTACGGAAGCCTTTTCAGTCGGTATCCGCTGGCCATGCGTTGCAACATTGTCGTGATGTGCAAGTAAGGGGTCGAGACTTCTTTTTTTCGTGCTACCCAGATTCGTAGGGCTTCTTTGTCGCCAACCAGGACTGGGCCGCGTGGAGGTACGACCCAAGTTTCGTCCGCGTTTCCACCAATCCAGAGATCACCCAAACGAGGTCCGATGGACACTCGGACGGCGAATTTCTCACTCCCATCAACGTACAAATCCCCTTCTCGCTCGAGGTGGCCACCGACGGGTGTTTTTCCAACAGCAACCAGGCGGTATTTCCTCGCACCAGTCATTTTGGCTTGTTCCAGGCTGCGCTGGACAGCGGCGTACGCCGATTGGGAGGGACTGAATACGAGCCACCAGAGTCCCAATGCCAGCAACAACGTCGCAGCCAAGGTCAGAATACTCCAGCGACGCCAATTGGTTTTTGGTGAGGGTTGGGCCGAGGTTCCAGACCTGAGTTTGCCGGACTGGTTCGCGTCTGCGTCGATGGCAGTCAGGACACGATCGATGCGTTGTTCCCGTGCTTGCGGATCAGGGCGCATGGTTTGGCGGAGCAAGCTATCGATCATTTCGATGTCAGCTTTTCGGTGGAGATCTTCGTGCGAGTTGTTTGTGTTCATGATGGTGTGTCGTTGGCTTGCAGCTTCTGGTTGATGCAATCGAGGAGTCGTGACTTGGCCCTTTGCAGCCGCTTCTTGACGGCTTCTGTAGCTATTTTCAATCGTTCGGCTATGGTGGTGGGACCCAAGTCGTTCGTGTAACGGAGTCGGACTGCTTCGCGGTAGGCATCTGGCAACTGTGCGGTGCAGTCGCGGAGGGCTTCCATTTTGTCGTCGAACGTGTCGCCTTGTAATTGCTGCAACTGCTCGAACCGCGAGCTCAGGTACTCAAGCGTCTCGGCCTCGCAAAGTTCTGCGCGTTTGGTGGACTTGCGAAAATGTGACAAGATCAACCGACCCGCGATCCCGCGAAGCCACGGTCCGAACGGACGTTGCTTGTCATAGTCTGCCAGTCTCCGCCATGCAGTGAGCATGGTCTCCTGGAATATATCGTCGGCAGCAGCGTCATCGTGGACGGCGGCGCGAATGTAGGCGATCAACATGTCGGCGTTGGCGCGAACGAGAATTTCGAACACGTCTTTGGCGTTTAAAGTATTCATCATGAACTTATTGTCGCGGGATGGCGAGAAGTGGACAAAAAACTTCGTCGAAGAGCCAATGAGGTATGTGCCGCTGGATTTGGGAAATCTCGTTTGGTTGGAGGTGCATGCGGATCTGGTGGAGTCAACTGCCTTCCAGATAACGTACACTCGGCTCGCTTGTACCTACGGTAGAAATGAGGAAGTCCTCGCGAGGCGAGTGGAACTACTTCCTTTTTTCACTGGCTCGTCGGCTGCTTACTTACTAGCGCAGGTCGCAAAACTAGCGCTCGAAGTCGCGAGTGTGGAGTCCGAGCCGATTGTCTCCTGACTCCCGCAGGAATGAAACAGTGGTGGACCTCTTTGCCCAATCGTCTGGAAACGTGTCGGGGGGGATCGTTTGACGGTACGCGAGGAGTTTGGGCTCATCCTGGGACTGAGATTTTCTCGATGGTGTTAGGATCAGTAACATCAATAGTAGAACTGCAAAAGTGTCGACCTTGTAAGCCAATAATACTAACGCGAGTGGTTTACCAATCAGTTCTCTCCGGATCAAGAAGATGAGAGCGACGATTAAGAGGCTTACCCTACGCCATGGGGCGACGGATGGTTCGCTGAGAAAATTGCGGAATATCAAGAAGAGCGCCGGTAACATCAAGACCAGATGTTGTTTCCACGTTACCGGTGAGAGGATTGCACTCAAAATGCACACAGCAGCCCATTCGTGAGCGAATCGAGGGGAGCCATTGGATTGGGACCAATTGCCCCAAAACCGCCACGCGAGTATGAGACCCAACACGAGGAGAACTCCTCGTACCGCGTAATACGCCGTAAGCGGTGGAAGATTGCCAAACTGGAAAAAGGCTGGGTGATCGAGGTGTAACGGGTGAGATGGTGGATACGTTTCCAGGTTTCGGGCAATGGTTGCGTGTAATGACAAGTTGTAGACTTTCGGCGCTTCGAGTTCGAGTTGGGAGGGGTAGGCTTGTTTGGCTGAGGCGATCTTGATCGAGCGCGCCAGCCATTGTTGATGACACTTCACTGTCATCTCGACTCCAACGAATGGCATCGGAGCCACACACCAGGCGAGAAGAAAGCCGCCCATCCACCCGGCCGCTTTCCATTCTCGTTTCCAAAGCAGGAAGGGTAGGAACACGATGGGCGTCACCTTCCACATGGCGGCCGTGGCGAGCCAAAAACCACTCCATAATTTCTTTCCGTGGTAAAGCGAGTAACCACCTGCGGATAGGAAGAATAAGGTGAAAAGTTGGAGACCGCACTCGTCCAGGTCACGAATCAAAAACGCGCAGCTCAGGACGACGGTGAACAATGCAGCGACTTGCGAGATTTTGGAGGAAACCTTCTTTTCTCCGTTGGCGATCGATTTCCAACAAAAAAAGCACACGAGCAAAGCTATGATGGCCAGGACGTAACTCAGGGTTCTGGCGAAGTAGAGCGAACCGAATGCGAACACTGTGTTCATCATTGTTCTGGCGACAGGATAGATGTCCTGGCCGCATTCATAGGGATTGCCCGCAAGAAACGCCTGGCCGACTCCGCGATGACACATGAAGTCGCCTTTGCGAACGAAGATGGCCATATACCCTTCTATTAACATTCCCACGATGAGAAGTCCCCAACCTATTCGCCGGAGACGTACGTCGAGATACCAAGGTTGTTGTGTATTGGTTGAATTAGTTGGATGAGAAGAGGTAGGTGGGAAGTGTGACATCATGACCTCATGTCAGTCCGCAGAGAGAAACGGAAACAAGGAGCAGGAAGGTAACACAAACTGGAAGTTTCGCCCAATAGGTCTTTTGAGGGTGTGCCTCTGGATTTTGGAATTCTATCTTCGCTGTAGTTACGCGCGGCTCGCGCATAACTACGATTTGTGGCCAGAGAACAACACCCCCAAAAGGATCAGAGTTTTGAAAGTGCCCACTTACGTTTCAATACAGTCATGTGGGCCGAGTGATGACGAGGGTGGCTGTCCACAGGTTATCGTGGTTGGCTTGTCACGATCTTGCCGACGAGTTGTCCGCTCGGGAATCCCGCCAAGACATATGTGTTTCGTCCGTTGGCGATGTCCACGACGGTCGTTTGCTTTGGTCCTTGCGGGGTGTTGTTGGTGTCGAGAGGTTCGAGAGCCAGTTGGTGCTTTCCCGCGGGCAATTCGACGCGGAGGACTTGGATCTTTTCTGGGAGCAACCCCCAGCAACGAGTGTCAGCCGATTCGGTAGCTTCCCAGGCAACGCCCGCGACGGTGAGGGCTAGATCGGGCAAAGTGTGTTTCTCGACGCCCGCGACTTCTTTCACGCCGTAGATGATTCCTTTTTTCAGGACTCGCCTGGCGATGGCTCGACCGATGACGTAAGGCAGTAACGCATCGCTTTGTTCCTTGGCCATGCGTCCGACATCGGTGATTGTTTCCGTGACTCCAGCCGGTCTTCCGTCGAGTTGAACGCCGACTTGTTGAACGCGGTTGCGAGGGACAACGACTCGTGGCACTTTGATTGGTGCTATGTTGGGCGGCAGGCTCCGTTTGGCCGTGGCGGTGACGATGCGGTCGGCGACTAACAGGGCGACCGTGCTTGCAACTTCCATACGTTCTTTCTTGTAGGGCCCGCGACCGACGAGCGTGAAGACATAGAGGACGCCGTTGCCCGGTGAAGAGTGTCGTCCGTTTTTCACGCGGTCGAGTTCTTTCGGGCCGGAGCGAAACTCTGGCGACCAATCACAGACGAGTTTGAGCGAGCGTTCGGCGTCGTCGTAGTTGACGTGGGTGGCTTCACGAAGGGCCGCGTGGATGTAGGCACCGACGGCGACTTGTTTGTAGCTTGCTTTGGGGTTCTTGCCATCCTCGGCTTTTCCCTTTTCGATGATCTCGCGTTGTTTCGCTGCAACTTGCAAAGCGTAGGCGTTTGCGTCGCTGCCATCGTGAATTAAGTTGGCCATCGCCAGGAATGCCCGGATGAGGACCTTTTCGTAGTCTTCTCCGGCGTAATAGATGGCTTGGTCGTCAGTCAACATCGACATTGCCATTTCGCCAATGGCTTTTTGTTCTAGCTTGTCGAATCGGTCTCGTGCCTCTCGCAAAAGCTGCTCGGACTCACGTGCTTTCCCTTGACCAAGCAGCACTAATGCTCGATCGAGTTTCAACACGTCGGCGTCTTTGGACCGCCGCTTCATCGCCCGGTCGATCTTCGCTTCGGCGAGTGGCAGGTTGCCCGAGTGATAGGCCCTGCGGATGCTTGTCAAGTTATGTTCGTGTGTCGAACAGCTGGTCAAGACCAACCCAAGCATCCCACAACAGACGATGATGCAACGCGACATGAAACCCTCGTCTTCTAAGTGGATTGAGGCAATCTCAATGGAGTTCTGGGAGCGATTTGTCCCAGGAAGGATTAACTTCGTAACACGACTCGGTGTTGGAATTCCATTTGGGCACCAGTCCGTCGGGGCAGCGAAGGATTTCTTCAGCGCCTAGATCACGCTTGTGGCTGGTCTCAATTCGCCGACCGAAACACAACTTAAACTCCGTTCGTTTTGGTAGCACAAGTTATGAAAAGCCACGAGCCCTTCTCGAGATAGGATCATCTTCCTTCCGGTTTTGCTGCGTTTCCCGCATCGCTCGCTATGATTCCCGCATCGCTCGCTATGATTCCCGCTTTTCTCGGGTTGGGGCCTTCTCCCCGCAAGGGCGGTCGGATGAATAAGAGTCGTGTTTGTTGTGGAGTTCCGTGGGTTCCCACCCACGGCTAGGATTTCTCGCCCCTCCGGGGCTGAGAATCGAAAACACGAAACTTGTTTAGCCGACTACTCTAGGGGAGAAGGACTTTGAAAACATTTCGGCTCATCGAAAAGGGATTCAAGGTTGAGGGGATAAATCGCGGTTTCAAATGGAACGCGGTTTAGTCCGGAATCTTCTTCGAGCGACCGGTCCGTCCGTTAATGCCACAAGGCTCGGAATCGATTTTTGTGGTAACCCTTTCGGATTGTTGCGGAATCACGGGACACAGTGACGCCAGTGT
The DNA here is from genome assembly GCA_964423615.1 of uncultured Alcaligenaceae bacterium. Lineage (GTDB taxonomy): Bacteria > Planctomycetota > Planctomycetia > Gemmatales > Gemmataceae > CAYRFQ01. The sequence continues at coordinate 7,333 of CAYRFQ010000134.1, read as the reverse complement.
GGATGTCAATTAACTGTAGGGTGAGCATGTAATTGCGTTGTCGGCTGCTGTTTGCCTGGGTCGTCCCAGATGTGAGTCGGGCGTACAAGAAGTAATCGAAAGGAGTGTTGTTTTGCTCCATGACAGCAGCGAAAGACGCTCGGGCTCTCGGGACGAAGAGTTCATCCGGACGAATTCGGAGTTGCCTGAGGCCCGCTGTTACGAATTGTTCACTTAACAGCACGAACGATGGAGAGTTGGTGACTTGATTCCGAATGATTTCCTCGATTTGAATCTTGAAATCACCCAATTCTTCAGCGCTGTCGTTTTTCAAACCGACGAAGCAGATGTGCTTGGGAACTGGTTGAGCAGGTCCACCTGTCAGTTGGATATCGCCGCCTTGTCGCGCGAGCAATCGGCCCATTGCCTGTTCGACCATAGGTTGGAAAGTCGCCGCCCCGGCCGCGTTCGTTCCGACCATGTTTGCCTGGTCGTCGGTCATGATTTCGGCGTAATTTTTACAACCAGTGATGGTCGATCCTACCCCTGTGAACAAGGCTATTGCCGAGCCTTGTAAAAATACTCGCCTCTTCATATCGCGTTTCCCCCGTGCGTCATGAAAGCTAAGCACCCCACTTCGCCAAGAGCGAAGTGTCCTCGCAGCTGGCCAAGCCAGATCCCGACCGATGCTTTAGTGAGAATCCTTGAGGATGGGGCGTATACTTAAACTTCGATTTTGTTGCAAGTGTTTTTACGGTGGCGGGTGTTGAAGCTACAAAAGCGTAAATCTTGAAGACTTTGACCAAGTAATCCCGGTCGTATAAACTTGAGGAGGTCGATTAAACCTAAAATAAGCGAACCCGAAGAGGCGGTTTTCCATAAGTGGTTGTGAGACCTTCAGATTCGAAAAAATGACACTCCGGTGTCATTGCAGATTTCAGGTGAAACGGGGCTCTCCCAACAATAAAGTCACAAACTTATTACAGGCAAAAGGTTGTGACTTTCTGGCGATGTGAACTCTTACCGGGTTCGCTTATTTTAGGTCTAGTCACATCACTCTTCGTGCTCCTTGGCCTGTCTCACTCTCCAATCGAGAAACTCGCATTAGAATCTGATGTTGCAAAAATCAAAGTAACCGGTCCTTTCCTACACTTTTCTGTAAGAATTAAGAAAGAGAAAGCCTGGCGGAAACGTCATACAAAATGATATCGGGGAAGTCCTGAGGATGGGACGCGGTGGAGACCACACTCAAGTCGATCGTCAGAGGAACCCCGAGAGAACTTAGATCGGCCGAGAGTAAAATGGAATCAGAACCTCGCAGCAACAGCGAAGTGGAGGAGAATCTACGCCTTTTCCGCAAAGCTCGAACCGGCGACTGGGGAGCGTTTCAAGAACTCGTCGGCGGCTTTCAAGGACGCGTGTTCGCGGTGACAATGCGGATCACTGGCCAACGACAAGATGCCGAAGACGCCACCCAGCAAACTTTTTTGAGCGTCATAGAACACATGGAGCAATTCCGTGAAGAATCCACTGTCGCGACCTGGATTCTGCGTATTGCGACAAATCATGCCTTGAAGATTCTTCGCAAACGACGTGGGTTGCCAACAGTTTCGCTGGAAAGTCCAGCTGAAGCCGACAATGACTACGCCACCTTGCCGCATCCAGATTACATTGCGGAATGGCAAGATAATCCGGCCGATCTCGCCCAGCGTGCAGAAGTGCGGGAAATACTTGATCAGAAACTGTCGGAACTGGACGACAAATATCGAGTGGTGTTCGTGCTGCGCGACATTGAAGGTTTTTCCGTCCGGGAGTCCGCCGAGATGCTCGGGCTTACCGAAGCGAATGTGAAAGTTCGTCTCTTGCGCGCCCGATTGGTGCTGCGAGAAAAGCTCACCCAGACGTTTGGCGATGAAGCCACGCGTGTTTTCCCTGATCATTCGCACGAGTAACGACCAGAAGTCTGTAACTTTCCGAGGCTTCGCGGATCAACGAGATTGGAAAAGAGGGAAATTCAGATGACGTGCGAAGAACTCCTCAAAGCGATGAATGAATACGTTGACGGCACTCTCGACTTATCTCGGGCGGAATGCCAGAAATTCGCTGACCATTTGGCCGGTTGTAATCCGTGTCAACTGGTCGTCGACAACATCCGGCAGACGATTTCCCTCTACCAAGCCGGAGAACCGTATCCGTTGCCGACCGAATTTCAGGAGCGTTTGAACAGTCAGCTTCGGAAGCGTTTCGAGGAGAAATTTGGCAAGGTGGATTGACCCTGCTTGTAGTCCACTTTATCGAACCCCGCCGGAAAATACCGGCGGGGTTTTCTTTTTTGTAACCTTTCACTTCGTGCGGGATCATTTTTGTCATGTCAACGAAAATTGCAATTCCATCCGAAGGGCAGTTGGAGATTCAAGATGATACTAAAGCAATATTACTTGGGGTGTTTGGCACATGCATCGTACTTGATCGCCGATGACAAGACCGGCCTTGCGGCCGTCGTCGACCCCCAGCGGGACATCGATCAATACCTCAAGGATGCCGAGGACGAAGGCTACGAAATCAAGTACGTCTTTTTGACCCATTTCCATGCGGACTTTCTGGCCGGACACATCGAATTGCGAGATCGCACCGGTGCCCAAATTTGTCTCGGTTCGCGTGCCCAACCCGACTACGACTTTAGGCAGTTGAGAGATGGGGACATCGTCGAATTTGGTGACGTGCGGCTACAGATTTTGGAAACTCCCGGGCACACACCTGAAGGGATCTCGATCCTGGTCTATGATCTGAAGGTCAGCGATTCCAACCCGCATGCCGTCTTTACGGGTGACACCCTTTTCATTGGCGATGTGGGAAGACCGGACTTGTTAGCGTCCATTGGGGTGACAGCAGACGAACTCGCCGACATGCTCTATGATTCAATCACCAACATACTCCTCAACTTGCCTGACGAGACGTTAATTTACCCGGCCCATGGTGCTGGTTCGATGTGCGGGAAAAGTTTGAGCAACGAACGAGTCTCGACCATTGGCGAACAGAAGAAATTCAATTACGCCCTCCAGCCAATGAGTAAGGAAGACTTTGTCCGTCTCGTCAAGGCGGATCAACCGGAAGCTCCGGCCTACTTCGTGCACGATGCCATCCTCAACCGCCAAGAGCGGCCCAACTTGGAAAAGTCGATGGAGAAGTCGCTAACGCCGTTGTCCCTTGATGACGTATTGCAACTACAAACTAGCGGCGTGCAGATTCTAGACGTTCGCGACGCTGCCGATTACGAGGGAGCTCACCTGGCCGGGGTGCTGAACATCTCGTTGAAAGGGAAGTATGCAACGTGGGCCGGAACGCTGCTCGAGAACGACAAAGAGATTGTCGTCATCGCCGAGCCTGGGGAAGAGGAAGAGGCCATCATGCGTTTAGGCCGTATTGGTTTTGACAACGTAACCGGCTACTTGGACGGTGGCATGCATGCCCTCGACGAACGGCCCGACTTAGTCCGAATGGTAAAGCGGATTACGGCACAAGCATTGGCGAACCGACTGCACTCCCAAGAATCCCTCCCTGTTGTGGACGTTCGCAGTGAGAAGGAGTGGCAAGCGGGGCATATTGTCGGCAGCAGTAACATCCCACTCAATCATTTGCGTCAGCGATCTCAGGAGATTTCGGTAGAGAAGTCGTTTGTGGTGCATTGCCAGAGTGGCTATCGCTCGGCCATTGCGGTGAGTGTGTTAGAGCAAAAAGGCTTTTCGAACATGCTTGATCTTGTTGGCGGGTTTCAGGCTTGGGAAGCATCCAAGCTTCCCACAACTTCGCTCGCCACTGAGATTTCGTAATTACACCCTCTTAGCTTAGCTGAACGTTCGCAAAAATTTCGGCTCCAAAACCCGTGTTTTCCGAAGGTTTTACAACTAACAGCTGGTCCAGGGACTAGGGTGAGCGCACTTAATTTTCGTCGGGAATAGCATTAGGAATCTTCTGGAGATATTCGATGTCATACCCCGCTCGGAGGCGTTTGGCCCGGATACTATCTTTGACTGTTTTCTCATTTTTGATGAGTGTAATGGCTAACCGACGCAACCAACTGCAGTTCTCGCCCCCATGGTCCTTGTGAATCCGAGAGGCGTCTTCGGAGAACGTCACATCCATGACCCAATGCAGCGAGTTTTCGATGCCCCAATGACTCCGGACACAATTGGCAAACTTGTTGACATCGTTGGCAAAACTCAGGATGTAGTAACGTACCTCACCATCGCAGGTCTCGCCTGAGTATGTGATCGTCATCCCAATACTCTTTATCCCTTTCCACTGCGGATGGGTCTTCAAATTTTTCGGAGCCGAAAGCGTATAGTAGGAGCGACTCTCACTTCGACCATGTGAACGTGCGCCTTCTTCGGTGAACTTTTCTTGGTGGCTTTGGCTTCGGAAATTGTTCTCAAACGCTCGATTGAACGTTTCCTGGAGAGTTTGCTGGAGTGTTTCTTGGTTACCTTGGACAGCCAAACAGTAATCGCCTTTGGCTTCGACAATCCTCTTGGCGATTTCTTTCTGGCAGCCTATGGCATCAATCGTCACGATGGCCCCTTTGATTTCAATCATCTGCAACAGCTTGGGAATGGCCGTGATTTCGTTGGATTTCTCATCGACTCGGACTTGGCCCAGCGTCAAGTGATGCTCACTGGCCCAAGCACGGACAATCGGAAGAGGACTGTTTTGGATTTTCGAAGCCCCCCGAAGGGTTTTTCCATCGATCGCAATGACACCTTGAAGTTCTTCTCGCAAGCCTCGCAACCAACGCAAAAAAGCCTTTTGAAATTCGTTGGGGTCGATTCGTGAACTGGTCCGAGCCAACGTGTGGCGAGAAGGGATGCCATAAGGCAATTTCAAAAACGAGCCAAGCCAGTGGCGATGGGTTTGTCCCCAGATGGTAATGGCTTTCCACCCATCGGCGTTGGCAATGACGGCCAATGTCGCAATCACGATAATGTCAATAAGCAGGTGATGTCGGTTTCGCTCGATCCGAGGATCGTTGACGTCGTGAAAACATTCGGTCAACATTTCGAGTCGGTGTTCAGTTTGCTCGAAGGTCGACCGTTTGGTTTTCGATTGGTTCGGTTTGCAAGTTGCCGGGGGCGTATCGAGTTGTCCACTGAGAGCGAGTTTCTTTTGTTGTTTGTTCGCACAAGGCAGTTGCCAAGGCAGTTGTTGGGGGGCTTTTCGATGGTTGGACATGATCGACTCGGAAAAAGACGACAAAAGAGAGCGTAGCCATAGCTGCTATTGTAACGAGAGATGAGGTCCGAGCAGTCCGATTGGCGAAAAAAGGGCTCCAGAGACGCTGTGTCACGTTCAAGCAATCACCTCAAGGACTACTCGCACCAAAACTCAAAAACCAACACGAAGGGCGATCATCCAGTCCTTTTTCTCATAGAAATGTAACTTCTATGGCAAGTTCTATGACATACAAACATAACTCTCTGACCAATAAAAGTTTGCGTGAAAATCGTGGTATTCTTGGAACAAATGAACCTACTGATTTTGATGGAGCACAAAAACTTCCTAGATTACCTATTTGTCCTGTGCTAGTGATCTCACCCTGGCAGGATTAGCCCAGAACCAGTTCCTCTAGAGCTTGAATCGCGATACGAGGCATTGATTCACACCTTGTGGCAACTCGGCTCAACAGGGCCATTAGATCCTATCGAGCCGGTTCTTATCGAGTTTTCGTCCGGCGCTGACGTGGCCCTACAAGGCTTCGAGGAGTGGCTTGAACCACAACTCGCCCAAGGCGAAACGCTCGCGAGCATGCATGGTTGGGCGAGTCGTTGCCACAGCATGGCAGCTCGTATTGGAGGGATTTTTCATGTTGTTGAGCAGGTTCTTTCCGGTCAAGACTTGTCACAACCAATCCAGGGTGATTCAATTGTTGAAGATTTTGGTGCCGTAATCGCCGTAAGTCCTTTTGCATCGGTTGAAAAGGCGTTGCCTATTCTCTCCAATGTGAAAAAAGAAATCACCCTGACAACCAATCCAAAAAGAGTGCATAGAAAGATCCGTGGAGTTGGTCCGCGACTACTTCTTGCCGCAGGCCCAAGCGGCTTTCTCGCTCATGGCCGCGGGCGAAAGCGATGGCGACGCTGAACGGGTGGTCGGCTGGCTAGCCAAGGAAATTTCTGAAAAGGATTCGAGTTTTCGCGAAAGCGGTGAGGTTTTCCTTTCTGATCCTCCTAGATCCAATAAAAGTCTTACCGTATCAATTAGTCAAATCCACGCTAGCGTATTTGGCGGTTCTCGCTCCAAAGAATTCGTCGAGGAAATTGTACGCGGACTCTGCGACCGGAATTTCCTTAGGCCTTCAACCGGTGAGTTTCGACAAGGACGGGGGCGAAAGCCAAGCCCAAAGTTTGAAGTTAAACCCCGTTCAGTTTGAAACCTCAAGTTTTCGAACGGCTGCTATTCCCTACAATGGCTTTAGTGTTCGGGCCTGTTTTCGTATCAGCGTCTGTAATGGAAAGAGTTTCGTTTGGTTAGGCCTGACCTGCAAAAATGGAATCAAACGCTTGCGGACGTTCTCCGTTTGTCCCTCCAACCCGACCACAAACGCACAAGAGAACGATTGGCCGCCCTGTTTCAAGTCGGAACGGATGAACTGGTTCGGAGCCTACGACTTGACACAAGGTCGATGTCTGATCTGGCAGGAAGGACCTTGTAATGGTACGACCACGAAGGCCTTCTTGAAGCGAGTCGGGGACTGGATAGGACCGACGAGTGCCAAGATCGCTGTGGCTCAAGCGAAGGCGTTGGGTATGCAGTTGGAGCCTTTGGCGGGATACAGTCCCGACCTCAACCCGATCGAAGGGCTTTGGAAATGGATGCGAGAAGAGGTCACTTACGGCTACTGTCTTAAGACTCTCGGGGAACTCTGGCGAGCCTGTCAAGCCTTCATCGAAAGGATCAACCAAGACCCTTTGGCAATGATTGATAGGCTATGGCTCAAATTCGAACTCGATCCGGAAAAAAGAACAAATTCTGTTTTCAAATTGAACTGGGTTTAATCCAGCCATCATCGACCTGGTCGATACAACCACTCAACTCAAATAACAGAGAGAAAACATGACTTCATCGCTTATGATCACTGCGGACGAAGCCGCGAAGGCCTTGCGAATATCGCCTCGGAAACTTTGGGAGCTTGCGAAGGACGGAGAAATACCCAAAGTGAAAATCGGACGATCTGTTAGATATGACATTACTGACATCAAACAGTGGATCATTAAACAAAAGGAGCAACAATCCAATGGCTAGGAAGGTGTCCGAGAATAAAGTGTTGAGAGTCGTTCGTCCTCTTGTTCTCCGGGGGCCT
>CAYRFQ010000133.1:0-18099 GCA_964423615.1 uncultured Alcaligenaceae bacterium | reverse complement strand
GAATGAGTTCGGCGATTCTGCAGACCTTGGTGGGGGCGGTTCCTGGGGAAGAGGACTGAGTTGACTCGTGACGGTCGGGGAGTTGGCCATTTCCAGCGGCCAACCTCGGATCGTTGGTGAGTTGATCGTCGTTGACGGGAGAGGATCAAGGCACACCCCTGGTCGTGCCTTAGTCTTCCCGAAATCAGCTGGTTTACTATTTCGTTGACTGGTGGTGATCGCGAAGTTCTATTCCACATCCTCAACGAAACTGGGGTCTTGTTTCCACAATTCTCAGTTCCTCTCCTCGATCCTGGGGAGAGGAACCTTCAAAACACTGTCCGGCTGCCAGCATTTCTTCGGGAACAGCTTAACGACACCCATAGCGAGGTTTTCGAAGAATTTACTCTCGCCTGTTTCAATCGTCTAACAACGGAAGCAATGGAGAATGATGCCCAGAGCTCTTGCCATAGACACGTCGATGATAAAGTCGCAAACCATGCCCCGCATGGTAAAGCGAACCCGCGTCGAGAAGCTGTCCTTGGCCAGAAAGAATCATCACACAAAGAGCATTGGCGGCATTCCCTACCCATGGCATATGTATCTCTTCGTCGTTGAGAACCAGTGCCAACCATTCCAAGACATGCCCGGTGGTGTTGATCCTGCGATCCAAGTCAGGGATGTAACCTGGGCCACTGACATATTGCGATGAAAACGAGCCATCTGGGTTTTGATACTCGCGGGCGAACATCTTATATTTGTCGAGTTTGGCGGCTACTTTCGCCCAGGTCCCTTCGATTTTACCTCCTGCCCGCATGTGTAAATGCAAGGCCCATGTCAAACCAAACAAACGATGTGTTCCACCACAAGCGGCCTCTTTAATGGGCTGCTCCAATTCATATTCGACTAAGTCCAGAAAGTGCAACTTTTCGCCAAACATGTTCGTCCAGCTGCAATCGGTTCCCTCATACTGACTCACCGCAACCAGGGTCCAACTCAATTCTTGGTCAGCGTTGACTCGTGCTCGCGCCTTCGTGTGGTCAATGAAGTCTTTGAACAAATACTCCTGACCATTGATTTGGAAAGTTGTGTCCAATGACAATCCACACTGAGCGATCTCCCCAACAAATTGGTCTTGGTGCCCTTGCCCTTCGAATGTAGGACCCATCTGAACATCGACCCCAGTCCCTGTGGGGATGAATCGAAGGCCACGAATGTACTTGCCTTGACGGATGTGATCCATCGCCTTGTATTGTTTTCCGGTCGAAGCATCACGAAGGGCAACGTCTAATCCGTTCGCGAGAATACCGTGAATCACGGTCCAGAAGCTATGTGAGGTCAGTAAATCCCGCTCTTCGACAACAGTAATCGCCGCTTCGATGCGTGCTTTTGCGGCGTTTGGAAGCCTCGGCTGCTGTGGCTGCGGATTGGCCATTGGACTCGCTTCCTGTTGGGGCAGCATGCCTACTGGACCACGCGAAGGGGCGTTCCGAGGAACTTCTCCTTTGGGATTCCCTGTCGGGGCGCAGCTTACACCGATTACCAACAACAACACACAGAACCCTATTCCGTATCTTCGGTCGATCATAGATGTCTCCAGCCTCTTGGAAGTGATTGTGTTTACCCAGCTGCCTTGGCCGTCTCCTGTGGGTGCCGCCACACCCGAGATGCCAACCAAGAAAAGAGATGCTGAGGTTGGGACAGTCGTTGCCAAAACTGCTGCCACTCCGAAGCCGTCAGATAACTAAAACAGCCCAACAGGAAAACCGGACCAAACACAGGCAATCCAAAAACAAACACCGACCCTAACAAACCGACGAAACCACCTCCGACAAGGACCCATCTCCACCCTTGTCTCCAAGCCATTAATGGAAAGCCAAATTGCCAAGCCAAAAAGCTATATTGAATGAAACTCAACACACAGAGATAGACTCGACCGACCCAAGCTTTCGTTCGTACACTCTCGAACGTAGTGTCAAATGGAGGATGCAGTGGATACCACAACGCCACTCCGGCCCACCAGTCGGCCATCTGCAACTTATGCAAAGCGGTCGTAAACACCACGATTGCAAAATGGACTTGAAGAAGTCGTAAAGCAAAATTGACAGCGTAGCTATATGCCTCGGAAGTATCTTGGTCAGTCTGTTGATTTCGGAAAAACCACGAGTGAAAAACAATCGTTTCGCGAGGTCCTAATAGTCGCTCAACCAAAGACAGCCCACCAGTCCATTGGCGATACAAGAGATATCCAAGCATCAAGTAGAAAGCCAAGATACTGAGTAGAAAATCACCTCCAAAGCTGACAACTGGATTGACAGAGACAAAGGATACTACGATGATCCACGTTAAGATCGATGTGATTCGAGTCCCTATACCTAACGTGAAAAGCAGGAGCACTCCAACTGAGCCCCAATACATGGTGAGCAGATTCGTGGGGTCATTCCCACAGAGGTACAGGATAGACCAGCCAAAAGGAACGGGGGCTCCTCCAGGAAGCCGAGCTGCCTCCTCAAAAGCCTGAACATCGAACCAACCATTCAAACCGAAGAAGGCTGTTTGACGACCGGCCAAAGTGAGCAACCAGGTCAGAAAAACCAAACCAGCGAAAAATCGCAACGAGTGAAGCCCGATCGGATTGGCGGGAGTGAACCAGAAGCTCATCCAACTTTCGGCGAAGGTACGTTTGACCGACTTCTTTACGGACGATTTTTTTTTCGACGAGCGATTCGCTTTCACTATCTGGCCCCTTCCTTAATCCGTTTTGACGATTCGCCAAAGTTCGCAACCATCTCTGTGAAACTGTCCCCTACCGGAGCAGGCATAAACATCATCATCGGCATAACTGCTGGCCGACTATGTCGTATCAATTCTGCCGAGTGGGCTCCGTACTTCCGACACAGATAGCGACAGTAGGAGTCTTGCAATAGTAATGTCCACTCAGATGGCCTCATGAGCGGTCGAGTGCGAGAAAGTGCGCCATCTTGATCTTCTCGGATGGTCACCAAGCGAAAGTGTTGCTGCATGACGGGGACAGCACCTTGTTGCCCCGATCCTTCGGCCAACGGTGGACTCATCGTCGAGGAGTCCATTTCCATCGGAACAACAAAAGTTGGCGGCAACACTTGTTTGCGTTTTAGCTCAGGCAGTTCATTCGGAAGAACCCAAACAGAAATAGTATTAGTCTTCTGGCCGCGAGGAGCTACCTTCTCGGCCCCTGGGTTTTGCATTGGGCGGTCATCGCTAAGACGTTGAGCGAGTAAACGTTGTCGGTGACGAATCCAAAGGGAAGCATCTTCTTCTGGGAACTTAACCCGTTTGATTTCCTCTCCTTCCTGGTCTCTCAGTCGTACTTCGAAATAGACCTCTGGAACCGCTACGCGATTGGACTCGAAGTGATAATTGTGAGTCATACCGAGCAACCGCAAGTAGTACTGTGTTGTGATGTTACTCACCTCCACCGCAAACTGCGGACCCATGGCCGTATCAGAACCATAGGCCGTTGGCCAAAGCCCGCTTGGAGCGGAAAGCACAACGACTAAAATTGATAGCAGATGCAAGAGAACAAAACCGTTTCCGGCCCAGATAAAAGCCCCAGGCAATTTCGGGGATCGGTCAACCTTGGAGTTAGACATCGATGACTCCAACATAATGAACAAATGCAGCTTCACTTCTGTGAAAAAGGAACATAAACTTGGGTGAGCAGAGAGAGCTGCGAGGAAATGCAATCACACCGATTCGTGGCGATGCGACGCACAGATTCTAATGTCCGAGAATACAGTCTATTGAGGACTCGCTCGACACTACTCTGTTACCCTTTCAAAAATTCCTATCTTTAACACACACTATCGTCACCTCAAATTGTACAACTTCGCCAATTGTTATAACTATGCAAATTTCAACAAATCCGGCCAACTGAGTTTGCCGCAAGAATTTCTCTTTTACCTCAGAATCATTGGCGAGAAAAAGTTGAGAGATTCAGAAAGATAGGTGTTGGGCACGAAGCGAATGCTGTCGGAGTTGGTTAGCACTTACAGGAGTTTCTGGTTGCCAAATGAAACCAAAAACACGTTTATTCAACTGTCTGCACGGAGAAGAGCTGGACTATTGACGCCCAACTCACTCTCAATGCGCGTTAATCTCATTGAACTTTTGTTCTCCCTCTTCTGAACCATCACTCCCAGGTGTATCATCCCTGAGATGTCGACCGGTTAGGTTCACGAACACATCCTCGAGGCTCGCGTGTCGCGTCGTGAGTCGGGCAAAGTTCATTCCGCGGCTCTGGAAGTAGTTCATCAATGCCGGCAACGCGACGTGTGGCTCGGAGACCGGAAGTGTATACGTCCCGTTCTCTTGCCGAAATCCCTGGACCGACGGAAGTTCTTCGAGTTCCGACGTTGCAATTTGTTGACCCTCAGGAACGGCAAATTCGATAAGGTGTTCACCTCCCACTTTGGCGATCAGTTCCGACGGAGTACCAAGGGCAATGACTTTTCCGTAGTCAACGATGGCCACGCGGTCACACAAACGCTCGGCTTCGTCCATGTAGTGAGTCGTCAACAGGATCGTTCGACCTTGTTCCCTGAACTTTCGAAGGATGTCCCAGAGTTGCCGGCGGGATTGGGGATCGAGTCCGGTTGTCGGTTCGTCCAGGAACAGTAACTCGGGGTTGCCGACGAGGGCAGACGCGACCGCCAAACGTTGGTGCTGTCCACCCGAGAGTTTGCCGACGTAAGCATTGGCCTTTTCCGTGAGGCTCACTTCGGCCAACGCTTCCATCGGATCGAGGCCCGATTCGTAAAAACTGCGGAAGAGTTGGATCGTCTCCTTGACCGTCAGTTTCTCGGTCAACTTCGTTTCCTGCAACGAAATACCGATCCGGTGCCGTAGTCGACGCTCGTCGGTCTTCCATTTCATGCCGAGAATTTCGACGTCCCCGGACGAGGGTTCGAGCAATCCTTCCAGAATCTCGATCGTCGTCGTCTTGCCCGCACCGTTGGGACCCAAAAGTCCGAAGCACTCACCCAAGTGGACCTCGAGATCGAGCCCGTTCACCGCCCGCACGGGCATCGGTCGAGCCGGATAGTGCTTGTGCAAATCGCGACATCGAATAGCTGTTTCCATGATTGATGATTCTTCCTGGTCGATCTCTGTCGATTCATCAGCTTTCCCGGGAGAGAGACTGCGAATTGGTACGCGACCGGTATGTTGCGTAGTGGTTCCAAACGAAACTGCAAAATCCAACGATTATCAATCCCCTGCGTTCTTGGCTACGCTCAAGTTGGCCGAAGTCCAGTCGACAAATCAAATCCAACACCCACCTCCTGGTGAGTGCATTTCTGGTCATCCGAAAGTCGCCCGCAGCCACTTCTCCATCGATTCCCAAAGCTCGTCACGAACGGCCGTGTACATGTGGTCTCCCGCGAGGATCGTTTCGACCGTCGTCTTCTTCGGTCTCGGTGACAAGTGCTTGATGACGTTCGGACTGTCCTGGAACGCAACGTTGTTTTCGACTTCGATGCTCCCGAACGTCAACAACGTTGGCGGTTGGACGTCCGCGAGGAAGTTCAAAAAGTTGTAACGTTCTTCCGGACCATATTTCTCGACGTAACCGCCTGCCGTGATGACGATCGGTAGCGGGAAAGTCACTGTCATCACATGCTGGGCTTCATCAGCAGCAACGAGTTGCTGGGACTGCTGCAACGTTTCGCGAAAAACGCCAGTCTTCTCATTCTCTAGGAACCACGAACACGAAAGACGGGGCGGCGAGATGGCAACCACTCCCGCGACGGAAAGGTCCTTTTCGTTCGCCACCGTGTAAAGACTCTTCAACGCTCCCATGCTGTGGCCGACAAGCAAAACTCGTTCGCACTGCGATTGCGCAAGCCAGTTTACCCACGCTCGAATGTCCGCTCGACAATCGTCGATGACCTCAAAAGCCGCCCCTTGACGAAGGCCTCCCCTCGCCGTGGCCGCCGTACTGATTCCGTCGTGGCCTCGCGTGTTCACTCGCAAGACGCTCACGCCGATCTTCAAGAATTTCCCGGACAGAAACTCAAACAACGTCGATCCATAGAAGTTGCTCCCAGTGCCGTGGAGGCAAACGACCGCATCGAGCTTGAGAGGAGATTCGGCAGCTTCAGACTCCTGATAGATTCCGTCTAATCGAATACCGTCTTGGGTGGTGGTTTGCACGAGATCGACAAGCAATGTCGGCTACCTCCGAAAGTATGGAAGATCGTGAGAAGGGGCAAACTGTAATCGTGTTCGGAACCGGACGACCGGAACCCAATACGAACGAAGTTGAGGTCACATTGGCCCGAATCCTTTGGCTCAGATACACTAACACCATACGTCAAAGCTCTCCCACTGCCTACAGGATTTATACCCGATGGCCCAACAGACCGAAGCCACTCCCTCCCCCAGTCCGAAACTCGAAACAGAAATCCAAACCGAAGGTGGCCCCCAACCACTCCCAGCGGAGAAATCCTTCCCAGCGGAGAAATCCTTCCCACTCGACGAACGCGGTGTCGTCATCATTACCTCGATCGGCCACTTCCTTTGCCATTTCAGCGAAGTCATGTACGGAGCCGTGATGGTCGCCGTGATGACTTCTTTCGGACTCGATAAACTGAGTGCGGCGTCGTTGAGTTTCGTGGGATTGATGTTGTTTGGATTCGGAGCAGTGCCCGTGGGCTACTGGGTCGATGTGTGGGGACCAACGCGGGTGTTCTGGGTGTATTTCGTCGGCCTGGCCGTCGCCGGCTTATTCGTCGCTGCGGCTCCGAGCGTTTGGACTTTAGGCATCGCATTGAGTTTCCTGGGCCTCGTAGCCAGCATCTATCACCCCGTGGGGTTGGCGATGCTCTCGCTACACACGAAATCTCGCGGAAAAGCCCTCGGCATCAACGGCGTGGCCGGTTCCGTCGGAATTGCCCTCGGGCCCGCCCTCGGAACAGCCCTCCGCTCGCCTGTCCTGTGGCGGTTTGCCTACGTCATTGTCTCTGTTCTGGCCATCGTTTCGGCAGTGATTTACGGACTGCTACTTCGAAGAGAACGCCAACGACGACTCGGAGCATCCCACGCCGAATTACCCACACCCTCTGAGAACTCAGCTTCGGGAACCACATCGTCTGTCCGAAAATCAAGACTTCGCCTCATTCTGCTCTATTCCGCCATGCTCGTCGGCGGTCTAAACTACCGCGCTTTGTTGACGACCCTGCCGACGTATCTTTCCGGCGAAACGAGCCAGGGTGGAGAACTGGCGACCGGAGCAATACTCGTCTTCATCACCCTCATGATGGGAGCCGTCGGACAACTCCTCGGTGGGTGGCTCTCAGATAAGTACGGAGCGATGCTGACTTATCCCATGATGGTCGGCTTGTTGGTCGTATCTTCCCTTCTGGTTGGGTTCTCGTCTAATAAAGGCGTAGCTTTCGTGACGTGTTCGATCATGGCAATCTTCCTGTTCGGCCTCCAGCCTCCTGAGAACAGCTCCCTCGCCGACGCCACGAGTCGTGGGCGACGAGGCCTGTCTTACGGAACCAAGTTCGCCATGACGTTTGGAATTGGAGCAGCAGGGGGCCCTCTGGTTGGTTTCATCTGGGAGCAATTTCGCGACTTCAGTTGGGTCTTCTTTGTGATTGCTGGGTCGGCCTCGGTCATGTCGCTCTTGGCGCTCGGGGCTTGGCTAGTGGGTCGCGAGACTTCGAAGCCAAAGTCGTAAAAGCTGAGCGAGTGAAAAGAACTCCTCGTTTGTGAGGGATGAATGAGAAAACTTCGCGTTGGTGGTTTTCAGGTCGCGAAGGAGTCATGAGCCGTTTAAGGTTTCCGGGATAATCAGTGCTTGTGTTTTATTGAGCACTGCGCGCTTAAAGTAGCAAGCACACTCCGTGTGCCATGGTCAGGACAAGAAGAAGCTGACGGCTAAAGTAGCAGGCACTCGGAACGCGGAATTTATTGATGTCCGTTTTTTTGTGTTTGTCGTAGGTACACGCGGCTCGCGTGTACCCTGCAAACTCAGTCCAGACAAAGTAGACGCGAGCCGCGTGTACCTACGAAACGGACAGTCATTGTTTCTACTTTGCCTCCAAAATCGGGTCCCTCATCTTTTGCTTCTTGCATCCCTACCTTTCTCGCCAGACAATTAGTATTCGGACTATCGATAATCCTACCTTCCTTCCGACACACGAAAAATCCAACATGCCTCGACTATTTCTTTCTGCCATCCTTGCCTTGTGTCTTGGATTTCCTGGAATTTTGTTAGCGCAACCCAATCCCAAGCCGTTCACTGCGACAGATTGGCCTTGGTGGCGCGGGCCGAATCGGAATGGTGTCGCTGATCCGAATCAGAGGCCACCGATGGAATGGGGAGAGCAGAAAAACGTCGTATGGAAAACGCTCGTGCCAGGACGCGGACACGGTTCACCCACGATTGTTGGCAATCGAATTTATCTGGCGACCGCAGAGAGGAACCCACCATCTCAATCGGTCGTGTGTTTGGACCGGAAGTCAGGCAAACTCCTCTGGAAGACTCCCGTCCACAAGGGAAAATTTGAGAAAAAGGGAAACAAACGGTCATCCCACGCCTCCTCGACAGTCGCATGCGATGGCGAACGCTTGTTCATCAACTTCAAACACAACCGAGCCGTGCACACGACCGCTCTCGATCTCGACGGCAAGATACTCTGGCAACAAAAAATCACTCGGTACGTGACTCACCAAGGCTTTGGCTCGTCTCCGGCGGTCTATGGCTCGCTTGTGTTGGTGTCGGCAGACAACAAAGGCGGTGGGGCGATCGCTGCACTCGATCGCAGCACCGGAAAATTCGTGTGGAAACACAAACGCCCCAAGACTCCCAATTACGCCTCCCCGATCGTCGTGAACGTGGCTGGGCAAGACCAATTGATCTTTACCGGATGCAAACTCGTCTCGAGCTTCGAACCTAAGACTGGGAAAAAACTCTGGGAGATCGACGGCGCGACCACCGAAACCGTGACCTCCACGGTCACTGACGGCCGAGTCGTCATCACCAGTGGTGGGTATCCCCGAAACCACATTGCTGCCGTTGCCGCCGATGGTTCGGGAAAGATTGTTTGGAACCGAAGAATCCGCTGTTACGTCCCATCTATGGTGATGAAAGATGGGTATCTTTACGTCGTCACGGACCCGGGCATCGCGTATTGCCTGGATTGTAAGACCGGCGAAGAAACTTGGAGTCAAAGATTCACTGGGCCATTCTACGCATCACTGGTGCTTGTGGACGATGTCCTGTTTGCCACGAACCTACGCGGGACGACATTCGTCTACAAAGCCAACCCAAAGAAATTCGAACCCATTACACGCAACGAACTCGGCGACGATACGTTGGCGACTCCGACCATCGTTGGCGGGAAAATTTACCTGCGAGTCGGAACTAATGTCGCAGGTAGACGACAAGAATATCTGTATTGCATCGGGAAATCGTGAGTTGGGAAAACACGAACGAAAAGCCATCACGTTGTTTTTGCTGCGTCTATTCAGGAGTACATCCGTGAAACAGTGGTTTGTTTGGTCGTTGATCGGCATCGTGGTGGTCTCTTGTGGTGGCGCGTCAGCCCAGGAGAAAACCGCCGGCAAATTCGATTGGCCACAATGGCGTGGACCAAACCGAGACGGCATCTCCGCCGAAACTGGCTTGCTGAAACGTTGGCCCGTAGATGGCCTCGAATTGGTGTGGAAGACTCGAGGAATCGGACGCGGATTCTCCAGCGTCGTCGTTTCCAAAGGCAAACTCTACACCATGGGCGATCGAGACGGCAACTCCGACATGATCTGTCTCGACGAAAAGACGGGTAAGGAACTTTGGGCGACGCGAATCCGATCCGCCCACGGCAATGGTCCAAGAAGCACACCCACGGTCGATGGCGACAAAGTCTACGGGGTAGGTAGAGAAGGCATCCTCGGGTGTGTCGATGCCGCCAACGGCAAACTGCACTGGACCGTCGACTTCCGCGGAAAACGATTCAAGGGCTACTCCATGTCCGGTTGGGACTACAGCGAATCCGTCCTCATCGACGGAGACAAACTCATATGTACGCCCGGTGCCGACAAAGCTGCAGTCGCTGCCCTCGATAAGAAAACAGGCAAAACGATCTGGCAGACACAAGTGCCGAACTGCCGTGGTGCCGGATATGCTTCTTTGGTCGTATCCGAAGGAGGTGGAGTCCGACAATACATCACACTCCTCGGCAATGGTGCGGTCGGTGTCCGTGCCAAGGATGGCAAACTCCTTTGGCGATATAATAAAGTGACAAATGGAACCGCCAATATTCCTACACCGATTGTCTACAAAGACTACGTGCTGCTCTCCACCGCCTACCAGACCGGAACAGCCCTCTTGAAGTTGACTCCGGATGGCAAAGGCGGTATCGACGCGATGGAACAATACTTCCTCAAAGGGAAAACGGAATTACAAAACCATCACGGTGGGTTGATTCGGATCGGGGAATACGTCTACGGCGGCCACGGGCACAACGAAGGCTTTCCATTCTGTCTGCACTGGAAGACAGGCAAATTCATGTGGGGACCAAGGCCAGGGCCAGGACGAGGTTCCGCCGCGGTTCTCTACGCGGACGGGCACTTCTACTTTCAATACGAAAGTGGGCACATGGCCCTGATTGAGGCCAATCCCAAGAAACGCGTCGTCAAAAGTGTCTTCTTGTTGCCGAAAGAATTTTCCAGACCTCGGCGACCCCATCCTACCATCGCCAACGGCCGACTTTACGTCCGAAGCCCCAACGGATGGTTACTCTGCTACAACGTGAAGGCCAAGAGCTAATTCGCGGGAATTGGACGAATTTGATGAACAACCTCATCCCACCCACCTTAGAATCTCAAGAGAATCTTTGCGTAGGTGGGTGGTTCACAATATGATGAAACCATCAAAAAATACGCAGCGCTGTTAAATCAATGGGCAGAACCTAAACCAACACCACTCCCAACTAAACACCTTGAAGTTTGAGTTTGGGTTGTTTTGATGCCAAAATACCAAAGTTTTGGTTATTCAACATTCAGACGATGAGTTTGCCCGAAAATTCGAAAAGTCGCGCAAGTTTCTTCCAAAAAAAAGTTTGTTCAGCGAACAGAGACCGAAAAGAGCGAATGCCTTAATCAGGAATTGGCCCTACATCTAACTTCTGCCTTATTATTCCAGGTGGACCGGAGGGCTCAAACAATGAGACAACTTCAACATCATTTACCTTTTTCCTGCCTTGTCATCATCTTGGGCTTGTTCCCAACACAACTCATGGCTGGCGGCATGGGATATCGGAGCGACTTGAATATTCCGATCGTCCTCCAAGGAACAAGTGAAATTCGAGGACTCCCTTATCGCGGCCCACGGCTCTTGATTCGCCCCAATCGAGCCGCCTACGATCCCAACGTTCCCCCCGGCATCCGATTGATCGTCATTATCGACGCAAACCAACCCAACCGGATTCTCTTTCGACAAAGGGTTTCTTTCGCTGGGCAAAATATCTTCTACCGGATTCGAGCCAATCCGCGACCAAGACCAGGCAACGAAATCATTCTCGTCCCGATCCAACCCCCAGTCCAGGGCACCTCTGGCCTCAACTGACCCAACGACCTCAACCGCACGCAAGCGAAACAACACCCAGTCCGATTGGCTGGGTGTTTTGTCTTTCCTTCCCAAGTGCAAGAACCGGATAGATCCCAGAACCACGTCTCTCGTAAGATGACTCCCACTGTATCGCCACTACCGGGAGTTGGAATGATGCCACACACAGAAACCAGCGTGCGCCAACGAACGATCGTTGAACAAGTCTGCCAGTACATCCAAAGTCACTTGGAAGAAGACGTCTCCTTGTCCCGACTCAGCGACCACGTCGATTTGAGTCCGAGCTATGTCCAACGAACGTTCAAACATGTCTTGGGTATCACTCCCAAACAGTACGTCGACGCGTGCCGTCTCGAACGACTGAAATCCGGACTGAAGACGACGGGCACAGTTACGTCTGCGTTGTTCGATGCTGGATACGGCTCGACCAGCCGCTTGTACGAGCGTGCTGCCAAACACCTCGGCATGACTCCAGGAGCCTACAAACGTGGGGGAAAGGACATGACGATCGGTTACACAATCGGGGAATCCAAAATCGGGCTCGTACTCTTGGCCGGAACCCAAAAAGGTGCGTGCATGGTGAGTTTGGGCGATTCGGAAGCAGAACTCGTGACGGTCCTTACCGACGAGTTTCCCAAAGCCGAACTGACACGCGACGATGCCAATCTGAAAGGCTGGCTGCAAGAACTTCTCCGCCATCTCGCGGGAGAGCAACCTGTTCTCGACCTTCCACTCGACGTCCAGGCGACCGCCTTCCAGTGGATGGTCTGGCAGGAGTTGTGCAAGATTCCCTACGGAAGCACCAAAACTTACAGCGAAATCGCCAAGGCGATCGACAAACCCACAGCCGCACGAGCCGTCGGCCACGCCTGCGCGACAAACCCAGTCGCTATCGTCGTGCCGTGTCATCGCGTCATTCGAGAAGACGGACAACTCGGAGGTTACCGATGGGGCCTGGATCGAAAGAAAGAACTCATTCGCCAGGAGCAACCAGAGGAGTAAGGAGCCCAAGCGAAAATGGTTCGTCATCGTCCGACCGCTTTCGCGGCTTGTGTTATCTCCGGATCGCCCCAGTCCGTTCCAGCAGGGCCTTGGGGCGGGGTCGGATTCCCCGAATACAAAGGGAGTCCGTGAGTTAGTGCATTCCGAGGTAACAAAATCCCGTGTCGATCGACCGCCAGAAGTCGACCTCTCCACCTCACAGCCAGAACTGGCTTGCGATAGCTCAGGCGGACACGGACCGTTTGAGACTGGGAGATTTCGACTTTGTCTACTTTCTCAACCCAGGGATGTTTCGCGAAGGCTTCGGCGATCAACCCAGGTGTGTTTTCGTCGAGGAGCGAGAGGTCGTTCGGGAATTGCGAATAATACTGGACTTCGTCCAGGAAATCGATTCGTTTCATCCCACCTGGGGGTTGGCACTCGATGCTGGAGAATTCACCAAGGTAACGCTCGTGGTCACGCAAGTCTTGTTGGGTGACTCGTCCGAGATACAAAATGCTTCCCAGGACGAAGACGATCCCGAAGACCAGAAGCACAACATTGCGAATCCAGTTTGGCATCCTTGCCCCGTTCCCAGACTGATCGATCGATGTAATACGAGGAGTTGGACAAACAACTGTCGCTTTCGGGCCTTGCTTGCCCCACTCACTGAAGACGCGTCACCAAGCCGTGAGTTCAGGTTCCAGTTCGATTTGAAATCGTTCTTGAACTTGAGTCCGAACCAAATCGAGCAACCGCATGACGTCACGAGCAGTAGCTCCAGCGTGCGCGACGATGTAGTTCGAATCGCGTTCGCTGAGTTGTGCCCCACCGACTTTAGCTCCGGCCAGCTGGGCTTGCTCGATCAACGTCGCCGCGTTCATTCCTCGGGGATTCTTGAACGCCTGGCACGTGGCCTGATAGCTGTAAGGTTGTGTGGACTTACGTTTGATCCACGCTTTTCGCATCCGTTTGACGATCGTGTCGGGCAAGTCAGGTTCGAGTTCAAGGACAACGTTGACGACGATCCCGTCCTCCAAGTTCGTCGCTGGGTCACCGAATTGAGTTCCTTCGCGCTCGCGAACGTGCAAGTTTCCTTCGCTGTCGATCACTTCGACCCGTCGGACAAACGGGGTGATCGATTCGGAAGGATCGCTGGCCTGCGAACGCACGGACTCCCCGACCGTTCCGGGTATGCCAATATGGGTTTCGAGTCCCGCGAGCCCGTGTCGGGCGGCGGTCGAGATCACCGCGCTCAAGGAAGTTCCACTCCCTGCATGCACTCGCTTATGGTCCACAGTGACCTGCGTAAAGGCCGGTTGAGAAAGGCGAATCACGACCCCTTTGACTCCCTCGTCCCTCACCAAAACGTTGGACCCACTCCCAAGGATGCGCACGGGAATTTGGTGCGTATGGCACACTTTGACCAGGTTAGCGAGTTCTTCTTGAGTTCTCGGCAAAGCCAAAATCTCCGCAGGCCCACCGAGCCGAAGGTGGGTATACGGAGCCAGAGGTTCGTTGGGTTTCAAAACGTCAGCGAATGCTTCCAAGTGTTTCGCACAGTCGGCTGTCATGATTTATGTCTCCTATCATGTGCCCATGATAAGACCACCATCTGTCAGCGTCAACGCGAAGGAAAGACAATGGCTCCATTCATATGTTGAGGACGGGGACAAATTAGTCGAAGTGAGTCAAGAAAAGGGTGCTCTGCTCGCTTTTCGAATCGTAGTTCTAAGTCGGTCAAAGGCGCAGGCAAGCGAACGGTAAAATAGACAAGAATGTCATCCACAGTGCAAACCAATCCCTTACGCCGCCTGACGCAAGTGACTGACACCGTTTTGACCCACCGAATGCTCCCCAAGAATCGTAGCAGGGGCTAACTCAGGCATGACAAGGCCATCGAGCCCAACAAAAAACGAGTGTTCCAATGCGAATTGCCCCCGTAACACCGCGTGGCTCAACGAATCCGTGAACGCGACCCAAACGGCTCCGGGAGGAAACTTCCAAAATCTTTTGGGACACTTTTCCTGGAACGTATCGTTGGACTTGAGAAAGTGATGGAACCGAAGCATGAACTTGTCGTAGTTCGTCCGAGGAGCCATACTCCACCAAGACCTCAGTTGGTCTTGAAGAAGGCTCCAAGGACGGAGGACCGACCAAGTTTGTTTTCCCTTGATGAGTTCTCCGAAATCTCGAAACAGCTCTGGAAACGTCTTCGACGTGACCCAAACTCTCGGATCCGTGGGATGAATATTGAGGAAAAGGCGTAACAGCCGTGCCCCGCCTGCCGGGCGAGTGGGAAAGGCATCGACGTGGATCAAGTCGTTACGCGCGCTGAGTCTCAGCTTCCGTGTCGCTTCTTCTTCGGAACGAAAGCTGGCTCGGTCGGGATGCCATCGAGTGGCGTAACCCGGGAGAATCTGACGGAGCCAGTCGTTCGCCTGGTCCGCGAATGTTCGGAGAATGTTGGTAAGTCTGACGGTCTGACTCTGAGAGGAACGGCGAAACCCTGACACGTGTTTCGTCGCTGGGTCGTAGGTAATGTTCTTGTGAAAAGCCCCGAGCTGTTGTCCATAGAGAAACGCACAATCTTCCGCGGACGGCACGGCGAAGGGACATTCGCGAAAACAAAGAATCTTCCCTTGCTCGAGCCATTCTTCGTACGATTGTCTCGGAGGCCGCAGGTCCGTAATCGGCTGACTTACTGGTGTTTGGGTTTTCGCAGGCGAGTCTATCACCCGAGCCTCCGTCCGTTAAATCGCGTTCTGCTCTTTGCGAGCCGATTCTCTTGAAGAAGTTTGAGAATGATGGCCTATATCGCGAAACGCAACACGAGACAAGAGGAAATCTTAGCCTCCGGAGGGAGCCAGGGACCGCCCGTTAAATCCATTCCGTCCGTTGTTCGAGTTGTTGAGAGGGACCTTATCGCCCAGTGGCAGGCGAAGCACGAACTGAGTCTTGCCGTGGCTATTCGGCGCGAGAAATACATCTCCCCCGTGGAGAGTTGCCATTCGCCAGGCAACAGGCAACCCCAGACCTCGTCCGCGTCCCGCATCCCGGCCCGAGAAAAAGGGATCAAACAGCAAGTGACGATCTGCCGGAGTCGGCCCGTGGCCGTTGTCTTCGATCACGAAATGAAGAACGTCGGGTTGTGGCAGTTCCAGGTGAATACTGGCCCAACCGTCTTCGGGAGCCGCTTCGATGGCGTTCTGGAGCAAACATGTCAGGGCCTTGACGACCTTGGCCGGGTCGGCACAGAACGTCACAGCAGTTGGGGGTTCGGCATGGACCAGTTGGACGTTTCTTGATTGGGCCAATTCGCGGCAAGTACCGACGGCTTCCAGCATCAGCACGCCAGCATCGGTCTGCTGGAAGCGAGGCTCTGCCGGTCGAGCAAACTGTCGCAACTCCGTCAGAATTCGATGGACTCGCTTAGTCTGCTTCACGATCTTCTCTAACTTTTCCCGTCGTTCTTGGTCTCCTTCGTGTTGGAGCAAGTGTTGAGCTTGCCCCGAAATGACTGCCAAAGGGTTGTTGATCTCATGAGCAGCACCAGCTGCGAATTCGGCAATGGCCGTGAGCTTTCGTTCCTCAAGACGCTTCTCTTGTACCTCACGATACTCACGGATGGCATCGTGTAGACCGTCAATGTCCCGGTGGAGATGCTCGGTTTGAGGTCGTTGTTGGAGCCGACGGTTCTCGGCGGCTAAAGTAATGAGATCAACGAGAAGTGGTTCCTCGCGTGGGTTCCTGCCAAGGACCGAATCGACTTCGATAGGCTTTACGTTGGTAAGATATTCCCGCGCCCAGCGATGCACGTCTTCACGGTCCAGTCCGAGCCGACGGGCGGCTTCGTCGGTTGTGTGTCCACAAGCGAGAGGGATATGATTCCGATGCTCGGCAAGCAATCCGTTGGCAAGCTGGATCAAAAGGAACAAATCGATGTCGGCACCGAGTGTTTGGGCCACTTCCGACGGCATCCCCAAATGACCTGTGACGGCAGCCAACCAGGAAGGCAACCCCCAACGTTGATTGAGCCGACGGGCCATAGCCGCAACGTCCATTCCGAAATGCCGATTTTGAGTCACCCACAGCGGAACATGCGAATCCTTCTGGCATTCGTCAAGACACCGGGCGACAACACCCGAATCGAACACGGCACCAGCGAACCAACCGAGTGGAGCCAGCAAACCACCAATCCAGGCGAGTTCGGGAGTGCATTTGTGGCTGACATGGGCTAGATGGCAAGCAAGTTGGGCGAGCCTGATCGTACCTTGGTGGAGACTTCGTAGCTCAGGAACATCCCACGGAACGAATCCAACTTTCGCATCGTCGTCGCGAAGATGATCGCGGGCAGCACGCAGGACGTCAACCTCTCGCATGGTGCTCAAGACAGGACGAACTCCCAACGTGGCCGTGTCCGGCAGGCCGTACCTGACGACAAGACAAACACACCCTGGATCAACCTGTACCCTGGACCAAGCTGCTCGGACAGAATCTCGTGCGAGAGCCGTCAACGAAGCCGCGCATGGACACAACCAGGGCAGGTCGGCAGTTCGGTCGCCCAATGCCTCCTGCATCATAGCACCTACACCATAAGGGGACGCTTCAACCAGCCACAACGTCGACTGCGGTGGACTTCACCTACAGCCCTCGTCTTGACCATTTAGGAATTCTCCAACTCCTTGTTTGTCTCAGACCGAGGAGATGCTGCCGTCAAGCAGGAACGAACACAGAGTTCACTTAGAACGAATCTGACTCCGTTCCGCTTCCTGACGGGGCACCGATTTGTCAAGTAAGAGACTTGTTGTTCGGTCTCGGGGTCTTGGGCCGAAAGACATTCCTCAAGCCGAAGTTGGCAACGATTCGACATCAATGTCTAGTTGCTGGCACATCCGTTCGATGAGGTGTTCCATATCGAGAGGTTTGTGTAGAAAATCATCAGCACCGGCCAAACGAAGTTGTTGCACCTTCTCTTCCTCGACCAGACCGCTTATGCAAATGATGCGGACCTCTTCGAGGCTCGAGTCAGATCGAACTCGTCGACAAACTTCAATCCCGTTGATGTCTGGAAGCATGACGTCCAGCACAATCAGATCAGGACGGTACTCCTTGACCATCATTCCAGCGTCGAAACCCGTCGTAGCGACTCGGACTTCAAATCGACCGTCCTCGTCGAGGAATTTGGTCATGACTTCGACCAAGTCCGTATCGTCATCCACCAGGAGAACCTTACGGCGACCGCTCTCCAACGCGTCGGTCGGGATCTTGTTCTCCTTCATGAATTTGTACAGACTATCCCGGGGAATACGCCGAAAGCGTGACCCTGGGACCCGGAAGCCCTTGAGTTGCCCGTTGTCGAAACAACGAATAATCGTTTGTTGGCTGACTTTACAGATTTTGGCGGCTTCGCCTGTCGTAAACACAGTCTTCATGGGTACGTCCACCCCTTGCTGGCAGTTTGCCAGTCCCTAGAGCCTGGCCCACAAGGCTTGTCCCATAACAAGGTTGCGGACCCATCATCC
>CAYRFQ010000132.1:0-18137 GCA_964423615.1 uncultured Alcaligenaceae bacterium | reverse complement strand
ATTAGCAATGGGGCCGAATTCGGAAAGAGGGATTTTCACAGATTGGACAGCTACACAGCAAATCAGATGCCAGACGGTAGTGCTTCTCTTGAGTTGTGAAACGGGCTCCGACCACCACGTCCTTGTGTCGTCGACTAATCGACCCATCTCCGAACTCTATCCAAAGCTGGATCAGGAGTTTTCACATTCACCTGGAACGATACGGGCATCATTCCGAACTTCACGTTCAGGAAATCGTCGACAATTCTGAGGAGCCGGATCGAACTGAAGTTGTAGAAGCCCACAGTCACGTTCCATCCAAGAACACCACTTACCAACTCTGCTGGTCTCATTCGTGGAGTGTTTCGAGTAACAGGAGCTAGAGTTCTTCGAGAAACGCTTTGGAGTCCCCACTCCCAAAACCTGTGCAAAGACATCGAAGCAGAGGAAGATCAACTGCCAAGCCGTTTACAAAGCGAACCATTCCTGAGGACCCAGAGGAGGCCGAAAATCTTCTCTCGATTGCCTGCCCAAGGTAGCCCCTCTAGCTGATCATGGCTATCGTGGTAAAAAGGAGTCAGGCAGTGAGACTGGTCATCTGCCAAGGAGATTTCGTTGGGTTATCAGAATCTCCTTGGTGTTGTACGGCAACCTCAGACTCGGAGAAATCACCAGCTCACTCCCACCAAGTTTTGAAACTGTTTCGAGATTGTCGATTTGTTTTCGATCTCCAAGACATGACACGCACTCCACCAAACCCACAGTTTCTTTCCACCGTCCGGCCACACATCCATTTCGATCTTGTCTTTCCCATTCGTCGAGACCCAAAGGCGATAATATGTCTTGCCTTGCTCTGTCTCTCTCTTATCCACCTCGTGAATCCAGAGCTTGGTTTTCGAGACCGTCTTTTTCAGTTTCTCGTTCAGTGCCGTCTTCTCTTCGGTCGTTCGATTCAATTTCTCATTGAGCTTGTTTTTCTCGTTGGCAATATCTTCCGCCGTGGCTTTCCATTTCGCAACTTGATTCTGCATGTCGAGTAAGTTCGTTGACACTTTGTTCCATTCTGCTTTCAATTCCTGAAGCTGCTGCTGGGCATCTGACGAGGATTTCCACCACTTGCTCAATTGTTCGGGCGTATCAACTTTCGGAATTTGTTGAGCTGCAGCCTTCCATTCCTTAACTTGGCTGTGAGCATTATTAACTTCCCTGCGAGCAGTAACTAACTTGGCTGAATTTTTTTCCCACTCTTGCCGCAATTTCTCTGGAGTCTCTGCTTGAGCAATTCGGCGTGATACGTCCTTCCAAGTTTGAATTCGTCGTTGACTTCCCCACAGCAGAACAGCCAGGATCACGCTCAACGAACACGATACAATAAAGACTGCATTTCGCAAAAACACACGAACCGGAATTCGTCGTTTTGTGTGGTGTTTTGGTTGGACGCGAGGTTCATCCGGTGTCAGTTTCGGTTTCGTTGCAGGAGTGGAACCCCGAAGTTCTCCACTCGGAGGTTTGAAGCCCCCAAACCGGGAACTTCGTAAGTGCTCTTCTTCGTGTTGAGGTACTTTCGGAACCTCAACACTATTCAACGCAGTGTGGGTGTGCTTCTCTTCGTGGGAGGGGCTCACGTGTGTGGAGGTATAACTTCCGGCGAACCTCGATCGTTTGGAATTCCCCTCTTTCGTTAGAGCCTGACCTGGGGATGGTGGCTGTGGTTGGACGGAGGGAGTCGGAGCGTCAGTAAGTAGATCGACCCAGTTCTTGGAAAGTGAGGCCCTTCTCGAATTCTGGGGATCTAATCGAAATCCAACGAATTGAATCCCGAATTTTGTGAGTAATCGTGAGAGATCTTTTTCTGGGGATGTCCACGATCTTTTTTCGTCTCGTTGTACGGGCAGACCTAAACCGATTCCCCCCTTCAAATTCTCGGAGCCTTGCTCATTGAGTTCAGCGAGTAAGCGACTCGCGAGCCACTGAACGTTCTCCAGGTCGATAGCTCCTTGGCACCCTTGTGTTCCGGAAGCTTGCTCATGTAGATAAATTGGCTTCCCTTCCTGCCGAAAGGCCAGAAGTTTTTCCAACAATTCTTGTTGGTCGGTGCTGGGAGAAGTAGGTGGAGCAATCTGGTTACGGTTAACAGTTATTGGCTTCACTTCGCGCGTAACATCCGCGAGTTCTCGAGCATCGGAACTTCCACCGAGGTCAGTTCGGAGTTGAGAATCCAGACGCCAAGGCTGCCAGTCGAGCCCCTCTAACTCTTTCTGAGTAAGCAAGATTGCTTGGAACCGACGCATAGGAGAATTGGTATGATCAACCGCACTTCGAAATACACGAAGATAGATCCATTCGTTCCCCGGAGAGCGAGGAAACAAAAAACACGACATCCAATCGCGATGGGTTTCGTTCGCGCAGAAATCCATCAAGTTGGCGTATTGAGTTACGAGTTCCGTGTATTCGGAAAGACGTTGTTCGGGAGAGTATTGTATGATTCGATGGTCGTCGAAAGCCCCGGATTTCAACCGGACACCGAGTTTACCATATAGAAAGTGTTGAAGTTGCATTTAGCTCCCCATGATGTAGATAGAAAAACACGTCTCGGGGCCACTCAAGTCGGAAAAAGCATTATGGGTGTATTCGATTTTGTTGCGTCATCAGTATAGTTTCACAATCATTCTCGGTTCCTAATCCATTGAAGAGTCGAATGAACAACTCGTTTTAACCAGGGACCAGGATTCGTTATCTTTTCCTCTACCATCAGTTCGCGCCAAGCCGTTCCCTTACGGTTCTGCAGCGTCTCAAATCGTTCACACAACTGCTTGATTCTAGCATCCTTCCTGAATTTCTCTTTAATCTCCGTCAGTTTTTTGGCGAACTGATCATCTTTCAGATTCTTCAGAGCTAACAACGGTTTTGCTTTTTGTTTGTCAATTACGATTTCCAAGGTCAAATTCTGCTGAAAACGTTTACGTAGCAACTCGATCTCGATGGCGAGTTGCAATTTGTTTCTTCGTTCCCACCCATACAAATCGTCCGGTCCGCATGGGATGATGCTTGGCTTAAGCGGAATACTCCCATTCTCAAGTAACTTTTGCATGGTTTTAAGGTCTTCGATTAACGCCTCTCGAATGAGGTCTCCTTTTTTGGGTGGGTATTCCTTTTGTAATTTCAATACAATTCGACCTACAGAATGCTTGATAATAGAGCTGTTTTGGGCACGGACGACTTCAGCACTCTCTTGAAAAGCACCTTTGTTGTCCTCCCGTTCCAGCAACCAATTGCTGAAGTGGAATGGGTTATTTCCGGGCACGAAAGAGATGTCCTTTAGACAGTTAACTAGGACGGTCTTGTGTTCTTCGTTTTGAATTTTCAGAGCGACATCAGGTGTTGAGTTCGCACTGCCGTGAACGCCAGCAAGGACAGCAGGAAAGAAAAGTGGAGGACTTTTCAGATCATGGAAGGAGACATTGAAACGTTCGGCAGAGCCGTCGTCTCGCACGAATCGGCATTCAACGAGATTGGTGAATGTTGGAAATTTGGCCTTAGTTAAAGAGATTGGGGCACCGAAATCGTCTTTGCCGTTCGTTTTGGTCGAGAGAGTGTGGTGCCAAAAGTTAACAAGATACTCTTCCTTCCCTTTAAATCCCCTTAGGACCAAGACCAGCCGATGTTTCTTCGAGCTCTTCAGATTGATCTGGTAATTATTCTCAATGGACAATCCTGTGGACTCGAAACCTTCCAAGGTGTACGGATTGCAAAACTTGTAGATCGAAGCCAGAGGCTTTTTGCTCGGTTGGGTTCGCAAGAGCGAAACAAGAACGACTCCATCACAACTACTTAACAATCGCTCCATTGATTTATCGAGAGCCGTTTTGACTATCGGATTCAACTCTTTCTCCGAACTCGAAGAAACACGAAAGTGGTCTTCTTTCGCAGCGTTAATCTCCTTCGCAAGTTCTACCAACCCATTGAAGATTACTTGGTCAGATTCCGTCGGGTTTTGAAAATATGTGTGGACCTTCTCGTACTGGTCTGAGATTTTCTTGAGCTGATAGATGTCGTTCTTGTAGCGCTTACTGGCACTTTTTGAAATGTCGTCTGACTCCAGTACTTTCACCTCACGCTTGGAAAAGCTGATAGGTACTGTTGATTTTTTGTGTTCGTCAGGCAGTTGCGGTAAACTTCGTTCATACCAATCTCGCCAAACGGACACCGCGGGTTTTCCGAACTTATCATTGTGAGCTTTTTGGAGCTTATTTCCCATTTCTTGATACTTCTCTTGGATATTGCGGAGCACCATGTACCGGCCAACATAATCGCCCCCAAACCAATTGGGTTTTTTGGGGTTGAGTTCTTTTTCTTGTACAGCTTTTTCCATGGCGGTGTAACTAAGATCGGTTTTTGTGGCTTTTCGGATATCATTTCCGGTGAGCCAAGAATTGAAGCCCACCAGGAATAGCAAAACCCCAAACAAGCCCACGAGAACTGAAGCGGTGATTCTAAACCAATTCCACCGCACGCAATGGAGCTTGAGATATTCGAAGAAGTCGGCGAACAATTGGAGTCCTCCCCGAGAGCACCAAGGTTCCCAGAGTAAGTTTTCTGGTTCCGCGGCGACCATGTATCCATTGAAAAAACGCGTTTCCTTTCCAATGGTTTCCCAGATTGGTCGAGTCTGTTCCAAAAGCCATTGTTTCGTGGTGTCTGGTCGAAGCGCCTTCAAGAAGTGTTTCCATGCTTCTTCGGCCTCAGCGGGTTTCCTCGCCTTGTCTCCTTCTTCAACAATTGCTCGTTGAGCTTGTTTAGCTTCCGAGGTGCTCACAATACGTGCATTTCGATCTGGCTCAGTTCCATAGTCGTCGGTTTTACTGTACGCGAGAGCAATCATCGGCTCAGGTTCGTTTGCCTTTTTTTTGATCAGGATAACAGCTCGACAAAGTTTGATCATTCCGTCGAGCACCCATTTGACCCCACGCGGATCAGTCAATTCATGTGGCGCGAGGACAAGAATCAGGAGTTGGCATGTGCTGAGGATTTCTGGGAGTTCTGTTGCTCCCTCCTCACCCTCGAAATACTCGCTGATGAAACCCCCACGAAAGTCATTGATGACAAATTCGTGTACCTGCCTGTCAATTTTGACTAATCCAGTCCAAGTTGTTCGATTTTCTCGATCAGCGACAACGAACTCCGGATAGTCTTTCGAAATAGTTGGACGGAGAGGGAGATAAGGAGCCGGAATTCCAAACCGGTTATTCTCGCGTTTAAATGCTTTCAAGGAGGAAACTAGGATGCTAGATTTTCCGACGCGAGGTGTGCCAACGATTCCGACACTAATCTTTCTTGCGATTTGTCTTGTCATGGGTCAGCTCCAGCTGTTTGACAATTTTGTCGAGGTGGTTCTTTTCAAATTTTTTGATTTCGGTTGCTCCACTTGTCCACCAATAGAATCCCCAAATGAGGAGAAGTAGCCCGACCCCGCCAACTCCAAGGACTATTTGACCAACACGAGTGAGTTTGTCTGGGGAGCCTCCGACCCATGCAAGCAACATCTCCCAATACGTCGGCTGTAGTTTGCCTGGTATAACAGCGTTCGGGTCGTCGTCCGGCTCGAAACTCAACTTGCGGTGTAAAAATTTCAGAACAGGGTCTTTCTGCTCGTGAAGAGGCTCTTTGGTCTCGCCAGTTAAGAGCCGGTTCATGTAGTTACGTGTGTTGAGTCCTATGATCTGGCGGGAGTTCCCATCCGCTTCGGCAGAGTCTCCATCCGCCACGTGTTGCACTTTTTCACGGAGCCACTCCCCGTCCAACTCTTGAAGAGCGCGAGCCAACCAATACATGGCCATGGGCCCGGCAGGGGTATCTTCCTGGCAGGCGACATCGTAGAACTCCTCAACTGCCGTGTACAGAGACGGTCTCAATGTTCTCGTGTCACTCAACCCATGCACTTCCAGGAAATGATCATCAGGAGCATAACTGAGTTTGTCCGCAACGACGTGGATGGTCAGGAGGAGTACCGCTCTGGTCCAGGGAGGAAGTTTGTGGCGATCCGTTTCCGGGTCTTTTGGGAAAAGAGCCAAGAGGTCCTCATCACACAGAGCTTTACTCGTACATTCAAAGTCTTCTTTGTTTTGTTCTGGATGTTGGTTTGGCTGTAAATCTTTCAACACATAAATCCAAGCTCGCAAGTTCGCTTGTGGGACGTAACGCTCAATAGGCCGAAGGACCTCAAAGAAACCTTGTGTCAATGGGCGGTCTTCAATGTGTTCGTGATCGTAAATCAGCCGCAAGGATTGCCGTTGGAGTTTCTCGGGCTCCATAGTTGTTGGGACCAAGCTATCGAGTTTGGTGGACATCTGGAATCTCCCGATAAAAAAGCCGGTGAGTCAACTCGGAATCGACTAAGTAAATCTTCCAAACCTCACCTTTTTCAGGTGGTGGAGTTAATTCGCCACTCTCGTCCGAAATCGCATATCCACCTGGTTCGAGGTTGGTTGACGGTTCTTCCCACCTAATCCACATGATGTCGCGTTTGTCCGCATTGAACATCAACCTTTCTTTCTTCGGGGTGCCCTTTGCCTTGTTCAGCATTGGAGAACCATCAGTCTTATTCAGCAGCCGCAATTGGAATTCTCCCTGTGCAAAGTCACGTTTAAATCGGATTTCAATGGCTGTATTTGTAGACTCAGGAAGGAGATACTTCACGTCTTTGCCGTCGAGATCGTCAACGCCACCATTGACCATTTGGAATTCGCGAGCTTTGATGGGCGTAATCAACATTCGAAGTTCTTGTGGTAATTGTTCGGTCTCGGTGAGTAGGAGTTGTTGCAATGTTGAGCTTGTGGGCGGATCGGGGTATAGGTGTGCGTTTACGACCCACTTATTGAGCCACTGTATATAACAACAACGACGAATCAGCGTTGGCAAAGGGATTGAAGGCCAATCAAATGCAAGGCGAGCCAACTCGGAAGTAAGGATCACATGAGGAAAGAGGTCTGAATTTGTCATCTTTCTGGCCTCTCTCAACCCAATCTCCACCTGTGTCCGAAACGGGGAGACCCACTCGTCTTCGGTCGGGAATTCCGACAAGGCCGACAAGCGTCGAATCCGGGGCCGTTTGAGGAAGCTTGGTTTACCGTCCGGTTCAGTCGGAAGCCAAAATCGCCCGAGAAACAAAGCCCCTTCTTTTTCCTTGGAAACAACTGCATTTTCTACGCCGTTTTCTACAAATTCGCCATGTAGTGTCAGTTTTGGAGGGAAAGCCTCTTCGCTTTTTCTCTTGTTAACTTCGACCCATAGGTCCGCCTTCAAATGCTGTTCATGAGGCGGTCGAGCCAAGAAGATCGTGAGATCCTCTCCCCCTCTGAGCGAAACGGGTGCACCACCGACGGCAACTCCGGTCATGTGGGCGACAGTTATGCCTATCTGCTCTTCGGAATGAGCCACTGTTATTGATTTGTGGAGATCAAAATACTCTACGCCGGAGAATGGAATTTCCTCAATGATTTCCGCACGCATCAACAGAAACCGCTCCAGGCCCAGCATGTGCTCGGCCGTGACAAGTTTTCCGTCGTGCCAGCTTGGCCAAGTATGCATCATATATTCCTCGGTCGACTCGAATTATCTGGAGGTAAATTGTTGGTTGTCGCATAGGCACATATAATTCTAGTTGGATTCTCGTCAAGAGTCCTCAGGAAATAGTGCTTGAGATTACCCTATTTTCTACGTAAGAGGTCTTCATGTAGCACTACACTCTGAACCTGCAAGGAGTTGGGGCAAGAGGAAATGAATCTCAGATACTTTTTAATTGTGTGTGTTCCGACTCCGGGACTATTTGACCGTTGGGAGGAAGCTCTTCCAGCAGGCGGAAGTGATTGGTCTCCTGAATACTACGACCACACGTGGACGGACGCCTTACAGCTTCTCGCAGATCACCTCACAGTCCCTCCCTTGAGCCCAACTCCCGGTGCTGCGTCGGCAGGTGGTGTGCTGTTTTGTCACACTTTCACTACCGCAAGTCAACCAGTGATTGTATTGTCGGAACAGTTTCCAACTACGATGTTCAATGCCCCCCAAACCGGAACTCGCTTGCTCTTTCTAGATCCTGCCGAAACTCGAAAATGGCAAAAGCTGCTTTCTGGACAGTTTGTACTTCGAAAGCGAGACCTTCCTGGCTTTTTCAAACCATTTCGCCAGCTATCCCAAGACTGGCGCAAGAAACTCAATCT
Organism: uncultured Alcaligenaceae bacterium; assembly: GCA_964423615.1. Lineage (GTDB taxonomy): Bacteria > Planctomycetota > Planctomycetia > Gemmatales > Gemmataceae > CAYRFQ01. The sequence goes on along the minus strand of CAYRFQ010000132.1, from coordinate 9,939 downwards.
CGACTTCACATCCTCATCTTTTTTGGGTGGCCCCGATTCCGCAATTGTCCAGGCTTTTTGGCAGGCACACACGGATAAACGTGGAGCGGAGGTCTACATATTCCCAGAACTGCCTGAAAAAGCCGTACTCACAACGAAGGGGTGGATGGGGCCTTTTGTTTTTCATTTGGATGTTGGCGAGAACAACATCTCATCTCACTACCAGCCAAATGAGGTCAGCGGTGCGAACGTCCTGCAAAAGTTGTTGCGTCCCGAATGCTTGAAGTATGTGCAACCTTTGATATCCCGCGAGAACGATCTTCGTTGGGCGTTTTTCTCTGTTTGGTGGAAACGCATAAAAAACCGCGTTCAACGAACGGAGGGTGTTCGTGTCACCGAGGGGCTTCAGGAACCGGAGGGCACGTCAGGGCAGTTCCTCACGAGCCTGGAACGGTTGATTTTCCAACCCGGCAACCGGCGGCAGCCGGCTCTACCGGGGGGATATGAGGAGTGTCGTTGGTATCCGTTTTTTGTGCTCGACCTGCTTGGCGGGACATGGCACATACGTGATTTTGGGACCACGAACCTGAAGTTTTTTTGGAAGCCGCCACGCAACTCGGCACGGAATCTGCTATGGTTTGCAGAGTATTGGGTGAACCTGTGGGGTGGAGAGTTAGAAGATGCTGAGACCCCGCTCCGAGAAAGTGTTACCCCTCCAGTATTACCACGTACCCCATTCCGTGCACAAGTGTGCGGTTTGGAACACTTCGGAAGTTGCGATTGGTCTGTGGTCGATTTTTTAGAACAGCACCCGGACGCAAAGAAGCTCGGAACGATGCGAGAGATGCTTCTCGAAGTTCTCTCACAGGACGAGTTGAGGGACCAAGACGGACACCTTCACTCCGAGTTTCTGTCGATCCATCAGGAGTGTCTGTGGATGGAAAACGGGCGCTTAATGTTATCGCCCCAGTCGTTCTTGGACCGGGAATGTCGCCAAAGGCTTCTTCCCTTATCTCCAGTGCTTGTGGAGTTTCCTTCGATCGATGCTTTGTTTGTTTCGCCAGGAGTTCCGGAGCAGCTGAAAAGGAACGTTGAGGATGAACAGAACTTGTTAAACAAATATTGCTTCGACATCATCGAGAGCCACTCGGGTGGTGCCGCGGAACTATTTCGACAGATCTTGCATTCCTTTGATACGGACTGGGACGCAGCAGACCACAGGGTCGAGTTACGCTACTCAAAATCTTCGGCGTGGCCCACGGAGTATGTAGGCTTGGTCACGCAGCGTCCTTCTGACACAAGAGTTCGCCTTGTGCCCGATCCGGTGGCGCTGCAATTGGGCACTGGGTTGCTCGGATGGGCCCACTTGGGGGCGGGAGAAACGACCATGACGGGCCCATCCTACAGAGGTGTGGAGATATACGTCTAAACAGGCCAAGAACGATTGACCTCGAAGGTGGCCAGAATGAATGTTAAACAATTGTTGGACAACGCGGACCAACTCGCTTGGAAGAACTCGCAAGTTTCCACCAATGCTCATCTGTTGGCGGTCCTTCTGAAATCCTGCAGTCATGCCAGCTATTTCCAAGTCCGCGATTGCCTGGACAAGCTCCATACGGGCTTCTACCCTCGGCTCGGGAACATCGAACAGAATCAATCTCCCGGCTCCCAAACACGAAGTTATGAACAGCAAAACCTTCGTGAGTATTTGAGTCCGAAAGATGATGAGACCTCGGACCAGAACGCGAATGCCTTGCTCCTTTCCCTCTTTGAATTCGGCGAAGCGCATTTTCAAAGCCATCCTGGTCGGGACGGGACGCTCGAAATCGCTTTGAAAATTCTCCAAGCCCACGGGCTGACCAAAGACTTCTTTACCCAGCCCATCGAAGAGGGAGTGATAAAGGAACTTGGGTTCGGGCGTTGGTACGAACCAACACAAGCCGACTTGCCTGCTATGTACGGAAGAGAAAGCGATCTTGTTCGACACCACGGCCTGCTCGAATTCGCCATTAGTCAGGACCGCCCTTATTTTCTCACCGGAGATAAGGGAGTAGGGAAGACCCTGTTTTTGAGGCATTTGCTCGCTCGTGTGTTTCGGCGAAATCAGAGGAGCAAACGAATCGCTTGGATCACTCCAACAGACTTTTGGAGAAGGCAAGAAGCAGTCGGCGAGAAGATGGAAGCACTTTTTCAGTTAATCCTCGAGGACGAATCGATATTGCCCATTTTCGATGACCTCGACCAACTTACTCGCGAACCGACTTTACACGCCGAACTCGACCGACGTCTTGGGGTCTTCTTCCGAAGTCAGAAGCGAGCCCTTGTGGTGGGTTGTCGTTCCGAGGGCGCACGGGGGAGTACGTTGCTTTCGGCCCTCCGACCCTATCGACTGTCGTCTTTGAGTCGAGAGGCGACGCTAGAATTGTTGAGGGTAACATGGCGACAATGGTTCGGCGACACTTCGGTATGGCAAGGAGAAATCGAACCGGAAAATGGGACGTCGGAGTTTACGGCGTACTTGTTGGAAACCCTCGACGAACGCTACCCTGGTAGTCCCCTGCCGCATCAAGCCTTGGAGCTATTGAAGGGAGTCCTCGTCCAAGCTCAAATTCGTCGTTTCCGTGATCCAACGAGTCCGAGTAGCGTTGTCCGCAAGGACGTGGAAAACCACGTCACGGTGGATTTGGGCTTAAACCCCGAAGTCGCCGGACAGAACAAACGCGATTTTTATTCGTGCCTCCTAAATAACCTCAAACAAGAAGTGTTCGGACAGGATCATGTAGTCGAGCAAGTTTGCCAAGTTTTGTATGCTAAGGCGGTGGCCCCGCCACGGGAGTGGCCTCGGGGACGTTTTCTCTTCGTGGGACCACCCGGAACGGGGAAAACTCACCTCGGCAAGTCGTTGGCGAAGCACCTTGGTTACGGGACGGAGGCGTTCTACGAATTCAACATGGGCGAATACTCTGGCGAGGGAGCACGGAATCGATTCATCGGTTCTGATCCTGGGTACCGCCATGCGATGGAGACGTTCACGATTTTTGAGGCCGTGCGTCAGACTCCGGCGTGCATTGTCCTACTGGACGAGATCGACCGGGCTGACGCGTCTATTCAAGACATTCTTTTGGGGTTATTAGAGGGCCGCGGACGAGATGCCTTCGGGACCACACACAAGTTCGACCAAGTGATTTTCATTCTGACCACAAACCAAGGCCAGGAGCAGATCGAAAAAGAGTATCAAGAATCTCTCAAACAAGGTAGATCCCGACAAAAGATCACGGAAACCTTCTCGAGTCGGGCCCTACGTAGCCTTTTGATCTCCAGAGCCCTCTCTGTTGGGGAAGGAACTATATTGGCTTTTCTTCAGGAAAACATGGGGACGTTGAGCCGCCGTTTTGCCTCCCAGGAAGATAAAACGGCCGCTGCCCAAGAATACGCTGTGTTGAAGCAAACGTGGCAACTGCTCAGTTACGACAACAGCAAAAGTATACTCGACCGAGCCCTCCTCGATCGGATCGATTTTATTTTTCCGTTCTTTCCATTGGACGAAGAAAACCTCGTTCGTGTGCTGGACCTGCAACTAGCGAGAGTTGGTTGGTCGGACGCAGACGAACGACTCCGCCAGACAATGCTCAAAGAAGTTCTGGAAGAAAAAGAACGAGGCCGGGCCGTCATCCGAATCGTGGAGGGGTACAAAAATCGAGAACCTCGGTTCAACTTATTTGCCCAAGAAGAAAATCTCGCGTAAGGAATCTTGGCCATGCCGCTGACACAAACACAACTCGACGATCTCAGACAAGCAGCTGGGACACTGGTCATCATCGGAAAGTTCGGTGGGAACGAGGGAATTCATGAGTTCGAGGGGGGGAGCTTGCACGAACAAGCCTTCTTCGACAGAGTCAAACCCAGCATCGGCCGCCGCTATGAAGGCGTGTTCATTGGACGGCACGGTCGGAAAACCATCAAACTCGTCCCGCCGCTCCAAGCCGAACCGGGCTCGTTGCAAAAAATCCTGCCCGATTCTCCCCTCCTCAAAGGTGAGGCAGCGAACCGAGAAAAAGCCGGCCGAGACCAGTTCGAACGGTTGCTGCAGCTTATCCACACGTGCACGATTTTTCAGCATCCGGCGTTTTCGAAGGATTTACTCGACTCGGCCACAACGTTCGTTGGGTACGAGTCGTCCGCGACCGACACGCATGCCCTCGACGATTTCTTGGCCCACCCCAGCTTGCGAGCCGAAGTCCAACACTTTCTCCTTTGTCCTGCAGACGAACAACACGTATCGAAAGCAAAGTTGGACACAATTTTTCGCGACGCCGGAGATAAACTCGGTAAGACCATCGCCAAGCAGGCCATCGAGTCTTTGGAAAAGTTCAAGGAAGTCCTTTCGAACAAGGCAGACTTGAGCAAGAGCTTTGATGCCATCACTGGCCCTGGCGCTTCCTGTTCGGAACTGGCTGACGACAAGCAGTACCACCGAATCCCAGACCTGGCCTCGCACGCTACCCAGGCTGCCGCGAACTTTCGTTCGGCTTATCGGTTTTTCAAAACCGCTTCAGACGAGACCCACGCCAGGTGCCGTTCGCCAGAACTCTGGTCGTACTTGTTCTGGTGGCTCGGATGTTTTGCGGGAGCGCTCCCCGAAGAAGGGTTCGTTACAGGTAAAACCGAGGGAATTCGTAATCTCTATGAACTGTGCATCGCCCAACAGGCGGATCGAATTCCGGCCGTAGGCGAACGTCTCAAGCAACTCCGAGACGCCGAGTTGAATAAGGCCCTGGGTGAGTTTGGCACCACTCTCCGGGAACAAATCCGTGACTTGCATCGCATGCAAGCCCAGTGCGTGCTGGAAGAAATGCGCAAAATCTTCGATCCAAACAGGCCCACTCAGCGAGAAGACATCGAGCAGATGACGGCCTCGTTATACAAAGGAATGGCCTTCCTCGTCGACGAGGAATTCCGCGACCTGCAATTTAAGTTTCAAGAATACTTCGGGAGTTATGTGCGCGTCAGTCGGAAGATTTTGAACCAGAGAGAATCCCAGGAAAAACAACAATTCCGCGAACTTCTTGAGAAACATGCGCGAGAAGTCGAACAGGAAGCAACCGACTCCAAAGCCGCCAAACAAACGGTGGAGACGATTAGGACCTTCCTCGCTTCGGAATCCTTCCAAGCCCTCCAAGATGCCGAAGACTTGCGGGAGCAGTGCGACGTTGCCTTTTATGGCCATGCCGGAAGAAGGACGCTCGAAGAATTCGAGAAGTGGGCCAAGGAAAACGAAGCCAAGAACTTGGAGAAAGCCCGGCGTGTCGAGAAATTATTCCGGTTCGTCTACCTCGGTCAGAAGGGTGCAGGCCATACAACCGATTCTGGACTCCCCACCACGGTCCAACTGGACCTCGAACGGCTCGAAGAATGGAAGCAAGTCGTTCAAGAGCAAGTGGCATCCAAACAAGCCCAACAACCCCAAGCAGTGTCCGTGACGCTCGAGGCGACGGTGGGAGTCAGGCAGGCCTTGGGGGGAGAACGACAAGGGCAAATTCACATCGGGACGACTCCCACTGGCGACTGGTCTCTGAACGAGAACAACGGCCTGACGCTCAACCTGAAGCAGCCGATGAGGTTTGACCAATTCAGGACCGCCAAACTCGTCGATGCTGAGGGCAAGGAACTCATGCCTTCACCCCAAGAAGCAGCCGCTCCGGCTGAACAAGTACCTTCGGAAACTCCTACCCCGAACCAGTCAGACGTGCCCGTCGTCGAGCTGGATTTGGCCCACCTCGACCAAGAATCCAAAGGGGCAATCGTCGACAAAGTAATCTCCCGCGAAGCCACAGAACCATTCGCGGACATCACCGAAGACGACTTGGCGTATTGGTTTCAGATGTTGGAGGCCACACACAAAACGTATTTGAGTAACCGATCGGACGCCGCCACCAAAGCCGTGTCTCGAAGTTACCGAGCTGCTGTTCTTGGCCGGTATTTGTTGGCCAGTCCCGACACCTCGACTCCGTTTGGCCAGGAGGACATTGGGAACGTCATGGGGCTTCTCATGGACATGTTCCAACATCTTGGAGAACTCGATGACCAAGGCCGACTCAAACTTCCCACCGGTCGGGCCGACCGGGACAACCTGCTCCGCAAGGTCAATTTGAGTCAGTACTATCCCGTCGAGCATGCTGGAGAACTCTCAACTGTTTTCAACTATCACAACAACGTCATCGCTAGCCTTCAAGTCGTCAATTCCTACCTGAAGGAGGTCAATGCCGTTGGAAAGTTGATCGGTGCAGCGAGTGGTTCTAAACTCCGAATTCTTGTTGTGAATCGCACTCTTGGGGAAGAAATCACGGAAAAAAACGGGAGTAACAACGTGCTGACTCAGCACCCCTGCCGTGTCGTTTACCTTACGACCCAGAACCATCCCCAGGACTTGGCCAACGCATGGGCCAATTTGCTTGCTGGACTGCACATTGGAGCGGCCGCAAAACTGCAAATTCCAATCTTTGTCGTTCCCGAAGAGATGAGTATGCCCCAGAAAACGAGCGAGTCCGAAGAGACAAGTGAGCAACTTGACACCAAGGATTATCCTTGCGTCTGTCTCTCGGCCGAGGATCGGATTCCCGGGCCGCAAGAATGCAACGGCCTCCCCGAGGAAGGAGAACGGCTCGCGTTGGCCTGCGCTCTAACCTCCGCCCAACTCGAACCACTGCGTGCTTTCGGCCTATTGAAACAAGAGGGCGTGAGCGATAAGCGAATCAACGACTTGACCCGAGCGGAATGCATTTTGACCGAGTTTCAGGGCGGAGAGGGGGTGATCTCGGCCCTCCGGATGGGGCTGGTGACGCTTCGTCGAAGCACCGCTAGACCGCATCGGTTGTTGCATCCGTTACTCTGGTCGCGGATGCTAACCAAGGGGTTAATGGAATATCGTAATTCAGGAAAACTCCCGGTCAGGTTGATCGAATCGTTGGGAAGAGACGCAGCGTGGAGTCGCGAGATCGAGCCACTTTTCCACGGATTAGACCTTGGGGAACAACTTCTACCGAAAGTTGGGAGCCAGGTTCCCGACGGAACTGCGTCAGCTATCGACAATCTTCAGTTCAGCCTTAACAACGAGGAGGGGCAGCCGACAATTTTTCCTTCTCCGGTCCCTCCGTACGTCAGTGGCGCGAAGGCAACAGGAATAGCTGGCGAGCCACAACTGGTGCAGTAATCTGACTCGTGAACTAAGGAGAACGTTTCATGCCTTACACCTTGGACCAAGACGAGAGCCGGCTAGACGATCGATTGGAACATTTTTTCGCATATCTCCCCTTCGAGGTAAATCCGGCGGCGAGCAACCAATTGACCTTATGTCCTGGAGGGGCGAATGCGTACTTCGCGTTGATGAGCCTACGGCGCTCGAATGATCAACAACGCAAACCACCGGCCAACGACGGCCAGCCCCACAATTACAAAATCACACTTGTGGGTGGTGAGAATGTCATTGTGGTGAGCGGAGCCAGAGTCGTTCGCTCCATTCGACATAAACGGTCTGGAGACTTGTTCATGCTCGACTTGTTTTCATTTGACAGTGGTCCCCCCATCAACTGGTTTGGGTTGGCTGAATGGAATCCTCGCTTCAAGATCCCAACACATCCTGCCGGAGAACCGTTCTGGGAACAAACAGCGACGTTGCAGAGCGCTGGCCAGCCGGTCCCCTACGCGTGGAACATCTGCAACGTCCATGCTTCAGGCAATGCTGGCGGAGTCCTAAGCGAGTCACTTGGGCTTGTCGTACCATTGTTGCAGGGCGGCTTTTTGCAAACGATCCAAGGGCTCTGCCAAAACGTCACTCCGGGCGCTGCTAGTCCGAACGCCATGCCTTCCGTGACGATATCTTCGGAGGGGCAGGACAAGAGCTTTTTTACGGCCCCAACGGGTGCGCTGAACCCTTGTCCTGGATTTGCTGCCGTGGCGGCAGGGGCATTTGCTCCGACCGACAGCAGGAGCGTTGACTACGAGACCTTTCGCAACTTGGGAAAGTTGAATCCCGACCGAATCGTGGATCGATTGGAGGCCTGGGTGTTGCCCAACTGGGAACAACGAAAAGGAATTTTGCAAACGGAGCCCCAGACTCGACTACCTGGAAGTGGAATTCCTGCGGAGATCGTTTACTTAGACGCTCTTGGAAACGCGGCTGTTCCAACAATCATTCCCTAACCGGAAACTGGCTTAGTTTGGATCAAAACGCATGAAGCTCTCATTATCGTCCGGCTTGATGATTCCACTCAGGCGAGTGGAATTTCGCCAGCCATTGAACTCATCGTTGGAAGTTTTCCTCACAGTTGGGGCGGGGGAGCAACATCCTTGGCCCGCGGTCCAGGAAGTGTGGCAGGACGGAACGGCCGAACTTCTTGTCGAGGACGAAGCGGTCACAGAAGTCCCGTTGACGGGCACAGGTTACCTCCCCCGAATCCAAGACAAGAAGTTGACTCCGTTCGTCAAAGTCCTTAAAGGAGTTGTTGTGAAGCGGGAAGTCAAAGCTTGGCTCCTGAAAAAGTTCGAGAACGGCTCTTGCGTTTTTTACCAACGCGAACCGGAGGAAGAAGCCTGGAGGTTTCTAAATCGTTGTTGTGGCGAGAAGCTCAACACCAATCCACCTGAAGGGATCGATTTCGAACAGTGTCTTCCCCAAGGAGCGTGGTTCCTGCGCCCTGCGCCCTGGACTCATACGACGTTCATCACCGCGTTGTGCGATCATCTACACCACACAGATAACCGATTTGAAGGTTGGGTGGTCTTGAGTGATCGGATTTGGTTCTTGGGGAGCTGCTCCTCTTCCATCCTGGACGTCAACGGCTGGGGAGCCGGGGAAACAGGAGCAGAAACCAATCCATTCGCAGGGACGAGATTCGAGCCGAAAACTTTGCGGAAGACCCTCCCCAAAGATGACTTGGTGCCATTCTTGAAAGCGATGTTGTCGGCCGACCAACGAGATTTCTCGTGGGGTGGCACCAAGTGGCCAAGGTTGCCTGCCCCAGTGAACGCCACGGAATCTCAATTTTGCAAAGAGATTCGTTACGTCGTTGAGATGGGTGAGCCAGGGTTGAGTGGGGAGGCCGAATTGACCCTTCGGGATTCTCCACGGAGTCCCTGCGCGAGTCCATTTCGGAGTCTTGAAATACCAGCTGTGTTCGAAGGGTGGGACAAAAACGAATGGGCTCGTCTTAAGCCAGATCCTTCCTTCGACTGGACACTATTCAAATCCTGGGGTGCCGACCTCGTCCAAGCCGACGCCGGGTTGTTCACCCGACTCTACACACTCAGCCACTTCCAAAACAACAAGCGGTCTGGTGTTTTTCTCCAGTACAAGCCAGAACACAAAGTGCGAGTCGACCTACGACCTGGACAAACTCCTCGCGTCTTGGGTGTGCCTCAGCTTGCAAACGATGTGGAAGGCGAGCCTGAGATTGCTATCAATGGCGACCACGTTTCGGTCAACGGATCGGAAAAAATCACCCTGATTGTGGATGGCGTGTTGACTCTCAAAAAAGGTGAAGTCCTCCTGCAACTCGGAGACGGTTCAATTAAGTTTGATCAACAAGGAGCTATCTCCGTCAACGCGAGCCGGGTTCAGGTTGTTGGGGAGAAGGAAATTGTTCAACAACGAGGCGAGGGGAAAATCAACATTGATCAACAGGGAAACGTGGCAGCGTCAGGACAAAATATCTCGCTAAAAGCACAACAACAGATCAATGGGGAAGCAACCGGCGAAATGATTCTTCGGGGTATGGAAATTAAGCTCAACTGAGTAACCCCAAGTGATTGCGAAAACTTGGCGAGAGAACAGACCAACAAATTAGAAACGAAGAGGACTTCCGGAGAGACTTGTTACGAAGAGGGTCCCTTTCGGGGAGCTTTCTCAGCACATCTCATTCTGTTTCAGATCATCCCAAATCCTTTCACACCAACACCTTTTGA
>CAYRFQ010000131.1:0-18735 GCA_964423615.1 uncultured Alcaligenaceae bacterium | reverse complement strand
CCCGCTTCGCTCGCTATGATTCCCGCTTCGCTCGCTATGATTCCCGCTTCGCTCGCTATGATTCCCGCTTCGCTCGGGTTGGGGCCTTCTCCCCGCAAGGGCGGTCGGAGGAATAAGAATCTTGTTCGTTCTAGTTCTTTGAGTACCGTGGGTTCCCACGCACGGCCAGGATCTTTCGCACCTTCGGGGCTGAGGATCGAAAACACGACACTAGTTGAACCGACTATCCTCGGGGCTCAGAATCGAGAACACGACACTTGTTTAGCCGACTATCCTCAGGGAGAAGGACTTTGGAAAACATTTCGGCCCTAACGGAACGGATTCAGGTTGGGGAAAACTTATGGTTCTAAATGGAACTCAGTTTAAGGTCCTTCCACCAGGCTTTTGGTCAGTTCCCGTTTTGGTTATTGTTCGGTGATCGCGAAAAGAACTCTTGCGGATCGACGATCTCGTAGTTGTACTTGTGTAACTTTCGGATGATCTGTTCTACAGCTTCAGGGACCCAACTTCGGTTCGCTGCGGAACGGGGGTGTACGCGTTTCTCAAGTGGGTCGAGTGGGTCGTGGTGTCTGTAGTCGTGCAGAACGTAAGCGCCACCGTCGTAGCGTTGGGCGTTGCTCAAGATTCGTGTCACGACGTTGCCATAATTCCGCGGGCTGTACAAGGTATCCCAGGCGAAGTGCGACACGGGGGCAATGGTCACATTGTTTTCGCGAAGGTACCTCTTTACGGCTCCCGTAAGCATCCCTCCAGGAGGGCGGAATACTGCTGCCTGGAAATCTTCGATTCCCAAAGCAGCTCCGATGGTCTCGTTGCACTGAGCTACTTCGGATTCCAAGAGTTCTTGTTGGCCGAGTACGGCGAACGTATGCGATTGGGTATGGTTGACAACGAGGTGTCCTTCTTCCCACATTCGTTGAACAGTGTGCGGCGCTTTCTCGACCTGATCTCCTATCAACGCAAAACAAGCCTTTACCCCGGATCGCTGCAACACGTCGAGCAATCGTTCGGTGAGTTCGTTGAGTTCGTTTGGTCCGTCGTCGAACGTCAGGAGGATTTCTTTTTCTCGAAGACCGATTTGTTGGCGATCTTTCAAGATCGTGAAGGCAGAGAGCATCTTATGTCCTGAGGAAGGTGGAAAGCCGCAGTAGAATGTCGTTCCGGCTGCCTACTGGTGCCTTCCGACGTCCTTCTTTCATCCTTTCGGTTTAGCTTTTCGGTGGTGGCGGTCCGGGCAACGAGGCTGTGTTCGTCGGGGTCAACAAAGCGGTCATCCACGACCAGAAGTTGGAAGAGGAAGAAACTGTCGCGCTAATGTGTAATTCTTCCTCGAGTTCCTCAAGGGTGAGTTCTCCTTTGGGGATCTGCAACAAGTTTTCGGCGAGTCCAGCGATTTCGGTCTTGGCGGCTTTGGCCTCGTGGATCGAGTAATCGAGTCGTTGTAACCATTGCGGGATGTCGAGTCCAACGCCGGTAGGAGTTTCGGCGTAGGGCTTCAATTCCTCTTCGAAGAGGGCCAAGGCTTCGTCGGCTTCGGAGGTTCCTGCGGCGTTCATGGTCGGTTCGATCCTGGCGCAAAGCCTGTCGAGGGCAAGCGTCTTGACGAATCGTTCTTCGAGCCGGTCGGTGATTGTGTTCAAACGGATGCCGTATTCGGACCGAAGTTGTTCGAGGCGTTGGAGGTAGAAGTCGGCCATCGGACGCGTGGCGTTGGTAAATCGTTCTTGCCAGGCGACGGCAGCGGTGGGTCGATATTTCGCCAGAATTTCATGGACGTGAACGATGGGCCGGAACTGCCAGGCTTGCCTCTCGTAACCTGACTTGAGGCGAAGGAAGTCGAGAAGGATGTACAAATTTTCGCCGTAGTCCGATTGGGGTGCCGTCGAGTTGTAGTCCTTGTAGATGTCGTAGTTCTCAATGATTGTCTGCAACGTTATGCCGAGATATCGTTCGGCGTCGACGCGGTCGATTTTCGAATCGAGGTCGTCGAGCAACCGCATTTCCGGTTCGGCGCTTGGGTCTTCCAACAAGTCATCGAGGTATTTGTTCACGCCTCTATGGAGAATGCCGCGGAGGTTCCCCAAGCTCATGAAACGGACCTGGAAAATATCGTGGCCATATTCTTTGATAAAATTCATAAGCCCTTCCCATTCGGCTTCGGTCGATACGACTTCCAACATGGCCACACGTAAAGTCCGACTGTGCTCGCGCCAGAGAGGCAGGTAAGGATGGATCAATCGTTCGAGCAACGAGACGACTTTCTCGTCGGTGGCCCCAGGGTCGTCGTTGGCTGCGTGGACGACGACTTCGACCGCGGCTTGACAAGCCGTTTGGAAGAGTCGGTCGAATTCGGTGACGCGTTGGCCCTGGAGTGTCTGGCGTCGTTCCATTTCGTGCGCCGTTTGGACGGTCAAATGGGTTTCCTTGATCAAGCCCAAGCGGGGTAGATTTGCCACGAGTGCTCGCAAAATCGTTTGTGCTCGGGTGGCTTGTAGAACGTATTTCGGGTTTCCGCCGTTGCTCAATGGAACGAAGAGCAGTGGTTCTGTTCGGAACGAGTCGAGGAACGACATGACGGCAGCGCGGGCTGCGTTGGAGTCATTCGACCAGAGGGCTTCTTCGAGTTGGGTGAGGTCGGCTTCCCATCCACGTTGCTCATCGCTTGGACAACGTCCGTACAAGGCTCCCATGGCGAGCCACGTATCCAGACAGGTGCCGATCACGGCGTGGAGCAAACGGTCCTTGATGACACGTCGGCGATCGAACTCGACCAACGATTCGTAACTACCGGACGGATCGGGGATTGGGTGATCGTTGATCGTGTCGAGGAGTTTGAGGAGTCCGCGATAGTTGCGTTTGGCTTGTCCGAGCCAGCGGTTGAGGGGATGGAATTCGTCGATGATTTTGTTGTCTGGGTCGGGGTCGCTTGTGGCCCGTGCGGCGATGTTCCAGAGTCTGGCCACGGTCGACAAAAAGCGGAGGTGCTTCTCGATCCGCTCACCTTCGAGTTCCAGGTCGAATTCAGGCTCGGGGCCGACGTCGAGCACTTCCGCTTCGACATCGTCATCGGTGCTGTCCTGGTAAGTCATGTTTTCGTAAGCCGCCCCAAAGATGTTGTCTTCTTCGGGTTCGGAGTCTTCCTCTTCCACGAAATCGTCTTCGGTGGGTTCCAACGGAATGCCGAGGAGTTCGAGATCGGGGATGTTCCAGTAGTCTTCCGCATTGGCTTCGAGGTAATCGAAAAACTTGACGACGACAGGTGGTGGTTCGTTCTCGAGAAATTTCTCGGTGGCATTTTCCGGTTGCGGGATGTCTTCCTCTTCGGAGGAGGTTTGGCGCTGGAGTTCGCTGTTCTCGAGATTCTCCTGGTCTGCGAAGATCGCTTCGCAAATACCCAACATCCAACGTATCGCCAAACCATGGAACGAGTATTCGCCGTCCTCGAGTGGTACTTCCTCGACTTGGCTGAGCCAGTTCATGAGCAATCCCAAAGCAGCCCGGTAATCTTCTTTCTTGAGGAGGGCATCGACGACGAGGGAGAACGCTTTGGTGGACGTGAACCCTTCCAAATGGTCTCGCCAAAAGGCCAGGTCGGCCGTTGCTTCGCCTCGTTCGCGCCAGAGCCGTAGGGCTTTGGCAACGTGCTCGGCGGAGGAAGTGGCTTCGCCTCCGTGGACCCGTTGGACGTCGTTCACTTCGGTCGTGGCGAATTTGTCCCACCACTGTGCGAGTTTTTTCATGTCTTTTAGAAGACGGGCACTTAATTCGTTTTTCCCGGTCGCCGCAGCTTCACTGGACAACTCGGCGTAGAGGTTGAACGTGTCGTCGAGCACTTCGACCAGTTCGTCGATGCGGGGATCGCGGATGCTATCTTCCATGGCGTGGAAGAGTGGAAACAAACCGCCGTATCCCAGGATGTTCCACGGGTCGGCCAGCGCCCCGCAGTCGATTCCTCGGAGCAACAGGTCCTCGATCTCGGGGAGAAATGCGGCGGCTTCCTCGAGTTTGCCTTGCTCGATGTAGGTCTTGCCGAGGGTGAGGCGAATGTGAATTTCGCTCAACAATCGCATTGAGGCAGCGGGAATCTTGTCAGCTTGGCGTCGGCTGGCTTCCGGATAGCCGAGGTCAGCCATCAAGAGGGCGAGGTGCCGGTGTTGTAGTTGGGCTGCGCGATGGCGAGCGAGGTGCAAATTGAGGTGTTGGCGAGCACCGCCAAAAGGTTGGCGGGTGACTTCCGCTTCCTTGCGGAGGCGGTCGCCGTGGGAGCCTTCGATCTTGGCCAGTAGATTTTGGTAAAAAGTGTCGCGATACCGAGCGATTCTTGGGATCAAGTTTGTGAGCGTGACGGACGAATCGTGTGTCTCGGGTCCGCTTCCGCTAATTCCAGTCGACATTAACATGATGCCCGCCAGCACGGACGCAGCCTCGAACAACAATTCGTCGCGAGGGAGGTCGCCAGGGTTGTCGGGTCGAGAAAGAATGGCGTCGAGAGTCAGCTTGCGGAGTACGAACCTCCGATAGAACCCACGGTTGTCGATAAGATGAGGGTCCCACTCACCGAAAATATAATTCGGCCTTCGGTTGACTGGATGTCCGTGGTCGTAGGCACGAGGATCAAGGGCTATTTCTTCCAAATTGTCGAGGTCGAAGAAGGCATCGGTGAGAAGTGCGTCGTCGGTCGCCTGCAATACCTCGAGGGTTTTGGAGATGAGATCGTGATACCGTCCGGAGGCAACTCCGGCCTCCTGAATGAAGAGGGGGATTGGCCGTAGCCTTTCGTGAGGATAGGGTTCGGCTTTCGGTCGTGTTTCGAGGATGGCTACGGGGCGATGGCCGACATAATCATTGAGGCGTTTCAGGACAGGGTCGACGGCCTTTTCTGGATCGTCTCGGTATTGTTCAGTCAATAAAACGGCTTCGAAAACGCGAGCCAGAAAGAAGGGCCGGAACAACTCCTGGTCATCGAGGCTGAAGAGTAGATCTTTGTGGAAATCTCGGTAGGCGGGAATGACATGATCGATCACGGTCGTGAGAGCGGCTTCGGCTTGACTCACGTCACGGAAGGCAGGGGCACCGCTCTCGTGGAGTTCTTGCAAGGTCGAACGTAGACGCGAAGCGAGAGTTGTCCAAACGTTGTGGTTGTTTGTCTGCGTGAGTGCGAGGTAGGTCTCGTTCAAGGTTTGTTGGAAACGCGTGTCGGGGCGGCCTTCGGAAAAGTTGAGATAGCCGAGTAGTTGCTGCAGAAGTTGGTCCATCGGATTTTCCTTGTATTCTTTTCACTCTGGCGTTGCCCCGGTTTATGGGCGGTTGGATCAAGCTCGTTTTGTGTTTCGTTGATTCTGGTTTTCGGTACTTCGCTGTCCCGATCGCAGTGTGTCATTGACTCCCCCGATGAAGGTATCTGTCCGGTTTCGCCTCGATCAACACGCATGTTCTTTCGCTTCTGAGCACTCGATCCCTCGCAAGCATTCCAGCATACAGTGTCAGGAGAAGAAATCGAGATCGCTTGGGTGGTAGGGGTGATCCTTTGGATTTTGGATTTCTGTGTTTGTCACAGGTACACGCGGCTCGCGTGGACTCGACTGCGGTTCATAGAAGTCCACGCGAGCCGCGTGTACCTACGGAAATTCATAGAAGTCCACGCGAGCCGCGTGTACCTACGATTACCTGGCAAGAGCCGAATTCCGAAATCGAGAGGAGCACTCGGGTTGCCGAAACTTGTATCGACGTCTTATCGAACGGAATACAGTTGTCACCACCCAGATGACAAGTATTGGAACGGTTGCCACGAGAGTCGTTATGTGGTCGAAACAAAGTAATCGCTGCAACATGTTCGCCGGAAATAGCTTAGGATTGGTTTTCGGGCAAACAAACTCAGGCTGGCCTGATTTCTGCATGAAATTACGATTCTTTCCGCTGCTCCAAACGACACTTTCACCTGCTACCATACAGAGATTCGCGACGAATGTCTGTGATCATCTACATATGGCATTATCCAGACTCCTTCCTGCTCGAGCAGTTACGAACGGCCTCAAAGAGAAAGACAATGTCCAAGTTCAAAGTTTTGGTGTTGGGTATCGGCGATGCTTTTTCGGCGTTTCATTATTCGAGTTGCTTGGCACTACACGCAGATTCGAGCTGGTGGCTCCTGGATTGTCCTCATCCTATTCGCAAGATAGTAAGAGAAGCAGCAACCAAGGCGAGTTTGTCGCTCGATTTGGATGAATTTTCAGGAATTCTGTTGAGCCACCTTCACGCAGACCATTCTTCTGGCGTCGAATCCTACGCCTATTATATGCAGTATGTCGTGCAACGTGGGCGCGGCGTTCTTTATGCCCATCCCGAAGTGTCGAAAAAACTGTGGCCGGGCAAGCTTGCAGGAAGTATGGAATGGTCGGTGCATCCTGGCCAGGGACCAAAACGAAGAGACTTATCGGATTTTTTGGAACTGAAAGACCTGAGCGAAAACCACCCCGTTCAGGTGGGTCCATTCTCGGTGGAGTGTCGGTTCACGGGCCACAGCATCCCAACAACGGCGTTTCGGATAACGGCGTGTGGACGTACACTCGGGTGTAGCGCAGACGCCACGTTCGATCCGCATCTTATCAGTTGGCTCGATGAAGCCGACTTGATCATTCACGAGGCCGGATTTGGTCCAACGCATACGCCTTATGACAAACTCCACGCGCTACCAAAAGCCACGCGAGAAAAGATGCGTTTGATTCATTGCCCCGATGACTTCGACGTTGGGAAGAGTGTGATCTCCGCGCTCAGAGAGGGGGAGTACTTTGAGGTATAATGGATTTGGGGCTGTGAGAGATGGAGCTAGGTTTGTGCAGCAGCACCAGTTTTGGAGGTGTACAATTCTTCCAAGACGGACAATAACTGATCGACACGGAAGGGTTTATAGAGCACGTGTTGGAGACCGTCTTGTCGAGCTTTGACGATCGAATGGGAGGGGTCGTATCCGTAGCCGGTCATGAGAATAACGTTTGAGTTAGGCTGAGCTTCACGAAGTCCCTTGTAAACTTCGTAGCCACCAAGGTCGGGCAGGCGAATGTCGGCCAGGATGGCATCGTATTGCCCGAGTTTGGCCATGATCATGACCTCCTTGCCGTCTCGCGCAGTCTCGACAATACAACCTCGACGGCCAAGAAGGCTGTGGGCCGAGCGACGAATACGTTCGTCGCTGTCGGCTACGAGGACACGCAAGCCCGTCAAGGAGGGGTGAGTGTCCAAGTCGGTCGACGAGGGTGGTGGCGATCCGAGATTCTCTCCTTGCTTGTGGATGATCTCTTTGATGGAGCGAGCGGCGGCGAGGATTTGGCGGATTTGTTGTTCCATGCTTGGGGCTTGGCCGAGTAGTTGGTCGAGCATGGTTGTGGCCATCGTCAAAATTTTGTCGACGGGCATGGCTACTTCCCGACTGATCGTTTCGACCGATTGGGTCACCGTTGATCGTTTCTCTGCCGTGAGCAACTCGAGTGTGTGGAGGGCTTGGGCTACTTCCCGGCCAAAGATCTCCAAGAACTGAAGGTCTTGCTCGCCAAAACTGTTGGGTACTGGGCTTTCCACGTTGAAGGTGCCGATGATTTCTTCCCCGACGCGTAACGCCACGGTAATCGAACTCCGGGCTCCCTTGGCGCCTTCGATGTAGAGTGGGTCGCTGGCCGTATCGGGGCAAAGGTAACTTTTTCCTGTGGCCGCGACGAATCCCGTGACTCCGTTATCTTCGGCTCGCGCATAGAGGACCCGTGTTGCGGCGTTGGGTGTCATGCCCTCCTCGAATAAGGAATCCAATCGCCCGGTATGTTTATCGAGGACTCGAATCTCGACGACGGAGTAGTGCAACAAGTCGTGAGTGAAACGTCGGATGTTGGACTTGAGCAGTTCTACTCGCTCCTCGACGCTCATTTCTGCGAGTTGGTCGGTCGGCAAAGCGGCCAGTTCTTTTCCCGCCTGGTTCAGAGCATCGAGCTTTTGTTGGCGTTGGACGTCCGCGGTGATGTCACGAACTTGACTCAACAGGTGCCGGATTTGTCCGTGTTGGTCGGGGACCGGGATGACGATCAATTGCAAATATTGGCTTTGACGACGATGGAGCAAGGTAACGACCGTGCGGCCGACTAAGCCTGTATGGAAGGGGCAATAATCGGGTCCCAAGATCTCAGGAGACTGGATGGCTTCGTAAAAGCCGCGCCCGACGACCTCGCCACCGCATATCTTCTCGAACGAGGCGTTGGCCCACCGGATTCGTAGGTCATGATCGACCAAAGCAATGCCGTCGGCAAGCAGTTGCAAGATGTAATTCGAGTGGATCAGTGAGTTGGCTCGTTCCCAAACGGCGAGGTCGAGAGGGTGCGCAATGACGCCGTGAAAGGGTTCTGTTTGTAACAGATCCAGTCCTTCGGTGATCGAATTCACGCGGACAATTTCGTAGTCCGATTGACACTGCGCGAACAATTCACCAGGCGATTCTTGGGTAGTCTCGAAAACGAGAATGCGAGGTCTTTCGGTCAACTCTCTCTCCGGCCCAACTGCGACCAACCGTGCGGGAAAATCGCTTGTACATTTAGGCAAGTATAAGTGGTTTGCAACAACCAGACAAGACAATGCCCTTTGAAATGTCTTTTGGCAAATGCGGGGATACGATACAGTCAACAAGGTCTCTTTCGCAAGCGAGGATTGTCCTTGCGCGGTGATTCCTTTGAGAGATGGACTTCCCGATGACTTTTGTCCCGCCGACTTCTTTGTTTCGGATTAGCTATCCGTGTTCTCGGGTCGACAAGATTCCTCGACCGAAGGCGGGGAGGCTTCTTGATTTACCTTTGTCTTGTCAAATCGATGACCTTGCCGAGATGGACCAGCGTAAGCGATTTGCTGACGTTCGGATGGCCTGGAACGATTTGGGAATCGGTCTTCAAGTGGAAGTTTCGGGTAAGGAGCGGGCCCTGCAGGGTGACGCGAAACGGGTTCGAGGGTCGGATGGTGTCACGCTCTGGGTGGATACGCGTGACTCTAGAGCGAGCCATCGAGGGAGCCGTTACTGTCACCAGTTTCATTTTCTGGCGACCGGAGGTGGGGAAAATCAAGACGAACCTCACTTCGCGCAATCGAAGATACATCGCGCCTTGCACGACGCGCCGTTGTGTTCGGCGGACTCGGTGCCATTTCGATGTTTCCGCAACCCCGATGGGTATGGCCTTGAGGCATTCTTACCAGCCTCGGTGCTCAACGGTTTCGATCCGGAGCAAAATCCGAGGCTGGGATTTTTTTACGTCGTTCGCGATTTGGAATTAGGAGAACAGCTTCTTAGCCATGGTCCGGAATTCCCGTTTTGGGAAGACCCGAGTTTGTGGAGTGTGCTCGAATTGATCCAATAACCAAGAAAGGTGGTGTTGTCCGGACGAGGAATTCAAATCGGCAAAGCCAGACTCACCTGGGATTTTTGGGAAGGCTCAAGGGAGATTAATCTTCTGCGGCCTTTTCGGCTTGTCGGAGGGGACCGCGATAAGTAATCCGTCCTTTGCTCAGGTCATAGGGAGAGAGGGCAACAGTGACGGTGTCGCCTGGTAAGATACGGATGAAGTGTTTTCGCATCTTTCCGGCAATGTGCGCCACGACTTCGTGACCTGTGTCATCCAGTTTGACCTTGAATTGCGTGTTGGCAAGAGCCGCTGTGACTTTGCCTTGAACCAAGTAAGCATCTTCTTTAGACATAGAGGCACCTCCATTCGGAAAAACCAACCCATTTACAGGGAACAGTAAACAAAAACCGCGCGGGTTGGAGTATTCGCGGCTTGTGATGTTTTCGTTATGTATTATACACACAGACGTTCAACACCGCGAGAGGAAGCGGCCAGGTTTCTGTGGTTTTGGAACCGAATGTGCTTGTCGAAGTAGCTGAACGTAAACGACCGGTCGAATTTTGTTCGCTCGTTCTCACAGCGGCGGATTCGACACGCCGCTGTGAGAATGGGTTGCGGTGGTTGACTTACTGAAACGCCTTGTGGCACTCCACGCAAGAGCGACTGAGCTTGTCCGCAGCTTTTTTGATGGCATCCGAGTTCTTTTGTTTGGCGGCCATGGCCAGCGCCAGGGCGCTGTTAATCATATCATCGGAAGTTTTGTGCCAGATCTTGGGATCGCGTTTACCGCGTTTTCTGGTAGGAGCCATTTCTTTGATCAATCTCCCCGAAATGACGGTTTTATAGGCCACCAGTTGTAGTTCTTCGGCCATTTCCTCGAGTTGCTTCCCGGTTAAAGCTCGCCGCATCGTCGCGAGCTTTGCAAACAAGTTCTCGATATACCCTTCGTTGGCTGCGAGGCGACGAGTGTAGACCAGATTGGGGTGCAGCCCTTCGCCGCCACGGGAGGGCTGCATGTAAAGCACCATCAAATCGTAGTCATCACCGATGTAATATCGGAGGCTTTTGTCCTCGGGCTTGCTGTCGGTGCCTTTTCCTGAGGCAATGGCTTTGACGAGTGCCCGAGCTTCGTCGCGTTTTGTACTCCGTCCCAGGAGTTCTTTAAGACGGAGAGCGGCGTTGCGAATTTGGTTCGCGTTTTCCATTTTTCCTTTCGCGCTCAGGGCGTATCCGGCGATCATCACAGTTGCGATTTCGCCGTTGAGCAATTCTTGGTCCTTTTTGGTGGTGATCGCTTTTTCCACGGTCTTCAGTTCTCTGGTGACGAGCGCCTTGAACATTTTCTCGTCGAGGATGGGTCGCCAGATACTTTTCGTTTTCTCTTCGGCATCGTCGCCAGCGAACGCGAGGAGCGGGACGAACGCAATGGTCAAGAAAACGCCTTTGGCTATGTTCATGTGAATTCCTCCAGGTGTGTTCTCAGAGCAATGGAATGATCGACAGGTTAGTGGCATTTAATTTGTTTGCTGGAGTTGGTCCGGGTTCCGGCGTAGACCGATCACCAGAGAATTCCGATGCAATTATCCTTGGAAGGTCGACGCCTCTTTCGCTATTCCTATAGGCTCTTTCCAGAAAAGGGAAGAAGAAACTCGCTCGAGGTCGAATTAGCTCGCACCCATTGCGACCTCAACAGGAAGCTTGTACAAACAAGGAGATGAAGGATCTTTCGCATTCACGAAACACAATCCACTTCACCTCAGATACTGCAAACGGGAATTGTCATGAAATTGTTCCGCCTCTCTCTGCTCGTGTTGTTTCTGGCTTCGTTGACTGTTCTGCCTGGGTGTTGGAATAAGTCGAAAAAGATCAAAATTGGGTTTGTGTCGAATAACACTGCGAACTTCTGGAGCTACGCGGAAGCGGGAGCCAAGGCCGCCGCCGAGGAGCACGACGTTGAACTCCTGTTCCGTTATCCTGCTCAGCCAACGGCCGAAAAACAAAAGGAAGCCATTGACGATCTGATTGCGAAAGGTTGCAAAGGAATCGCGGTGAGCGTCATCGACCCCGAGAATCAAGCCGACTACCTCGATGAGGTGGCAAAGAAGGTGAATTTGGTGACTGTGGACAACGACGCAACCGAGAGTGGTCGAGTTTGTTACATTGGGACGGACAACTACAACGCCGGACGAGCGGTGGGCAAGCTAGTGAAGGAAACGATGTCGGCGGGGGGCACTGTAGCGTTATTTGTTGGAATGATCGAACCGATCAATGCCCAAAAACGCCGAGATGGGGTCCTCGATGAATTGTCTGGGGAGAAGAACACGTACACAAAGATCAAGGACGGTCTGACGCCGATTGGGAAATACACGATCTACGGACAGAGTTCCACCGGCGGTCCTTACACTGACAAGGTCGACGAAGAAGTTGCCTTCGACAACGCGACCGACGTTCTGAATAAAAATACCGGCAATCTCGACAAGTTTGGCATGGTCGGTTTGTGGGCCTACAATCCTCCCGCCATTTTGAAAGCGGTACAGCGGAACCCGGAAGCCAAGGGTAAAACGAAAATCGTTGGGTTCGACGAGGAGTTTCCGACTCTCCAGGGGATCATCGCCGGAGAGGTTTACGGTACGGTCATGCAGCAACCGTACAAGTTTGGATCCGAGTCCATTCGCGTCCTGGCGGCGTTAGCACGGGAAAAAGACGCCGGAATTCCGCAGAACAAACTGATGTACATTCCCTTCCACGTCGTCAAGAAAGATGTGGCTTTCGAGATCAAGAACGATACGAACTTCGATAGTGCCTGGCCGGAGAAAATGGAGGGTGTTACGGCGAGCAGCAAACTTGCAGAGCTCAAGGAACTCCGCGGTGAGTAACGAGGTGGTTCGCGTTTGTGTTGGGTAGGGTTCACAAAACCCGAGCAGTTGAGGGTAGCGCGTTCTTGGCTTCGCTCGGTTTTTTGAGACCTGCACGGCTAATGGAATGGCCGCCCGAGGCCTTTAACCCTAGACGCTCAACTACCTGACCACTCTTACCAGACTATGATGAACTTGGCCTTGGGTGGACGGATCAAAACGTGTCGTGTTCGTTCTGGTTCGTTGGGTTTCGTGGGTTTTCCCGCACGACCAGGATCTCTCGCTCCTCCAGGGCTGAAAATCAAAAACACGAAACTTGTTTAGCCGACTACCCGAGGGGAGAACGGCTTGGAAAACGCTTCGGCACTTCCGATATGGATTCAGGGTGAGGGAAAGTTGCGGGTTCAGATGGAACGCAGTTTGGATCGTTGGCTCGATGTCATGACAGGAGTCTCGCATGTCCCGAGAAGACCGGTACGAAGGTGAGGATCGATATCGACGGGACCCGGATGATTACCCAGATCGGTGGGATGACGATTACGACCGACGGATGCGTCGTCGTCGTCGATATGACGATCGTGAAGGGGAGCGGGACGTCGAGACGTTGAATTTGATCAGCATCCTGCATTTCGTGTTCGGCGGGATTACTTGCTTCTTCGGGCTGATACCGATCATCTACGTCATTGGTGGGATAATGATGCTCAATGGCGCCGGCGGAGCGCCGATTCCACCTCCAGAACTGCGGTTTTTCGCCTTCATCATCATCTTTGTTGGAATCGCGATGGTCACCCTGGCACAACTCATGGGAATTCTGGCGATCATCAGCGGAATGAAAATTCGGGCTCGGCAGAGTCGAGTGTTTTCGCTCGTGGTGGCCGGGCTGGCGTGCCTCCAGGTTCCGCTCGGGACTGGGCTCGGTGTGTTCACGTTTGTGACATTGTCGAAGGACTCGGTCCGACGAATGTACGAGCAAGCGGCCTGATTTTCGATGCGGAGCAGGCGTTGTTCGAACTGATCGGAGGGTCATTGGATTTCCACAGTAATGATTGTTGTGTTGTCGCTGCCTCCGCTTTCCTGGACCATGCCGATGAGGGACTTGCAAGCGGCCCGAGGGTCTGTTGAGGATGCGAGTGTGTTGTTGATTTCGGACTTGCTCAACACATTCGGGAGTCCATCGGTGCAGAACAACAACCAGTCGCCTTGGTTGAGTTGCAGTTTGTGAACGTCGACCCGGATGCCGGTTGACTGCCCTCCGATTGCGTTCGTCAGGACGTTCGTCCATAAGTTCGATGTAGTTTTCATTTCGTTGACATCTCTGTTTTCCGCCTCCGCTATGTCCGCGGCCAAAGTGTGGTCTTTCGTGATGGGTACCAACTCGGCCTCGCGGTACAAATAACACCGAGAGTCTCCGGCGTGCCCGACGAAGAGGTAGTCGTCGAGCAATAGGCCCATCGTGAGGGTGGTGCTCATGCCGGTGAGTTGCGGGTGTCTCTGTCCTTCGGCGATAACGCGTGCATCGACTTGGGCCAAGGCTTGTTGGAACTCGTGAAAGACCGGGGCTTCCTCGCCGGTGTGGAGGTCGTAAAACCAACAAAACATGTCGAGCAAAAAGTCTTCGAGTTCGGTCACAGCGGCCTGACTGGCTTCTTGACCTCCGGCATGTCCGCCAACGCCATCTGCCACGACGAAGAGGTGCCCAACTTCTTGAGCAACGTGTTCTTGAGGTTGAGAAAAGCTAGAGTTTAGAACGCGCATCACTTTTCTCAACTCGGCGATCGCGAATTGGTCTTCGTTCGTTCTGCGCTTGCCGATGTCGGTGAGCCCGTGGCTCCGAACTTGTAATTGTTTGCTGAGGGCTCGAAACTTTCCGGTGTCCATGTCGGATGGGGTTACGAATGTACTTTTGCTGGTGATATCGACGTTCATTACTCGCTCTCGAAGTAGATAGCCAAAAGGGATAAGTCTGCCGACAAAAGAGGACGACTTTTTCCTTTGACGCAACTCGTATACCAGGCAAAAAGAAAAGTGGATTGATTCGCTGGTAAATCCACTGTTCGGACGAGCGAATTTTAGTGAAGAAAACGAAAACTCGATCTCCCAGGGCAACGATTTCCATGAAACGATTTTTCCGTACATTTGCAATCTTTATTGTGACAGCCGCGTCTATTTTGGTGATGGCGATCGATCGCGGATTTGCGCAACCCAAGTCATCGGACAAGGTCATGGCACTCACAGAAGACCAAGCGTCGAAATTGGCAACGATCGCGTTGAAGGGGATTCAACAGGAGTTTCCCAACAAGCCGGGACATGTTTTCAACGACAAAGAGGATGCGAAAACACCTCGTGAGTTTCATCCAGCATTCTATGGATGTTACGATTGGCATTCGGCCGTCCACAGTCACTGGATGTTGATCCGATTGCTCAAGACATTTCCGAAACTGGATAACGCGGACAAAATCCGAGCTGTGTTGCGGCGTCACCTGACCAAGAGGAATCTCGATCTGGAGGCAGCCTATTTTCGTCGTCCGCATCTGAAATCATTCGAAAGGACCTACGGTTGGGCTTGGTTGTTGAAACTGGTGGAGGAATTGCACGACTGGAACGACGAAGATGGAAAACGTTGGCGTGACAACATTAAGCCTCTCGAAAAAGAAATCGTGGAACGTTACCTCGAATTTCTTCCCAAACAGACCTATCCGATCCGCACTGGAGTTCATCCGAACACGGCGTTCGGTTTGGCGTTTGCATTGGATTACGCCGGGGCTGTGGATCACAAGAAACTGCGCCAACTCATTGAACGACGTAGCCGAACCTATTACGAAAACGACGAGAATATCCCAGCGTCGTGGGAACCGGGTGGAAACGACTTTTTTTCACCCAGCTTGGTTGAAGCGGACTTGATGTGGCGGGTGCTTTCCAAAGAAGAATACTCCAAGTGGTTGGCCAAATTTCTGCCAGAGCTTGGGAAGGGGAAACCGAAGACGTTATTCGTGCCTGCCACGGTCAGCGACCGTAGTGATCCTCAGATTGTTCACCTCGATGGATTGAACCTCAGCCGGGCTTGGTGCATGAGGAATATCGCGGCGGCTCTCGGGAAAGAACATCCCGCGTATGAAGTACTCCGCCGGTCCGCCGACCGTCATGGCCAAGCCGCACTGCAATACGTGGCCAGTGGAGACTATGCTGGCGAACATTGGTTGGCGTCTTTTGCGGTGTACATGCTCTCGACCCCAACGAAGTGAAATACAAGCGATGGTGCGGACATTCTGGCCTGGCTGCATCTGATTAGCTGCCGGTGCCAAAGTCTCCTGAGTTTGGGCCATCGACAGCGAATCGAACAGAATAGGAGCCATCGACATTGGCGGTCGCTTTCACAGAAAATTCCTGACATTTTCATGTACAGGAATCGAGAATGTATGTGTACAATGAATAGTGAATTCTCGTACAACATCGTGGGGAGATGCCCTGTGGAAAAGTCCGTTACCCGACAAATTCAACGGTTGAAGGAAGGTGACCGTCAGGTCGTCGAAGAACTCTGGAAAGGGTATTTCCCGAGAGTCGTCGGATTTGCTCGAACTATATTGGGGCCTCACCCTCATCCTTCCTCTAGCGAGGAAGACGTTGCCCTCAGTGCGTTCAAGAGTCTCGTTTTGGCGGCTGAGAACGGCCGATTTCCGAAACTCGAGGATCGTGATGACCTTTGGGAATTGCTGGCCATGATCACGCGCCGAAAGGTGGCCGACAAGAGGCAATATGACTGCGCTCAAAAGCGTGACAGCCGCCGCGAGGTTAGTGGGGATGACCAGGACGGGAACCCACTTTTGTGGCAAGCGGAAAGTGAAGAAATCGACCCAGCTCTGGCAGCCGAGATGGCGGATGAGATTCGGGAATTCTTGGAACTGTTGGACAATAAGAACCACAAGATCGTGGTCCTCCTCAAACTTCAGGGCTACAAGCATAGCGAAATCGCCAAGGAGATTGGGCGCTCAGTAACCAGCGTCGAGCGCTATCTCGATATCATTCGTGATCGTTGGCGCAATCGATATGCCGATGATGGTCACCACGTTTGTTAACAAGCCAGTGTAAAAATGCCCGACTCTGTGGGGGAAACGTCGCAACTTTGCGGAGTCGCTAATAGAAGCCAAGGCCGAGCATCCTTGTTCGCAGCCGGTACTTACTGTCCGTAGTCAGGTTTTTAAACGACACTCTTCTGGCCTCCGAACGTAGTGGGAAAGCTCCATGTTACATTCGATGAATTTGTCGTTGGAATCCAAGGAACGAATTAACAAGGTTTGCGATGCGTTTGAGGACGACATCTTGGCAGGAAATGAGCCTGCGATTCAGGATCACCTGGATGGTTTTGCAGGTCAAGAACTGCTTGGTTTGGTTCGAGAGTTGGTGGCACTCGAAGTCGAGTACGCACGAAAGAAGGGGAGTTCACCAACAGTCGAGCATTATCTCAATTTGGTGCCAAACGCAGATTCTGTCCTTGGGGATCTTTTTGGTCCGACCGACCCACCAGCAGCTGGTCGGAATGGACTCCACAGTTCTGATCGTGGCAAACTTCTCAATCTACACTTGCAGAGCGATCTGGAATCGGATGCGGCAAACCGGTTTCCCAAAATTCCAGGTTACACGATCCAAAAAGAACTTGGGCGTGGAGGTATGGGAATCGTTTATCTCGCGTGGAATGACAATTTGAATCGTTCGGAGGCTCTCAAGACCTGTTTTCATGGCGATTTAACGGCTGAGGACGTCAAACGTTTCAAGCAGGAAATGCGAACTCTCGCGAAACTCAAACACAACGACATAGTATCTATCTTTCACGCGGACGAGTTTGATGGAATCCCTTACTTCACGATGGAATTCGCCAACGGTGGGACGTTGCGAGATTACCTCAAGAAGGGAGAGGGTCTACCTCCCAAGCAAGCGGCTCAAGTCGTGAAAGTGCTTGCCGAGGCCGTTCTCAATGCTCACAAAAGTCAAGTCATCCACCGGGACTTGAAGCCATCGAATGTTTTGGTTTGCTTTCCCCAAACAGATTCCTTGCAACGGTTCAATGGAGAACCCAAGTGGGCCCCTCTTTTTTTCGAAGGGACGGTATTGAAAATCAGTGACTTTGGACTGGCGAAAGGAATTGAAGGCAACGCATCAGGGTCGGCCGAGGTCACCGTCTTCGCCGAACAAACCCAACGAATCACTGATGGTACGTCGGTCCCGGATCAAGGTGGGCAACAAACGCATAGCTTTCATAAACCGGTGGAGACTCGAGACGGTGTGGTCGTCGGGACGGTCTCATACATGGCCCCAGAACAAGCACAAGGGAGCAAGGGAATAATTGATGAACGTGCGGATGTCTACGCCTTGGGAGGTATATTATACCGCTTGTTAGCAGGTCGTCCCGTAGTCGAAGCGAACGGAGCCACGGAAGGGATCGAGAAGGTTTTGAACGAATCCCCACCCGCACTGGACCATCGCGTTCCCAAAGACTTGAGAATAATCTGCGAAAGATGTTTGGAGAAAAAGCCCGAAGATCGATACCAAAGCGTGGAAGAGCTGGGCAAGAGACTCTCAGCC
Organism: uncultured Alcaligenaceae bacterium; assembly: GCA_964423615.1. Taxonomy (GTDB): domain Bacteria; phylum Planctomycetota; class Planctomycetia; order Gemmatales; family Gemmataceae; genus CAYRFQ01. The sequence continues at coordinate 935 of CAYRFQ010000131.1, read as the reverse complement.
TACCTCCAGGGTATTCCTGATCCGACACGACCATGGCCAATCCATTGTTTGAGATTTTTACAACGCAATGTAGTTTATGCTGCCTCGGTTGCAATGGGATTAGTGGCGTTAAGTGTGATAGCCCTTGGAATGAACTATGGGCCGATAAAAACTGCCTTTGGACCAAAACATGCGACGACAAAACCAGACTTCGATCAAGTTGCTGCCACACCCGAGCCAGCAGTTGCGGTATTGAAAAAGGCGAAGAAAAAGAGACGCGAAGAAATCAAGCAACTCGTTGAACGCGGGGATGAATATGTCGTATCTAACGTCCCAGATTGGCACGTATGGCGAATGAATCAAGGAGCCATTCTCGAACAAGAAAAAGAAGATTGGTTCAGGATTCAATCGAAAGAGTACAGTCTGCTCGAATTAGTTCCAGCGAACAACATGAAGAAATTCCGGATCACCGCGGACATCCGGCATGATCAAGGGGAAATCAATTCTACAGTAGGGTTGTTTTTCGGAGGACGACACCTTGTAACTCCGGTTGGACCGATCGATATATTTTGGTCTGTCGCCTTCAACGATGCTGCCGAGTTCCCTCCTGCTGGAGAGGTGCAAGGAAATCCGTTCATGGTCTGCTTGGACTTTAGAAAGAAGGGTCGGCCTGTATCTTGGAAACCCCTGAATATACCACCGGTTGGTCCCCTTCAAGAACTTGGGAGATATGGGGGAACACAGTTTTTGTTCACTCCTATCGTTCCAAATCGCGAGAAAAATCCGGAGAAAAAATGGCGGCGGTTGGAAGTGCTTGCGAGCCCAGAAAAGATAACAGTGAAATTCGGCAAGGGCCCCATGAAAGAAACTCACTTATTCGCGGATGAGTTTCGTACCACTTACCTCAAACCATTCGAAGAGCCTCTTGAGGGTTTGGGGATTACCTGGGAAGAATT
>CAYRFQ010000130.1:0-18745 GCA_964423615.1 uncultured Alcaligenaceae bacterium | reverse complement strand
CAAATCCCAAAAGATCGTCCGGTTAATCAAACTCCAAAACACACCAGCCTCCATTCTGACGTGACGACCTCGCGCGGGTGCAAAGGCTCTCTCTGGTCATGTAAATTGCTGACTACCGTTGCGGAAAAAGGAAGACTGTTCGGTAGTTATTGTGCGCTGAGACGACCCGCATCGTTTTTCCTTCTCCTGATCCTACGTCACCGCTTCGGGTCGTAGCCCCAAACTCGTGAACTGGCTCCACGGACATTGGGCAAACGAGGCCAAGTCACTTGCGGTAGCTTGAACTTCGGTCGTGGGCGAACCGCATCCACTTGGTCGCGTAATTGTTTCAGCGGGTCCACAATAGCTGGTACCGGTCTTTTGTGGAACTTCAAATCATTGGGATCTTTACTCACTTCTCCGCGAACGTCTATCTGGAAGAGCGTGGAACTGATCGCCGGTGGAACGTTCCGTAAAGCACGCGGCAAGACCTGCTCGACGCGCGCCCAACTCGGACAGAAATTCATTTTCACGTCCGTTCCGTCCAGATTTAACTCACCTTTTCCTGATAAACTTACCGCATTTCCCCACAAGTTGAGCTGATTGATTTTCAAACGCTTGCCATGGATGGAAAACTTCGCCTGAGCCTCTTCGAACGCCGTCCGATCAGGCCAGTGAAGGCCCAAAAATTTCAACAAGTCGAGCAACAACGGAAGATTAAGTAACTTCCCATGAGGTATGTTGATCGTTCCGTTTCCACCCAACGAATCGACACCGGAGCTTGTTCCCGTCAAGTGCAGGCGGGCAGAGGCTTTTCCTTCGATCTCCGACTTTTCTCCCATGTTGTGGCGTCCGAATTTTTGGAGGTCGATTTGGGAACCCGTCAAGTTTAACTCGTATCGCAGTGTCGAGTGAAAATCGACACGGGCTTGCCCCGAGATTTCACCTCCGAAGACTGGCGCTCGCAAACCCAACAGCATGACGTCGGGCGTCTCCTTGGGAATCGTTACCTTGGCGTGGACGTTCGTAAATGGTTGTGACAACAAAGTGGCTTTATTCAGCAGGATGTTCCCGTGCACCCCTAGTAACTTTCGACCGTTATGCCGTCCCACACACGCGATCGTACCTGTTACATCTTGGACATCGAGACCGAGGTGTAAAGTATCATCGCGAAACCAAACCTGTCCGTCCCAGTACACGTCCGGTAAACTCCCCGGAAGTTCGTCCTTCGCGATCACCACCCGGGTCCTGAGGGTCAGAGGTTTCCGGAGGCCCAGGAACGAGAGAGTCTCGCGGACGGCCTTGGGTAAGGCCGCGGCAAACCCGTCGGTCGGATAGATCGGACCACCTTGAACTCCCCCGATGTCCGCGTAAAAGCCTCCCTTTTCTGAGATGTCGACCGTACCCTTCATGACACCGACGCGGGTCAGGCCATGTCGGGCTGTGATGTTCTTCATCTCGAGTCGATTACCGTGGTAACGAAATTTGCCACTCAAATCATTCAGCCGGTAGCGATAGAATGTAGGCTCGATGCTGCACCCGTGCACGTCCAAGGAGATGTCGAGTTGTTGCTCCTCGCCAGGAATGTGCACGACATTCGTGTGAAAACTCAAGTTGCCAGATGGCCGGACAATGTCCCACGCGGTGGCCAATCCCGGAAATGGCTTGAGCGCTTTCCGCAGGTCGTCGTCGATACCGATTCCCTCACCGGCGATGGAGATTATCAAACAGTTCGGGGTCGAACGTGGTAAGTATTTTTCCACAGGAAGCGAACTTCCGCTAATCTTGATCCTCCCACCTTTATGTTCCCCCTGAAAATTTTCGAAACGCCAGTCCGTCGGAGAAATCTCCAGCCGACCTGTCATGTTCGTCAACAAATAAGGGAATTGGTCCCATTTCACAGAGGCATCATAGATGTCGACGTGGTACTCATTGGAGTACGCTGAATCGCCGCGATTCCGCAAGATCGTCGAAGTCATGTTCGCATAGCCAGTGGGGTGGAAGGACCGAGCCAATTCAGGCAACTTGGTCGGGAGCGCCTCGACCAACCTATCATCGAGAGGAATCTGGTTCGCTGTCAGTTTAAAGTTCACCTCGATGTCTTCTCCCGAACCCTTCCATTTTCCACGCACACGAATCTCTTCCGAACCCGATTTGGCCACCAGATCGACAAAAACGTCTTGCTTCAGCAGGTCAGCGTCGATCGTTCCGTTGATGTTTTTGACCGGATACGGGAAGTGGGCAAACTTGGCTTGGATGTTCTCCGGTTCGAGCACGCACCGTTTGGTGAGCCAACTCCCTTCCTTTTTCTCTGCGTGAAACTGCATCGTTATCGGACCACTTGGATGAAACATCCCATGCAACTCTTGGACGTCCTTGTTGAACCGCTGACACAAGCTCGGACAAATCAGTAAGTGCTCCGCTCGTAATGTGCCTTTGAATGTTTCCATGGGATTCGGCAAACTCGTCCGACCTGAGCCAGACAAGAGAGTCGTCCCCGATTTCGCATTCAACTCGCGGACCAAGACTTCTCCGTCTTGGCATCGGGCCGATACGTGAACATCGGTGCAAGCGAGGGGTAACAAGGGATGTTTCACGCTAGCGTCTGCTAACTCCCCTTCGATGTCGTATTGCAAAGGCACCTTTGCGTTTGGGTCGAACTTCAAGGACATGGCAACATCGAGCTGACCATCAATTTTCAGTTGGTCGAGTTGTTTTGTGTGTCCGGGTTTAATGAAGCGTTGAATCAATTGCGGAGAAACGATCGTGCCTTGAACTTGCACTTTCAAGTCGAATTTGTTCCGAGGGCGTTCCCACGTCCCTTCAATCGATATTTTCCCAAGGGTCTTCGACGTACCGGTTCCCTTGATCCGTACAGTGGAAATGGGGTCGTTAATCATGGTCAGTTGGACCCCAGTGATTTCCAGGGGCGGAAGATCGGGAGCCAGTTGTCGGTCTTCAAATACAACCGTACCCTCGTGCAATACCAGCGTCGGCAGCAGGCTTTGCGATTCGGCCGTTTTGGCGAGATCTTCGAAGTTCCATTTTCCGTCACGCTCGCGGATGACCCGAATACGAGGGCGGTGCAGTTCGATCTTGTGAAAAGTTAGCAGCCCAGACAAGATTTGCTCTTTATCATGGTAGACGACGCTAGAGGGGATGTATGCGACATCGACACGAGAGGAGTCGTCTCGGCGAAATAGACGAAGATCCGTCAGAAGAATACCACCAAGGATGCGCAGACGAGCTGCCTCCAACGTGACATCAGCTCCCGGAAATTTGTCCTCGAGTTGCGAGATCACCTGTTGACGGACCGCTAGCGGATCAGTCCATTGCTCGTACACAACGATCACTCCGGCTATCGCCCCAAGCATCGTGAAGACCCAACCTCGCACAAGCCATTTCTGCAGCCGCATGACTGACCCCACTGGTTCCGTTCGAGGAAGTGACCACTACGCAGAGCCGCGCGAATACTACTGCCTATGGCCCATCCGGTCAACGAGTCTTTCGAACGCCCAGCCCCACCTCCGCATATTCTCTGACTCCTGTCTCTTTCCAAACGTTCGTTGGACAAGTAAACTAATCTTCGATCAAACACTCTCGGGGCTTTGGAACAAGGAACCCTATTTTTATGGATTGGATACGCTTCACATTGAGCGCTCTGCTGATGGGGACTGTGGGGCTATTCCCGGGCGATACCGCGCCCGATAACCCAGGGTTCCAAAAGCAACTCATCTTTGGATTTACGAGTTACACATACGTCGAACGGTTCAACCCAAACGAACCAGCCCGTGTGATCGTCGTTGGCAACGGAAAGTCCCGTCTCGCCCTCTACGCGTTCGATTCCGAGGGCAACTGCGTCGTCAAAGATGACCTCCCAAGTCCCAATGTGGAAGACGACAATGCTCTACTCTGGTACCCCAAAGAGAAACAGACTTACCAGATCGTCGTGAACAACGTGGGGCCGATGAACAATCTCATCGAAATGTCACTCCGGTAACGATTCGCATTTGAGGATGATGGGATGCGTTGGTTTTTACTTTGTACTTTGGCGGGTTTGTTGGTGTTGGCTGGCGGGCAAGGTCGGGCACGACCGAAGTTGGATAAACTCGGTCCGGTCATTCAGCAGAAATTCGAACCTCGGACAGAATTGCTCATTCCGATGTCCTTCCTGGCGGGGGAACGCGCGTGCGTTGTCGTCCGAGCCACGAACGTAAAAGGCGTCGGCGTCAAGCTATACCGGGTCGTAAACGGAGAAAGAAAGCTCATTGATGTGGACGAAGCATTTGCCCAGGGCGATCACGCTTACGCTACCCTCGTCTGGTATCCTCCGCGAACCGGGGGCACGCTGATTTCCTACCAAATAGGCGTGCTGCATACCGAGGACGAACCTCGAACGATTTACGTGGCGATCAAATAGCTCTGTTTTTCGGATTCAAGAACTCCACAACTCGCGCAAACGCTCGTACTCTTCCGGGGTGTCCAAATCCCATAAAATCTCTTCCTTTGCATATGGAATCTCACGAGTCACATCGCCTCGACTGCGAAAATACCGATTCACCCCCTGTCCCTCTGGGATCTCAAGAATGGGCCGAATGTGCTCACTCGAAACGAGGGCTGGATGGCCTCGTTGATCGCGATAAGTCGGAATGAAGATCGATGAATCCGGATAGGACGAAATGGCCTTTTGGAGGGCCTCGACAACACCCGCTACGAGCGTGGGGTGGTCTGCCGGAGACAGAAACCAGTAGTCTTGGTTGAGATCTCTGTGGTCGAGGAGCCACTGCAATCCTGTTTGGATCGTCGCTCTCATGTCCGGAGTCTGTTGGTCCATGACGAGCGTAACGGCTCCGGCTCGAGTCGCCAGCGGCTCCAAATCGGTGAGTTGCGGCGACAGCACCACTAACACCTCACGGACTCCCGCTTGACGAAATCTCCCAACGACGTGTTCCAAAACAGTCCGGTCACCAAGTGGCAGGGATAACTTGGGCCGACCCATCCGACGGCTTTTTCCCGCCGCCGGAATCAAGGCAAAGAAACGAGGACCCAGACTCACAACTTCACCTTGGCGAGGGTCCCCAGATTGCGACAGGCAATCAACTCGGCGACAATACTGATGGCAATTTCGGTCACCGTTTGAGAGCCGATCGTGAGTCCCAGGGGGGCATGAACTTGATCGAGAGCTTCTTGCGAAATTCCTCGCGCCAAGAGATCCTCATAAATCAATTTGATCTTCCGCTTGCTGCCGATCATGCCGACATACCCCGCGTTGGTTTCCACCAAGTGGTAGAGAGCTTCTTCGTCGTGATTGTGACCGCGTGTCACGATGATACAGAAGACATTGGGCGTAATCGCGGTGTCCGCAAGTTTGGCAAGCTCCTGGCCGATGTCCCCCACAAGAAGCCGGTTGGCTGTCGGAAAGCGTTCTTGACTTGCGTACATCTCCCTGTCGTCCAAGACCCAGACGTCGAAGTCGACTTCCGCAGCTAACCGACCGACGGCTTGGCCCACATGACCACCGCCAACAATCAAGACGCTAATCCGTGGCCTGTGCGGAAGGTACGCGATTCCATTTTGGACGTATGGCTTCGGTCGTGTCACAACGTCTTTCAAATTATCGCGAACGACCTCTGATCCTTCCCCCATGGGCAGCTGACCAACGAGCAAGCTTTGGTCGTCAAACAAGAACCGGTTTCCTGGCTCCAGGCCGTTCGAATCAGAATTCAAAACAACGGCTTCCGTACAACCAGTCCCAGCATCGACGAGTCGCTTGTACGTTTCGTAGAACGACTTCGCGGTTCCATCGTGAGTCGGCACAGCACCCTGCGGTCCCCAGAGGGGAGACGCCAGGATCGTCATCCGCCCACCGCAAATGAGCCCGTCGTCCCAGCCGTAGTTATCGTCGAGGTTGAACGTGAGAATTTCCGGCCGATGGGTCTCTCCGGTGGCCAATACGCCGAGGGCCTTTTGCTTGACCTCGGCTTCGACACAACCACCACCAAGAGTTCCGAACTGGCTTCCATCGGCAAAAACCAACATAGCCGCACCAGCTTTTTGCGGAGTGGAGCCGCGCGTTTCCACCAACGTACAATACACGCACGGGCGGCCTGAGTTTATGACCTGAGATAGCTCCAATAACAACTCACGCATCTTCACCCATCCTGAAAGGGGCAAGAGGGCTGTTCAGGAACCACCCATCCAATGCCCAACCGTTCGTTCTCGAATCCTATTCCCTGTTTCCTTTCTACTCTGACGCTGTTCATCGTAATCGACAGAAAACGTGAGCACAAGAACCTCAGTCACCCGCAAGGGATGTCAAACATCACGGGCTGTACAGACTGTACGGAACCTTCGGGAAAGCATTCAGCCAGCTGCAATCAGATGCCCTCAGACCGCGCTGACACGGGCGATTTCTAGAATCAAAATAGATATCTTGCAACCCGATACAACGTCGCCACCGTCCTGGGAGCGACACGAAGACATTACGAAAACGTAATTCGGACAGCATTGAAGAGGTGGTGGATATGAGCTGGCGAACAACTCGATCGATGCAAAGTCCACTCATCTTGATCATTCTGGCCTCATTCGCGAGCCTACTTTTCTTGGCAGGCCCACCGAAGACAAAAGGCCAAATGCCACCGTTGCAACGCTTGCCTCAAGGAAGTCCGATCAGTAATCCTCCCGCCCCTCCGAGCCAGGATCAACAACTTCCCACTTCAACCCCGCCCCTTCCTCCGATTTCAGGAAGCGTACCGCCAGGGGCGTCGCTTCCCCCGGGACCGTCACCGCCAGGGACTCCTTGCCCGACTGACCCTCCCGCCCCGGTCGTTTCTCTCCAGATGCGAGTCGTTGCCTGTTCCGTCGAGGGCGAGGACATTCATTACCAGATATTCATTAAAAACAACACAAAAGCGACCGCCTACTCGGTCTCCGTAAAGGATGGCCTGCCCAACAACGCAACCTACGTTACCGCAACTCCGAAACCAACCCTCATTGGTCCGGAGTTGGTTTGGCAGTTCGGGACATTGCAGGGATGTTGCAGCAAGTCCATACGATTGGTACTCAGACCCACCGGATCCGGTCCAGTCCAGAATTGCGCTCGAGTTTCCTTTGAGCACGGACAATGCGTAACAACCCAGGTTGCCAAACGGTTTGCTCCATCGGCAGCCGTGCCTGGCGTTACTCCAGGGGGTGGTGGACTCGGACCTGGACTACCGGGTGGGCAACAACCGGGTCGCGAACCGGAAACCCCAGGACAACCCAAACAAAAGGATGGGAAAAAGAATGGCGGGTCCACAATACCACCTCCGCCTTCGGGAAAAGGGGATGGGACAATACCTCGGCCCGATAACCCAAGGATTACCCCCGAAATACTACCAGTTGGCAAATTTGGTTTGGACATAACCGGGAAAGCCGTGGCGATTCCCGGACAGCCTCTCGTTTACACCATCACACTGAAAAACCTTGGCAAATCGGCCATCAAGACTCCCCAGGTGAAGGTTCCTATTCCCAGAGGTATCGAGTACGTTAGCTCGAACCCTGAGGGGGTCTATCTGTTCCCCCAGGCACCGACGAAAGAGATCATCTGGAACCTACCGTCGATGGAAGTCAACGAAACCCGCCAGCTGCAATTCACGGTAAAGGCACTCCCACGACAAGACGTCGAGAGGTGGACCATTTGTTTTGAGCCAGAGGCCACAGGGAGTTACTTGAAGGGTGACGATGCCGTCAAAGCGAGCGCGAAATTCTGTACCAAGTTTTTCTCGAAAGCTGGACTCGACTTGAGCGCAGAAATCTCGTTACGGGGTGCCTTGTTCATAGGTGACACAACCGAGTTCATCATCGTCGCAAGCAACCCAGGGAGTGCCGAGGTCAAGAACTTGCAAGTCACCGTGACCTCATTCCCTGGAATCCAAATCTATGATGCGAAAGGTCCCACCAACGACAAAAGGAACGCCTTTCCAGCTTCCAACAAGTTTGTCGTCGAATTTGCGCCGTTGCCTCGATTGCCCGCCGGTGAAACGAGGACGTACACTGTTTCTCTTCGCGGAGTTCAAATCAAGAACGATCCTCAAGCCGATCGTAAGACGAAGATACGCGTAGAGTTTATAACCGACAAAATCAAGACACCACTGATCAGCGAGGAGTCAGTCCGAGTCACTACCGAAAGCCCGGATCAGCCTCCCAATGGGGGATTCCCTCCCAGCAGGAGTGTCAGACTTCAAACAACCCTACGCAAACACAGATCGTTAGACCATTCCAGGATCGTCCGACTTGAGGGGGTTGAACGTGTTGTCGAAGGAACACCCAATTTGGACGACGGCCTGCCGGAGCAAAACCGGCCAGCGAGAATCGTGAAACCTTTGATGCCGTTGATGCCCAAGATGCCGCCGACCATTGGACCGGCTAAGCCTTCCAACAACGCAACCGATTCCGGTGCCCGTCTCATTCCTCGTCATTGATCAACAATTGTGCTCTGTTTCCCAGCAACCAACAGTCGACCTGGACGCCCCGAGCTGGGACTTTTATAGTGGATAAAATAAACATACCCCCAATCTCCAGGCAGGATGCCAAGATGATTTCCCGCGCACAACCCACACATCGTTCGACACCTCAATCGACTCTTCCGATCGCTCCACCAGGTGTTTGCCCAGAGGATTTCTTCAGCGGAATCCAATGGCACCAACGATGGCCAATCTTTGCAGACATCAGTACACCAGGCATCAACCCGGTTCTCGAAAAGTGCGGTTTGATCGAGCTACCGGCCGACTTATCAGGCCAACGAGTCTTGGACATTGGTCCTTGGAATGGTTGTTTCAGCTTCGAGTGCGAACGACGTGGGGCGGCGGAAGTCATTGCTTACGGTTTGGAAAATCCCAAACAATCCGGGTTTTCCAAACTGAGCGAACTCCTTGGGTCAAAAGTCGAGTATGTCCAGGGATCCGTGTACTCCTTGTCGCCAAAGACCCTTGGTGAATTCGACGTCGTGCTCTTTCTCGGGGTCCTTTATCATCTCCGTTATCCACTCTTGGCCGTTGATCGAATACGCACAGTTTGTACGGGCGAGGTATTCATTGAGACGTTCACGACAGGGAGTCGACATTTGTTAGCCCCGCCACTTCGCTGGCTGGGCAGATGGACGGGCCTCGCGACATTGTTTCGTGATACTCCCTTGTGGAGACAGTTCCGAACTCGGGAAATCCACCCCACCGACCAAAGCAATTGGTTCGGACCCAACGTTGCCGCCGTTCTGGAAACTTTCGAGTCGGCTGGATTCGACATCCAGTTCCTTCGGTCGTGGGAGAAAGGAGAACGGTCGGCCTTTCGAGCTACATCCCAAAACGAAGTTCCCCAGCGGCTCCGAACGGCCTCGTACGAAGGAGTCTCTCCCTGGAATTCGGAGGTGACCGGAATCCCTGCCGAACCGCCTCCGTTATTCGCACCAGATTTTACGGGCGAAGGCCAAACCTGAGCGAAGAGGGAAACCCAGCGGATGAGGGGCAAACACGCGTTCTCGAAATGAACAGAGTTGAATAACTCACACCAGGATGTCACGAACGATATTGCCATGGACATCCGTCAGCCGGAAATCTCGTCCCGCATAGCGATAAGTCAACCGCTCGTGGTTAAACCCGAGCAGATGTAAAATAGTTGCGTGAAGATCATGAACGTGAACAGGATCATCGACGGCTCGGAACCCGAATTCGTCGGTCGCGCCGTGAACGTAACCCCCCTTGACTCCCCCACCGGCCATCCACACTGTGAACCCGTAATGGTTGTGATCGCGGCCGTTCACACGTCCTTGATTGGCACCGGCTTGGGGTAGTTCGACGGTCGGAGTCCGGCCAAACTCACCACCCCAGATCACGAGAGTGTCTTCGAGCATCCCTCGTTGTTTGAGATCCTTGAGCAAAGCACCAATCCCTTGATCGCACTGCCTGGCCAACTGTCGATGACGTGGGAAGATATCATCATGATGGTCCCAGGGTTGCCCAGCCCCGTGCCACAGCTGCAGGAACCGGACGCCCTTTTCGAGCAATCGTCGGGCGATGAGCAACTGCCTTGCGTGAACACCGGGACCGTACATCTCGCGAATGTGTCGCGGCTCTCGCGTGATGTCGAAAGCGTCCTCCGCGTCTTGTTGCATCCGATAAGCCAGTTCGAACGATTGGATTCGTGCTTCGAGTCGTGCGTCTCCCGGTCGTTCGTCGAGATGTCGTTGATTCAGCCGCTGCAACAAATCGAGTTGACGACGTTGTTCTCGCTGCGACATTCCAGTGTTTCGGATGTTTTCGATCAGCCTATCGATGGTCGTGTGCTGGGTGTTGATGTAGGTTCCTTGATAAGCACCCGGAAGGAAAGCCGAACGCCAGTTGGCAGTTTCAGTGATCGGATATCCTCCCGGACACATGGCGATGAAACCGGGAAGATTCTGGTTTTCGCTCCCCAGCCCGTATGTCACCCAGGAGCCCATGCTCGGTCGCACAAGTTGAGAATCACCGCAGTTCATCAACATCAACGACGGCTCGTGATTCGGCACGTCAGCGTGCATCGAGCGGATTACACAGATGTCGTCGATCATTTCGGCAACGTGAGGAAACAACTCGCTAACTTCAATACCACTTTGCCCGTACGGACGAAATGTATAAGCCGAGGGATAAGCTGCGCCAGTCCGACGTTCGGTACGCAAGTTGAAGGGCAGTTGCCTTCCCTCATACCGTCGGAGTGCTGGCTTGGGATCAAACGTGTCAACGTGTGATGGTCCACCGTTCATAAACAGATGGATCACACGTTTGGCTTTGGGGGCGAAGTGCGGTTCTCGTGGGGCAAGCGGATTGAGCCTCGCGGCATTCGGCGTTTCCGACGCAACAACACCTGTGTTGGTCTCGAGTAACGCCAAACCCAAAGCTCCAAAGCCCATTCCGGTTCGTTGGAGCAATTCGCGCCGTGAAATTGGGCCATCATGGAAAAAGTGAGTCATAGGAAATTCCTGATTGATCTCGGAGTGAGGAAGTCTTAGAGCGGTTCACGCCTGTAATTGGGATAGGATTATCGATTTCAATGTCCCTTTCCCGTGGGGTGGTCGTATCAATAAGCGTCGTGTGCTGGATTCTCAGCCCCTCGGGCAGTCGGCCAAACAAGTGTCGTGTTGTTGATTTTCAGCTCCGCAGGGGCGAAAGATCCTAGCCGTGGGTGTGAATCCACCGAACAGTGAAGAATGCTCTCACAGTCTCCGTGAACTCTCGTCCACGACCAATCTCATACACCAACGGAGTTCAGGTGTATGAGGCCGTCACCTGAAGTCGTGTGTGCCTCGTTCCCAGAGGTTTAGTCAACGAAAATAAACTCATTCGAGAGTAACAACGCCTGAGCGTAATGCTCCCAAGCCATTGGCCGCTGACTCGCGGGAACACTTTCAACGAACCCTCGGCCAAGTTTCAATTCATCGGAACCGGGATCACGCCCGAAAATTTGCCGATACAGCTTGGGAATTTTAGCACTGGGTGTGTCCGCGGCTTGAATCCCTTGAAGGGCTAGAAGTGCTTTTGCTTGTCGGGTAAGAAACGGATTGTTCATCAGGAACAACGCTTGTTGTGGTACGGTCGTGGCGTGGCGTTGGGCCGTCGTGGCGTCGGGACTCGCCAGGTCGAAGGTTCGGAAAAGACCAGGCAAGTTCTGTCGATCAATAAAGGCGTAGACAGTCCGTCTCGGTGGCGAAGGTGCTTTCGTAATATCGACAGAACGCCCACCCATTTTCAAGTCGAGTCTTCCGGCCACAAACAACAAGGAATCCCGCATGGCCTCGAAATCGAGCCGACGACGATTCATCTTCCAGAGATATCGGTTGTCTGGATCGTCGGTCGCGTAGTTGGTGTTGTGGACACACGCTTGCTGATAAGTGTTCGAAAGCACGATCAGCCTGTGCAATTTTTTCAACGACCAGTCATTTTCCATGAACCGCCACGCAAGGTAATCAAGCAATTCTCGCTGAACCGGTGGAGCGCAGCGAAGGCCGAAATCGTCAGGCGTGTCGACGAGAGGCTTGCCGAAGTGATGCATCCAGACGCGATTGACCATGACCCGTGCGGTCAGTGGATTGTCTTTGGTCGCAATTTTGTTCGCCAGTTCTAGCCGACCACTACCTCGCTGGAACGGCCTCCTGCCCTTGCCTTCGAGAACCTCAAGAAACTGCCTCGGGATGTTGGGACCTCGGTTCCCGGGCTTGCCTCGACGAAATACATACGGGTTGAACGGTTGCGGATTGTCCCTCAGGATCATCGCTCGGGGAGGGGAGTTGGGGGAACTCGCCTTGTACCGATCGATCTCACGACGCAAACCGCGGAGCTGGTTACGCACAGCACGGGTCGCAAACGACTCGGTTTGCGAACGCGGTATGTTGCAAGGGGCCTTTTCGACCAGAAATTTGTAGACGACGTCTTCGGCGTCTGTCCGTTTTTTCTTCAGCAGCACGGACTTGAACACCCGGTCGTAGCGAGCTGCCACTTCTCGAAGTGACTTGGGAGGAGGTCCTTGAAACGCCTTCGCGATGACAACATTCCCACGAAATCGAGGAGCCTTTCGGCTAACAATTTCTTGGATGAGTTTCGGAGATTCGTTCCGAAACTTTCCGTCCGGAAGTTCGGCCAATGCTACCCACGGAGCCAATATCGAATGTGGCTTGTTTCGAAGTCTCGTTACGAGGGCCCGCCAACGGTTCACCATCCCAGCGTGAGGTTGCTTGAGCGACAAGAGCGGGATGCGTTGATCATGGGCACGTTTGGAGACGTTCCTTGCCTCCAGAAGATAGTCTGCTACGTTCAACCGAAACTTCGTGACCGCATTCACGTAAGCATCATCGAGACGTTCGTCCAAGTCTTTTTGTCTCTTCGCGAGCCCTTCCTGAAATGGCAGGAGAGCCGGGTTCCCCTCTGTCTTCACGATAATCGGAAGAATCTTGGGTTCCGAGGAACTGGCAAACACCCCATAGAGTGAATAGTAATCTTCCGTCGGAATCGGGTCGTACTTGTGATCATGGCAGCGAGCACACGAAACAGTCAAACCTAATAGCCCTCGCGAGACCACGTCGATGCGGTCGTCGATGATGTCGTGGACGTTATTGCGGAACCTCCGCCCAACGGTCAAGAACCCCATGGCCGCAAGTGCTTGCTTGTCGTACTTTGGATTGGCCGCCAACAAACGATCGGCGGCGATTTGTTCGCGCAGGAACTTGTCATAGGGTACGTCTTCGTTGAAGGCCCGGATCACATAGTCGCGATAAGTATACGAAAACGGATAGCGTCGCTCTTGCTGGAACACGTAGCCTTTGGTGTCGGCGTAACGGGCGATGTCGAGCCAATACCGTCCCCAACGTTCGCCATACCGAGGCGAAGCCAGCAATCGATCGACAACGTTAGCCAACGCATGGGGCGAACCGTCAGCCAGGAAGTCATCCACCTCTTTCGCGGTCGGTGGTAATCCTATCAGACCATAGTGAACACGCCGAAGGAGGCTCCGTTTGTCGGCCCGGGGCGCGTGTTTCATACCTTTGCTTTCCAGTTTGGCCAAAACAAAGCCATCGATAGCATTCCTCACCCACTCGCGTTCCTTCACATCAGGGAGTTCCGGACGCGTGACTTTTTGGAATGCCCAGTGGTGATCGTGGGTATTGGTTGCCTTCGCGGCGTCCTCGGGCCACGGCGCTCCCATTTCCACCCACGCTTTCATATCAGCAATCACGTTCGCCGGAAGTTGACCGTTCGGTGGCATCTTGATCTTCCCGGTGTGATCGAGAACTCGAACGAGCTTGCTCTTTTCGGGATGGCCTGGGACAACAACCGATCCAGTTAACACGCCAGCTCGCGTATCGAGTCGTACGTCTCCCCTCTGTCGTCGGGCTCCGTGACATCGAAAGCAGCTTTCGGCCAGGACTGGGCGTATTTTCTTCTCGAAGAACGCGAGTCGTTCCGAGGTGGATTGTGCGTTTACAGATTGCCCAGCAAATGCACCACTCGACACATAGACAGCGACCAATATCGTCGAAAATCGTAAATGGAAAGATTGCATGCTCATTCGTGGGGCTGGTAGGAAGGGGCGGGTCAACAAGGCGGGAAAACACACTCCACAAATTATATAAAATCAGACGGGGCGAATCTATTGAGAACGGGGCGACCAAACTACCAGGCACACCCCAAACTGGAAATAAATGACCGTCCGTTTCGTAGGTCCACGCGGCTCGCGTGTGCTTTGTCTGGACTGAGTTCGCAGTGTCCACGGAAGCTGCGTGGACCTACGACAAACAAAAAACCGGACATCAGTAAATTCCGGGTTCCCGTCTGTTGTCCGCTTTTTCCTGGCTTGCCAACGAAACACCTACTGCATGTACTACTTTTTCCCCGAGACATCAATAGTTCCTGCATGGAGACCAGAAAGCGGATCGTTTACGTTGCTTTCCTCCACCCTCGTGTGAATCCTTTTACTCGGTCTAGCCCTCTAACATGTAGCAACTTCGTACACGATTTTCGACTCCCGGCGACCCGGCAACAACGAGACGCATCAACCATCAATGCCCGTCGGCTCGCCCAGCGAAAAACTAGCAAGCGTACATCAACCCCACCGGGAGGAAAATAGAATGAACATTGAGAAATTTACAGAAAAGTCACAAGAAGCCTTCAGCGCTGCACATCGTCTAACTGGTAAATTCGGTCAACTGCAGATGGACGTCGAACATTTGCTCTTGGCAATGCTCGATCAAGACCATGGCCTTGCCACTTCACTCTTGGAGAAATCAGAGATTCCGCCTGACGCGTTGAAGATCAAAGTCCAGCGTGAACTCGAAGGCCGACCCAAAGGGGCCACGAACGACCCGGATAAGATAATCGTCACGGGTCGGCTGAATCAACTGATCGGCAATGCCGAAGACATCGCCAAGCAGATGAAAGACGAGTTCATCTCCGTCGAACACTTGTTGTTGGCGATGCTCGAACTCGGTGGACCAGCGACAGAAATTCTAAAAGATTTCGGATGTAACCGTCCGCGGTTGCTGAAAGCGTTACAAGAAATTCGAGGACACCAACGCGTGACCAATCAAAATCCCGAAGCCACCTACGAAGCTCTCGAACGATACGGGATCGATCTTACAAAGCTCGCCCGAGAGGGAAAGCTAGATCCTGTTATCGGTCGCGACGACGAAATTCGCAGAGTAATCCAGGTTCTTTCACGCAGGACAAAGAATAATCCGGTGCTGATAGGCGAACCCGGAGTTGGTAAAACCGCCATCGTCGAAGGACTGGCCCAACGCATCATCCGTGGAGACGTTCCCGAGGGTCTGAAAAACAAAACCATCGTGGCTCTCGACATGGGGGCGCTCATTGCCGGGGCGAAATATCGCGGTGAGTTCGAAGAGCGGTTGAAAGCCGTTCTGAAAGAAGTTCAGGAGTCCGAAGGAGCTCTGCTACTGTTCATCGATGAACTTCACACCGTTGTCGGTGCTGGAAAAACCGAGGGCGCGATGGACGCCGGTAACTTGCTCAAGCCCATGCTCGCACGCGGTGAACTGCACTGTATCGGAGCCACAACGCTCGACGAATACCGGAAACATATCGAAAAAGACGCCGCCTTTGAACGGCGTTTCCAACCGGTGAAGGTGGACCAACCTTCGGTCGAAGATACCATTTCGATCTTGCGTGGTCTGCGTGAGCGATACGAGGAACACCACGGTGTCCGAATCAAGGACTCAGCGTTGGTGGCTGCTGCCTTGATGTCAAACCGGTACATCTCGGACCGTTTCCTCCCCGACAAGGCCATCGACTTGGTCGATGAAGCTGCGGCGAAACTTCGAACCGAGATGGATTCGATGCCCACCGAACTCGACGAGGTCTCTCGCCGAGTCATGCAATTGGAGATCGAACGGGAAGCCCTGCGTAAAGAAACGGACCAGGCGTCTCGCGACCGACTCGAGAAATTGGAAAAAGAACTCGCCAACCTCAAATCCGAAGCTGATGCACTGAAAGCCCAGTGGCAAAGCGAAAAAGGGGCCACCGACGACTTGCGAGATATCCGCACGGAGATCGTGCAAACCAAGATCGAGATCGAAAAAGCCGAACGCGAGTACGATGTTGCGCGAGCATCGGAGTTGCAATATGGCAAGCTACTGGAACTGGAGAAACGACTCAAGGCGGAAGAGGAACGCCTCGCCGGACAGGAGAAGAAGCAGCGCCTGCTTCGAGAAGAAGTCAGCGACGAGGACATCGCTCACGTCATTAGCCGATGGACTGGGATTCCCGTTTCCAAACTCCTCGAAGGTGAAATCGAAAAGCTGTTGAACTTGGAGAACGAACTTCACAAGCGAGTCATTGGCCAAAACGAAGCCGTCGATGCTGTCGCCCAAGCCGTCGTCCGAGCACGGTCGGGATTAAAGGACCCTCAGCGACCGATCGGTTCGTTTATTTTTCTCGGACCGACAGGGGTCGGAAAGACTGAACTCGCACGAGCGCTCGCCGAGTTTCTGTTCGACGACGAACGAGCGATGGTCCGCATCGACATGTCGGAATATCAGGAGAAGCACACAGTATCTCGACTCGTCGGGGCTCCTCCAGGTTACGTGGGTTACGACGAGGGAGGGCAGTTGACCGAAGCCGTTCGACGGCGACCATATTGTGTGCTGTTATTTGACGAAATCGAGAAGGCACACTTGGACGTCTTCAACATTTTGTTGCAAGTCCTCGACGACGGGCGGTTGACCGACAGCCACGGACGAACTGTCGACTTCAAGAACACCATCGTCATCATGACTTCGAACATTGGAAGCCAAAATATTCTCGAATTCCGTGGCGAAATGTACAGCGAAGACTACGACCGGATGAAAGACACCGTCCTCCACGAGTTGCGGCACCACTTCCGACCCGAGTTTCTCAACCGTGTCGACGAAATGATTGTTTTCCACAGCTTGACCGAGGAAGACCTGAAAGAAATCGTTGAAATCCAACTGAGTCGGCTCCGCCAACGACTCGGTGATCGGAAGATCACGCTTGAGTTGACCAACGCCGCGAAGACCCATTTGGTGAACGTCGGTTATGACCCGACGTTCGGGGCGAGACCACTCAAGCGAGCTATCCAGAAAGAAATCGAGAACGTCATGGGACGAAAACTGTTGGAAGGATCGCTCAAGGATGGCCAACACATCGTCTGTGATTTGGATCGGACGTCTGGGGAACTCGTGTTCGAGGGGCAGAATGTCCAAGTCTCCACTGGTTGACTACTTATCGTTTAGTTCACAGCCCGAACTGACGAGACGGTCGCTCCATTGCTATTGACACGCGTATCGTACCGAACGTCGCTTTTTTCCAGTCTGAGATTTAGGCGACGTTCGGGCCGTTCGCTACCTCAACTCATAATTCAAATATCAGAGACATAACAACTCTGTTACCATCGAACGAGGTGAGCAATGAAATTCCTGAGCACGAGTGGTTGGTTATCTGTAATCGCCGTGGTGGTGTTAGTGTTGGGAACTCAGGGCCGAACACAAGCACAGGAAAAGAACGTACTAACTCCCGAAGCAATCAAAAAATGGGGACAGGCCGAGACCTTGTTCACTGGAGAACTCGTAAAAGTTCAAAGAGGACCAGTAGCTCGGTCGCTTCCTCCGATCTACACTGGACGGTTGCAAGTAGTTGTAGACAAGGTCTATCGAGGGAATGTGAAAAAAGGCCAGATGCTCCAAGTACTTTACAGCAAACGACAAATGAACCCACCGCAATTTCCCGAGGGTAGAATGTGCCTCATCTCCATGGAAAGGTCGCGCAATCGAGAGGTACTCAAAGAAATAGTTGAATTGACAATAAAAGATCTGAACATTGCCAAGGCCATCGGCAAGATCCCTTTGGGCTGGTCGCTAACGAAGGGGAAGTTGACGTCTCCTTGGGCAACTTTGAAAAAGAACGCCTGGCGCGGGGATGAAGCTAAAGTCGGACACCTTTGTGCTGTGACCGGCCGTCCAGCTCTTTTAGTCGGTCAAGGAATTCAATTAAGTGTCGAGAAAGTCACTCCGAAGATACAGCATCGGTTCAAAAATCCTGACGGCGACGGTGAATACAAGATCACTGTCAAGAACACGTCGACGAAGGGCCTGAAGGTCCCCGCGCTTCTCTACGATGGTAAGACAATCTTGTGGAAAGAAAGCCTGGTGTTTCTTTGTCAGGGCAAAGTTTACCCACATCCCGACGCCACTGGCGTCCGCTCGCCGACTGAGGCGACTTTCTTGAAGCCAGGAGAATCGGTGTCGACGGTCGTTCACGTCTTTAAGTTGAAAGGCCCTATGTGGCCGCGAGGTGGTTATCGCCTATCGTTCCAGTTCTGTCTTGGTGAAAAGAGCAAGACAAAGTCATTTTACTATTATTCTCGGCACCACGATCCAATCCGCAAGGAAGTTCAAGAAAAGGAGTAAGAAGTAGAAGGGTCCGCAATAGAGCAATTTCAAAGTCCTTCTCCCCGCTAGGATAGTCGGCTCAACAATTGTCGTGTTTTTTATCTTCAGCCCCGAAGGGGCGAAAGATCTTAGCCGTGGGTGTGAACCCACGGAACTCTTTGGGTATTCAGCTCAACGAGTGTCGAGTTTTTGATTTTCAGCCCCGAAGGGGCGAAAGATCTTAGCCGTGGGTGTGAACCCACGGAACTCTTTGGGTATTCAGCTCAACGAGTGTCGAGTTTTTGATTTTCAGCCCCGAAGGGGCGAAAGATCTTAGCCGTGGGTGTGAACCCACGGAACTCT
>CAYRFQ010000129.1:0-18764 GCA_964423615.1 uncultured Alcaligenaceae bacterium | reverse complement strand
CGCAATGATAAAATCAAACGCTGATGCACTATTATCTGCTGACACCATGTACTAGTTTCCAGATACGTTATTCATCGATCCGACAGCCTCAACCGGTTGAGAAGTTTGCTTCGACATCGAGGCATGGTGAAAAACCTGTTTCACTCGCCTCTGCACGGCTTCAACCTGTTGCACCTTTCGAAGTCAGAGCCAAACATTCAACATATAAAAAAGCTGTGAAAAACGGCCCCTGCAAAATTGGACAAAAAGAGAATAGCAGAGTAGGGTTTTAGTGACCACACCGGTTCGGTAAACAGTTTCCTTCCCCACGTTGTTTGCCACTTAGACGCCCACCAGAAAAACAATACGTAGGTGATGGTCGACCCTCAATAACTTAGACTTGCAATACTTCCTCGCCTCGTTGTCAACAATCCTGGGACGATTGACTCGCCTCGTCCCGACAAACGATTGTTGACGCCTATACGCTTTCCTTGTTCCGAAAGTTGAATACGACTTACGGACGGGTTCTCGCAAAACCACAGATAGTTCCCTCCTGTTCGATCGACATCGAAAGAATGTTATTACTAGACTGCGCGCAGGTTGTGAGACTCCGTCCATACCATGATTACCTCGCCAGAGACAACACCCGGCAACCGAGACGTTGTCGGAATTGTTAGCAGGAGCCATCCCATGATCGCACAAAAGCATGCCGACTCCATTGGTAGTCGTTTCGCTCCAAGTCTTCACCGAAATCGGTTGGACCAGAGGGAAGACTCTGGTCCGACGCGTCACAGAAACACGAGATTGCCGGAGCCTACGGACCAAGATAAACTCACGACCTCGCCGAACACACTGCTTCCGTTCGAACCGTATCGAACCGGGAAACGTGTGTTCGAAAAAGAGCCTCGGGCAATCACGGGACCTCGAACGCTTCCCGATCCCAGTTCTCGGCGGATGCTATCCGCTTCCCTGGTGCTTCTTTGTCTCTTGATGGTTGGACTCTGGGGAGTCAAAAGCGGACTCTTACGAGTGGAAATGGGCGGTGGACGAAACGACTTACCAAGTCACGAGGAAACACGACTTTCGGTCGTGCGGGACTATATTGCGAAAACTGTGGACAAAGGGCATGAGGTCGTTCGTCAACTTGAAACTGAACTGAGTCAGGAAAGTCGAGCTTTGCAAATCGTTCAGGATCCGTCCGAGGTCCAACTCCAGGTCGAAGCAGGGAGGGCTTACTGGATGCGGGCGGAGGAATGTAAAAAAACCGGGAAAATTGTCGTCCACAAAGCTCTCAAGGGTCGCATGCACGACCTCAAAACAAAACTCGATGGCCTACAGGCATCCATCGACCAGGGAGTTGCTTTGAATCGACTTCGGGAAGAGCGAATTGCTCTGTCCAGTGAAACAATCAACCACACGACCGTGGCGCAGAAGTATCAAGTGCTATTCCTAAATGCTGGTTTCGATGTCGATGGCCATCATCCCGAGATCATTGCGGATCGAATCTGTCAATCACCTTTTCGAGCGATTTGGTTGGACGCGCTGGGCGATTGGGCACTCTTGCTTTGGTACCAAGAACAGGCTTTGTCAGCGAAGATCGAACGGGCGACGTTTGTGGGTCGTGCCCAGGAACGAAGGGTGCGCCAGGATATCCCAGGGTTTCAACAGACATCTGGATCGACAAGACGGTTGCGTCTGCGGCTTATGGACGCGGCTCGGTTGGTTGCGGCGAATTCCTGGCATCGGAAACTCTACGATGGCAAGGTTTGGAGCGAACCTCAACAACTCCATCGACTCGCGACGCGTCTGCTCAACGATCAATCCGAGTTTTCGAAACTTTCACCTTCGACGTTGGTGTTGATGGGCACGTTGTTGGATCGGACTGACAAGACAGTTGGGAAACAATGGTTTCGCAGGGCCGTGCGGCTTCACTCGCAAGATTTCTGGGTCAACTGCGAATTGGGGAGAGTTTTGTTCCGTATAGATTTACCTCCGACGCACCCTGATCTTGCGGAAGCGTTTGGTGCGTATCGGAAAGCTTTGGGTGCCCGTCCCGAAAGTCCGATTGCCTGGAACAATCTCGGAAAAGTGCTTTCTCAGCAGGAAAAACTGGGAGCGGCGGTTCGGGCTTACGAGAAGGCGGTCGAGTTCGATTCCCAACTTGCGGTGGTATGGTCAAATTTGGGTGACGTGCTTCGCCAACAGAAGCAACTCGAATAGACAATGGAAGCCCAGCCGTAAGTGTTCCGATGGATTTCAAGCAAGCATAATTTTCACTTCACAACAGCGAGCCGATTTCGGCTCGTTTGTCTGTTTTCGCAAATCCCGTTTGCGCCTCCTGCCCAGGCAGTCCGAACATGGTTTTGCTGCAGGCAAAAGCATGTCTTCTCGTTCGAAACTTGGGCAGTTCAGCAAAAATGAACGCGGTCTGAATCTTATTATGGATGGTCGGAGCCGAGAGAATCGCTGTTACTTGTTTTGGTTCTGAGCCCGTCCCTGCGACGGCGGCGGCATTCGAAATCGACAGCGGCACACACCAGTTCTTTCTTCGCTTCGATGGCATCGAGTTTCTCTTCGACGACATCCAGATGAACCAGTGTCTATTCGCTCAGCAGCAACCTTTTCGCTTTGCCGAACTCTCGCTCGGGCAATTGCGCACACACTTGTTGGAGAATACCTTGAGCACCAACGCGAGTGTTGTGTTGGCCATCACCGGTCATCACAGGCAACACGCTTTTCGCTTTTTGCCACACTCGCTCGGCCTGATCCCAACGATCAAACGCCTCTTCGGCCTTTCTCCACGCCCGCAGGCGAGCTTTTCCCACATCCCGAAGGCATTGGCCCCGTCGATTCTTTTGGTCGTAGTTTCGCCTTTGCTTTCTCGGCGGTTTCCAAAGCCCGACTGGCTTGGCCCTGCAAACGCCTCAGTCCACGCTCGCCTTCTGGCAACGTGTGGAAGTGGTCGAGTCCGAACGCAATGGCCTTCTGGCCTTGGTTTTGTCTTTGTTCGTTGAGAAGACCGATGCCTTTTCGCAACCCTGTGCCCGCATCACGCATGGTGATTCTTTTGTTCACATTGGAGAGAATAGGCAACGCCTTCTCAACCGATATGAAAGGTCTTATGGCGATCCTCATACGAGAATCTTAAACAATTGAATCATCCTGCCGCATCACGGACGATGTGGTTCAATTCGCTTAAACGTTCGAATCGGACCTGCCAGGTTTCTCCCTTGGCCGAATCGACGAGTTGGCCCGCGGCCCAGTAGTGACTTTCCGAACAGACCATCATCAACACCGGTGCTCGGACATAGATTTCATCGGCGCAGGCTGTTTGTATCTTCGGTAAGTCTTTTTCGTCCCTCTCTTTCACTTCCTCCCTTCCCTCTCGTTCGATTGTTTACTTTCGTCTTCGCGAGAGTGCGTGGGCAATCGCGGTTCGTCGCCGGGCTTGACGTGATAGCGAATGACGGCGTAATCACCGCCACTCTCTTTTCCACCCACTACGATCTCGGCGCTGGAGACGTTTCCGTATGAGTGGGTTTCTCCGGTTCCAGCGGTATTCAATACTGGTTGCGATACTGGTATCATTGTGCTTTCAAAGCGATTCACGTTTGTATTGAGTACAGGTTTTCGTTTTCAAAGTCCTTCTCCCCATGGGCAGTCGGCTAAACAAGTGTCGTGTTTTCGATTTTCAGCCCCGGAGGGGTGAGAGATCCTAGTACATGTTGTCAGCAAATAGTCTTGCATGTCAGTGAATATTTGTTTTACCTTCCTATCTTCTCAAATTCTCCAAAGATACAGGAAGGATTCGTTTATGCCAGGACAAGCCGCGAAAGTCATCATCACCGAGCGACAACAAAAAATTCTCGATGCCATGGCTCGGTCGCGAACCGTCTCGCGAACTTTGACCCAACGACCTCAAATTATTCTGGCGGCTTTCCAAGGCCACAAAAACCAACACATCGTCGAACTCGTTGGACTCTCCCGAAACAAGTCGGCCTTGGGAGACGATGAAGAGACAACTTCGAAGGGCTCGTGAACATCGAGTGCCAACGTGGCCCCAGGGCCCCGAAAAACTCTATCAAAGACGTTCTTTCCGACTCCCACCGGTCTGGTTCACCCGGCAAGTTCACACCCGAACAAATCTCTCAAATTATTGCCACCGCTTGCGAGGAACCCAACGATTCGGGTCGGCCGGTAAATCCTTGGACGCCGGCGTAATTGGCCAACAAAGTCATCGCCCGAGGGATCGTCGAATCGATTTCGACAACCACTATTTGAGAATTGCTGCGTCAAGCCGAGCTGAAACCTCATCGGAGCCGGTGTTGATTGCATTGCCAAGAAAAAGACCAAGACCCCCAAGCGTTTGCCCAACAGGTCGAAATCCACTGCGCTTGTTACGGTCAAGCTCAGGAACTTTTCGTCTCCTTTCACACTCACACTATTAGTGTCGATGAGATAATAGGCGTCCAAGCGTTGCAGCGCATCGCTCCGCCCCAACGGGCCAAACCAGGACGGATCGAACGTGTCGAGTTTGAGTACCAACGCTCATCGCCAACTTCCATGTCGCCACAGGCCAAGCTGTTTCTCCCACATTGAGACCGGCACGAATAGAAATCGATTTTGCCAACCACATCGAGCCAACGATCCACCTCGACCCGGCGGCGAGTACTATTGTTGTTTGTGATCAACTCAACACTTCTCAAAGCGAATCGTTGGTCTGTTTGGTCGCCCGCGAGTGCGGTATCTGTGAGTCTCAGTTGGGAGTCAAAGGCAAACAGGATATTCTCAAGAGTATGGCCTCTCGCAAGGATGAAAGGACCACCTAGCTAAACTACTCTGCCTCCCCGGCCTCTCACATTCCCTCTCGTTTCCATACGATAATCGAAATCACAATTGCATCAGCCAAAGTACAGGTCAAGTAAGAAAGTGAATCCTCATGAGCAGACTTCAAGGAAAAGTGGCGTTCATTACCGGTGGTGGAAGCGGAATCGGCCTGGCGGCCGCCCGAGCGTTGTCAGCCGAAGGAGCCACCGTGGTCATCGCCGGACGTAACGAAGAAAAGTTGGCCAAGGCCATACAAGAAAACACAGGACAACCAGGCTGCGAAAAGCTGTCCTACCTCAAGCTCGATGTCTCCGACGCCGCGAAAGTCCAAACCGCCATCCAGAAAGTGACCAAAAAACACGGACAGATCGACATCCTCGTCAACAACGCAGGCACAAACTTGAAAGAACGTCTCTGTCGCGAACTGACCATCGAAGGCTGGGACAAACTGATCCGAATCAACTTGGATGGTGCGTTTTACTGTCTCCACGCTGTGCTACCGCAAATGTTAGAACGAAAAGACGGCATCATCGTCAACATTTGTTCGACGGCAGGAAAGCGAGCCACTCCGCTCGGCGGCACGGCCTATTCGGCGTCGAAATTTGGCATGGCGGCGATGGGTTTGTGCCTGGCGATCGAAGAAAAAGACAGCAACATTCGCGTCACGAATATTTACCCAGGCGAGGTCGACACTCCGATTTTGGAGAATCGTCCGAATCCTGTTTCAGACGAACATCGAAGTACCATTCTACAACCCGAGGACGTCGGCGCAGCAGTGGCGTTCGTTTGTACCATGCCACCCCGTGCCAACATTCCCGAGCTGATCATCAAACCGACAACCCAGGCGTACTCCTAACGAAGTGCACTACACAGAATAATTGCCGATGACCTCTCGCAACGAACAACCTCCTGCCGACAAGCAGCCCACCGAAATCCTTCCCGCACGAAAGACCGTCGAGAACGCCCCGACGGTCACGCCGGCACAGGCACCGGGTACGCATGGCCCGGTATTCTCGTTGGAGGTCCTCGACGACGAATCCGGTCTTCTCGGGCGAATCGGCCAATACGAAGTCTTCGAAGTCTTGGGCCAAGGAGGCATGGGCATCGTCTACAAGGCCAAACAATCGAACCTCGACCGGATCGTCGCATTGAAGGTGATCCTTGGCGGGTTACATGCACCCGCCGAACACCTCAAACGATTCCGCGTCGAAGCCGAGGCCGTGGCAAGACTTCACCATCCCAACATCGTCCAAATCTACGAGGTCGGTGAGCACGAAGGCCACAGCTACTTTTCATTGGAGTACGTCGATGGTGGGACCCTTGCCGACAAAATCCGCGACAAACCTATAGCTTCTCGGGAAGCCGCCAAGCTCGTATCGACGCTCGCCTCGGCCATGCAAGTCGTGCACGGTCACGGACTCATCCATCGGGACCTCAAGCCAGCCAACGTGTTGATGACGTCCGAGAATCACCCCAAAATCACGGACTTCGGATTGGTAAAACAACTCGACGTCCAGGCCACGAGAACCCAAACCGGCGCGATCATGGGCACACCCAGCTACATGGCCCCCGAGCAAGCTCGCGGTCAAGCGTCGGCCATCGGCCCGGCGACCGACATTTACGCACTCGGCGCCATCCTATACGAGTTGCTCACCGGCCGCCCACCCTTTCGGGCCGAGACTCCATTGGATACTGTGCTCCAGGTCGCGAACCAAGAAGCGCTACCGGTTCGGCTGTTGAACCCGAGCGTCCCGCGTGACCTCGAAACGATTTGCATGAAATGTCTTGAGAAAGACCCCAACCGACGCTACGAATCCGCCCAACAGTTGGCAAACGATCTCGACCGCTATTTGCGGGGCGAATCGATCAGCATCCGCAGCATCAACTTTCTCGACCGATTGATGCGGACCTTGGAACGCAGCGACCTGAACGCCGAGTTCCACTCCTGGGGTAACGTCATGTTATCCTGGGCCGTCATCGTATTGTTGACTCACCTGGCCATCACGTTCTGGATGGGAAATTTGCACTCCAAGACTTATGTCACGGTTGCCTACGCGGCCCAATTCTTGGGCATGTTTTCGGTCTTTTGCTGGTTCCGCGGACCCATCCGGATAGCCGCTGCGACGACGGCCGAATACCGACTTTGGGTCCTCTGTGGCGCGTACGCCGGAGCGTGTTTCTTATTGCTCCCAATCAGCCAGAGCCTCCCACAGGGTTCGCACGAAAGCATGTTCTACGCGAGCTATCCGTTTTGTTGTGTCCTCACGGGCTTCTTCTTTTTCGTCCTGGGGTGCTTCTATTGGGGAAGATTCTACGTCTTCGGAATGCTATTTTTCGTCTCATCGGTCGTCTTGCCCTATTCCCTCGAATGGGCCAGCCTTACTTTCGGAGTCGTGTGGACGATAGCCTTGGCGTCGATCGGTTGGCACCTGCGTTCGACACGATCGCGAAAGGCAGAAGTTGAGAGCGGTTCACGCATCTAATTAGTTACAGGTTTTCCGTTTTCAAAGTCCTTCGCCCCGCTTGCGGGGAGTAAGCCCCCAACCCGAGCGAAGCGGGAATCATAGCGAGCGAAGCGGGAAACGCACCCGAACAGGCAGGATTCCTCCGGAATCCTTTCTCGAGAAGGGCGCTCTTGGGCTCAGGATTTCGGCGACTGCGAACTGTACCGAACACGAACGGTAACCGCTCTAAACAGCAAAATACGAAGTGTCCGAAGCCCACGCCATCGACGATCTCCAATAACCATCCACCAGATTCTTCGGGGTTCCTCGCCTGGGTTTCTCCACTTTTGGTAACGCTCTTCCGAACGAACCAAAAGTTTGTTGAATCCGCCTCGGCCTCCCGTACGAAGTGCACACCAGACGTTTCAAACTTCATACTCCCATACACAAACAAATCGAGGTAATGCATGAACGGTCCCTTTCCACCCGGACTGAAACGAGGCATCACTACGTGCATCGCCATGATGGCAATGACCTCCCCAGTCCTTTGCCAGTCCCCCGACACGACTTCAGGGAAAAAGCCGTTGAAGCTCGCCAAGGGGACCAACCCACTGCCAGGCAAGCTAGTTTTTCCGCCCCGTCCAAAAAGACCCGACTATGTTGGACGACTGGTCAAACTCCCGAATGGCGGTTACGACGCGGTCCATCCAGAACTCCCGTTGAAGACTACCAAGGAGAAGCCCGTCAAGCCGGACGATACTGTCAAAGCCAAGCAAGTGCTCCGGCGAATGGCTCGGTTCCTGGAAGCACAAGATTCTATCGCTTTCTCGGTCGATTACTACATCGATGAACAAGGGACCATGGGCTTCGTGGGTGGGAACTCGACCGTCTACCGTTTCGCCTACGCGAAGCCGAATCGCTTTTTGATGCTTGATACAAACTCGCCCAATCCCAAATACCGCACGAAAATCTGCTCGAACGGTGAGCATGTCATGCGTATCTCCTTCGATCGTGTTTTCGTAGAAGACGCTCCGTCGTCACTGACCGAACTGGTGAAGTTGCCGAGCGTTCGACCGATCAGCGTTTGGAACATGGATGCCCCACGTTTAATGTCACTCTTCGATCCCGACGCCCTTGAGAGCTTGATGAAAAGCTGCAAAGTCTACCACCGTGGGACTCGAGATTACGGTGCCGTAAAGACCGACCACATCGTCATCGACGGGCGTGGGAAAAATCTCCGTCTTTTCCATCAGTGGCACCTTTACGTCTCACGCGGTGAGACCCCGGTGCCGGTCCGACTCGTGCCTAACATGGACATGTGTTTCGACCCAAAACTCAGAAACCGGCAACGATTCAGTGCTACGGATTGGAGGTTCGGAGACTGGGGCTTCAACGACCCAGCGACAGAAAAAGTCTTCGCCATGACTCTGCCCAACAAACCACTGGTCGATTCAATGGACCGCATCATCTTTGGCGAAAGAAAAGAAGTTCATCCAAGCGTAGGGAAACAACTGCCCAAGTTTGTGACTCGCGACGCTGCCGGTACTTTGGTTAAATCGGAAGATTTTTCCGACGACAAGCCTTACATCCTCCTGTTCTGGCGTGATGGCATGGGAATGCCCGGTTGGTGGCCCTATCTGGAGAAGGTGGAACAGCGGTTTGGCAAAAAAGGCATCAAACTCTACACCGTTTATGTAGGACAAAAGACCGACAAAAAGATGGAAGAGGATTTCAAAATCTCCAGAGACTACTACAAATGGCAAACCGACCCTTTCGTGCTTAGATGTGCAAACAAACCAACCGACATCCCATTCATGCGTGCCTACGTCGTTGCTGCAGACGGCAAGGTTCACCAGGTCGAGGAGATGAGCAAACATGTCGCCACACAACTCGGCAAGCAGATCCAAGGCTTGCTCGCTGGCAAAGACATGGCTGTCGTGAATAGGAAAGCCATGACGGCTCGCAATGCCGCACGCAAGCAAAGGAGAACCGACCTCACAAAGGCCTTCGCCGCCCGAGGCTCAGGCAGCACCCGGTAACAGCCTTCTCCCAAAACAGGGTGACTCCTCGAGATTTTGGACAAAGGTAGCAGGCACGACGGAGCGGGCCTGGTACCTTTGTCACCGCAGTCCTCAATAAGTAGTGACCCGCCGTCAACCTCTCCCCGCTGCCGTGCAAGCGAATTGTCCATACACACGTCTCAAGGAACTGCCTTACAACCCGACCGCTAGCTTGTCTTGCCCCATCTCGGATGAGAAATTCTCGCCAATTTGTGGACAAGAGGCATTCTTGAGCACAAACTCTTTCCCAGTGAGTTCTCTTGGACCATCCTTCGCCCGTAAGATAAATTGAGGATGAAAAAGTCTGACCTCGAGGAGGGGAAAGTGACGGATGTAAACCCTACAGCGAAACTGATCTTTTACCGATGGCTCGAGTGTTCGCCCGATGAGCGAGACCTTTTCCTCGACCAGTCTTGTGGGACTGACGTCGAACTTCGGCGTGAAGTCGAAGCGTTGCTGGCCACACACACCAATCCAGAGTCATTCTTTCCGAAGCCAATCGAACTTCATCCGCAATCAACAGATACGACCTTCACCGTCTCGGTTGATCCTGTCCCGAGTAGTCATTCCGAGCAGCAAGCCACTTGGGATGACGGAGGTCGAATGGTCTCCGGTGTTCTGGGACCACCCCAACAACCAGGAGACATCGGACAACTCGGCCACTACCGCATCACGGGCGTCCTCGGGACCGGAGGAATGGGAGTCGTCTTCGAAGCGCGAGACGAACAGTTGAAACGCAAAGTCGCTATCAAGCTCATGAAGCCAAATGATGGCAACACCCCTGTTGCCAAGGCCCGCTTCTTGCGGGAAGCCGCTGCCATGGCCGCGATGGAACACGATCACATCATCACCGTCCATCACGTGGGCGAAGAGCTCGAGGCACGATTGAAACGCGGTGCGAAGTTCACAATTCCACAAATCCTCCAAATCGGACGTGAAGTAGCCCAGGGACTCGCCGCCGCCCATAAACAAGGACTCGTTCACCGCGACATCAAACCGTCAAACCTTTGGCTCGAAGCCGATCCTGAGAATCGCATC
The DNA here is from genome assembly GCA_964423615.1 of uncultured Alcaligenaceae bacterium. Lineage (GTDB taxonomy): Bacteria > Planctomycetota > Planctomycetia > Gemmatales > Gemmataceae > CAYRFQ01. The sequence goes on along the minus strand of CAYRFQ010000129.1, from coordinate 8,416 downwards.
AAAATCCTCGATTTTGGTCTCGCCCGGTCAGTGACGACCGCTGTCGACAAAGCGTATGGTCAGATCACCAAAACGGGCGTCATACTCGGCACCCCTGCCTACATGGCCCCCGAGCAAGCTCGGGGCGATTCGGTGGATCATCGTTGCGATCTTTTCAGTCTCGGTTGTGTGCTCTACCAACTTTGCACAGCCGAACAACCATTCAAGGGAAAAGACACCCTAAGTCTGTTGATGTCGCTGGCCATGGACAATCCAAGTCCACCCCATCGGCTCAATTGGCAGGTCCCGGAGGAACTATCAAATCTGGTTCTCAAGTTGATGGCCAAAGATCCCGCCCAACGAGTCCAGAGCGTACAAGAAGTTATCGACGTCATCCGGGGTTTGGAAACGGAATGCTCAACAGAGGAAATGTTGGTCCAACCGATTCCCCGAGGGAAGAAAGCCCTCTCGGTGCCAAAGGAATCCGCCGACAGCACTGCAGAGCTGAACGCCAACAGGCCGTCTCGACCCAAAAGCTTGCAAGTCTGGGCCATACTAGGACTCCTCGGAGTCGTGCTCGGCTTGCTGGTGTATTTCTTTGGGCTAAGGGCAATGCACTTCTTCGCAGACCGGGGAACAATCGTCATTGATACACATGGCAGGAACGTCAGAACGACCGTTTTCGACGGAGCAATAAATCTCACCGCTCCGAAAGAACGTCCTGATGAACCCCCACCCGGAAAAGAGGCTTATGTTGTGGATGCGGGCTATCACAAAATCAAAGTGGTAGTTAACGACGAATACGGAGATGAAAGGTCCTTCACGAAAGAGTTTACTCTGCCACCGGGAGGCCTCAAGGTAATTGATGTTGTCGAAGAACTACAAAGATGACTCGGAGTTGTCGACCTGTTTCGAAAAAGAACGGTTAGATCATTGGTCCCTTATGCCACTTTTTCGTGACACGATTCTCCAAAGCCACCAACTCGGAATTCACCATAGGTCGATGTTCACGTTGAACTCAAAACCAATTCTGTTCCCCAAGACGTTCGACGACTTGTCACGCAGTTCCCACGTATTTCGGTCGTCGCGTCGCCAGCACCCCAAAAAGTCGAAGAAGCGTACTCAGTCCTTTCTACGATTACTCGCCTTCATAGTCTCCGTAATCGCCATCATTGGCACTCATGCGCTTTGGAGGTAATTCGTCTTTGGAAGGAGGATCGACTTTAATAATGAATTGATTTTTTTGGCCGATTTCGACCGACTGTGAGAGTGGAGTGTCGTGAAAATTGCGATAAATTGAGCTGATCCGGAACCGAGGAGTTTCGCCTTTTCCGACGGAGTCCTCTTGAGCCAAATCTTGGAGGATGACCTTATGGTCGCCGACAACTGCGCCTGGGTGTGAGGTCGATCCGTCGAAGTATAGAACAAAATGACCGTCTTCGTCAGTCACGGCCCAGGAACTGAGGTGGTGTTTGGCATCGGCATTAGTAACGGATGGAGAGAACATCACGAGGACATTCGGAACCGGGGTTCCGTTTTGAAACTGAACACAACCAACTACCTCCGCGAGATCCGGCGGAGATGGACTACATCCACAACAGCAAAAGGACGAAGTGAGAGCTATCAGGGTCGTAAAAAGATCATAGAGGAATCTTCTGTCACTTTGGCCATCCGCAGTTTGCAAGATGCGAAGACCAAACCAATAACGAGTCAGCTGCACGAGGGCACGGTTCATAGGAGTTTTCATTCCTTCGTTGTCCTACCACAACAATACAGCGCAGGACAGCCTCTCTGGATTCGATCTTTTCTATAGCAAGCTTAACACAGTAGAGCGGTTCATGCTGATATTGGGTACAGGTTTTCCTTTTCAAAGTTCTGCTACCCCGGCAGTCGGCTAAACAAGTGTCGTGTTTTCGATTTTCAGCCCTGGAGGGGCGAAAGATTCTAGCCGTGGGTGTGAACCCAAGGATCTCAAAGAACCAGAATAATCAAAACTCTTCTTCATCCGACCGCCCAAGGGGAGAAGGATTGTGGAACAGGTAGGAAAGTGGTCCAATGTCAAGAAGGGCTCTTGGGCTGACCTCGCGGAACTCCGAACCGGACCGAACTTGACCGTTAACCGCTCTGGTATTGAAGGCTGCGCGATTGAAGTAACAAGCACACTCCCGTGTACATGCTACAACGATTCATTGCCTCCCGCGGTTCTCAATAATCTCCGAAGGCGAACTCAAGGCGATCAGTCTCCGCCGTCTCGGGTCGTCAGTGCTTGAAGAGAAATCAGGTTGAGGGTCTCATCCAGGAACCGAACCGATCCATCCACGAAGGCGAAGTTCGCTCCTCCCTTGTGACCACTCCCAAAAGCAGACATTCGGAGGTTCACGTCGGTGTAACTTCCTTCGGTCCCGATGTTTTCGGGAATACGATAGTTGATCTTGACCCTCGAGCACGCGAGTACATGGGTCGCTCCGTTGCCGCCACCTGTCCAACCCCAAGCTCCCCATCCATAGATATGGTAACGGCTGTACGCAAAACCACCGCCTTTCAACTTGGCGTCGAAGATGGGATCATAATGTGAGCGCTCTCCGAACAACAGCGTGTTGCTCTCACCGTCGGTGACTTCGTTCTTCGTGGGTGGAACGGCATCGGGATAGAGATTGTGACTGTAAGGTTCGGGCTTGGAAGCTGGACCAGTCAGGTAGAACATACCGTCGTTTTGCATCCCTGGGTCTCGGAAATAGGTGCTGTACGTTCCACCATTGCCGACATAACTTGTGATGCCTGCCCAGCCAAACGAATAACCGCGATCATACCAATCTAAATGGTAAGGATTCTTCGGAAGGTAGTCGCTAGGGCATACGAGCGATGGGATCACAGTCGCACTCGGAGCTCCCCGGCCGTGAAGGCCAGTGTTTGGATCGATGAAACACCGCTCGGGTTGCCGCCACGTCCCGCTTGTGGCTTCACGTGGCTTGTAGTATCGAGTGAGACCTAACTGGTCCATGTAAGGCAACAAGTAGGCGAAAAACGTATAACCATACCAATTGTCCCTCGCTTCGTTTCGCCAAGTTTTCACACCGTCCGGAAATTGTTTAAACTGATCGTGATAGTTATGGGTCGCCCAAGCAAGCTGTTTCAAGTTCCGTTGGCACCTCACCCGATTGTTGGCGAAGCGAGCCTTTTGGACAGCTGGAAGTAGGAGCCCGATCAAAGTCGCGAGGATGACTATGACGACAAGCACCTCGGATAAGGTAAGTCCTTGCCTCCGGGAGGTTTTTCGAATCAGGCTTGAAGACTTGTTTAACGTCATATCCATTCTTACCAGAGGGCAACCACACGGAATGGCCTAGGACAGTCTCACGCGACTGTGTACTAAATCCGAACTTCTAACTCCATGTTTCAACTGCTGTGTATGATGTGAATCCGGGCCGATTGATTTGGGACGGACCGATACATCTCAGTGATAATTGTGCACGACAGTTTCGCAACTTCAAAGAGATTTTGGTGGGATTCTCTTTCCGTTACTTAGGCATCAACTTTCTCCCGATTTGACCGACAGACGCCCAGAGTTTTTCTCAGCTTCTTCCGTTGGCGAGGTGTGCCTTTGGCTTTTGGAATTTGGATGTTTACGGAAATCGTGTTAACTTGCGACTCGCGTGTACGTTTTCTGGACTGCAGTTTGGTACACACAGCCCCCCATGGACGTACGCCGAGCAGATCATTGCAAAACTCAGAAGAGCACCCTGTTGGCAAATCGGCCCGTCCTTCTTTGTCGTCTGGGCAAAGAAGAAGCGAAAACAGTTTCCGGTGGACGATAAATTTGCTTCGTTTTTTTTCGAGCAAGGTTATCATAAGTAATGTGGTCTGTCTCCATCGAAGACGAGGGGTACATTTTGGAATTCGGACTATTCAAAGTAGAGAGGCGCGAGATTACTGTAATCTATGGAGCCGGGTTGTTCAGATACATGAGTCGAACGTCCGACCATCACACAGACTCCCCTTTCCAGCGCCGAAAGAGTTCACCACCCCAAGCATTTCGCGGACAGCTCCGCACGAATGTATAAAGGATCAGGTTTATGCCCAATTCCCAATCCACTGAAGAATTGCTTGAGTTGGTACGTAGTGGAGACGAAGACGCGATCGCCATTTTGTGGAAGCAATACTTCCCAAAACTCGTCCATCGGGCTCGACGCGAACTCGCCGGGCGGGACTGGGGCGTCGCTAACGAAGAGGACGTGGCCTTGAGCGCGTTCAAAAGTTTCTGTCAACGGGCCAAGAAAGGGAACTTTCCCGATCTTCAAAAACAAGACGATTTGTGGCGTTTGTTGGTGACGATCACTGCGAGAAAAGCTACCAACCTGGCCAAGATGGAACAAAGGGTCAAACGAGGAGGGCCACGACGGGACCATCGAAAATTGGCCTCGGGGTGCGAAGCCGCTCACCGGGAACTCGAACAATACGCCACACGCGAACCGACACCCGACATGGCTGTCCTTATCCTCGAGCAATACCAAGAGTTGCTCGGAAGCCTCGGGAACCAAAATCTACTGAAAGTCGCCCAATGGAAAATTGAAGGATACACGAACCAAGAGATTGCCACCAAAATGGGGTGTGTTCCGCGCACCGTCGAGAGACGCCTTCAAGAAATCCGGGCTCTCTGGGAGAAAGTGGAGCGATGACCGAACCATCTCGCCCAAGCTCCGGAGGTATATCGGAAGACGTTCCAGGGAATGGGGGAAAACCACGAGAAAATACAGAGGTGCCAAAGACCATCCCGGAAGACGGGGAAAGACAACTGGAAAGCGGTCGTTTGTCCAAAAGCATTCCGCAAGGCCAACTCACCAAAACCGTTTCCATTGACGACCTTCCTGCCGAGGCAATTCAGCGACTCGAGCACGTCTGCAGTGACTTCGAGGAGGCATGGCAACACCGAAAAAATCCCCAGGTCGACAATTATCTCCAAGGGTTCCAAGAACCAGAACGTTCGGTCCTCTTGCAAGAACTATTGGTACTGGAGCTGACGTATCTGTGCCTCGCGGGAGAAAGCCCAGACGTCGATCAATATCGATCGCTATATCCACACATTACCTTACCTCCCTTGGTGGAACTCCAGGCCCAGCTCGGATCTTTCGGAGTCGAGCAAGCACAACAGGAAACCGACCAAGATAACAAGATGTCTGTGCCAGCGGAGAGGCACAAGACCTTACCGGTCCACGCTAAACACGGCATTCCTTTCACCTCCCTACCTGCTTTCGTGGGACGCTACAAAATCGTCGAAGAGTTGGCCCGTGGGGGCATGGGGGTCGTGCTCCGCGGACAGGACCCCAACTTCCGTCGCGATCTAGCCATCAAAGTTCTTCTTCGCGAACACAACAACGAAGACGATTTACGCCGCCGCTTCCACAACGAAGCCCAAATCATGGCGCAACTCCAACATCCCGGAATCCCCGCTGTTCACGAAACGGGAGAAGCCGCCGATGGCCTGCCTTACTTCACGATGAAGCTCATCCAAGGGAAGACCTTGGCCGAGTTGTTGCTGCAACGAACGAGCCCAACCGACGAACTACTCCGCTACGTACTCATTTTTGAATCGGTCTGCCAGACCCTTGCGTATGCTCACACCCACGGCATCATCCACCGAGATCTCAAGCCAAGGAACATCATGGTTGGGCCATTTGGCGAAGTCCAGGTTCTCGATTGGGGACTCGCTAAAATCGTGGAAGAGACTGCGTCGGAAGACCATCCAAACGAACCCAGCGAACAGGAAACTTGGCCCCTGGCCAGTGCGAAGTTCTCCCAGAAACAGGTTCCCTCCGCGAGCGAACAGGCCCCGAACATCCCAGATGTGACCGAAGCCGGGCAGATCATGGGCACGCCAGCCTACATGGCTCCCGAGCAAGCGAAGGGGCTCGTGAGACAAGTCAACGAAAGAAGTGATGTCTTCGGGTTGGGGGCAATCCTGTGCGAAATTTTGATCGGCAGGCCGCCGTACCACACGGGCAGCCCAAAGTCTAATCAGACTTTGGCCGAAGCGGGGGAATTATCTGATGTCTACGAGGGCCTCGATCAGTGTGGTGCGGATGAAGAGTTAATCCAGTTGTGTAAAGAATGTCTGGCACCACAGCAAGCCGATCGGCCCAGTAATGCCCAAGCCGTCGCCGCACGATTGGCTGATTACGAACAGCAAGTGCGAGACCGCTTGCAACAAGCCGAAGTCGAACAAGCCCAAACGATCGTTCGCCTGGCCGAAGAACGCAAACGACGAGTGATCCGCCGCCAACGCACCGGAATCCTGGCGTTGTTGTTGCTCGCCGTCCTCGTCCTGGTCTTCAACTTTTTTCGGAACCAACATATAGCCAACCGAAAACGACAACTGGACGACCTACAGCGCGCTTTTCAGGCCAAAAATGACGAGTTCAAAGAGCAAAAAGAAATCCGCGGAGCTCGATTTTTGAGGATCAGGCAGTCCTACCAGGCGATGGCAAGAGGCAACCTCGCGAACGCCCAGGAGAAGTTAGGAAAAGACCCCATCGAGGACCCAAGGATGGTCCCCCTTAGACCTGGCGTTTGGGAGCTGTCCAGAGACAAGCAGCTCAATCAAGTCAAGGAAGCCATCCTCAACGAAGATGTGACGGGGGCCGAGTTGGCTCTACGTGAGTCCACTAGACTTCTGAATGATAAACGCTTCCCGGATCTCGAGAAAGAAAGAGAACAAACTCAGAAAGACCTCGAATTATCCAGGAAATTGCGAGACATTCGTTTGGAAAAATTGATCGGAGACGGAGACCAAAAGACAAGGTTCTCTCGCGCCGACGAGAATTATGCTCGAGCATTCCAAGAAGCGGAACTGCCTTTGGAGACACTGCAAGATCGCCTCCGAAAACTCACCATGTCCCAACTCCGCCGACCATTTGCCACGGTCCTTGTCCTTGCGTTATACGACTGGGCGTATACCCAAGAACGGCTCGTCCAGATTGCGCGAGAGACGGGAAGCCAATTCAACAAACGTCCTTCCGTATTGTTCAAGATTGCCCAGAGAGGATATCCTCGCTTCATTCCCAAACGTCTTCGGATCCGTGAAGTCTGGAACGATCCCAAGAAGCTGATCACCACGATTTTCGCCAGTCGAATCGGAGAAAATCTCTCGTTGTCCCAGTTTTATGTCCTCGAAGGCCGCCTGCGGTTCTCACACGGCAAAGACACCGGAAAGCTACTGGACCATTTGCACCGGAAAGCCCCGGCCGCTTTCTGGATCAACATACTGTTGGCCCAAAAGATGATGGAAGAGAACAAACCACACGCAGCCTTAAGGCATTATGACGTCAGTCTGGCGGCATGTCCCTCCAGCAAGCTCTTGCGTGCCAAAATCGATCGAGTGTTGAGCCAATGCTCCACTGTCCAGGAAACGACGCGAACCCGTGACCAAACCAAAGGACGTTGGACCCGCATCGTTCCTCGCCACAACGATAGTTCGCCAACGGGTTGAATCAACACCTCTGCTCGAACCCGCGAAATTGACATTCCGGATCCCAGTTCTCAAACGACGGGAAATTTTGTTGCAGGTATTTATTCGGACTTCAGGTCTCCAGTCGGTGCGACAACAAAACGCACTCCAAGCCCCTGATAAATGGAGAGCTTGTTTTCGGAGTCCCTTGAGAATGGCTAGAAATGATTGAGATGAGAGGCGGCGCCCGGATTCGAACCGGGGAATCGCGGATTTGCAATCCGATACCGCAAATCCACAATGTCTTGCAGACAAGGTACTTACAGCATCGGACCAGACTGGTTTGCACAGTATTTGCACAGGCATCGTCGATGTGCCTTCCGAGTTAATGCCCCTCATGGAAAAATGGTCCACTTTGTCCGAAGTCACCCGCAAAGCCATTCTGGCACTGAGTGAAGTTGGCTGACGGCACACATTTTTCCAGCTCAAGCTCTCTCTTGTTGTTTTGGGCCGGCCCAACCGGCCCAGCCGGCCCAATGGATCTGGAAGGGCTGTTTGGCCTGGACGATCTCGAATCATCGGCGTGGGCGACAAAGTGTCTTCCTCGACGTCCGTGGTTTTCACAATCCTAGCGCTGGCCGAGGTTCTCGGGTAGTCCTTCGTAATTGGACGAGGTCGTTGTAAATAGCTTGATCTTGGATTGGGAATTGCCGCGAGCGTCCTTTGTTCTTGCTTCCGTTGCCTCATTTCGAAAATTTCCATTTGTTTCGCGCATTACATCCGGTTGCGTGCCTTCTTACCAGTAGCGGCAGAGACCGTCGCGACCAACGCGCAAGAATTGCACCCCGTTTGCGCACCTGCCACAATGAACGTGTCGCCAGATGACACTCCTGAGTTTGGATTACTCACTAAATAACCTGTCCGCTCTCGGAGCCGCCTATTACTACAGCGCTACGGTGATCGATTTTGAGATCGGTTTTTCTTCTTTTTCCTCTT
>CAYRFQ010000128.1:0-18964 GCA_964423615.1 uncultured Alcaligenaceae bacterium | reverse complement strand
GAAGGGTTTTGAAAACCTCTTCGCATCTGTGCGCCCACGGCTTTACCGAATGGTTGCGAACTCTTCATTCTAAATCATATCCTAGCAACCACTTACGTTTGTGACAGATTCTCCACAGCCCCAATTTCTTTCTATGTTTTATGCTGTTTTCTGCCACTTTTCAATGGTTTCTCTGCCATGGCAGAGAATGAAAGCCGCTGTTCCTCAGTTGGCAAACCTCTCACCAAGCACACCTTCTGTGGACACCATGTCCAACCCCACCGACTTTGAACGCAGGATTTTCAATCCGGCGAGACATTATCGAAAGGGATGATGCCTTCACGTGGGATGATGAATGTCCCGTGGATGGTCTCTTTCTCGAAGCCGATGACGGCAGGGTAGCGGATGCCGGGGAGGATTTGGACGTCGAAGAGTTCTGTGATGCCCGATTGGAATTCGAGGAAGGCTACCGTTTCGCCTGTGGTGATGTCGATGACCCAGATGCCGCATTTCAAATCGTTCAGATGTTCGACAATTGGCAAGCCTCCAAATGTGGAGGTTTCGCGGATTTTGGAGAGGCCGACAAAAGCGAAGCGGTGAAACTGCCGGTGAGTGTGACTGTTTGGCTAACAACGGCACGATCGTCTATCGTCGTGCTCGAGGTGACCGAGACGATTTCCGGCGGAGTATTCTCGACCGTGTCGGAGGTCGATGCCGAGTGAGATTGCGTATCGTCATCGGTGACGGTGACGCTAATCGTGTAGCGGTCCTCTGGTGTCGTGGAGGGATTATCGTCCAGGTATCGGTGCGTCAGGGTGAAGCTCTGAGTACCAATTGCACTGGCGGGCAGACTGACTGTCTGGGCGTTATTTGGGCTCAGAGGTTCGCCCCAATTAACCAACAAGGTGAAGGTATCCAAAGTCCCTGGGTCGGTCACCGTACCAGTCAGCATCGCCACGCCGTCTTTGTTGATCGTAATGACCGGATTCAACGCGACTACTGGAGCGACGTTATTGACCGTCACTGTCGTCTCGTCGGTGTCGATGCCGCCGTCGTCGTCAGTGACGGTCAAAGAATACACATCGCTGGCCGTATTGGTGGGGTTGTCGTTGAGGTACTGTCGACTGGCTGTGAACGTCCGGGTTTCGGGGTCCACCGTGGCATCGGAACTCGTCCCGTCGCCCCAGGTCACGACGACGGTGTGAGAGTCGAGACTGCCCAAGTCGGTAAAGGAACCGGTGAGCGTGGCCGTGCCATCTTCGTCGATGATTGGAGCATTGAGGCTCTCGATCACTGGGGCGACGTTATTGACAGTGGCAGTCGTTGAAGCGATTCCCACACCCGAGTCGTCATCCGTCACGGTTGCCGTGATGGGGTAGGCGTCGTTGGTCTTGCCGGTCGGGTCGTCGAGATATTGGTGATCCGCGGAAGTTAGCGCGGTTTTTCAGCGTTCGGCGGAAATCTTAAGGTTCAAATAGTTGTGTCGGCGATGCCGAGCTGTTTCGTGGTCGCAGTCTTCAGCGCGCACAAATCGGCCTGGAACGTCGCATTTTCAGCGATTTACTGCTTCCGGTCGATCAAACCGCTGAACTTAGAGACATGTTCACACTCGCGGTCCACGAGACTGACGGCAGTACGAATTGAAGTCAATGAGACGCACAAGAGGAGCACTGGTCAACTTTCTAATTTCCGACCACATCACGCCTGTGAATTTCTTATAGTTCGTTCGATTTCAAAGTATCCAGTTGTTCCTTTTCGATCCTTGACGATCCCTTCGGCGCGATTGTTCCGCCCGCGGAAGGAAACAACCCATGACGTCTGAATTTTTCGAACGAGTCAATCAAGTCTACCAACACTATCTGGCTTTACCTGCGAACAAACGAACCCTTTTCCTGGAAGAGTTCCATTCTTGGGTTTCGGATGTAGCTACGGAAGTGGAACGAAGGTTGCCGCAGTCTACTCCGGAAAGCCCAGCAGATCGATTTGTAACCGCATGCGCCAACCGAAATCGTCTCGACTGTCGATTTAGAGGGTTCCACCAGGAGCGATTGGTTCTTGCGAAAGGCGTAGATCGTCGCTGTCTCCAAAAACGAGAAAGAATGGATCGGTTGTTTTTTTACCTCCCGGGTAACAGAAGAGGAAAGGATCGGCAGCACATTTGTATTGAGGTTCAAGTAGCGGATCGCCAATTACAGGGCCTATGGGATCGCTAATTCGTCCACCTCGTAGCTGGTACGACAGTTTTGTTTGTGGTCCTCCGTGAAGGACAATGAACTCTATTTTATAGGCACCGGGAGCAAGGAAGAGATTTTCTGCACTGATGGTTTCATCATCACCAGCCTCCAGAGCAAAGACTTCGATCCCTTCCTTGTTTGTGATGGTCATGCGAATTGAGGCATCAGATGCAAGGCGAGAGGAGTCAACCGAAAGAAGAAATTGGAATAGTTGGCTTTGTGCCACGTAGAAGTTGTAGCTGTCCTCAGAATTGTCTTTGGAAAGGGTGCCTTCTGCGAGCGTATCTATCTTCGCTGCTTTGTCGCTCACAAAAACCGACAACAGATAATCACCGATTTCATCCTCACGCTCTTCGTCTTTGTTCTGAGATCGGACAGGTTCGTCGTCCTCATCGCTATCGGAGGTCTCATCGCTATCGGAGGTCTCACCATCTTCTGTATTGCTGTTGGGATGTCCGACAACAACAAGATAGGTTTCATCGGCTGGAGCACCGACGATTTGAATGGTGTAGGCTTCATTGCCATTTGTAAGAATTTCTGAAGCGACGACTTCTTGGTCTTCATTGAAGACGGTTACCCGCGGTACAGTTATGTCATCGTCGTCTGACAATACTGTTGCAGAGATTGTGATAACTTGCGAGCTATCGACACTTCCTGACGGAGTAGTAAACCTGTAGATGTCAACGTCCTGTTCATTATGGAGGCTTGCCAGCTTTTGGTAACGGGTGCCGGTTGGAACCCCGGCAACAGTCTCCAAGTTCTCGGCAGTCGCAAATGTGTCATTCGTGTTTGCGTCTTTGTTAATGAACTCTGCTGTCGACTGGGTGAGCAAACCGTCCAGTTGCTGTTGATTGAGAGAATCGTTGAATCCTCGCAGGACACGACGAATCGCCTTTTCACTTACTGACAGCTTGTTATCAAAAGCGGTGACAATTGCAAAACGTCCGATGCCAAAGACATCGTCTGTGGCTCCTTCGACCCGAACGTGGTACTGAACGTCAGGATCAAAATTCGAGACCTGAACTGTTACGATGTCTCCGGCGGGATTTGTCGATTGTGCTTCTCCGTGGACATTGCCAAACTCATCATAAACAGTGAGTTTGGGGGAGAGAAGACTGAGCTGGGCTGATTGCAACCGAAAAGTCACTGGCCCCGAATAGTCGAAGGGAGTGACAAGGGCAAAGTAATCGATATCCTCTTGGGTTGTTATGTCACCAAATTGAATCAGTGGTGTTGTGCCGTCAAAAGACGGGGAATAATCGAAGGGTGTGGCCGTCGTGAATGAATCATTCCCTGTCTCTCCTTCGTGGCGGTCAGGAGTCCGAATTCCGTAGAGTTTATAGAGATCGGCCAAGTCCTGTGAGGTTGGCTCTGTGTTTCCGTTGAGCTGTGGGAACATCGGCGATTTGGGGTCGGTGCTGTTCTCCAGGCCAAAACCATGGCCTGCTTCTTGAAGGGCCACCGAAAAGAGGTCTTGCTGATCAAAGGTGCGAGTCGAATTGAATAAAATATCACCAGTCCATGTACCTGACCGAAAAGGATCATGAGGTACTGAGATAGCTAACACGTCAGAAGCCATGTCGTGCGCGCCGATGCGGATATCACCGAAGCGACCATCCCCTTGTGTTTTTCCAGCTATGCCGAACTCATCGCCATTATCAGGAACAACTCCAATGTTTGCATTTGTGTGGACTGCCCAAGTCTGAAAAGCCCTCAGAATCTCTTGTTGCCAAGTTGCTTCCGGTAATTGGCTTCCCAACGTTTCAAATAGGCTGCTTTCACGAGCAATGATCTCGGTTCCATCAGGTGCGAAGCTGACAGTTAAGTGTTCCGCTTGTGGCCAAGGAACACCAAATGTCGCGGGCAAAGTGCGATCTTCAAGTTGATCGACACAAAGGCGGATTTTAGATTGCGTTGTCTTCGATGATCGCATTTTGGCAAAATCCTTGATAAGGGAGAGGTTTCTCGTGCGAGTGGGAATTCGTCCACAGAAAATTGTCATGGTGCTGCTTGGAGAAAGATCACAACCTTTACCTCTGGATCGAAGATGGCGCTTGGAACTCGAGTGCTTCAGCTTGTTGGTCAGTTGCGTACCAAAGATATGGACTGGGAGTCAAGGCACTCTCTACTGCAACAGCGCAGTCCGCTCTAAAATGAGATTCCACCAACAAAATGTAAAACTGCAACGAATTGTTCTTGAATTCACGATGAAAACATCTTCGGCCCAGAAATATCAGTCAGCCTTATGGAACGCTCGTACCCGTTTGAGTAAAGCTCGGAACTCTGGCATTTTTTGAATGGGATCAAGTTCATGGTCGCCAGGAATGAGGTTAAGCAAACGTTCATCTTCTAGCAGTGCTTTCCCCAGCAGACCTAGCGCTTGGGATACATCTTTAGGATTCGATTGAGATGTGAGTGCGTAAATTCCAGCGACTTGGTACCGGACTAATGGAAGTTTGCTAAGTGCAAGCGCCTTCTCGGCGTCGGCGTGAGCTTTGGCTCGTTTGCCCGAGCGTGCAAGCAAAACCCCGCGTCCAGCAATCGCTGGCACACATCGTGGGTGATATTTCAAGGCTTTGTCCAACACTCTGATCGCATCAACGGGACGTTTGAGATACTCAGAAAGAACATGCGCTTTGTGCTGCAACGACTCCTTGGAGCGTGGAGCTAGCTCCAACGCCTTCTCAAAATCAGCCAATGCACCTTTGGGGTCTTTGCTCAAACGAGCCGCCCCGCGAGCTCTCCAGCTTTGCTCATCACTTGGTCGCAGCCGAAGTCCAGTGGCCCAATCTTTTCTCGCGTTCTGGGCATCACCTAGTTTCATTCGAGCACGGGCTCTCATGAAGTAGATTCGGGTGTAAGTGGCTCCATCTTCAAGAGCTTTTGTCAAATCAGCATTAGCTGCTTGAGGTTTGTTTCGTCCCATGGCTGCGAGCGCTCGATTCATGCGTGCTTCGACCATCTTGGGGCGTTTCTGCACAACTTGGTCGAAATAGCTCTTGGCTTTAACGTAGTTTTTCTTTTCCAGTTGCATCACTCCTCTCGTGTACAAGACCCATACAGAAAGTCTTGGCGTTAAAGAGATTCCAATGTCAAAGCAATTTTCTGCAAGTTCGACTTTCCCTAAACTTGCCCAATGATTTCCCAAGAAAAGCCAGGGGACACCACTGTCAGGTTCTTTTCGAGTCGCGGCCTGCAGATAATTCAGCAATTGTTGCTGACGTCCTTTTTCGAAGTTTTCAATCAAAAAAAGATAGTGATCCCGCGCACTCAGTGAAGGGGAATTGGCTGCTTTCTGGCGAAGTTTTGCAGCGTCCTCATGCTGGTCGGCAAACTCTAGGAGTGTCGCTCGTTGTTCAAAGAGCGGACGAAGGGAAGCGTTTTTTGAAGCATGTTCCTGTGCCAACCGATTAAGACGCAGAGCAAGCTGAATAGTGTCTTCGCGGGACTTCGAATCTGGGGTCGACTGAATCTGACCAATGAGACCATGTGCCCACATCCAAAGCAATTCTCCCATATCGCGTCGGAGCAGTTGTTGTTGCTCAACTGTCAACAGAGTGACCAGTGAATCGGATTCCCAGGAACTTGTCTCCAAGATACGGTACTTGTTCGCGTGTCTTTGACAGAGAGCAACTCCTTCTTTTTGTTGAGTTGGTGTTGCGTGGGGACTGGCAACCAGAAAGGGAATACACTTCAAATCGACTTGTAATTCGTCAAAAGCTTGCGCTGCTTGTCGCGTCTGTTCACGGATGAGAATGGCTTGTTGTTGTTGTTGAATGCAGAACCAGCTTACCAAACCCCCAATAACAACGAAGGCAAGAATGGCCAATGTTGTTAACGGTGTTATTTTGGGATGCCTACGATTCCATTTTTGCATCCGCTCCCGCAAAGAAGGCTCGGGTGCGTGTGCCAACGGCAGGTGGTTTAGTTGGTTTTGGAGGTCCTTATTCAGTTCTTTGGCATTCTGATAACGCTTGCGAGGATCGGGCTGCAAACAATGAAGGACAATCGAAGCTACCGCAGGAGAAACAGAGTCATTGACATTCTTGGGGGACTGAGGAAGTTGTTTGCGATCGCCTAACATCAGTGTCACGAAATCTAGCTCTTTCCTGGATCGGGGCGGAAACGGCAATTGCGCTGTCAGCAACTCATAGATGACCACGCCGAGTGAATAAATATCGCTGCGGTGATCGCAAGTCCCCGTTTGAGTTACTATCTGACGAAGTTGCTCTGGTGCCATGTAGGGTAAGGTGCCGGCTACTTTAGCGACAGTTGCCTCTGCACTGGCTCTGGTATTTTGCGCCAGATTGAAGTCTAACAACATGGGCCTGCCTTCATCCGTCAACAGAATGTTAGCGGGTTTCAAGTCGCGATGCACAATCCCGCGTTCATGGGCATGTCCGAGAGCTTCCGCTAATTGCGACATGATCCAGAGTACTGCCTCGACGTAGTTCAAGCTTTCGAGTTTATCAAGGAGAGGTTTTTCCTGTGGGCCACCTCTCGAAGCTGAACCAAACGACACCCTAGCTTCTTCACCGGGTTCGGATTGCTTGGGGAGTAACTGAGAGTGTTTCTCTGGTTCGGTTCCCTGAGCTTCTCCAGTCACCGTGCTGAGAAGAACTCTACCCGAAGAAGGCATTGTTTGCCGCGTTTTGAGTTCGCTGAGCAGAGTGGCAAAGGTCGTGGCTCCAAAAAACGGCATGCACACGATTGTGAATGGTGGTTGATGGTGAATGGAATGGATGGGAACTATATTTGTATGTTGGAGCTGGGCGAGTGTCTGCGCTTCATTAAACGTGTCGGGCGAAATTTTGAGAGCAACTGGCCGATTAGCCAACTCGCCTTGACTCGCGAGATAGACGCGTCCGAATGTGCCGCTGCCTAGTTCGGATAACAGCCGAAAGCCACAGACTTCATCACCAGGCATCGGTAGAGTTGCGAGGGTCTGCTCTATCTCGAGTGCGCTTTGTGGGCAAGTTTGACTGAGTTCATTAAGCAACTCACTCTGTTGTGCCGGCAAGACTGCTTTCCAGTCTAAATTGTTGGTGTGGAAAGACTGTCCGCGATGTGAAGACTGATCCGGTGTTGGACCTACCCTCGGAGTATTTGAACCGACGGCCTGCTCACCCGTTGACAGATGATGATGCCTGGTGGCTTCGCTCGCTTCTTTGCCACTCTCCGGTCTGAACCAGTTTGCCGTCTCCACCCCGTAACGTTGGTGGTACTCCAAAGGCGAGACAACTTCCCCTGCTTGGATTCTTTGCCGATACTCCTCAAACGCGACCTGTTGCAAGCTGGAGCCATCTTCGAATAGCTGGGGAAACCTGGAACGATACCAGTCCAAACTTTTTGCTTGGCCTTTCTGCCAACCATATTCGAGGTCGACGCAGACCAGTTCGCGCACTATTTCGATATATTGTGGATGATTTGTATGAGGGATGAAATCAATGAGATCGGCTTGACCGTCTCTTTGTTGAGTGGACTCATAGGCTTGGATAATTGCGCTCAATTCGACGATTGTTTTTTTTGACGTGACTTGATCCATTAGATTCACTCGTCTTTTTCTAACATCTCTGCAATGCGAGAGCGGGCTTCTTGGAGGAGGCGTTCGGTGGTTCGTTTGGAACATTCCAATTTTGCCGCGATCTCAGCAACATTGAAACCTTCAATACGAAATTGGATGGCTTGCTGATGTTCTAAGGACAAGTGCCCCATCACGTCGTCGATGGCAAGCGTAAGTAGATTGCGCGAGGTCTCATCGTTGCTCGCGACGTAATCTCCCGCTACGTCTAACCAACCGCCATCAACCAACCGACGGGCATCCCGTTTATCCCGGCGGTGATAATTTCCTTTCGCTCGGACTTTGTTGAGGGCAATCACAACAAAAAGTTTCCACAAATCGTCCCCGGCTGGAACATCGTACATTTCCTTGCTGGCCGCGCGAAAGAAACTGCCAAAAATGGACTGGACGATGTCCTCAACATCTTCCCGTTTCGCAAGCATTGGCGAGCAGTTCGCGGCAACCAGCGCTCTGAGTTGTTGCGCGTATCGTAAATACAAAACGTTGGCCGCATCAGGACTGCCTTGAGACAGTGCCCCGAGAAGCATTTTGTCCGAAGTCTTCTCCGGCTGTTGTTTCTCTTGCAGAAAGGCCTTTTCATTGGACATAAGTCCTTGTCTCCACTTCTCTGGACGTTGAGAGTTCCATCGCGGCGCTTGATCCGCCACTTTTCTGAAATGATAGGTACAAAACTGGAAATTCCATAATGGACCCTGAAAACTGGACCACCAGTTAAGCAGGGTGAGCGCACGTAATTTTGCCGTTTGTAGAGCATAACTCACCCGATGCTTTTCGGCATCAAAATTGGCCACATTCGTGCCGTCAGCAAGGCGTGAGACGTCTTCAAAGCGACCTGAAAATTGAGTTAATATTCATAACCTTTGCTTGGGTGAGAAACTGGGCTTTTCTCATGTCGAATTCAAAACTGAGAAGCACTCGAGACTGAGAATGATCTGAGTTATGTTGAATCCTAAGTTTATAGTGAGCAAACCAACACTATTTGCCGAAAAAAGGCTTCAGAAGCCCGCTGTTGCTTCCGAGGCTTACTTCGAGGGAGACCTCGAACAAGCATCCACAACGCCGCAAGACGTGAGGTCACCCTGACCAGTTAGGAGAGACTGGTGGCACCAAGAAAGGGGAAGACCTACGAAAACATCTACTTGCACTACTAAGAGAATATGCCGCAGCTGCAGAGTGAACTGGAGGAGTACTTCCATTTCTACAACCACCAACGACCGCATCAATCGCTGGCTTACCAGACCCCGGCGCAGATTTACGAGCCAGGCAGACAGAGGCGGTAGGAACATTCTTTTTCGCTTCCCTGGTCTTCACCGGGGTTGCCCTCTGAGACCAGGGAAGCGAAAAAGAATGTTGGGAGAACCGGGCACAATGAACAACTCGGGCTGGCGGAGCTGGCCAAAGTCTCGCAAAGGAAAGCAGGTTTTAGGTCTAGAATATGGAATTTATCTCAGTCTCAAATTTTCCAGGACAGTTCAAGATTGTCCAAGAAGACTCGAAGTTGAAATTACAAGTTGCCTCGAACTGGATCTCTGTCGAGAGAGATAGGCGACAAAAAGTCATTGGTATCTTATATTGGGTGTCCCTTTGAGGCAAGAAGCTGCGACTCCCAACTTTTAATCTGCCAGACTTCCATTTTTCGGTTCATGAGCAGACATTGTCTTCGCCAGAATGTTGTTGATTGTTGTTGAATTGTTGGCGCTATCAAAATAGCTCGGGACACTAGGGCACAAATGACCACTTCTGCTCAAGAACATCCCAACGGTCTCCCCATGAAGAACGCAACCCCGCAGACGCTCCAACAACCACCTTCTATTTTTAGGGTTCAGTTGCACGCCAGTCGTGGAGATGATCTCCCTGTAACGAGCCTTTGACTGCCGATACGAATGGGCATCGCTCCGCGACATGGGATTCAAAGATCAGTGACCTGAAGGGGACAAATCTAGGGTTAAAGACGGGCATTGATAATGCAAAGCAACCGAGTGAATTGAACCAATTTGTGTTACGAGGTTTAATTGTGGATGGGCTATACGATGTTGTTTCAGTATTGAACAGAGTGATAATTGTCTAAGTCTCGATGGCTTCTCGAAGAGCGAACGAGCTTGGGTAGTTCATGTCTCGCACCGTTTTCTCTGAATTCTTCGGTCTCGAAAAAACTGTGGCAAAATTGTGGCGGAGGAAAGACCTACAGCTCACTCTACTACTGTGGAGGGAGAAAAGGCACGAACAGTCACAGCCAGGATATTCACATTTTTCATCCACATTTCTTTGAAGAACTTCCAGGGTTGTGGTGGAGTCACGAAGGATTGTGATTTTCACTCTGGAGACTCCTCCCTCAATGCAACCAAGGACACACGTCAAGGTGGGGAGTATTAATCTTGTTTTGACTTGATTTCAAAAGTGAAAAACTCGGGTACATCGGAAACTCCAGCAACTCGCGTTGCAATCAAAGTCCAGCCCAGCGTTTGAAAGATATGGTACGGAATTCCGATCCCAAGCAATGGTGGTGGAGGGTGAATGAGAAAGCTCCTACTCATTGCGTAACGGCGGGCCTGGCATCATCTTGCATAATCAGAATCGAACGAGAGGCAACAGCACACGAGGGCTTAAGGTGACAGTAATCAATACAGGGACCAGTTCATTGCGTCATGAGGTTCCAGGCAGCGAAGCAAATGGAACCCTGAAAGGTTGGAGAGAAGCGACGCAGACACCAGAGAGCACTGCGGTTCTTCACGATCCATCACTTCGGTGGAGTTGGGCATGCCGGAAACTCAAGATAGGTGAAGGGTATCAACTTGCAAGAGACAATGCCTTTCCACGAGCGGGCGACGTGGTTGTCACTAAAATTATACATGTCGGACATCATACTCGACTTACTCTATCGAATAATTCTCGAATACCGTTCTATGCTGAGGATCACATAGTTGGAGTATTTGGCAATCGGTATGCGACGGATGCCTTTGAGGGAGAGGTCAACACGACCTCCAACTTACACCTGCTTACTGGTGCCGGAATGGTCGGCACCGTGAAGACAAAGAACACAGAGACAAAATCGCCAACCCGCCTCCAATTCCTTGGATATCTGACTGATCCAAATGGACACAGAATCAACCTACAAGAATGTCAATTTCGTCCAAAACAACTCGATACTCCGGAACAAAAAGTCATTCTGGTTGTTGGTACTGGGATGAATAGTGGAAAAACCACGACAGCCGTGAAGTTGATCAAAGGGCTCATCAATAGAGGAGGGAAGGTCGCGGCTTGCAAAGTAACTGGAAGCGTTTCGGAACGAGACCGATTAGCCATGAAGGGCACTGCTGCCCATGATGTTCGTGACTTCAGTGATTATGGCTTCCCTTCGACATACAGGCTCCCGGAACAGGAACTCATTGCCCTGTTTCAGACGATGGTCGCGGATGCTTGCAGTATAAATCCTGACGTAGTTGTTATGGAAATCGCAGACGGCGTCTTGCAGAAGGAGACGCAAATGCTCTTGAACAACGACCATATCAAGTCGTCTGTTCAAGGCTCGTTAATGGCAGCCAGTTGTGCACTCTCGGCAATTCATGGTGTTGAGTTGTTAAAACGGTGGAATCACAACTTACTTGCCGTTTCTGGTCGGATCACGAGCTCCCCGTTGTGCGTACGCGAATTTACCGAAAACTGTGAAGTACCTGTGGTCAGTTCCGTGGGGTTGGATAATGACCTCGCAGACATTATCCTGTCTCGAGTCCCATTTGGATCATGAAGCTGATCACTCCACTTAAGCTCACTGTTGCGTTCGTCGCGAGGAACAAAGTCGGGTTTGTCGTGGCCATCGTTTTCCGAACCCTTTGGGAATTGATGCCGATGCAAGTCCCGTTAATCGCTGGCGCAATTATCGACAGTTTGACTGGTGAACCAGCAAGGTTTTACGGGTTTACCTGGCTGAATCAATCTTCGATCACGATCTTGCACGCCGCAGGACTTTGTTTCTTTTGTGTTGCTGGTGTGTATGGGCTCAGCGCTTATCTGTACACAACGGCAGCCGCCCGCTTGAGTCATCGTTTTGTTTCTGATCTGCGAAAAAAGATCCAGGATAAGATGTTGAGCCTATCACTAGAGGTTCACCAAAAGATCAGTAGTGGTGATATGTTAGACCGTGTTCTTCTAGACACGAGTTCGGTTCGACAATTTCCCGACCAAGTCTTTCTTCGTTCCTGTACGAATATTTTCCGTATTGGCTATCCGCTAGTCATGCTCTTTGTGCTTGACAGTCGGTTAGCCCTCATAGCAGTAACGGTCATTCCACCGCTTTGGTTCTCTACTTGGTATCTCCAACAACGATTGCATTACGCAACGCGAGCTTCTCTCAATAGCAAATCATCTCTTACGTCTTCGCTTATGGAGGTTTTGAACGGAGTCGAAACTGTTAAGACTTTGCAAGGTGAACCAACAGTTCGAAATCGATTACACGACCAAATGGATCAGGTGGAATCGTTAGAACTCCGTGCCAGTAGTTTGACTGCCAAAATTCGGGGGGTGGTATGGCTCTTGACAACCGCAGGCGTTGGCTTGGTTTGGTGGCAGGGAGGACTCCGGGTACTCGAAGGCAAAATGACGGTAGGAACTCTCGTGATCTTCATGGGATTGCTCGAGTTCACATATCGACCGTTTCGGTTTTTCACAAACATCGTTAAGGTGTATCAAAAAGGAATGGCCAGTTTATACAGGATATGTGAGTTACTCAACACTCCGTCCACAGTCATAAACAAACCATCAGCCACAACTGCCTTACCGACCAGCCACACAATTGAACTGGACTCAGTATTCTTCGCACAGGGGGATGCGAAGATCCTTGAAAACGTTAGTGCTCGAATCCCTGAGCATCAGGTAAACGCGTTCGTCGGTCGGAGTGGTTCGGGAAAAAGTACTTTACTCCGATTGATCGCACGCCTTTATGATCCGATACACGGGGAAATTTGTATTGGGGGCCAGGACATTCGAAATTTCGACATCCGGGTCGTGCGATCTTCCATCGTCCTGGTTCCACAACACCCTGTGATTTTTAGTGGCACGGTTCGTGAGAACCTTACTCTCGGAGTCCCGGAGGCCACGAAAGAGCAACTGCGTCGGTGCTGTGAGGAAGCCGGGGCTTGGGAATTCCTACAAGGCTTTCCAGCGATATTCGAAACACAACTGGGGCAAGGCGGTGTCAATTTGTCTGGTGGTCAAGCACAACGACTTGCGCTCGCTCGCGCACTGTTACGGCGCCCGAAGATATTGCTTCTCGACGAACCAACCTCGGCTCTCGATGGTGAATCGCGAGAATGTGTCCTTCGAACCCTGTACCGAATCAGTAAAGAAATAACTATCGTTATCGCGGCTCATCAGTTTAAGACCATTCGGGATGCCGCGCATATTTTTGTTATGGACTCGGGAAGGATTGTGGCAGAGGGTTCGCATGAGTCTCTTCAACTCCAGTGTGATATTTACAATGAGTTATTTCCTGACCGCGTGTTGAGCGAGGTCTAATTCTATTTCCTTAAGGAACTCCTTTTGGCGGAACGAGGTTGTCCAATGCGTGAGCGTACAATTGTCCCACGAACGGCCTTTACATTGATCGAGTTACTCGTCGTTATTGCGATCATAGCCGTATTGATTGGGTTGCTCCTACCTGCCGTGCAGAAGGTGCGTGCGGCAGCCGTGCGGATGCAATGCCAAAACCATTTGAAGCAACTTGGAATCGGTTTGCATGGTTACGAAAATATTCATCAGGGGTTTCCAACGTCAATTACCTCCACTGGTCGAAGACGTTCAATACTTGTAACTCTTCTGCCGCATGTAGAACAAGAGAACTTGTTTCGACAATACACACTTACTCGTGATTGGTACGACATTGTTAATCGACCAGTACTCTCCGAATATATACCAGTGTTTCATTGTCCCGCGACGCCCGACAATACTCGACTCGACAACCTTGTCTACAAAGGAACAACCAGTCGCTCGACGGCGGATTATGCAGTTGTGAGTGGGGTTGGTGAAAGTCTCCTCGGAACTGGCTTGGTTGATAACTACGGAGATGCCTCGAGACGAGGGGCACTACGTCACGAAAATCGCATAGGGAAACGACCCCTGAATACGGTCCAGGACGGTCTTTCCAACACGATCTTCTTCACCGAAGATGCCGGTCGGCCGGAATTGTATATTCAAGGGCGGCAAGCAGCCCGCATGGACGTCGATGGAGCCGGTTGGGCGGATCATCGAGCGGACTTCAGTATTAATGGATTTGACCCGAGCACTCAATCAAGACCAGGTCCCTGCGCGATTAACTGTACCAACGATAATGAAATCTACAGTTTCCATACTTCAGGCGCTCATGCCTTATTCGGTGACGGACATGTTTCGTTGTTGTCGCGAAGCATTAGCATTCGGAACTTGAGCCGACTTGTAACACGAAGTGCTGGTGATATACCTGACAAAACCCAGTATTAACGAAGGTCTTGCTATAGAGAGTTATTGTGTACCGCAAGTGTTGAAGAGTTGGAGAACAGTTTTCGTAATGCGTGAAATAATCGGTTATTCAGAGAGCGGGCAACCTCTGACTGTTTCCATGTTTCGTGAAACCGACGCCAACGTCAAAGTGCTTGTACTCGCCGGTCAACACGGGGATGAAGTACTAGCAAGAGCGGCTGTTGCTGAACTTGACCGATTTGTTCAAGAAGGTCACTGCGAGCTTACCAACCTCGAACTCGCAATTATTGGCGACATCAACCCAGATGGGACCATCGTTGGAAGCCGTTGCAATGCCAACAGTATCGATCTGAATCGTGATCATCAGCTTTTGTCAGCCCCAGAAACACGAGCTCTCCACTCTTTCGTCAGGCGCTGGGTTCCTCAGCTCGTGATCGATGTCCACACGTATCCTCCTCGGCGTAAACATCTGCTCGGGCAAGGCCTGGTGTACTGTCACGATATGTTTATTGATGTGCCTTCAAACCCAAGCTTGTGTCCTGACCTCATTCACTCTAAATCGGATTCCTTAGTCGATCACATCACACAAGGCCTGGCTAATCAAGGGTTTCGAACTGATCGCTACACTTTGTTCCGTCCAAATGGCCGAGTCCGCCATGGAACACCAGACGTGGTTGACGCGAGGAACGGTTTGGCTCTCCGTTATGGAGTCCAGACGTTGTTGCTCGAAGGACGCCAGCCGGGGCGAGGTGAAGGAGAGTTGAAAGCTACGCGGACCGTGGCCACTTTGCGTTCAGCCCTACTGCTGGCTTTGGATTGGGCTGTGCAACATTGTGATCACCTCTCTAGTCCATCTCGAATACCGAATCGAAACGACTCTGTGGGTATCCGGAGTAAGTATTGTCTTGGTAATCCGCGAACATCAATGCGATTCCAAGATCTCGTTGGGCGCCTTTGTACCGTCGAATTAGGGACCAAGTATACTCCGTTCGTTAAATCCACAAAGTCCATTCAGCTGCCGCAGGCATACGCTATACCAAAGCATCTAGACAGATTACACTCTTTACTTCAGATTCATGGTTTTCGAAACACTCTGCGAGTTCCAGACGGCCAAACAACCGTGGAGGAATATTCGTGTACCAAAGTCGTCCCTTCCTGGCGTAAGAATCGGTCACCGAGACAAGTATCTACTGTGCTTCGCCGCGTCGTGGTCGACCTCTCTGATTATGTTCTATACCCGGTTGACCAGATTGGTGGTCGAGCGCTTCCCGTTTTTCTCGAACCAGAATCCAAGTACGGTTTGGTTCGAGTCAGGTCACTTGGCTTGGCCCTCAACAAAGATATGCCCTACCCAGTCTTGCGTGTGCAAGGCCTGTAACGATCTCGCCAAGTTCCGATCTCTCGATATGCAAGGAAATGGTATGGTCCAATTCAGAAATGATATCCATGACCCGCCTTACCAACCGAATACATTCGATTCTCCTGTTGAAGGGAAAGAAGCAGACAAGAGTTCCCAGAAACGAGTTGGTGGGAAAGTCGCGGCTACGATCTTCAGTGTGACGCTCTTGGGGCTTATCCTCTTACCAATCTTGGAGAATTGGAAAAAACGCCCCACGGACGATTTTCCCTTCTCCTATTATCCGATGTTTTCGCACAAACGTTCTTCCGTTTATACACTTCCACATGTTGTGGGGTTAACCAAGGAAGGCAAGCAGATCACCATGCCGCATCATTTGGTCAGTGCTGGCGGGATGAACCAATCCAGACGCCAACTGAATCGAATCGTGCGTGAAGGAAACAGTGCACGGCTGGATCGCCTGTGTCATTCGATTGCCCAGCGTGTCGCGAACCGAAAGTTGGAGAGGTACAAGGACGTCGTCACGGTCCAAATCGTGTCGAGCACGTTTCGACTAGAAGATTATTTTGCACATAAAGAAAAGACCCCACTTGAGGTGGTAATCCACACGTCTTATCAAGTCGCGAGGGCAACGAAATGAACCAGTTCTGGAAAAAGTTAGACAAGTTCTGGTTTCCGACAGTGCCAGCCAGTCGCTTGGCAATGCTCCGAATTCTTGTCGGTTTGTACGCTCTGTACTATATCGGCATGCGAGTCAAAATGTTGGGGAATATTGCAAGGACCGATGTGCATTTGTTCCGGCCTGTTGGCCTCGTCCACTTATTATCCGGGCCTATGTCCGCGTCATTCTTTGAATATATTGTTCTGGCCACGTTGGCGACCGGGCTTCTGTTTGTTCTGGGCATAAAGTACCGTTATGTTGCCCCTGTCTTCGCGATCTTATTGTTATTTACACTCTGTTATCGGAATTCGTGGTCAATGATCTACCACAGTAGTAACGCTGTGGTTCTTCATGTCTTAATTTTATCGGTTGTTCCAGCGGCAGACGCCTGGTCTGTGGACGCCTGGTTTCGGCGAAAGCTTGGTTCGGTCACAGGCACAGACTTGTGGATATACGGTTGGCCGATTCAGTTAATGTGCGCAGCCACGCTGGCCACCTATTTCGTCGCTGGGGTGGCCAAGGTGACTGGTCCCATGGGATGGGGCTGGGCTTCTGGTGAAGCACTCCGTTCGCAGATTGCTGTTGACGCGTTACGAAAGGAACTTCTCAGCCAGGGGGCCACCCAGCTGGCCTTCCTGCTCTACGAGCACGTTTGGATTTTTAACATATTAGGAGTCCTTTCGCTTGTCCTGGAGTTGGGTGCTCCATTTGTTCTCCTCAACAAGCGGGTAAACCAATTCTGGGCAATCAACGCATTCTTGATGCACTGGGGCATCTACTTCATCATGGGCATCAAATTTCGTTACTGCCTCAGTGGCATTATCTTTGCCAGTTTTTTTGACTTGGATGTGTTTATGCGATCAGTGATTTCGAAAGTGACGGGTGCTTTCCACTCCTTGGTGGCTTTCTTGTATCCCAAGAAGAAGGAAGCTCAGGTTGTCGCGACGGACTGACGTGTGAACCTTCTAACGTTCATGTGTGCTTTGTAACTGTCCTATTACCTCGGCACGATTAATACTCACGTTTTTGTGGCCTGACGGGGTATCATAAGAATAGAGCCCAAAGGAGGTAGTGCCCTTGTCTATCCATTTACCCGGCGCTCGTCAGTTACCCGATGTTGTCCTCGAAGCTCTGCGCCTGCGGGCTTTGAAGGCTTGTGAATTAGGCTTCACTCATGCCGACATCGTCGACATCTTGGGCTTCGCGCGAGAAACTGTTTCTCGCTGGTGGGAGGCGTACCAGCGAGACGGACTCGAAGGTGTGCCCGACAAACGGACCGGGCGACCTGTCGGCTCCGGACGAAGCCTCTCAGACGAACAAGCCGAGGACCTTCACAACGTGATCGAGAATCGCATGCCTGAAGATGTCGGCATCGCCAGCCTCCATGGAACCGCCAAGCCGTCGCCGACTTGACCTTTCGCGAATACGGCATCGAAATGCCCTTGCGAACTGTCGGGGAATATCTCAAACGTTGGGGTTGCACAAACAAGACACCTACTCGCCAATCACGCCACCAAGACCCCGACGAAGTGCTCGAGTGGCTCGCGGTGACTTATCCGCAAATCGAGGAAAAGGCCGAAGACGAGCAGGCCACGATCCTCTGGACCGACGAAGTCGGTGTCCAAGCCGATAGCTTTTGCGGTTACGGGTATGCTCCCAAGGGCCAACCGGCGGTGTTGTATGTGCCCAAAGGCCACATCCGTGTGAACATGATCAGTGCATTTAGCAACACGGGTTTGCTTCGTTTCATGACCTACAAGCAGAAAATCACTGGGCCTTTGTTCTTGGAATTTCTCCAACGCATGATCGGGAGCGTGGAGGGGAAAATCATGCTCATTGCCGATCGGCTCCGAGCCCATGATGCCAAAATCGTGCAGGACTTGTTGGACCAGCACAAAGGCCAGATTGAGGTCTTTTGGTTGCCCCGCTATTCTCCGGAGTTGAATGTAGTCGAGTACCTCAACCAGGACATGAAATCGAATGTCAAAGCCAAAGGACAGCCCAACACGTGGAGTCAGTTACGGACGCTCGTTCAATAGTTCATGCATCGAATTCAACAGTTACCCGGGCATATTAGGAATTACTTTTTGAATCAATGAGTGTCCTAGGCCGCTGCTAATTGACGTGTGACAATTATATTTGCCAAGGTAATATCTACGGCCAACATCGTTGAATAACTGTGGGCATTCGGGTTACCGAAATACACAGCAACAGCATTCTTCCCCTCCCGTTCTTGGATGCCGTGTAACCGCTCTGCAGTTTCTTCCAGTGCCTCCTCCCAGGTGATGGGCGACCATTGATCACCCTGTCGCCGAACGGGTTGATGCAGTCGGTCTGGATCGTTGTGAAGATCGGCAAGTGCCGTGGCCTTGGGGCAGAGGTGGCCTTGACTGAGAACGTCATTAGGATTCCCGCGAATCGACACAACATCCTTTTTATCATGTTCAACTAATAGACCACACAATGCCTCACACAGATTGCAAGTGTGGTAATCGATCTGAGTTGGCTCTTCCGTTTCTGGGTGCCAAGAATTTCGAGTCAGACGTCGCAAGCTGCGAATTTTTCGGGCTTTCTGAAGACAAGCGGCTGTCTCAAAGTCGTGAACCAGCCCATTTTACCGAGTTTGGCACCCAGAAACGGAAGAGCCTCTGAGTTTTGGCTGCTCCCATGCACTTTACTCTCACCGAAGAAATACCCGCCGA
>CAYRFQ010000127.1:0-19080 GCA_964423615.1 uncultured Alcaligenaceae bacterium | reverse complement strand
CGTTTGAACCGAGATAAAGAACTGCAAGAACAGCTCATCATCGAATTCTGCTCCCGCTGATTGGCTTCCCTTGATTCTCTAAACGACAACTGTTTGTGTTGGTTGCGTTTCGAACCCTGGTACATGGTGGTTTGTTGCCGCTGAACCAGGGTCACAGAAATAATACCGACATGTCTCACGAAACCTGGCTTGCAAAGCTCTTTGCGGCCACTGGAGGAATTCATTTATGCGGATCAAGTGGCGTGGTCTGGAACTGCCTTATCGACTTGTCGCGGATCGCGAAACCTTGTCCGATACGTACGGACGATTCTCCGCCGAACCGTTCGAACGTGGCTTCGGCATGACGATCGGTAACAGCCTCCGACGGGTCTTGATTTCGAGCCTCGAAGGGAGTGCCGTCACACGGGTCAAAATCCAGGGCGTCCAACACGAAATCACCACCATCCCTGGGGTGGTTGAGGACGTGACCGACATCATCCTCAACATTAAAAGTTTGGTCGTCAAGAATTCCAGCGACGAACCCCGAACGATTCGGATTGAACAGCAATCGCGAGGCGTCGTGACGGCGGCTCAGATCATCACTGACGAACACGTTCAGATCATTAACCCCGAACACATCATCGCGACGCTGACTTCCGACGTTCAGTTCGCCGTCGAGATGACTGTCGAAAATGGTCGTGGTTATCGGACGGCGGACGAAAATGCCGGGAAAGAACGTGAAGTCGGAGTGATTCCAGTTGACTCGAGTTTTTCTCCTGTCGTCCGTGTCAAGTACGCGGTCGAAGAGACCCGTGTTCTCCAGAAGACGAACTACGACCGACTCACGATGGAAATCTGGACGAACGGAACAGTGACTCCGCAAATGGCCCTCGTCGAGTCATCGAAAATCTTGCGGAAACACTTGAACCCATTCATTCAGTACTCCGAACCCGGACCAGAGATTGCTCTGGAAGAGAAAGCCGGGCCGGTCGATGCTCCTTCCCAAGAAGACCTCGAACTGGAACGTAAGCTCAACATGAGCTTGGCCGAGTTGGAATTATCGGTCCGGGCTACCAACTGTCTTGAATCCGAGGGAATCACGACCGTTCGGGACCTGGTCCTGCGTGCCGAAGACGAATTGCTTGAAGTTCGGAACTTTGGCGAGACGACCCTCCGCGAAGTCCGGAGCAAGCTCGAAGAGCGAAACTTGAACCTAGGGATGAAATTGCCAAGTTCTTCGATTCGGCGATAAAGTCCCGTTGGCCGAGGTTCGGTGTTGTCTGTCGAGTGGCTGGTGGTTCCGCCAGCCGTAGTCAACGGGTGTGAGATGGTCAAGCAAGCCGCCGAGTTGCCAAAGCCGCTCCGGCCAGAGAAGGTGTAACTTCTCAAGCGAGGAAGTGGTTTGAACCTGGACTTGGACGATTTGGAACTATCCTTCCGGGCGGCCAGCTGTCTCGAGTCGGTTGGAGTCAATACCGTCGAAGTTCTGGTGCAGTGGACAGGATTGGCGAATGACGTTGCCAAGTCTCTCATTTTTGGGAAAAGACGAGATTGCGTTCCATGGTTGGTGGAAGCTGACCATACCTTTGGATAGAAAATCAAAGAAGGCACGAATGCTTTCGGATAGCGAACGGCTCCGGTTTATGGTCGAATCATTGCCTGTGATGGAGCTTTCTATTCGAGCGACGAATTGTCTGGAGTCGGTCGGAATTACGACCGTTCGGGACTTGGTCCTTCGAACCGAAGATGAATTATTAGAAATTCCCAACTTCGGAGAGACGACTCTCCACGAAGTCCAGAGCAAGCTTGAGGAACGAGGCCTCCAGCTCGGAATGACTTTACCAGAACAACTTTAGTCAGTGGAGAAACCCTACCGCTGTTTTGAGGGTGGGTGGGGCATCCCGATTACAACACTCACCTGGGTAAGCAACCATGCGACACTTAAAAGCCCACAAGAAACTCAACCGTTCGCCCGCCCATCGTTTGGCCCTTTTGCGAAACTTGTCCATGGCGTTGGTCCAGCACGAACGAATTTCGACGACGGTCCCCAAGGCCAAGGCCTTGCGCCCGTTCATCGAAAAACTCATCACACTGGCCAAGAAGGGAACGCTCCATCACCGCCGCTTGTTGATTTCACGACTTGGGCCGGTGGCCCATGTGGCCATCAATCCTGAGGGAGACACTCTCGCGGACCAACAGACGATCGTCCAAAAGCTCTTCGATGATATCGGGCCTAGATTCGCCGAACGGCCGGGTGGTTACACCCGTATCCTCAAACGCACCTACCGGCGTCTCGGTGATGCCGGCGAAACATGCTACATAGAACTCCTCCAAGAAGGTGAAGAAAAAGTCCGAGCCCGCGCAGCACAAGAAGCGGTCGCCCCGGCACCTCAAGTCGAAGAGGAAGAGGAAGAAGAGGAAGAAGAATTGGAGCAGGAAGAGTTGGAGCAAGAGGAAGAAGCCACCGAAGAAGCTTCGGACGAAGATGACGGAGTAGACGATGAAGAGGACGACGAAGAAGTAGATGAAGGGGAAGAGGGCGAAGAAGACGAAAAGGAAACTTCTGCCGAAGGTGATTCTTCCGAAGGCGACGAAGAGAAGAAGGAAGAAAAGAAATAACGTTGTTTACAGACGCCAAGGTTCGCCCTTGATTGTTTCCAACAAAGGTGTCCTTGGCCGTACCACACAAAACACAATTCATTTCATTTTGTTGGCATCTGGATCGGCTCCCGTTTTTTGGCCGATCTGTTTTTCCAATCTCTGCATGATTGCTGTCACTTGACTGTCATCCATGTCGTTAGCTCGGTATGCAAAGTTTGCGTACACTTTATGTTTCACCGCAAGCAGAATGGTATGTTCGGCTTCCTTGGCGATTTTGAAGCCCGTAGGACCTTTTTGAGGGTAGTGGGCTACACGGATGTCTTTGAGTTCGAGACCGTTAACCCAATTTTGTAGCAGCTTCTTGCGCAGCTTTTGGCGTTGTTTCCACAAGCCTTCGACGGCCTTTGCTGAGTTTTCGAGAGTCTGTTGGATTGCGTCGAGTTGTTCTTTCTGCTTGGCTTCGTCAGCTGGGTTTGTGGCCTCAGGCCATAACGCTTTGATGGTGTTTATCTGTTTTTCTAGTTCTGGCGTCATTGTGTTCGACTTAGCTTGTTGCTCCATCACGGCGCTTTGCGAGTCGGAATTCAGGAAGATCAGGGCTACTTGGAGCGAACCGACGTTCTCAGTGTCTTTCGCCAGTCTCGTTTTGAGCTTCGTCACGAGAGAAACTAGTTGGGCATCGGGTGGATTCTTGCCGGGATCGGTTCGGGTGAAGATGTAGACCGCTGGTCGCAGACCGAATTGACACATAAGGGACCGATAACGCCCTGGAGGTGCGATTCTTTTCACGGTGTTGTTCTGGGGTTGGGACAATCCATCGGGGCCATTCACGACGAATGGGGCAAACGACCCTGGTAGATAGTTACCCGGCTGTGGTCCCGATTGGATTTTGGCTTGAGCCACCAGGGTAGGTGCCGAAACGAGGTTCACGGCCAACGCGGCCCCCAAGAACATCCATTGCAACAAACCAATTTGCATCGAATAACCTCGCTCCGTAGGACTTTATTTCCGACATCGCTCGGGGTCGGAAAATTCTTATTTACCTTTTCAAGATGACGGAAGATCCACCAACCGTCAACGGACACTTGACGTATTTGCCAACTTCCTGCACCAACGGAGAAGAAAATAGCGACTGTGCGGGCAACTCTTGCAACAAAGGGAGTTCGTAGTTGTGGTTGGTGTCGTTTCCATTATGCTCAAAGAAAACGAACAGGTTTCGGCAATCGAGGGTCTCCTTGCGTTGGGATTCCGTCGAAACCTCCTGGTTCATACGAGCGGAACAATCATGTCAGTTTGGAAAATCGCCAACGGAACTGTCTACGATCCGATCAATGGTGTCGATGGCCAACAACAGGACATCTGGATCGAAGATGGTAAAATCATCGCCCCACCAAATGGAGTTGTACCCGACCGAACGTTGGATGCTTCGGGTTTGGTCGTTATGGCTGGCGGGGTGGACATACACTCGCACATCGCTGGGCCGAAGGTCAATGTGGCTCGCAAGATGCGCCCGGAAGACAAGCGAAAGGCGCCACCCGTACGACGGACCCCGATAACGCGTTCGGGTACGACTGGGAGTGTGCCGAGTACCTTCGCGACTGGTTACTTGTATGCCGGGCTTGGATACACGACGGCGTTCGATGCGGCGATACCCCCGCTGGGCGCCCGCCACGCCCACGAAGAATTCCAGGATACCCCTGTGATCGACAAGGGGTTCTTCGTGCTCATGGGCAACAACCATTATGCCCTCAACCAGATTGCCGCGAACGAACCCGAGAAGCTCAAGTCGTTCGTGGCGTGGTTACTCGCGGCGACCAAAGGCTATGCGGTCAAACTCGTGAACCCTGGTGGCGTCGAGGTCTGGAAAGGCGGCAAAGGAGAAATTACCAATCTCGATGATGAGGTCGTGGCTTTTAACACGACTCCCCGACAAATCATTCGGGGTCTTTCGCATGCAGCGATGGAACTTAGATTGCCCCATCCGGTTCACATCCACTGCAATAACCTTGGGTTACCCGGGAACTGGACGACGACGCTCGACACCATGAAGACGCTCGAAAGTCGGCCAGGACATATAACGCATATTCAGTTCCATAGTTATGGTGGTGATCCGAATGAACAAAGTACATTTTGTTCCGAAGTACCAAAACTCGCTGAGTATGTTAACACGCACAAGAACTTGACGGTGGATGTTGGCCAGGTTCTGTTCGGCGAAACGACTTCGATGACTGGAGACGGACCGCTCGGTTACTACTTACACAAGGTCACGGGCCGGAAGTGGTTTAATGGTGATATCGAGATGGAAGCGGGATGTGGAATCGTCCCGATTACCTACAAAGAAAAAAGTTTTGTCCATGCACTCCAGTGGGCCATTGGATTGGAATGGTATCTTCTCGTCGAAGATCCCTGGCAAGTAGCCATGAGTACGGACCACCCGAATGGTGGTGCGTTCGTGGCGTATCCCGAGATCATTGCTTTATTGATGGATCGGACGTATCGCGAAGAAATATTGAAGCGAGTTCATCCTAGGGTGTTGGAGCGATCAACGATTGGTGAGTTGAAGCGGGAATACTCACTCTATGAGATTGCCATCATTACTCGAGCTGGTCCGGCGAAGATGTTGGGGCTGTCGAGGAAGGGCCATCTCGGGCCGGGAGCCGATGCCGACATCACGATTTATACTCCCGGAGAGGACAAACGAGCGATGTTCGAGTTGCCGCGTTATGTCATCAAGGATGGGGAGATCATTGTCGAAGAGGGAGAAATACGAAAAGACACGATCGGAGCATCGCTCCACGTTTCACCAGAGATGGATGATGGTGTCATTCCCGATATCCAGAAATGGTTCGAGTCGTATTACACCATCCAATTTGCGAATTATCCAGTCGATGAACACATGTTGTCGCGAGGCGGGATTCGGGTGGATTGTCATTCCTGATGTTTGATGCGGTCATGGAGTTTAGCATCGTTACGGAAATGAGTTCCCAACATTTTGATGGATGAGACTCCGTAGACGGGGAACATCTAATGACAACTGCGAACCAAAATTAGGAGGTACACGGAGGGGGAAGGATAAACAAGATTCGCGTTTGTCTTGGTTTCTTGGTTACGTGGTTATGTGGTTATGTGGTTTTGCAACCACGGCCAGGGTTTAGTGTCGCTTTGGAGCTGAAAGTCCAAAACACGACTCATATTTATCC
Organism: uncultured Alcaligenaceae bacterium; assembly: GCA_964423615.1. Taxonomy (GTDB): domain Bacteria; phylum Planctomycetota; class Planctomycetia; order Gemmatales; family Gemmataceae; genus CAYRFQ01. The sequence continues at coordinate 13,300 of CAYRFQ010000127.1, read as the reverse complement.
GACTACTCGAGTGTGTCTGCTACTTCTAAACCAAGGGAGGCGGACGGCACACAGAACGTGCCTGCTACTTTGGTTCATTGGCCGCGTAGTCTTCAAGAAAAGCGAGTTTCAATTGCACGCAGACAATGATTTCTTTCACGGCACCACGCAGAATACGGCAGTGGAAGGACTCGTAATCCCGCACGTTGCAAAAGCCGATAGCGCTCCAGGTCCAACATTCCGGAAAGATCACCGGGGTAACCGACCAGGTCAATGCCCAGCGTTTGTTCCTGTCGCTCTGCGACCAGATCAATGTTCACGCCAGCTACAGGATAGACGGGCCAAATGTGAAAACCGCGTTGCTCAAGCTCCTCGGTCAGCTCGCGAAGAAATCGATCGCTGCTATGTTTTTCGACACTCGACGTGACTAGACCTTTACGAATGGAAAATAAATAACGCTGAAGCAGTGAATCCTTTTGGGCCTCTTCTGGCGGTACTGAGCAAAAGATATGCTGAGCATTCCTTGCTCGAGTGATGGCCACGTTGAAGACATTCGGGATGTTTAAGAAGTTGAACGATGCCGGATGGGCCTCGCTGTCGACGACGAGTGACAGGTACATGACATCACGCTCTTCTCCTTGAAAGGTATGCGCGGTCCCAACCATGACCTCGTGTTTCTCGATGACACGAAGCGGTAGCCGTGCTTGCAGTAACGAGAAAATAAAGTCCACCTGATCACGAAACGGCGAGAGGATTCCGATCGTTTCACTCAAGGAGGGTGGCAGGTCCGCCTGGTCTTCCACTTTCTGAGCCACAGCCTCGACAAGAGCTTCGGCCTCTGCAGGATTCACACTCTTCTGCTTTTTTCCGTGACTGAGGTGATGAAGCCAAACACATTGTAGATTGGCCGTCTCAGGACGTAGGGTCATCACTTTCAGTGCAGCAGCGTAGAACTGCTGATTACTGAAGTCAATGATCTGTGGCATGCTTCGAAAATGTTCATCGAGAAAGAAGACATGATTCTGTGTGGGGATGGTTTCGTCCATCAGATCCAGCACGCTCTTTTGACGATACTGATAACGTTGACGCTGCGAATCATCGAGGCCATATCGCTCAGCCGTCAAGTCTTGCCGCTCGAAGGATAGAAAAGACACGTGACGCAATTGATTTGGATCACCGACTATGGCGACTCGCCTGGCCCTTTGAAAGATAGGCATGCAGGTTGCCATGTCACATTGCGTCGCCTCGTCAATGATGGCCAAGTCGAATAACTCACGTTCCAAAGGTAGGATCTCGGCGATTTCATTGACCGCCACGAGCCAGATTGGAAAAGTTTGCAAAAGCAATTGCAAATCGATTTGCGAGAAAAGTTTTTCTTGCCTGGCATCAGTCCTGGCACGAATGGCACTTAGAAAGTGACGCAACTCCTTCCGATAGTTTTGCAGAACGTAATGAAGCTGCGAGGCAACGGAGAGCCGGAGAGTTTCGGAAATGAGTCGGCTTCGTTTCCCCAACAGTTGTTGATAATCGTCGATGCATTGCCAAAATGGGAGTGCCCGTTTGATACGCCAGTTCAGATACCAACTTCTCCAGGGATGAAGCAGTTGGTTCCAGAGGCCGTCTGCAGGTCGTACCTGATGGTCTCCCCATTGTTGCTCCCAGTATACTCTATGCTGAGCCTGTTCCTCGATTCGTTGAATCTCGCGTTCGGTTTCGGCGAGTTCCCTCTCGTTTTGTTGTAACTTTCTCTGGGTCTGGTTCGCTTCGTGGGGGCTGTGTGAAAGCCCCCTGAGGATATGTTCGAGATGCTTTTTCAACTCGCGTAGATATTTCTTGCGACCTGCACGAATCACATTGTGAGAAGGTCCCAACAGCGAGTCGATCTTTTCGCCAACGATATCAACGGCATGATTCATACGCGAGGCAATTAGGACCGACTCGCCCCTACTGAGATGATCCAGTGCCAACGCGGCGATGGTGTAAGATTTTCCTGTTCCGGGCGGTCCAATCACAAGCGTCAATGGGACAGAAGCTGCCGAGTTCAACACATTTTGCTGCGAATGGCTCAGGATTGCTGGCACCCGTGGTCTTGATTTGACGATTGGGGAAGCGGCTTCGAATTCAGTCGGATACTGATTCGTTAGCAGGATGCGGGCGGGGTTTGATAGGTGCGCAGCCTCTGCCATCGCCTTGAGTTCATAGAACACCCCGCGGGTATTTGGCGAGTTGGGAATCAATGCCATTGCAGCTGCGGACAGACAATGAAGTTTTGTTTCCGCTTGCCCCTTGGCACGATTCAACAGTTTGCGAACTCCTTTCTCGGAGAGGAGCTTCGGATACTGTGTGAGGTACTTTGTTTCCGTGTTGGGGAGGAAATCGGCCAACAGAGAAGCGATCACATACGAATCGCCTTGCCCAAATGGTGGACGGGGAATCTGGCTGAGTAGATCCTCGAGCATTAATCGCGGTGCTTCCCCCGACCCCGCCAGTGTAGAAAGCACCGGGATGTTCAGGCTGTCCTGAGCGAGATCGATTTCCAAGTAAGTGGTACCATCAGCCTCGACAATGTCCGCCGGGAAGAAAAACAACGGCGCGCACAGTTGTCGTGGAAGTCGTATTCCGCGATCTACCCTGCCAACGAGTGGAAATGCGCAGTAGTAGAGTGTTTTATCTTTCTTGTAGAAACTGGCTTCTTTCTTTGCTTGGAATGCAATCTCAGGATCGATCGGAACGCGGGGCAACAGCCCAGTCAACAGGTCTTCGACTCCGGTGAGAAAGGTGACATGCTTGAACTTGGTATGAAAAAGATTAGGAATCCCGGTTTCACGATTGTCTGACTCGTAGCACCCTCGCAAATAAAGTAGGATCTCGGAAGGGGTGGCCATGAATCCTCCTTCTCATTCCCGAATCTTCATCGTAGGCATATTCCCAGTTGTTTATAGTAGGCTCCTCGCTTATTGGATGCAATGCCTTGCTTTCGATTCTCATGTAGGCCCAATCTCATGTAGGCCCAATAAGACCTACTATGCCAAACGATGTCCACCGTCCTATCTTCGCTGTGTCCCGCCGGGTCACACTGTAGTTGAGCGATGTGTAATCGGCTAGATATTCGTTCCCGAGGACTGATGGATATGATAGTTTCGAGGGGGGTCGGTGTGAACCAAAACAATTTATTTCCAACGTACCTCTAACAACATTGGCTCACCATGCAGATAGGTAATTGTGCTCCTCAACTCGATCCACCCTGATTTCCCTTTGATTGGAGTGATTTTGAAGGCTTTGCCCGTGATGGGATCAACGATCTTCGAGGCAGCTTCTGCTCCATCATTGGCATAAGCGATGGCGGCGAGCATCATCTTTTGGTAAATCCTCGCGCTGGCTTCACTGATTTTGATCTGGAGAACGCGTGGTGTCAGTTCACACGCCAGATAGTCGGTTGCATTAGCCTTGGGGTTTTGGAGTAGTTTCTCCCGTTTGTTTTGCAACTCGTCTTGGAGTGCCTTTAGTTTCTTCACGGATTGGAAATGGGGAAGTGCTGCATTTTGAATGGTTCGGTCGTAAATGGCTTCGAACTCAGTGATGGCCTTTTTCTGTGTTGCCGGATTTTTCAGAGCTTTGGCCACAGCGTTGACAGCCCGTATGTACTTTTCGCCGCGTTCTGGATTCGTCATGTAGCCGAACACTTGTTCGAACTTCCCAGCGCGTAGCAAGTAGGTAATGGATCGATAGCCGGCTTTTTTCTCCATCCGGGTTCCGGTTACGGTCTTGGGCAGTGGAGGGAGTTTCTGAAGATTCGCGGCGAGTTGTTTTCGCTGGGCTGGTGTCATTGCGGCGAGATCCGCAGCGGCGGTCTTGAGGGCGATGTGCCGAAGTCCCCATTCGACAAGAATTTCGATGAGTAATCCACCTTTTCCGACGTGGTGTGCCAGCTTCATCGCAGCCAACAGATCGTCGGTGCCTCCCTGTACGTCTCCATCCTTGAGGCGGACCCTGGCCCGTAGGGTCGCCAAGCGTGCCAAGTCTCTGGCTCTCCCGATGTGGGGTAGCAACCAATTAGTGCCTTCACGGAGTTCGTATCCCCAATTGCAAGGTTGAATCGACGCTCCCCGATGCAATAACGTTAGCGACGTTTTGGCCTTTTTGACCAAAGCACGAGTATGTTTGTTTACAGCCACTTTGGACGGGGTAGATAGAAGTTTGCGGTCTTGGGTGTCTAGTTCTGGCATGACTGCGAAAGCCATCCAGTACTTCAGGGCGGCGTTTTTTCCCAGATCGGTTGTGTTTTCCTGACCGAAAGTGAAAGCGTTTGAGGCAAGCCCAACGCCGATTACCAGAAGAACGCATGCTACAGATTGCGAAAATGTCACTACGAAGATACCTCCATTAATTGAACAGACGAAACGTCAGGCGTTCGAGGTAGCAAGCTGTCGGCATGCTTTTCCAACAACCGTTCGAACGCTTCGGGTGACTCTCGCAACGCGCGGGAGTAATTCACAAAATTTGGTAGAGCATCGTCTCGTTCTGCGTTTCGCACTGACGCATCACGATCTGGTCGAGGACGGTCTGGAGTTGGATGCTCTTCATCGCGCGAGACGACAGAACTGGAACTAGCCGAAATCGGCGGTCCCGAGGGCGTTGGGAACCAGCCCATTAGAATCAGGAGCATGGCGGTGAGGAGTCCTGCGAACGTCAACCCAATGGGATACGGTTGGCGAAACGGGAGGAGCATCCTGGGAGAAGTGTGTGTCGGTTCGTTGGCGACGTGCTGAAGGATTCGATTGAACAGATCTCCAGAGGGTTTCGCTGGCCGCATCGACCCGAGTTTGGCTTCGAACTCGTGATCAAGTTCATTCATTGGAATTCCTCCGCAACGAGTTCACCTTGGAGCATTTTTCGTAGGGCCTTAATGGCGTAACGGTAACGCGAGGCAGCGGTATTTGGTGAAACGTTGAGGACCTCGGCAATGGTTGCGAATGTCAGTTCGCCCCATATCTTCAAGACCACAACTTCGCGTTGGGACTTGGGCAGAGTAAGGAGTGCGGTTTCGATCGACTCGCGATCTACGTTATCGGTTGACACCGTTTCGAACCAGGGACGAAGTTCGGCAGCCGATTGTTGCCGTAGTCTTCTACGGGCTGTATTACGGTGATGATCGATTGCGGCGTTCCGTGCGGCAGCAAATAAGTACGCCGACGAGTCGTCGGGTCTCACGCGTTTGCGGATCATTTTGACGAACGCGTCTTGCACAACGTCCTCGGCGTCGGCGAACGTTTCTGTCCATTGTCGGACATAGAGTACGAGCGCGGCAGCGTGTCGCTCGAATACCTCTCGCCATATGTCTTCTATGTCATTCACTGTTCACCCCGTAAACAAGACGCCGCCGATTCTAACGTTTGTCTAGTTGTCTGTTTTTTAATTCGGAATTTTTGTGATTGGATGTGCCGGGAGCAGTTGTGGTCAAAACTTTCCAATGCCAGAGCGGCATGGTAGGATCATCTCACCGCGAAATCATCATCGATGCTCGCTGCCTCATCGGCTTTCTACGATCAAGGAATTCAGTCGTATGTTCAGCAACAACCGTATCTTTTTCCAAGTCCTGGTTGGGTTCACAGCCGTTGTGTGGTTTTTCCCGCAACATTGTGTCGTGGCCGACGGACCCAAGCCGCCCCAAGCAAAACGAAAACCTCACCGATTGGAAAAACATGGAGACGTCCGGATCGATCCATACTACTGGCTCCGCGAACGTAAGAATCTCGCTGTGCTCAAGTACCTTCGCGACGAAAACGCGTACACGGAAGCCATGATGAAAAAGGATGAGCCTCTCGCGAAGAAACTCTTCGAAGAAGCCAAAGCCCGTATCAAACAAGACGATGCGTCGGCTCCTTATCGAAAGGATGGTTTTTGGTACTACACCCGTTTCGAGGAAGGTCAGCAGTACCCCGTCTACTGTCGTAGCAAAGACAAGGACCGCTCGGAGGAGGAAGTTCTCCTCAACGTCAATGCCCTGGCGAAAGGAAAGAAATTCTGTTCCGTTCGAGGAACTCAGGTTAGCTTTGAACGCAACCGATTGGCGTTTGCCGTCGATTACGTCGGACGGCGAAAATATACATTGCGGTTTAAGGATTTGGAAACAGGGAAGTTGTTGCCGGACGCGATTCCGAATGTAACAGGCAACTATGCGTGGGCCAACGACAACCGAACGATTTTCTATACACGACAAGATCCGGAAACACTTCGATCTTTTCAAGTTTATCGCCACGAGTTGGGGACCAAGCCATCCGGCGATAAGCTCGTCTACGAAGAGAAGGACCCTACGTTTCGTTGCTTCGTGTTCAAGACTCGGTCCGATCGATTTGTGATGATTGGGTGCGACCAGTCGGTCTCCACGGAATACCGATTTCTCGAAGCGAGCAAACCACAAGGGACTTTTCGAGTGATCCAGCCTCGCGAGCGTAATTTGGAGTATTCGGTGGAGCATCTCGGCGATCACTTCTTCATCCGCACGAATTGGAAAGCGAAGAACTTCCGGTTGATGAAAGCGCCGGTGAAGTCGCCGGAGAAGACGAACTGGAAAGAGGTCGTCCCTCACCGTAAGTCGGTCTTTCTCCAGCAAGCGATGCCGTTCGAGAGTTTTCTCGTTTTGCAAGAACGGCGCGACGGGTTGACACACATCCGCATCCAATCCTGGAAGAGCAAGAAGTCGCATGATCTGGATTTCGGGGAACCGGCCTATGCTGCCCGCCTTGGCATGAATCCTGAGACGAACACCAAAGTCTTACGTTTTAACTATACGTCCTTGACCACACCTTCGTCGGTTTACGATTACGACATGCGGACTCGAAAGAAGAACCTGGTCAAGCGTACTCCGGTGCTCGGTGGTTTCGATCCGAAGAACTACGTGACCGATCGGTTGTGGGCAACGGCCCGAGATGGGACCAAGGTTCCGGTCTCGTTGGTGTATCGCAAGGGAACGAAGATCGATGGAAGTGCTCCGTTGTTGTTGTACGGCTATGGTTCCTACGGCGCGAGCCGAGAGCCAACTTTTCTTTCAACGCGTTTAAATCTACTCGATCGTGGTTTTGTTTATGCCATCGCCCACATTCGGGGCGGGCAGGAAATGGGTCGGCAATGGTACGAGAATGGCAAATTGCTGAAAAAGAAGAACACGTTTACGGACTTCATCGACGTCGCGGAACACCTCATCAAACATAAATATGCCGATCCCAAACGTATCTTCGCTCGCGGCGGTAGTGCCGGTGGGTTACTGATGGGTGCAGTGCTCAACATGCGTCCTGATTTGTTTACGGGAGTTGTGGCTGATGTCCCGTTCGTTGATGTCGTCACGACGATGCTCGACGACACGATTCCGTTGACGACGAGTGAATACGACGAATGGGGCAACCCGAATGTCAAAAAATACTACGACTATATGTTGTCGTACTCTCCGTATGACAATGTTCGAAAAACGGACTATCCACACATACTTGTAACGACGGGACTGCATGATTCCCAAGTTCAGTATTGGGAACCGGCCAAATGGGTGGCACGTCTACGTTATCGCAAAACGGATGATCGGATGTTGTTGTTGAAGACGAACATGGCTGCCGGTCATGGTGGGGCGAGTGGACGATTTGAGCGGTTGCGGGAAGTTGCCTTTCGACAGGCTTTCCTGTTGCGAATCGCTGGAATTAGGGAATAACTCCATTGTTCTAACTGTGAGAACATCAACCATGCAAATACCTGTCATCTGGCCAGCTCGACTCTCCTTGCGGCTGGCTATTCTTTTTATTGTTTTGTTCCCTGTGGCTTCCGTTGGTCAGGAAGGGCACCCAAATCTACGGTATTACTATCCTGTTCCGAAAGCGAATCCACCCCAAAAGATCGTCACCGACGTTTGCGTTTATGGGGGTACGCCAGCCGGCGTCATGATGGCTATCCAGGCATCTCGGATGGGTAAGTCCGCAGTGTTGGTGGTGTTTCGCAAGCATGTCGGTGGGATGACTTCCGGGGGGCTCAGTGCCGTCGATTTGGGACGAGGGGATTCTATCCAAGGAATGGCTCGCGAGTTTTTGAAGCGTGTCGGCAAGCAGCGTGGGTTTCGACCGAGCAAGGCCGAAGCGACGTTTCGGGCGATGCTCAAGGAGGCTAACGTTACGGTGTATTTCGAGCACCGATTGAAGGATGTCAAGAAGGAGAAAAATCGTATCACGGCGATCACGACGGAGAATGGAAACACTTTCGTCGCCAAGATGTATGGCGATGCGACGTACGAAGGCGACCTCTTCGCCAAAGCTGGGGTTTCGTATACGGTGGGTCGCGAGGGGAATGACAAGTATGGTGAAACACTCAACGGTGTGCAGTTCCGTAACAAACATAACTTTGTGGTTCCCATCGATCCGTATAAGGTTCCTGGTGATCCCACGAGTGGATTGCTGTGGGGTATTTCTCCGGGGGATCCGGGCAAGCCTGGACAAGCCGATAAGAAGGTGCAGGCTTATAACTTCCGTATGTTCTTCTCGAACTCAGCGGATCGGTTAGCATTTCCTAAACCCAAGAATTATGATCGGGATAAATATCAACTGCTCCTGCGATATATCAAGAAGAAACCACCGATCCCACTTCAACTCCATGTGGGCGATTCCAACAACCAAGGCGGTTTTTCGACGGACCACATTGGGGCAAATTATGGTTGGGCAGAAGGTGACTATGCAACTCGTGAAGCGATTTTTCAAGATCATGTTAACTATCAACAAGGCTTGATGTGGTTTTGGGCCAATGATCCTGAAGTCCCTAAAGCTATGCAAAAGCGAGTTCGTGCGTTTGGGTTGACCAAGGGTGAATTCCCGGATACGGGTGGTTGGCCCCATGCGCTTTATGTGCGAGAAGGTCGTCGTATGATTTCGGATTATGTGATGACAGAACACAACTGTCTGAGTAAACAAGTCGCGAAAGACTCGATCGGATTGGCGAGTTACAACATGGATTCGCATAATTCCCAGCGGGTTGTTATCGACGGACGCGTTCGGAACGAAGGCGATGTGCAGGTACGGTGTCCGAAACCGTATCCAGTGTCTTATCGGAGCATCGTTCCGAAAGAGCGTGAGTGTGGCAATTTGTTCGTGCCAGTGTGTCTGTCGGCCTCTCACATTGCGTATGGTTCCATCCGGATGGAACCGGTATTCATGATTCTGGGTCAGGCCGCCGGTTCGGCGGCGTCGATGGCTATTGATGGAGGTGTCAGTGTTCAGAAGGTCCCGTATGAGCAACTCAAGAAACGTTTGCTGGCCGATGAACAACTACTCGAATGGACAGGCCCGGTGCGTCTTGGTTCTGGGATCGACCCGAAGACATTGACTGGGATCGTAGTCGATAATTCTCGTGCAGAAATTCGAGGCGAATGGACGAACAGTTTTTCGGTGCCGCCGTATGTTGGTGCGGGGTATCTACACGATGGGAACGATGGCCAAGGTAGCAAATCGGTGAAATATGTTCCGAAATTGCCGAGTGCGGGAGAGTATGCGGTCTATCTGATCTGGTCTACGAACAAGAACCGAGCCTCGAACGTATCTGTACTGATATTGCACGCGAGCGGAACGAAGAAACTGACGGTTGACCAGAAGAAAAACGGAGGATGGAACAAAGTCTTCACGGGACGTTTCGAGGCCGGAAGCAAGGGAAGTGTGACCATCCGCAATGATGACGCCAACGGGTTCGTGATTGCTGACGCCGTGCGGTGGGTTCGGGTCAAACGCTGATAGAGAACTTCTGTGTGGATATTGTTGTGCTTTCGACGGACGTCTTTAGAGCCCAAGGAGACTTGGGCTTTGTGTTTTTAATCTTCGGTTGAATCGGAATTAGTACTTTGTGCCGTCGGATGGAACGATGAGGGATAGGTGCCCGAACTGTTGGAAGGATAGATTCGAGTTGGTGTTCCGAAAAACGAAGAAGTGGAACAAGATGTTAGCCGTCGTCCTGCTTGGCTCAATAGACTCCTGAATGGGATTGTTAGGCTTGGATTTTAGGTGGTTTGCGGCGACAAGGATGATTGGGTTGAAGGTGTTTGGTGCATTTGTGTCCGCGTTGAACTACCTGTCAGACTTTCCAAACTTCTGCAAACTACCCATTTCTGAAACGAACGGGAGCCGTGTGAGGGACAAAGTCTGAAAACAGAAAGATCTGGAATCCAAACGAAAAAGAAACGCTTTGAGCAATTGTTAGCTACAAGTTTGCTCAGTATATATATAAATGGCTTTTGGATCGTGTCCTGTCGGGGACAGGCATTCTTCCAGTCCGTAATTCTTTCGAAACTTTTCCTAGCCAGGAAAATCAGATTTCATTCTCCCGAGTTTGGGACAATCCTAGGAGGTGTGAAGATGTATAGGGCGAAAGTTCGGCGTGTTCCGAATTGTCTTCGTCTTGGATTTACCTTGATCGAACTGTTGGTGGTTATTGCCATCATAGGGGTTTTGGTTGGTTTGCTCTTGCCCGCAGTTCAGAAGGTCCGTGGGGCTGCTGACCGTCTAAACTGCCAAAACAACTTGAAACAGATCGGTCTCGCTTGCAACGGTTACTACGAGTTGCACGAGTATTTTCCACCGGGAATTAGTGTCCCGATAGGGAGTGAGTCGGGAGCCATCTGGCAAAGCAGTTGTCCCGTTGGAGGTTGTCCGCCCCAAGCGATCAAGGGACAATGGGGATCTTGGCTGACCTGGATCCAACCTCACATCGAGCAAAGCAATTTGCACGAACAACTTGATCTCACTCAGCGTGAGTATGCCTATACGAATGGCCCCGATTCGCCAGGTGCGACGGTCATTACAACTTATCAGTGTCCTTCGGATTACATCCCTGAACCGGTCACCCAGTACAGAGGGTACTATTTTGGAGCCAACAGTTACTTCGCTAATGCTGGAATTAGTGCCTGGCCTATCTTTACTGCTACTTTCGATGGTGTAATGTATTACAACAGTGCGGTTGATGTAATCAGCGACGGTTCGTCGAATACGCTCCTTGCTGGAGAACGCTTTAGCGATGATCCAACCTACCGAGCAACGGGTTCGGCTGGAGTCAATTTCGTGGAAGATCGTTTGGCGATGTATAGGGGTTGGGCTTGGACGAACTACAACTCGGGCCAAGACCACTTGGGAGATTCTTTTTACCCGATCAATTCTTCGGCTGCTTTTATTGGCGAGCAGAGACGAATGTGCAATTTTGGAAGTGGTCACGGCAGAGGAGCCAATTTTGTGAGGTGCGATGGATCTGTCCAATTCTTGACTCTGACCAGTGCTAGCGATCTAGAGACCTTACAGCGACTCTCTCGACGGTCTGACGGAGAAGTGATACGATGAGATTCCTTAACTTCCTGAAGAATGAACGTGTTTTCCAGATTCTCAGGAAAGCTGTGCTTGTCTGTCCTCTCGTCGTTTTGACCGGGTGTTTCGGGAAATCCCCTCCCCCAATCGTCGAAGTGAAGGGCACCGTTCTTTTGAACGGCAAACCCTTGAGCAAGGCCAAGGTCCAGTTTATTCCCCAAATCGATTTTGGTCCGGAGTATATCGCTATGGGCCTGACCGACGAAAACGGACAGTTCCAGCTGACTTGCATGGGTCAATCGGGTGCTTGTGCCTGTACCAATCTTGTGACTATTCATGAGCAAGATGTCCCTGACGAATTACTTTTGGAAACGGCCCAAGCCAAACTGAAGGCCTACCGAGAATCGCTGAAGAACCGGCCTATCCCAATGAAGTACGCCAGTCTTGCCAAAACTCCATTGAAGGTCGAGGTAACAGCGGACAAACAGCAGTATGATTTTACTTTGAGCCGTTAACACGATGATTCTGCGTGAGGAATCTCGTAAGTGACGCAAAATGCTCGGGTTTGCGCCGTAGGGATTGCGGGATAAACAAGCTATTTGGTCCTTTTAGATTTTAAGAGTTCGAACAGGCTTCTGCTTTGACCAGAAGCCTATCACTTATCTCGCCAGGACGATCAAAACACTCCAAGTGGCCATGCTCTTGGCTTGAGGTTACGAGTCTGTTAGGCGAGAGCAAACAAGGCACGGAAGACTACATTTGTTTATCCCTCGTTTCGGCGGCGCAAAGCATTGCCTGCAACGAACGCAGAGAGTCTCATTCAACCTCGTTATTTCCATCTCTGACAATAACCGTTCGACGGGCTAACGACACATTTCCAATCAAAGGCATAATAAGGACTATCTAAGAGTCACTTAATTCTTCTGCCTGTGGCGAGCAACTGGGACTGATAGTGCTTGTGATAATTGTCAATGGACAAGTCACCAGGTTCCATAGAGAAAGGCATTGCCTGTGTCTCTTTTTTGCAACAGTAAGCCATGGTGTATTGGAAGTTCGGAACGCCAGGAAAGTCATTGCTTTTGAAGTTTGAAATTCATACATTATGAAAAATTTCCATTGGTAGATGAAGAAATCGTAATGCTGTCTGGGTTCCTGGCGTCCACCTTTCACGCACTTCTTTTCACACAAAGCTGTATCTGAGTTCCATCCAAGAGAAACGATCAAGAAAGTAGTTTCGAGGGCATTTTTTTTCTTGTGTTTTGGTTTTCCTACTTCGTTTGCCAAGAATGGAAATCCTACGCTTGCGCTTTATGAAGCGGTCATCACAAATCTATCAAACAGACTGCCGAAATTGGCTTTTCTGTGTACCACGATGGAAGGACCGACAATACACATTTCGCCATTGTTGGAAACAACCGCACAACCTCTTCCGCCCAAATTGTCTGAACTGTAAATGAGATGGGACATGAATATCCCCGTTTCTGTCTGACACAAGCAGTCAGTGTTGTTATCTGCATGAATACTATCTTTTACAGCCACGGGCGCAGGGAGAATACCTGTGTTTTTGCTGTTACTTTCCAACTCCTATTAACCGACACGAGGCTTCCGGGTGGCGTGTCTGGTGTATTGTTCCTAACAATGGTGTCGGTATATTGCTTGTGGCTTGCGGAAGTCCAGACTCAGGAAACCTCTGACGAATCTTACCGATCGTGGTCTCTCGCGGGAGATCGATAGGTTAGTCGATTGACAAGGGATTCGCGCAATGAAGGTGAAGTTTCGTGTGGTTTCTGAGCCTTTGTTGGTGTCTAAGTTAGACCTCGTTACTGCTGGAGCAGGAATAGACAAGATGTAGTTTCGGTATCGACTCACCTGGGAGTGATCTCAGGTCGTTCGGGAAACCTGGTTTGCAATTGTGCCGTGAGGATTCCGTGGAGGAACTTCGGCATACGAATGGTCTAGTACTACAGCGCTACGGTGATCGATTTTGAGATCGGTTTTTCTTCTTTTTC
>CAYRFQ010000126.1:0-19624 GCA_964423615.1 uncultured Alcaligenaceae bacterium | reverse complement strand
CGAACCTGGACAAGCAGAGCCAAAATCTGCTGTGCTACCGTTACACTACGGGGTAATGAATGAGGTTGGACAAATAAGTTCGAATCCAATGCCATTGATGATAGATGATATCTGATGGTTCGTAAACATACACTTATGCCGAAAAACGGCTGTTCGAATCCCTTTATCCGAGTTTTTTTGTGTCGTTAGTTCCCAAATGAATGAGGGAAGCAAGTTGCTCGAGTTGTGCAGCCAAATCTACCGTAACAAGTTGGACCGAACTAGGCAAGTGCAACACTACGGGAGCAAAGTTGAGTATACCACGAATCCCGGCGTTGACCAGTGTGTCTGCCACTTCTTGGGCAACTTCCGAAGGAACGGTCAGAATGGCCAATTCGGCTTTCGTTTGGGCGACCATTGTAGATAGTTCATCTAGAGATTGAATCAACAAGCCTTCGACAGTCTGGCCAACTTTTTCTTGGTCGTCATCGAACAATGCTACGATGTCGAACCCTTGTTCTCGGAATCCCTGGTATCGTAACAAAGCACGTGCTAGATTTCCGACACCCACGATCACTACCGACCAGTTGCGATTGACCCCAAGAATCGCTCTCAAGGCAGACATTAGTTCTGGAATGGGATAGCCAACACCACGATGGCCCAAATTTCCCAAATACGCCAAATCTTTTCGAACCTGAGCGTCAGTAATGCCCAAAGCGTCACCGAGTTGTCCGCTAGAGACCGTTTTGGTGCCAGCAATGTTTAAACTGCGGGTATACCTTAGATACAAACTGTAACGCCCCAAACTGGCTCTTGAAAGTTCGGTCCGAGGACCACTGCTCTCATGTTTTTTGTTAGAACTTGGTGAGGGATTGCGTTCGGTGTTAGAGGAGTCGTTATTGGGTGGTTCGGGTTGGTTCTTCGTGGACATCGAACCACACTACCTGTAATCTTCTACTATTTTTTGATAATAATTAATTTCAATTTAAGGCAACAGTTTGCCTCGGTCAACCTCATCTAAGCTTGGACACGTTTGATTTGGGTGTGCCTCTGGATTTTGGAATTCTGTGTTCGTCGTGGGTATTCGAGGTTGGAGTGGACTCAATTGCAGTCCAGAAAAAGTACAAGCCAGGTGCATGTTCGTAAGATTGGCCGATAAATTCCAATTTTAGAATCCCAAGGGGAACCGTTAGAGACAACAATCTAGCGACGAAGTCGAACCTGGCATTGTTTATCGCTGTTTTTGGTTGTTGATTTGGATTCTAGATTCTACAAACTGTCCGGCGACTCCGATTGACCTGAGCTTACAACTCAAAGCGTGCTTCTGTTCGAGCCTAAACCGCCTTCAATGGGAAACCGCCATTTCTCTCTTCATCCTAAATCCTTCTCCCTGGGAGGGTCGGTTAAACGAGAGTCGTGTTTTAGTTTCTTAGGTCTGAAGGAGTGACAGATACTAGTCGTGGGTGCAAACCCACGGAACCCAAAGAACAAGCACAAACACGACTCTTACTTATCCGTACACCCAAACGGCGAGAAGGCTTAAACTCGAGCGAAGCGGGATCATAGCGAGCGAAGCGGAGAACGCGGAGAACTGGAAAGAAGGTGGTCCAATCTCGAGATTGGCTCGTAGCATTAAAGCTTACGGTTTCAAAACGAACCCAGTTTAACTCTACAACTGAAGTTTTCGGGCTCTTCCGTTTCTGGGTGCCAAACTCGGTAAAAATGGGCTGGTTCACGACATTGAGACAGCCGCTTGTCTTCAGAAGTCCCGAAAAATTTGCAGCTTGTGACGTCTGGATCGAAATTCTTGGCACCCAGAAACGGAAGAGCCAAGTGCAATCAACAAAACCTCAGTAGAGTAACAACTCGAAGTTGTTGCACTCACGAAGTTAGACGAGGTGTCTCAATGGCCAACAAAACGTCTGAGCCTTCATCAACGGAATTTCTTACGCTGATACATCACTCTTCCGCCGACGATTGTGTAGTCCACGCGGGTGTTGAGAATTTCTCGGTCCGGAATTGTCAAAAGGTCTTTGGAAAGGACTACAATGTCTGCCAACTTTCCGGGAGATAACGTTCCCTTGATCTTCTCTTCGAACGCAGCGAACGCGGCATCCACGGTGTAGGATTTTAGAGCTTGCTGCCTGGTCATTTTCTGTTTTTCGAAGAACACGGCCCCATTCGCTAACTTGCGAGTCACACTTGCGTAGAAGCATTCTATGGGGCTGATGTCCTCGACGGGAGCGTCTGTGCCGTTCGCGATGATGGCCCCCGAACGTAAGAGGCTTTGCCACATATAAGCCCCCTCGGAAGCACGACGATATCCCAACCGAGACAGCACGTAAGCTGCATCCGAGGTGCAATGAACACCTTGCATCGAGGCGATAACGCCAAGTTGGCTGAATCTCGGAATGTCAGTGGGGTGCAAATGTTGAGCGTGCTCAACACGCCATCGGCGCGAATTCTTGGATGGATAATTTTTGAACGTGGCTTCGAATACATTGAGGACCTCGCGATTGGCACGGTCACCGATGGCATGAACACACAACTGGCACTTATTCTTGACTGCGATTTCGGCCGTCTTGCGAAGTGAAGCTAGAGAGGTCGTATTGAGTCCCGTTTTCATGGGCAAGTCTTCGTATGGTTCAAGCAACCATGCTCCGTGCGCCCCGAGAGCACCATCGAAAATGACCTTGATAGCCTTCACAGTCAAAAAGTTATCACCAAAGCCAACCATGATGAACTGAGACAGTAAACGGGCAAGTTGCATATTTCCTGTTCGAACCATTACCCAGAGCCTCACCTTGAGTTTGCCCTGCTCCGCTAACTTCTTGAATGTAGCAATAGTCCCAAAGGATGATCCTGCATCCTGAAAACTGGTGACGCCATTGCGCAAACATTCCTCAGTAGCAAGCTCGATGGCTCTGGTGAGTTCTTTCTTTTGCTGTTCGGGCGTTCTGTCTCGCAAACTCTGTTGGTAAGCTCGTTGTACTAGCCCCTGTGCTGTTTCCCGAAAGACTCCTATCGGATTGCCTTTGCCGTCTTTGAGAATTTCGCCACCTGACGGATTGGACGTCGTCTTGGTGACTTTGGCTAAACGCATGGCTTCGGCATTCGCAAAGCACATATGCCCGCTGGCATGTGTAAGTAATACTGGATGGTCTGGCGTGATCTCACTCAGTCGGGTGTGGATTGGATAGCCGTTGATGTTGGCTTTGGGTTTGGTACTCCACTTTTCTTGATGCCAACCTCGACCGATTATCCACTCCCCTTTTGGAGTCTTTTTCGCTGCAGTTTTCACTTGTTCAATGATGTCGTCCCAAGACTTGGCTCGGGCAAGTGGGAGCATCATTTTCGAACGACCAAGGCTCACAAAATGTGCGTGGCATTCGATAAACCCCGGAATCGCAAGTTTGCCTTTCAAATCAATCACGGTCGTTTTTGGCCCGATGAACTTGGCCACATCGGAATTCTTGCCAACCCGATAGATTTTGCCCTTGTGGGCTGCGAGAGCCTGAACCACGCCGAATCGTTTGTCGAGTGTAACGATCTTACCGTTGGTCAGCACAAGATCAGCAGGTTTTATGCTGGCTTGAACCGTTTGGACGAAGCCAAGACTCTGGAACAGAAACAAGAGGAAAATTCGTTGGAGGACCATGAGATAAGCCTTCCTCAGGAAGAATCATGCTGTAGTTTGATGAAGAGGATCGTTCTATCAAGCGGCTATGTAAGTATCTCGCGCACGACATTCCCATGAACGAATGGAAGCAGTGTTTCGCAAAGAGCGGCCGGATACGTGTTTCGATGAACCGGGCATCGTCCTTCGTACTTTGAGGTTCATCGGAACGGACGTTTTGATGAGCGTCCTCAATGAGAACAGGACCAAAAGCAGGGAGATCGCAAGTGAGCATCGCATGGTTATGCATTAGATCCAGTGTTGAAGGATGAGCACCACAAGTACGATAATGGTAACAATTGGTGTGTATTGTCGGGGATTTCAACGTAGGTTGCAAGCAGCTAATGGCAATTCCCAGAGTTGATAGGGCGGCCACTCATTGAGACAAAATCCGGACGTTCTTTTGTTGCTAGAGCGGTTACCGATTGCTTCAGTTAGACTTTGAGGGAATGACAAAGTTCACACGAGCCGTGCGGACCTTTTGGCATGTACCCAACACAGATGCGAACCTTTGTTCCCTCAAACAACACCCCGAAGCCATACGCTACCAAAACTGAGAGTGGTTCACACTTGTGTTGGACAACAGCGTTTTGCAATCAGTTCATATTTTTGAAGGGCGAAGGCTGACTATTTGTTTAGCGCAGGTCGAAGGTCTGGGAACTGGGTTGAACAACAACAGACTTGTCCTCTTGAAGGGTAACGAGCTTTCACACAAGGGCGTGCCAAGCCGGACACCGGCGGTGACACACCACTTCATTATTCGGAAACTATTCTATATCCCAGCTCCGTCCATCAGTTCCATGTCCACGTCCAACGTCATGGCAGCATTCGCTTCGGAGAAAGCGTAGAAGTCATACAACAGAGCTTCCGTCTCCGAATACTGTTGTCTCTTGGCCTGATCGACTGTCCGGCTTTCGACAACAACACGCCGTGATCGCAAGAAATTGATCATGTAACCGGCTCGCAATCGATCGTGTTCGAGCGGCTGTGTGTCGCCGTTGGTCGAAGTGGCCCGCGATAAGATCTCGTACTGGCCAGCGGTCGCGACCTCCCAAAAGTATTCCCACATGGTCCAGGAGTATGGAGCCTGAAGGCCCACTAGTCGAGCTTCTCCCCAGGTTTCGCCGCCATCTGTGCTTATCTCGACCTTGGCGACGGCGTGTTCGCCGGCCCAGGCCATACCGAAGATTCGTTGGGAGCCGATCCCGATCGCTTCGTCTTCTCTCGGCCGGATGATCTCTGACTTGACAGTCATCCCCTGGACTCCGACGTTCGCGATGCCTTCCGGAGTCTGCTTCCCGATCGTGTACTTGTAAGTTTGGTAGTAGCCTTCGAACGGCTTGTTTACGACTTCGATCCGTTGGACCCACTTGACCGAGGCTACCCCATACCACCCTGGCACCAACAACCGTACTGGAAATCCGTGGTCGGGAGTGAGAGGCTCGCCATTCATTCGCAACGCCAGGATTGTATCGGGATGCATCGCTTTTTCGATCGGCAAGCTGCGCACAAAGTGAATCGGTTCCGTCAGCTTGCCTTCGATGCCGTTGTCGGCTCCTTCGAATACGACTTCCAACGCGTCCGGAGTCAACTCCAATCCCTCAAAAACTTTCGCCAACGGGACTCCGGTCCACTCGGCATGCGCCACAGCCCCGGCTCCCCACTGAACTCCATGGACGGGAGTGCTCAAGTAAGAGCGCCCGTTCCCGGCACACTCGAGAGTGACGAAAACGGTCTGTTGGGGCATCGCTTCGAGGTCTCGCAACTTCAACGTCTTGGGCTGATCGACACACCCTTCGATCGTCAACGACCAGGACTTCGGATCGATCGTCGGGACGTCGAAGTGATTACGCACGAAAAACAGTTTTGTTGGGGTCACCCAACTACAAACCGCATCGAGCGGCGTTTCGCTATTTTCCGGAGTCTGGGTTACAATCTTTCGCTCTTCCGCCATCGTTGGCTCCTGATAGGACTGTGGGCCTGGTGAGTTCGGGGTTGACACGACTTATTATAGACTCATGATCGCCCGTGCTCAGACCATTTCCACGAGCCTCGCCACTCATTCACCTGAACTCGATCAAAATGCTGGCTACAAAGACCTCGATTTCGGCACTGAAATGAAACCAAAATTGTAGTAAGCTGCGACGCCAATTTGGCAGCGCCGGGAACTGTCAAAATCTATAAGTTTAATTTCAACAATGATTTGCAACTCTGCCCTTGACTATTGTCCCCTTGGAAACGCCCTGAAACACTCAAGAATTGCAACGACCAAATTGTACCCCGTCTTACACTCTTGCCCTTCGCTGGAAAGCCCCTTTCGAACCGCTATCTTCTCATATTACGGTTGGATTAAATCCTATTTCGATTTCGCAAAATGATGAACAGTTCCAGATTTCCATCGGAAATTCCGAGCCTCACCATGCCCGAAAGCTCAACCGATCGGTGAAGTTGCATGACTCAGAACCATCACCTTTGCCCTTCCCAGTTCCTCTTGTGACCAAATCCCTTCCTGACTACTATCCGCTCCGTGTGGTCGACGATCACACCTACAGGTTTTGGCGAGGACCTGTGGGACCAAAAACGACCAACAAGCACCCGCAAAACCGAAATGGGAACACGGAGGGAACCAGAATGTGCCGAGTCAAGAGACTCTTATTTGGAATTCTCACGTTGACGGTGTGTCTCGGAACCGCCCAACTTAGCGTTGCAGACGTCTCGAAGTTACAAGGAACCTGGACCCGCAAGACCAACAAAGGTCAAATGCGTTTGAAGATCAACGGCAACCGTCTTCGAATCACGCTCAAGGGAGGGACCGTAGGACAAGTCTTAGACAATGACTTCAACACAACCAAAGACAACATACTCTACGGCATCGTCACAAACATCCGCACGCAAGGACCGCAAAAACTTAGCGATTCGGACATTCAGGAACAGGAAGCTGGCTTCAAGGAGTTGGTCGATCAACCCTTTCGGTTTCGATATCGGATCGATCAAAAACACATTACCATCAAGGATTCGACCCTTCCCGGCCTCTCCGGAACCTACCGGAAAGTCGGGCGAGCGAAAGCAAAGGTAAGCGCTCCGAAAAATCCACCGTCTGAGTCGCACGGAGCCAAGCACATGTTCTACGTCCCAGTCACGACGTATCGTTTCGTGAATGGGCAAGTGGTTCCGGTCACGAGCTACCAACTGCGGTCGTCTCCAAACTCGATTCCATCCGCAATTGGGATAGCACCAACGCCGTCTGTCCCACTGACTCCACCCGCAATTATGTCAACTCCCTCGCCTTGTCGAACCCCGTATGTTACGCCGACTCCCGGGCCGGTGCCAGCCCCTTCGTCAGGACAACCCACGATGACCTCGACCGCACCGACCTGTCTTCGAGTTCCCTTGACCAGCCAGGTTGCTAGCCGACCTCGCTTCAATGTCGAATACATTCAGTTTCAATTCCTTGAGCCCGAAAATGCCCAAGTCCGAATAGTCGAAACATCCTCCGAGGGTACCATCCCTTGTCGGATGACATTCAAGCCGGGAATCTACCGGGTAAAACTTCACGCTTTCCCCGGAAAAAAGGCTATTGAAGTGAAGACTCTATTAGAAATTCCTCCGGCCAACCCAGAGACCGAGGAGTATCTCGCCCATAACAGTGTATCGATCAAGTTCACGACGGAGGATATCGCTCGACTTCGAGGCGATCAACCGTACGCCATGGTTTGGTACTTGACCGGTGATCAGGCAACCCAGGGCGTTTCTGTCGTACGGTTTGGAGGGCCGGGAACGAGCAGCGACGTCGTCCGAGAGTTTCAAGAAAACACGCAGAGGCGAATTCTGTGTGTCATCCGGAATCAATAACACTGGAAACTGTCAACTCTGTCCGCCACATGATTGGGAACATCTTTTGGCGGACAGAAGTATCTGGGATGGGTGAGCTATTTCACACGAAAGTCGTTGTGTCGAGCCTAGTATAATAGGATTAGTTCGAAGGACCCGTTAGGTCCTCAACGAACTGTCCGTTTTGAATCCCAGTGGTATACATGGAAATCTCTTCTGATGAATCGCACCTTTTCGAATTATCTGCCTATCCTCCTCGCAGTTCTCGTCTTCAGTGGGGTGTTGGTCGCGGCGTTGATGGTCCCTCAACCATCGACCCGACAACCTAAAGAACTGATACTGGCATCCAATTACGAAAGGGCCTTGGAACTCGCCAAGGAAGCACAGAAGCCCGTCATGGTGGATTTCACAGCCGCTTGGTGTGGGTTCTGTACCAAACTCGATGAAGTCACCTTTGTACATCCGGCGGTCCGAACCTACTTGCACGAGAACGCCATTGTCGTCAAGGTCGATTACGATAAACGCCAAGACTTGGCTAGGAAATACAACGTTGCCAGCTTACCAATGATCCTTTTCGTTAGTCCCGACGGAAAGCAAATGGGTGCACCGATTTCTGGTTTTGTCGATCCGCAGCAATTCCTAATGGAAGCACGCATGAGAATCGGCGGATGAAACGATATCGTGCCCAACGTCCTTGACCGCTTCCTGTCCAATCATTTGGGGACATGAATCTTCATCCACGGTGTTCGCACGAGTCCCTGCCAAAAAGAAATCACGGTGGCTTCGTGGATACTTCTGACGCGATCCACAATCGAATCGATCTGCGCTCCGCGACGAATGCGGATGTGGTCGGTGCCCACAACTACGGCACACATGGCTTGACCATGAAAAGGCAGGTCGCGGCACCAACCTTGCGGGCGTTCGAGCCGCACTTTCCATGTTTTCTGGTAGTTCCTTACTACGGCGTTCCTTTGAGCGCTCTTCCTATCTTGGGCAGCTGCTGTCTTTTTCCTTTTCATTCTCTCTTCAGAGGTCAAGATTGTCGCACCTTTGGTCGGCAGGATGATGAGCGAGGGACGAAGATAAAGATTATCGAACTGCAACACCTGGCCAGCCGCAACAGGTTTGAGTTGAATTTCAAAAATGTGCGGAGCATGTCCCTTGGAGTTTTTGGCAGGAACAGGTTTTCCTGAAACTTTGAGTATCTTGTCCGAGGTCGGCAGATCGTAGGGATTTGTGTACCATCGGTGTTGTTCGCCGACTCGATGGCCTGCTGCCAAGTCGCTGGCGAGGTTACTCCAGGAACGGGAACGCAAATTTTCGATGAGATATCTGTGGTGGTTTACGTTGTTGGCGTCGACCTTCAGACGGACGCGGTCCCCAACCAAATCGTACCACCGGTGTTCTTTTGGGCTACCAATAAATCTCGGCGTCGCGGGTCGCTTTCCTTTCGTTTTCAGGACGCGGAACGAAACTTCATTTGAGTGTTGGCTACCGTATTTCCAAGACACGACATACGTTCCAGGAAACAGCGGGCCGCGGGCAAGGTTTCTCCGAAAACACCAATAACTCCCTTGTTCCACGCGAGACACCGGTCCACTGGATAGAATACATTTCTGGCCTTCGGCTCTCTGGACAGGTGAAGAGTCTTTGGGTAATTCCATTCGAATCGCGTTGACTTGAATCGATCCACGGTTAATGCCAGTCGACCCAAATTTCGGCCATGTAGCCAAAAAATTCACCCCCTGTTCCTCACCGTGGTTCTTCAAAACGAACAAAGCGTGAATCGGCTCGCCGTGGTTATACTTGTCTTGGGACAACCAGACACCAAGTTGAAAGGTACTTTTCGAGTTCCTCGGTCTTGGGGGAAACGTTAATTTGTTGAGGTCTTGCTTCGTCAGGACCTGCTCACTCACAAGGGGGTTGATGTAGGTCTTATTGGTTGGCTGGTTAGCTTTTAATAAGTCGGCTCCCTTTGTGGGGTTCGCACCTGACAAAACGAGAACAAGCAACGACCACGACATCAAATTCCGCGACATCGCGAACCTCTCTTTCTTGAGGACCGACTCGGTCTCATTTCCGCTTCGATTTGGATGTACTCAGAAGACGATCGGTTTACGTTGATGTAACAGAAAATGAGCGTGGAGAAATATCGAAGCTGTAACCTCCATGCTAATTGAGAACGCAATTTTCTGAGCTACCTGAATTCTTCATACTGAATCAACCGGTTTGGACAGCACCAACGGAAACCCATCCAAGAATTCGATTCAAACCCGAACGTGTACATCTCAACGGTATTTCTCCATCAACCGAACATGTATAATAGACCGAGAAACGGGGAGATAGGCTTGCGCTTACAATCCCAACCACATCTTGACCGAGGCACCATCGATGATCATTTTGCACGGAGGAATCACGCAAGGACAGTTTGTCATCTGGGGTGAATCACCCCCCGAAGAAGCGTCCGTTGCGGAATCAACAGGTTCTTCGAAGTATCCCAAACCGTATCCGTTCGACCCTGGAGAAGCAGCCCTCGTCACGGCGCTTGTGGAAGTTCTCCCCGAACTCCAGTGGCTAGACAATGCAAGTGCAACAACCACAGGTAAATCCTCCGATGCAACCTTCCTTTGGCTCCCGACGCTACGCGGCAAGCCTGTTGCTTCAAGTCCATTGATCGTCGAGCCCATCGTTTCGAAGTCCAAACCAGCACTCAAACCGTGGATCGTTACTGCCAAAGTATTGACGTGGGAACAAACGGCGGCTCTTCTCGAAGCGAGCCTTGACCGTGACACACTGGCCCCAGCGTTGATCATCGGTTCGACGTTGAAGTACTGGACGACGGTCTTACGGTTTACGGCCTCTCTTGTTACCCGAGAACAGTTCTTACCCAGCGTGACCTTTACGGAAGACTGGCAAGGTCACTGGCAACCAGCCATCGCCGGAGAAGACGTCCAACGGCTGAATCGTTTGGCCAAAGCAATGCCGGCACCGTGCCGGGCTGTGAATCGGTCTGCCGAGACCCCGCCGGACGTTGCCCCATCGGCCATCCTGGGGAGTTTCATTGGCCAAACGGTCGATGCGCTCGTTCGTCATGCCGTCGGCGTCGATGACGCCATTCGCAAAGGCAAAAAGGAGACCTCGCCGCAGTTCGACAGCATACACGACCAGTGGATTTACGCCCTCCGTTCCGATGACCCCCACATCGACGGCGACGGCACCCTCCAACTGGCCAACCAGGTCCGCGAATGGCAACGACCTGTATCGCGTTTGGTCTCGTCCCCGTTCCGGCTTTGTTTTCGCCTTGAGGAGCCGACCACCGTGGAGAACGGTACAATCCACGCGAACGGCAAGGACAAATGGTCGGTTCATTACTTCCTCCAAGCTCAAAACGACTTGAGTTTATTGGTCCCTGCGGCAGACGCCTGGAACCCCAAAGGACAAACGGCGAAGGTCCTCCAAAAAGATGGGTTCCGACCACGCGAATATCTACTGGCAACGCTGGGAGAAGCCGCCTCGCTCAGTCCCGACATCGAGAAGAGTTTGAAGTCTTCCGCGCCAAATGGGTTCAACACGGACACCTCGGGTGCTTATGCGTTCCTCATCTCGACTGCGCGAGCCCTGGAGCAGGCGGGCTTTGGAGTTCTGCTCCCGGCTTGGTGGACTCGCAAGGGGACCAAGCAACGCATCAAGGTCAACGCGAAGGTCAAGCGAGCACGAGGTCACAGCAGCGGGGCCTTGTCGCTTGAGGAACTCGTTAAATTCGAATGGCAAGTTGCCCTGGGCGACCAAAAGATGACATTGGCCGAGTTGGAGGAACTCGCCAAACTGAAAGTCCCCCTCGTCGAAGTGCGTGGCCAGTGGGTCGAAGTCAGCCACGATGAACTCGAGAAAGCCATCGCCTTTTTGAAAGACAAGTCGACCGAGTTCACCGTCGGCGAACTCCTCCGAATGGAACTGGGGGCCGAACCGGCTCCCGGCGGGCTTGAGTTCACCGGTGCCGAAGCCACCGGCAAGATGCAAGAGTTCCTCGACCGACTCCACGGTAAGCAATCCTTCGAAGAATTGCCGACGCCAGAAGGTTTTCAGGGCACCCTTCGTCCTTACCAGCAACGTGGTTTCTCGTGGCTGGCGTTCCTGCGTCAGTGGGGCCTCGGGGCTTGTCTGGCCGACGACATGGGACTCGGCAAGACGATCCAGACTTTGGCCCTCTTGCAAAACGACTGGGGGGCGAACGGTGGCAAGAAATCTTCCAAGAAACGACCGAACCCAACGCTGCTCATTTGTCCCACTTCGGTCATCGGCAACTGGAAACGCGAGGCCGAACGGTTCACGCCCGAACTCCCGGTCCTCGTCCACCACGGACCGAAACGAGAGAAAGGAAAAACGAAGTTTCCCAAGGCCGTCAAAGACCACGCCATCGTGATCTCGAGTTACGCCTTGTTACATCGTGACCAGGAGATTTTCGGGAAGATCCAATGGGGTGGGGTGATCCTCGACGAAGCCCAGAATATCAAAAACCCCGACACCAAACAGGCCAAGGCGGCTCGGGCGTTGGAAGGCGAGTATCGCATCGCTCTGACAGGAACGCCTGTCGAGAACCACATCATGGAATTGTGGTCGATTTGGGAATTTCTGAATCCCGGCTACCTGGGCAAACAAGCCGTGTTTCGCCGAAACTTCTTCGTTCCGATCCAACTGGAACGCGACGCCGACGCTGCGTCCCGGCTGAAGAACTTGACCGGGCCGTTTCTGTTGCGACGGCTCAAGACGGACAAGACCATCATCTCGGATTTGCCGGAGAAACAAGAGACCAAGGTGTTTTGTAACTTGACGAAGGAACAAGCCTCGCTCTACGAAGCCGTCGTCAAAGATTTGGAGAAGGGACTCTCGGACGCCGAGGGAATCCAACGCAAAGGTCTCGTGCTGGGGACGCTCTCGAAACTGAAACAAGTGTGCAACCACCCAGCTCAATTTCTGGGTGATGGCTCGACTATTGGAAAACGGTCGGGCAAACTGGTCCGTCTTACCGAACTCATCGAAGAAGTTTTGGAGGTCGGCGACAAAGCGTTGATCTTCTCGCAGTTCAAGGAGATGGGCGAGATCATTCGTAAACACCTTCAGGAAACGTTCGGCAAAGAAGTCCTCTTTTTGCACGGAGGCGTCAGTGCCAAGAACCGCGACAAAATGGTCCAACGGTTTCAGGATGGCGACGACGGACCGCCGCTCTTTATGTTGTCGCTGAAAGCTGGTGGGACTGGTCTGAATTTGACGGCGGGGAATCACGTTTTCCACTTTGACCGATGGTGGAACCCCGCTGTCGAAAACCAGGCGACCGACCGAGCCTTTCGAATTGGGCAGAAGAAAAACGTGTTGGTCCACAAGTTCGTTTGCTCGGGGACTCTGGAAGAGAAAATCGACGAAATGATCGAACGCAAGAAGGAAGTTGCGGACCAGGTCGTTGGCGAAGGAGAAGCCTGGTTGACCGAACTTTCCAACGAAGAACTCAAAGAACTCTTCAAACTCAACAGGGACGCTGTGGAGGAATAATCGATATGTGGAATGCGTGGTGGTTCGAAGATCGGAAGACCAAAGAAGTCAAAGGCGGCATCAAGGCCCAAACCAAACGCGGTGATTTTGGCAAGAACTGGTGGGCCAAGCGATGGATCGAAGTCCTGGAGAGTTTCAACATCGGAACTCGCTTGGGCCGGGGTCGAACCTACGCCCGGAAAGGTCAGGTCATTTCGATCGACATCAAAAAGGGCGTCGTCAAGTCGAAGGTTCAGGGGTCCATGCCCAGGCCGTACAACATAACGATCAAGCTCGCGCCTTTGTCAAAACTCGAATGGGACCAAGTCATCGAGGCCCTTTCCGCACAGGCCCTCTTCACGGCCAAGTTGCTCTCTGGAGAAATGCCGCAGGACATCGAAATCGCTTTCCAATCGGCGGGAGTCGCACTGTTTCCCGAGAAAAATCGTGATCTGGAAACGGATTGCTCGTGCCCCGACTGGTCGAATCCGTGCAAGCACATCGCTGCGGTTTACTACTTGCTCGGCGAAGAATTCGACCGCGATCCGTTCTTGCTCTTCAAGTTGCGGGGAATGGAGCGTGAGGCATTGCTCGACCAACTCCAAGAAGCCGCCGGAGAACCGGAAGCCGTCTCCGAGCCACCACCTCCAGAACCTCTGCCGGTTGATCCGGCGTCGTTTTGGAAAGGCGAAGAGTTGCCAGATGATTTGTTCGAGAATGTGGAGACGCCCGCGACTACTGCAGCCTGGCCACGAAGGCTTGGAAATTTCCCGTTCTGGCGTGGCAAAGAACAATTCCTAACGACCCTTGAACCGCTCTACAAACAGGCTTCGCAAAACGGGATGAAAGTGTTTTTGGGCGAAGTGTCAGAAAAAGGAACAGGTTGAACGAGAAAAGGCAGAACGCAGGATGATGAATTGGTCATGCGTTCTGCCTTCCACGTTCCTTTTTTCCAGGGACCGACGAGTGGTTGTATCGTCGATGAGCATTTGTTCCGTGTGACCTCGTAGGGGTGACAAACGAAGGCAAGCCAACAAGTCCGATGGTGTGACCTACGCCCATTCGCAATGCCATTTAGTCGTGTCCGATGCGTTCCAAACAAATCGGCAAACACACTTCTTGCGATTGCTTGGTCGTGACCACCCGAGGAGTCACCATCAAGACGATGTGTTGAGCGACTTCTTCCTGCAAGTCGATGGCGAACAAATCACAGATTTCGCTCACGTAACTGGTGCTGGCAAGACGCTGTTTTTGTTTCGTTTTTCCAGCATATATCAGGACAGTGTTTCCGTTTGGCACGCAATAGGTACCTTTGACTCGCAGCGTTCTGAGTTTTCCACTCTTGAGGACGAGCTTTACTCTCATCTTGCGGACAGGGTAGGTCTTCGGGTTGGTTTTGGTTGGATAGGTGATCTCAACGGGCACTTCCTGGTCGCAGTCACTGTCTCGATTTAACGAGAAGTCTACACCGAGTCGTACAAACTCACGATCCGCGCTGACGACGGGAAGGACGCGAATCTTTGTTCCCACTGTTCGTTCTTGGTGTTCAGGACGAATCCTGAGTCTGCCATCAACCATCTCGGCTTTGAAACTCGTCGGTACCTTCTTCACGTTACCGACGGCGACTTTGGCATCTTGTCCATTGAAAACCGTCAGGCGAGGGGCACAAACGGTTCCCCCGCCGTTTCTCTGGTAGGCCGTCAAGAAAGTCTGCACCTGACATTGATTCAAGATCGCCATTGGCTTGTTTGAATCTTTGCGCCGACTGATTCGACAACAAGGCCCCAACGCTTTTTGGATTTTTGGAAAAGTTTTGGTATGGAGGGCAAGAATGCGGACATCAATGGCGACTTCGACCTCTTGCAGTTTTCGCAGCGCCTTGAGTAATTTCGCAACGTCTTGCTGAACGTCCTTTTCTGCAGTCACGACCAAACCCATACCGAGGGGATAGTATTGCGCTCGTCCCGGTCCACCATTTGCAGACCAGGTAGCCGGACGGATGGCCGTGGTGACGAGAGTGATCAATTCTCTCTCCAAGGTCCTTTTTGGAGCGTTCTTGTTTTGGCCACCGAACAAATCTTCCACTGGTACGACCAAATCGGCCACGGGATAGGTCACAGTGACGAGTTTATTCGTTTCGGGGGTGGACTTTTCCCGAACCGGAGCTACCCGCGTTTGGACAGCAACGGGGGTTGGAGCCATCCATA
The DNA here is from genome assembly GCA_964423615.1 of uncultured Alcaligenaceae bacterium. Classification (GTDB taxonomy): domain Bacteria; phylum Planctomycetota; class Planctomycetia; order Gemmatales; family Gemmataceae; genus CAYRFQ01. Next base: position 4,405 of record CAYRFQ010000126.1, on the reverse strand, counting down.
TGGGCTCGGAAGGTGGAGACGCTTGGCCCGAAACAGCAAACCAGACAGTCAAAAGAGTTGCCAACACGGTTTCAATCCTCCTTGGGTCGATAAAACCTGAGGCTTCAGATGCCTTGGGTCGGGAAAAGCATAAGTTTGGCGACGAAAATCGACAAGAGGAATCCCAGCCGCGGGCAAATCGCTGGGTTTTGGAATGATGGGGCATAGTCGGTCTGATTTGATACCAAACCGGGAAACGTGTTCTGAACCAGGAAACAGCGGCAGATTCTATTTACGGTCGTATGGCCGCGGAAAAAGGCATCGTTCGGCGTGTTCGTTTTGAGCCGCCTGGCGGCTCAAAATCGGTTTTGCAGCGCACCTTGGCTCTTCGCTAGAAATTACCTTCGACGAGTTTCGAAACGATCGAGTCGACATCGTAAACACACCCACCCCAAGTCCCTCCGCCGACGGCTTGGAGGGCGGCCCAAAGACGTGTGTCTGCGGGCAAGTCGGGATCGGGAGCGAGATCATTACGGAGTGGACGTCGAGCCAAGACGTGAGTCCCACCTTCAACTCCAAAGTGTTCGCCACCCGAGCCTACCAAATCAATGCTTCCCACAAGGTCATTGCGATCGATGACGATCTGGATTTGGTCTCCGTCGCGGACCTTGCCGATCGGACCACCGGCCAGAGCTTCGGGGCCGACATGCCCGACACATGCTCCCGTAGACACACCGGAAAAGCGGGCGTCCGTAATCAACGCGACGTGTTTTCCAAAGCTCAAGTGCTTCAGCGCCGAGGTGACCTGGTAAGTCTCTTCCATCCCGGAGCCCATCGGTCCACGACAGACCAAGACCATGACGTCGCCTGCCTGGATACGTCCTTCTTTGATGGCGGCAATCGCGGCCTTCTCTGTCACGTAGACTTTGGCCGGACCAGTCTTGCGATAAACTCCGTCGGAATCCACAACACTCGGATCGATGGCCGTACTCTTGATGACCGAACCTTGGGGAGCCAGGTTTCCGCGTGGGAACGTAATCGTCGACGTCAGCCCTCGTTCGTTGGCTTGCTCTGGTGACATAATGACGTCATCGGGAGAGACACTGTCTTGGAGTTCGAGCGACTCGCGAAGACGCTTGCGGCGTTCCGACGTTTCCCACCATTCGAGGACGTTGCCGAGGGTTTCGCCGGTCACTGTCAAGCAGTCCAGGTTGAGCAAGTTCAACCGACGCAGGTGGAGCATGACCTCCGGCACCCCACCCGCCAGGAAAACACGGACGGTCGGATGGCCAACAGGGCCGTTCGGGAGAGCGTCCACGAGGCGTGGGACCTTTCGATTCACGGCAATCCAATCGTCGACGCTCGGCCTCTTGAGTCCCGCCGCGTGAGCGATCGCCGGGATGTGAAGGAGCAAGTTCGTCGAGCCCCCAACCGCCGCGAAGACGGTCATGGCGTTCCGGACGGCGTCGTCGGTCAAAATGTCGCGTCCGCGGATGCCTTTTCGTTGCAGATGCGCGACGGCTTTTCCTGATCGGCTGGCGATGTCGACCCAAATTGGTTGCCCCGAGGGCGCCAACGCCGAATGCGGGAGAGACAGGCCCAGGGCTTCACCGACGACCTGCGACGTCGCAGCTGTCCCGAGAAACTGACAACCACCACCGGGACTTGCGCAGGCTCGACATCCCAACTCGGCGGCCTCTTGCAGACTCAATTCGCCCTGCGAAAATCGGACCCCGATCGTTTGCACCTTTCCGGCGTCTTCTCCCTCGATTGGTGGCAGCGTTACCCCACCGGGGACCAACACGGTAGGGAACTCTTTGGCACTGGCAAGGGCCATCATCATGGCTGGGAGTCCCTTGTCGCAAGTGGCCACGCCGACCACGCCTTTTCGTGTCGGGAGGGATCGGATCAGCCGGCCGAAGATTTTCGCGGCGTCATTACGGTAAGGCAAGCTGTCCATCATCCCGAGTGTTCCTTGTGTCCGGCCATCGCAAGGGTCCGTGCAGTACCCTGCAAAAGGAATTGCACCGAGTGAGCGGAGTTCCTTGGCCGCGGCGGCCATGAGCAGCCCGACTTCCCAGTGTCCTGTGTGGTAGCCCAAGGCGATGGGCGTTCCGTCTTCCGAACGCAATCCGCCCTGGGTGCTGAGGATCAAAAATTCCTTTCGGTCCGCGGTCAACGCCTGAGGCTCCCACCCCATTCCGGCGTTTTGAGTTAGTCCAAAGAGGTCTCCGCTGGGCGCGTGTCGGAGCATCTCTTCGGTCAACGGGAGTTCACCAGTTGGACCGGCGGCCTTCGTTTGAACGTCGAGAGTATGGGCCTTCGATTCGACGAGGGATTCGAAGGTCAACTCGGTGAGTCGAGTGTGGTTCATGTGTAATTTTCCTGAAGCAGTGGTCAAGTGTCGGGAGGAGTGATTCGACTTTCGGTTTGTAGGAGACAATTCTCTTCGCTAGCGAAATATTCTACCCGAGTTGTGTAGTTCCACTTGATTATTGGTATTGTTGCCCTTAGAACAGAAATACGAATGTTCAGTTAGAATCAAGAAGGATTGTCCGAATTGTTGCAACTCGTTCACGAAATCACCAAGAAACATGGGAGGGTATAATGGACGATAGTGCTGTAGCTGCAGGGCTGCTTATCTATTACATGATTGGGATAGCAGCAGGTATCGTGACTGTTGCCGGCATGTGGGCAGCATATGTAAAGGCAGGCCAGCCTGGTTTTGCTGCGATTGTTCCTTGTTGGAACCTTTTGGTGTTGTTGGAAATTGCAGGATTACCATTGTGGTATTTCATCCTTTTTCTAATACCTTGCGTGCATGTTATCGTATACATCATAATATGTATGAAAGTCGCCGAGGCGTTCGGACAGGGGGCCGGTTTTGGAATAGGGCTCGCGTTGCTGGGACCAATTTTCTGGCCCATACTCGGTTTCGGGAGCGCCGAATACCTTGGGCCTGAAGGGGAGCAACAACCACGTCGCTCTCGAAGTCGTCGCTCTCGACGCGACGACTACGATGATTACGACGACTACGATGATTACGACGACTATGATGATCGAGGTCGAGGCCGAGGCCGCGGCCGCGACGATTACGACGACTACGACGACTACGATGACGGTTACGAAGATCGAGGCCGACGCCGACGATAATGAATACATCTGTCGAACAACCTGTGGACCGGGAGCCTTCGGGTTCCCGTGCCTCGAACCGCAAACACGTCCGATTGCTTCTCATCGTGGCCATACCAGTCGCAATTACGCTGGTGATCGTTTTCCCACCCTCAAAATATCCCATGTATCTACCTTGTCCGATGTACTTCTGGTCGGGCTACCACTGCGCCGGTTGCGGCTCGACTCGAGCTGTCGCGTCTCTCATCGTTGGTGACGTTCGCCAGGCTCTTGCTTACAACTTTGTCTTTGTCATCCTGCTGCCTGTCCTTCTCTTGTACGGTGCCCTTCGCTCCGTTGCAAAATATCGAGGAGATCAAAGGCCGTTCGTTACTCTGCCCAGATGGCTCGTCTGGCCAGTAACGGTTCTGGTCATCGTCTATACAATCCTGCGAAACATTCCCCATCCGATGTTTACGTGGCTAGCCCCTCATTCGCTGTCTTGAGCTTATCGCAAAATCATGACGCTCCAGTTCCTTGCTCTCACCCTACCGACGCTTGATGAGAACCTGGCCCTCGACGAAGCTCTGCTGCTCGAGGCCGAGACGGAAGCGACCAAACCTATTTTGCGTTTATGGGAGTGGTCGAGGTCTGACGTGGTCCTTGGAGCCGCGGGAATCATCGCCGACGACGTGAACTTAGCCACATGCGACGCCGACGGTGTTTCTCTCCATCGTCGGTCGAGTGGCGGTGGAACGGTCTTGCTCGGCCCTGGATGCCTGGTCTATAGTTTGGTCTTGCCGTATTCGTTTGTCGAAGAATTGTCGCTCATCGAGCCGTCGTATCGTTACGTGCTCTGCCGAGTGTCGGCCGCACTAGACGTTGGCGTTCCTATAACCCATCGAGGATCGAGCGACCTCGTTCTCGATGGCAAGAAGTTCTCCGGAAACTCTCAACGACGCAAACGCGAGCATCTCCTTCATCATGGCACGATCCTTTACGATTTTGATTTGGACAAGATCGAAAGGTATTTGCTGGTACCTCCAAGGCAACCGGAATATCGACAGAACCGCCGTCATCAAGATTTCACTCGAAACTTGCCGTTGTCGCAAAAAGAGGTGATTGCCAGGTTGCGGAGGGGCTGGGACGCCAACGAAGAATTGAAGACGTATCCAAAAGGACTCGTCGAACAATTGGTGAGCGACAAATTCGGAAAAGAAGAATGGATCCGACGGCGGTAGGCTCTCTTCGAAACTCATCTCTTAGTACTACAGCGCTACGGTGATCGATTTTGAGATCGGTTTTTCTTCTTTTT
>CAYRFQ010000125.1:0-19638 GCA_964423615.1 uncultured Alcaligenaceae bacterium | reverse complement strand
AGGAAGTCGTCGAACGACAAATCCAAGACATCGAACACAACATCCGAAGTATCAACGAAGTGCGAATTGAGAGAGGATTGCCGCCCGTCCCTTGGGGTGAACGGCCGGTTCCGAGTTAGGCGAGGTAATTTGGGGAGCCTCAACAATATACCCGAGAAGATTATCGTCATCGACCAAAGAAATTCCAAGCAAATACAATTACAATTATGATCACCGACCCCATCACCATTTCTTGGGTAACCGATCGGAACGAGACGCCCGGAACATTATCTCCCCCAAGTTTTCTTTCAGCACGACGGTACCCAATCCAGGCAATCGTGTTGAAGAAAATTAAGAGGATCGCGGATACCTCAACAAACGTTACAGCGATCCCGAACAAGCTCTCCCCCCAAGGGAGCTGTAATGGCTCCGGTTGCCTTTTTTCCACAAAACGTAGCCACCATCCAAATAAAATGCATCGAATTATGGAGCAAAATAATTTGACGACACTATCTAGCACGATCTGTTGAAGCATCGGGTGAAGGTTCATCTAGGAGCTCTAGATTATCCGGTATAATTATTTCCCCTGCCTCTTCGATTGCAGTGCTGGAAGATACACCAGTTTCAGAAGCAGTAGCTTCTGTCTCCGCCTCTGCCCCTGCAACTTTGCGCTTGAATTGAATATTTTTCCCTTGCTCACGTAACTCTTGCTCAAGCTCACATGGCTGATCTCCCTTCCCCTCAAACATAGTGGGCCCCACATGCGCCGGTAAATGGATTTCAAGCGTAAAATCCGACCCCTCTATGTTGGCATATGTCCTAGTATAGTTTGTTTTTAACACATCGCCGTTCTTATTTTTAAGTACGACATCCACACCTTTACCTTTGTGATATTCACTAATAAACTCTTGACACATATTATACAGATCATCGTCACGAAATGAACGGTCTTTCAGCGCAATAGAAATAACTCTGTTACCCGGCCCGGATTGGCCTTGCTCCTCATCTTCAGGCACGTCATAAGTAACTGTCACACCGGAAATCCCAGCACGTACAAGATTTCTTGCCGTTTCCTCTACTTCCTGTTTCCGGACTTCCATTTGCCACAGTTCTTTCTCTGTTAGCTTTGGCTGCTCTGGCTCTGGTTTCTCCTCCTTCCTAGCTTCTACTTCACGCTTTCGCCGCTGTTCCTCTTCAGCCTTTTGTCGCTGCTTTTCCTTTCTCGCCTCTTCTTCTTCTCGCTGTTGCCGCTTTTCTTGTAACGACCTTACCTCAGGTCCCAACTGTTGTTGAATGCTATCTGTGACCTTCCGTTCGCATTCCGTGACTTTTCGCTCAAGCTGCTCAATTCGGTGGTGATAGTTCTTGAGGTCTGACGCTGACAAATTCACAACTTCTCTTTGGAGTTGAGCCTTGCATTCTGCCAATTGTTGCTTTGTTTGTTCTACCTTGAGTTGAGCTTCAAAAACCAAAGGCAAAATGTCCTGAAGCCGTTCCTCATCGCACTCTTCGATATTGAAGTTTCGAGTGAGGACTTGGCGGAACTTCAACACCGGCTCGGTTGGCATCTTTCCTTTGTAGTGAGCCGCAAATTTTTCGAGCAACTGTGTTTCGAGGATTTTCTCCCAAATTGGTCGATATCGCTCGTGTCGAATTTCTTCTCGGACTCCCTTCGATATTGGTTGAAAGGCTTCGAGCACTACTGTTGCATCTGAAAAGCGGCCATTCACTTCACGTGTCAGACATTTTTCGAGAAATCCCCGCAGGGAGGTCGGAATCTCGGGTCGGTTCAAATCAATCTTCGAGGTTAGAATTTCGGCTCCGAGGGCCATGACATTCGTCGCTCGATATGGGATCGTCCCAACTAACAGTTGGTACAGAATAATCCCAAATGACCAAACATCCGTTGCCGCGTTCACAGATTTTTGTCCTTCGGCCTGCTCTGGACTCATCCAATAGGGAGTTCCCATAAGCTGCCCTGTTCCCGTCACGGTTGAGATCTGGCTCGCGTCTGGAAGGATGTTCTTAGCCAGTCCAAAGTCGATCAATTTCAAACGAAACGAAGAATCCACCATAATGTTGTCTGGTTTTAGGTCGCGGTGGATGATTCCGTTGGAATGAAGTGTCGTCAATCCTTCCAGAATCTGTTCGGCCAAAATCAAGGCCTGTTCAAGAGTCGGTTTTACCTTTTTCGAATTCACTAGAGCAGAGAGCGTGCATCCGCTCAAGTACTCCATCGCAATCCAAAAATGTGGACCAACTTCTCCGTCCTCGTGATATTTCACAAGGTGGGGAGCGTTCAGTTTTTTGAGGATCGCAACTTCCTGCCGCAAGCGGCGAAGCTCACCAGACTCGACAATCTTGACAGCGCGGGGTTGCTTGGTTGCCAAATGCTCGGCCAAATAAACGGACGCAAATCCGCCCTGACCAATTTGGCGAATCAGTCTGTGTCCCGGAATTACAGGCAAGCCTTGCGGAACGCGATTTCCTCCATGAACTCCCTGATTGAAAGGCGTTAATTCCAAACTTTGCGTTACGAATTGCGCGACAGCTCTCTGTTCGTCTGTGGGGGGAGTCGAAGAGATCGGGGTTCCTTGGTGCAGGGCGATACTTTTATTCAAAGATCTCCGGAGCACTTCGGGTGCCTCGGACGCCGAACTCGTTGCTTGGTGGGTCGCTTGGAGAGCCTGAAGCAGTTCTCGAGCAATCTGGCGTACCTCTTGTGGCAACTTGCGACCAACCATTTGCTCCCATTGTGCAACGACTTCGTCTACTGTTGCATCGGCACTCTCCGGGGCGAGCCCATCGACAGAACGCAACAATTCCTCACGGTCGGCTATCTCAGCCGCCAAAAAACATTGGTGGAAATTTTGGGCAATCTTAATCCCGAGAGCAACAACATCAGGAACCCCCAGCTCCCAAACGACATCCCAAGCCGAGATTCTCAGAAACCGGACAACCTTGTGCAGCATGACGACGGGCATTGTTCATCCTCAACAGATCAGACCAAACTGACTATTTACCTTCAGCAACCACTGGTGGTTTACATCTTTTGCAGGGCGGATATCCGCGACGAACAGCTTCTTCTAAGAATAGCCAATACTTGCTCTTCCACAACGACCCGCACGAACCCGTATCATAATTTTTCCGTACGTCGTCCGGTAGACGACAACTTGCCCGAGTTTGCCTTTCATGTTCGGAGTGGCTTCGGCGGTCTTTGGTCGGATGGTTTGGACTTTGCACCAGAATCCGCGACCGGATGTGCGGGCTTGGCGTTCGTAGTGGCGGAACCACTCCATCTGGTTGAACGCGTACTTGATATACACGTGACCGTAGCCTTGCCTGGCAATCTCACAATGTCGAGAACCCATCACCCAACAATTGGGACGAGCAGCTCATTCAGCCGGTTGATGGACAAAATTTGCTGCTTTTTCCAACGAATCTCCAACCCAACAGCCGACTGGAAGTCATCAACGCGGACCAGCTGAATGGGTACTGAGATGCAAATAAGCATGCAAATTCGCTTGATTTGTCTGACCGATGTTTCGATAATGAAATGGTGAGTAATGCCTAACACTTCAGGCAATTTCGAGAAGGCAAATCATGACACCAACAACCACTAATAAATCCGCCACGACCCGGAACAAGACCAAGAACCCAACGAAAACAAAGGCTCTCCAATCAACAGATACGCGGGACTTACGCAACCGTCTGAATTTAACGCAACCTGACTTCGCGCGGATGCTGGGGATTTCGATTCGTTCTGTCGCGCAGTTGGAAAGCGGCGAAGCCCCCAAGCCTCCCGCCGATCGACGCCTGACCGAGATCGAACGATTGACCAACGCGCTCGCCGAAGTCATTCGAGAAGAATCCATTGGCGCTTGGCTGAAAACATCCAACGAAGCGTTCGGAGGCTCCAAACCCCTGGAGGTTGTCGAAAGAGGTGAAAGCGATAGGCTCTGGGAAATGATTTATTTTCTGCGTTCGGGAGTGCCTTCTTGATTGCGCCAAACACGAGTTCACCTCAAGGGAGTCCCAATGAAACCTAACTTGGGCAGGGCCTTTATCAAGTCATTCACACCGGCCTTCGTCACTCGAGTGCGGGCCGTACACCGTTTGTAGGTTTTTGAGTTCCTTGAGGTGACCCAAACCGGTATCCGTTACTCGGGTCGCGCTGATTCCTAGCATGGTGAGAAACGAAACCAGTGGGGAATGCGCGTTCCTCTTGTCTGTTTGGAATATTGGAAACCGAGCTTGGCGTAGGCCTTCTTGGCCGCCTCCAATGGCGTCGGCGGCTTCAGCGGGGTCTTTGGTCGTTCCGCCTTTTTCGTAGGCTTGTTCGGCCGCTCCACTTTTTTCGCAGGCTTGTTCGTTTCGACCTCGTTTTGGCCCACTTGCTTCGGTTCCATCTTCTTTACGCCACACCCCTGGACCAGCATCAACAACCCTACAACGCCAACCAAGAAGGCTTGTCGCATGGGAGAAATCCTCAAAAGAGAACCTGGTCGGAATGGCCAGGGGTCGATGAGCTTGGCCTTCGGCCAAATGGATAACGACTTGGCTTGGAACCGTGACCGAGACTATTTTACAATTTCCGAACCAGTCGGAGGAGTTTCCCGTCCATGTCGTCGCCGCTTGGATGGGCACTGTGCGAAAGTCAGCCCGAAGCACTACGCCCAAACCACGGCTGAGCATTTCGAGAGAGCGATGGGCGGCGCAAAATCCGGCGCAGTAGAGAACAGTAAATCCGTTGTGAGGAATAGAGGGAAGAGTCAGGGAGTGGAGTTGACAAACAGGTTGTGACGGCAAAGTGTAAGTCGTCACGAGATGCTGCGAAAGCGAAAATCGGAGAGGGCGGGATTCGAACCCGCGGTGACGTAAACGCCACGCCGGCTTAGCAAGCCGGTGCAATCGGCCACTCTGCCACCTCTCCAGCAAAGTGTTCCAATGAAGTCGGGGAGGGCGTTTCCCCATTCCTTTGGATGACTTAAAGAATACCACCCGTCTCAAGGTCCGGCAAGGGCTTCCAGGAATGTCGCCTGAGTTTTTCCAGATGCCACGGCAACGGGGGATTTCTCGAACCAATCTCAAGACACAGCCAGTCAAGAAAAGGCTCGCTTTTTTCTTGGAAACGCTCTTCCGGGTGAGTTTCATTTTCTGAGTCGGGTGGTCGGTCGAGTACAATCGACTTGGAGAAATTCTTCGATAGCCATCCCCCAACCCGATGAGGATAACCATGAGTCTTTCTCGACCGACCAAGCGTGTCTTGATCGGAGTCACATTGTTGTTTGCCGCCACGCCGTTTCTGGTCGCCGACACGGACCCGAATCTCAAACCTGGAAAGAAGCAACAGTTCGAGGGCAAAGTCGTGCCTTTGGAAAAACTGTTGAAGAAGATCGGTTCGAATATCGATCGGGAGGCGTCGCCGCACTGGCTGGCTCTCGTCACCAAAAACGGAACAGTCTACCCTCTCGTTCGCGACGACGGAGGGCGGATGTTCTTCAACGACCCAAAAGTTCAGAACCGACCGATGAAGGTCACTGGGCGACTGCTTGGCGATACGCATCTGCTCCAGGTCTTGAACGTCTTGAGCTATCGCAAAGGTAAGCTCCACGACATTTACTACTGGTGTGATATTTGCGCCATCCGACGGAATTGGGCGGGAGAGTGCGAGTGCTGCGGTGGGAAAATGTTTCTCAAGGAAGAGCCTGTGCGTGCCAAGTGAATGAGTCGAGGAGCGTGGAGTTGGTGAACGACAAGAGCCGCGAGGAATTCACTCCTCGCGGCTCATATTGTGTTGAAACGATTTCGGTGGTGACGTTTCGATATGGTTAGGGGCGATAGGGAATGGCTCTCCAGAGTTGGCCTGTCGCACCGTACTTGCGAGTCAGGAAGGAGGCTCCACCCAGGAAGTGTCGGGGACCCACGTCGTTACCTTCGAGGACCTGCCCGGATTTCTCAAGGAATTTGGTGGTCAAGTAGAAGTAACCGTTTCCGGCAGGGATGCTTTTCCAGAGTTGGCCTGTTTGGCCGGTTTTTCTCGTCATATGAGAAGCCCCTTTGAGAAACGAATTGGGTCCGACTTTGTTGCCTTCGAGGACCAACCCATCCTTTTCGACCCACATCGTGGTCAGGTAGAAGTAACCGTTTCCGGCAGGAATCACTCGCCAAAGTTGCCCAGAGTAAGGGCCTTTCTTGGTCATGTGGGTGGCTCCTTGAAGTGGTCGATTGGGTTCGACTTTGTTGCCTTCGAGGACCTTGCCTTGATTCTCCATGGCCATCGTGGTCAGGAAGTAATATTGAGGTTGCTGGTTAGTTTGTTGGCCGTTGGCCGTGCCTTGAAGGCTGAACGCGAGAGCCACACTGGCCAAAGCACGAAGAGCGAATTTAGCGAATCGATTGAAAAGGTTCATCGTTTTTACCTTGGGATAGAACTGGATGGTGGCATCCAGTGTTGTTGAGTGTTGTTTGAGCAGTTGAACAACCGCTTCACCATACTCATTCCCAAGGTGGGCGTTGACCGGACATCGATGTTCGGATTTTCTTTTCGGACAGGATTGGGTTTGCGATTCGGGAAACAAAAAAGACCCCGCGAAGCTGGTTCCGGTCGTTTGCTTCGCGGAGTCTTGTTTTTGTTTCTTGTGTGCTGGAATTAACGACCCTTGCGTTTCCTTTGGGTTGGGGTCAACAGTTTGCCTTCTTGGGGCATGTTAAGAATCGTTCGCAACCGCGTTTCCATCTCGGCGGGTTGGAATCCGAAAGGCCCTCGGCCACCGCGATACGCGATCTTTCCGTCCTTGCCCACGATGTAAAGACGATCGGGCCACGCCTGGTAAGCTTTGCCGACTTTGTCATCGAGCCCGTCCACGAGGGTACGAATCTTGAGATCCAGTGCCGCGCTGCACATGTTGGCTATTTTCTTGCGTTCTTCGAAAGTTTTGGGGTCTTCGAAGAACTTCCCTTTGACGGGAATGGCCCAGCCGTCTTTGGGGTGTGCTTCGCGAATGTAGACTATGAAGAAGGCGGCCTCGCTTTTGTAGTGTTGGTAGAGTTTTTCCAGGTCGCCAGACTGGCGACGGAAGGGAGGTCAGGTGTAGCTTCCGAAAATCAGCACGACTGGTTTTTTCGAGCGATAGTCGGCCAACTTGATTGTCTTGCGTGGCTTGCCGTCTTTGGCTTTCGGGAGGTCGTAGGCTTTGAGGAGTTTGAGGTCGAAAGTCGGAGCGACTTTTCCCTCGGGAACTCCGGCTCCTCGCATTTCTTTGATCTTGGGATTGATTTTCCCGCGTTTCCGGCGTTGGGCGTGGACTTCCACTGGATTGGCGACTGTGGCCACGAGGGTGGTCAGAGTCAGGATGAGGACAGACTGACGCAACATGAGATTTCGAACTCCTTCGTGTGAGAGGATAGGGATGTGCGCTTTGTTCTCTTGAACCCCGAAGCCGAGCAAACGTCTCGGAACGGTTGGGAGGTTGAGGGACGAGTTCGTCGGTCGTAAGATGAAGTTTGAGATATGCTCGAACTTAAGCCTCACTCCAACCTGTGTGAAAACCGTGCTAACAGAACTCCCGACGACCCTCGCCGAGAAACGCGAGCAATTATTCCAGACATTACGAGAAATGGGCCGTGTGGCCGTCGCGTTCAGTGGCGGAATCGACAGCACAGTCGTCGCGAAGGGGGCGTACCTGGCCCTCGGCGACAGGGCGATAGCGATCACGGCCGACAGTCCCAGCGTGGCTCGTTCGGAAATCGACGACGCGACCCGACTGGCGGAACTGATCGGGATCGAACACCGGATTGTACGAACCGAAGAATTCGACGATCCGAAATATGTTGCGAACGATGGAACGCGATGTTACTTCTGCAAGAGCGAATTGTACAGCAAAATCGAGACGCTTTTGCCCGAGATCGGAGTCGACTTCGTTTGCAGTGGAGCAAACCTCGACGACTTGGGTGACTATCGTCCGGGACTGCAGGCTGCGACGGAGCACTCAGTTCGGCATCCGTTGCAGGAGGCGGGTTTCACCAAGGCGGACGTTCGAGCCTTGGCGAAACATTGGGAATTGCCGACGTGGGACAAGCCCGCATCCCCGTGTCTCTCGAGCCGGGTGGCTCCTGGCGTGGAAGTCACACACGAGCGCACATCGCGGATCGAAGCCGCCGAAGCCTTGCTCAAGTTATTGGGGTACCGCGAGTGTCGAGTCCGTCTCCACGAAGGCGAACTGGCTCGCATCGAGGTACCTGGCGCAGAACTGGCCCGTTTGGCCGATCCCGAAACACGAACACAACTGGTCTCCCGATTGAAAGAGCTTGGCTTTCGGTTCGTGACACTCGATCTGGAAGGCTTTCGCTCGGGGAGTTTGAATACGTTGGTGGATTTGCAACTGATCCGCCACCACACACGACTGACACCAAGCCAAGCTGATAAAGGAGAATAACGATATGGAGCCGATGACCGCCAAAGCGACGTTGGATCGGCATTTTCTGGAGGCGCGATGTTTGTTGTTAGACATCGCCGCGATTCTGGACCGCATCGACCGTGGCGGTGATGTCTCCGACGTGCGTCTGGACAAGATCCGCGAAGGCATCCAGATTTTGCAAACAGGGGACCCAGGACGGGCTGAGAAAATCCAACAGTTGTTTTCGATCAACTATGACGAAAACTGGGAAAAACCCAAGCCGCGTGAAGTGTAACCCATGAGCGAAGGCGTAAAGCTGATAAGACGAATCTTTTCTTTATCGTTTCCGCGAGCTTACGCTCACGGCTAGAATATGTCGCCACTCCGTGGCTGACCGACCCAGAACAACAATGTACGGCTTGTGATCCCACCAAGCCAACCACAACAGGACACACAACTATGTTCTACGTCGATCCCCACATTCACATGATTTCCCGAATCACTGATGACTACGAGCGCATGGCCATGTGCGGCTGTGTCGCCCTCTCCGAGCCCGCCTTCTGGGCCGGTTTCGATCGTGGTTCGGCGGAAGGATTCCGGGACTACTTTCATCATTTGACGGAAATCGAACCGAAGCGAGCCGCCCAGTTTGGCATCAAGCACTACTCGTGGTTGTGCATCAACGCCAAGGAAGCCGAAGACGTCAAGCTCTCGCGCGAAGTCATCGCGATGATTCCGGAGTTCCTCGACAAACCCAACGTCCTGGGCATCGGCGAAATCGGTCTCAACAAGAACACGCAGAACGAAGCCACGATCTTCCAGGAACACGTTGATTTGGCCGTAAAGACCAACGAGCTGATCTTGATCCACACGCCGCACCTCGAAGACAAGTACAAAGGGACGCGGATGATCGTCGACATGCTGCTTGCCGATGGTCGCATCCAGCCCGAGCGAGTGTTGATCGACCATGTCGAAGAACACACGGTTCGACTGGCACTGGACAACGGGTTCTGGTGCGGGATGACGCTCTATCCCATCACGAAGTGTACGCCGGCTCGGAGTGCCGACATCATCGAGATGGTCGGGACCGAGCGCATCATGGTCAACTCGGCTGGCGACTGGGGCAAGTCCGATCCGATGGCGGTTCCTCAGTTCATCCAGGAAATGATGCGGCGCGGGCACAGTCAAGAGGACATCCGCAAGGTCGTATTGGAGAATCCGCTGTCGTTTTTCCGTCGATCGACACGTTGGCAAGAATGGGAAATCCCAGGCGAAACGACAGACGCGAGTGTCAGCCCCAAGGCGAACGGCACGCAGGCTGGACAAGCACCGACGCTGAAGGTGAAGTGATGGCTGTGGGGTGTTTTGTTACAATTTGATCAACAAAGATAAGACAGCTTCTCCGACTTGTTCTTCTGTGAGTTGGTTCTTTTGCCACTGGTTGAGCAAGTCGCGGAGTTGGTTTTCATTCCCTTTCACAGCGGTTAGGAACTTCTCGGCCAAGGCCGTCTGGGCTAGCCGGAGGAGGTCATCCAAGTCGATCCCATGTGTTCGTGTCTCGATCGTGTTGATGGCGTGCCATAAGTCCGGCACTCCTTTTCCCGTTTTGGCGCTGACGAGGTGAACAGGGATCGACTTTGTGTCCGTCAGTTCGAGGGCGGCCTTGACCTGAGCCGCCACGTTTTCGGCTCCGGGTAGGTCGGCCTTTTGGATGCCGATGATGTCGGCGACTTCGAGGACACCAGCTTTCTCCCACTGCAAGTCGTCACCTGTTTCGGGTTGAAGGAGCAAGACCACGACGTCGGCGAGTTTGGCGACTGTCACGTCACCTTGACCCGCGCCCACCGTTTCGAGCAAGACGACGTCGAAGCCGAAGGCTCCGAGTAGCCTTTGCATCTCCGGTAGGTGTTCGGCCACGGCTCCTTGTCCCGAAAGGGCGGCCAGGCTGCGGATGTAGATGCCGTCATCGTCGCCGTGTCCTGGCATACGGAATCGGTCGCCGAGGAGGGCGCCGCCGGTCAACGGACTTTGGGGGTCACACGCGAGGACAGCGACCGTTTGGCCTTGCTGGCGAATGTGTTGGATGAGTCTTCCGACGAGGGTGCTTTTGCCAACTCCGGCGCTGCCGGTGATGGCGACGACACGAGGTGATTTGGCCGAATCGGGAATGGCGGATCGGATTTTCGAGACGTGCTCTCCTCGGCCCACGAGTGTGAGCAGTCGGGACAACGACCGCCGGTCTCCTTGCCTGAATTTATCGAGCAAGGCCTTGAGATCAGGCATGGGTCGCCTCGGTGTTTTCCGAGAGGTACTCGACGATGGCCTTCATGGACGTTCCGGGCACAAACACTTCGGCGACGCCCATTTCTTTGAGTTTCGGGATGTCATTCTCGGGAATGATGCCCCCGACGAGCAAACCGACGTCGTCGAGTCCTTCGACCTTCATCAGTTCCAGGACTCGCGGGACGAGGGTCATGTGGGCACCGCTCAAGAGGCTCAGACCGAGCCAGTTCGCGTCTTCGTCGGCGATCGTTCGAATGACGGCTTCGGGCGTTTGCCACAATCCGGCATAGATGACGTGCATGCCCGCATCACGGAGGGCACGAGCGACGACTTTGATGCCTCGGTCGTGACCATCGAGCCCGACTTTGGCCAACACGATTCGGATAGGAGGAGTTGTCATTGGAGTTCCACTTTCCACTGACCAAGAGAACGTCTGGTCCTTTCATTGGACCAGAATGGAAGGTGGATGACAACCGAACCTGTGGGTAAGTTGGAGTTCTCCCACCCCGTCGGCAGCTGACATGCGTGGCCAAGTTGTGTCGGCAATCATTCGATCGATTGTTGCCTGCGTTCGATGTCCTTTTGACGCTTCACGGCTCGAAGACGAGTCGAGGCCAGATGAATTCAGTAGGACCAATGGTTGTGGCGACACGACAGACGCTTAGCTTTTACCGCTGGTTCAGTCAGTATTTTCGTTGCCAGAGCGCATTTTTATCAGTAATATTCAAATAGTTACGCCCGACTCGAATGAGTCATGGAGAGCCCGTTGTCAGTGGTCATAACTTTATTCCAAGTTGGAAATCCCAACTCACGCACGCAACTTCCTACCTTGGATGGGTCTGGCAGAAACTGATTGAACAAATGGTAATGATTACGATCTGTTCGTTTGGGTCTGCAGCCAAGTTTGAGTTGGTCAAGTGTACTGTGCATTCCACTTATCCTCCATTTGCTCTCGTTTGTAAGAGCTTGACATTGGTACGAGAGGAAACACTTCTTTTCCACTCTCGACCAAGTTGAACTGTTACTCCACGTTCTCGATCGACGAACCAAGGTGTAACGAAAACCTCAAGCCGGAAATCTCTCGAATCCTGTCAACTCGATAGTTCCACGGACTACTCACGTTGCGTGTCGCGCGTGGGGTGGACGGATCAATAAGTTCCGTGTTTGTTGTGGTCCTTTGGGTTCGGTGGGTTTGCTCCCACGGCCAGGACCTGTCGCTCCTTCGGAGCTTCCAAACCAACACACGACACTTGCTTAGCCGACTATCCGCCGCGCACGTTTGTGATTGCTTTTCCTTGGTTTGGTTCCCAAGAACCAGACGCGACACTCATGATAGGTGGGAGATAACGAACTCCAGGGATTCGCCTGTGAGTTTTGCATCTCGGGTTCCTTCACGATGGGTTGACTCCGAACACTGCGAGGTGCTGGCATGAATGATCAAGTTGGAGAGAGCAAAAAGCAAACAGGAACAGGCTTCGCGGGTCCTGCGCTGGTTGTCGTTGTCCTGGCCATCATTAGCTATCTGACCTTCGAGCCGCGGTTGTTGAGTATTCGCCCGGAAACCTCGTCTTCGTCACCAGCTCCACCAGCTCGAGCGGGGTTCAAGAGTATTTACGCGAGGTTATGGCAGGATCCGTTCACTCCCGAATATCAGAAACTCTGGACAGATAATGGGTCCGGGCCCAACGAAAACGAAAAGCGGGTTCACAAGTATTTTCAGAGCATCGTAAAACAGCTCCAAGAGGAGGATGAGGGAGATCTCCTTGTCATGCCGATCTTGCTCCCGGGTGGGCCTTCGATTGACGACCAGGAATTCCGAAGGAGAACGCGCTATGCGGTTCTTGCCGGGCTAGCAGCTCGCGATTATATACCTGAATCTTCCTCGCTGCTCACTTATGTCAAGCTCACGGTGAATATTCACGTGAACGAGGAGGTCGACAATGTTGAGGAAGTTCAAGACTCGAAAAACGACAAAAGACCGCAGGGTCAACCCTATGTTATTCCTATCCGCTTGCTCAGCCGAGATGGTTTCAAGGAAGCGGCCTTGGCACCCACTTGGGAAGGCTCCAAGGATAAGGAGCTTTATCGGGGCAAGATCGGACGGATATTGATCTGTTGGATCAATCAATCGCAGTTGGGTAGTCGGCCGATGGATGCGATTTTCCAGATTGTTGAGCGGTTGTTTGAGCCCGACAAAAGTCTGAAGGACCGTATTCAGGTGTGTATCCTCGGGCCGACAGGATCGGACGGACTGTATGCGATGGCATCGGAGTGGAACAAAACGAATAAACCCTATTTTCGAGGTTACAAAAAAGCGGTGTTGTATTCGCCCCGGGCGACGATTTCTGTGGATGGGCCGTTGTCCGAAGATCGGGAACAACCGAAAGCAGACGTTCTTAAATTATTCCTGAAGGCAGAACCAACACCATTCGGGTTACAGAGAATCATTCGAACGATTGGAACAGATGCACAATTGGCCAAGGCCCTCAAGAAGGAATTAGAGCACCGAAGAGCCTGGCCAACGAACGAGAACGGCAAATCGCTTGTGTTAGTTACGGAACTAGACACGTCTTATGGTCGCACTCTGCCGGAAACGTTCAAGAAGTTGCTGGCAGACAAGAACTTCCTTCATGTGTACCACTACTTCCGAGGACTCGATGGCAAGGTGCCCGGCAAAACAGCCAAGGACGAAAAGGAGTCCGAGAACGCGTCCAAGGCAAAAGAGGAAGAAGCTGCCCAGGGGCCAGCTCAAATTGATTACCTCAGGAGGCTCCATTACGATCTTCTCAAGCTCCAACGCAAACTGCAACGTTATGGACGAGAGATAAGTGCAATTGGCGTAGTCGGGACAGATGTTTACGATAAGCTACTTGTGCTCCGAGCTTTGAGAAAAGACTTTCCGCGGGCGTGGTTTTTCACGACAGACCTTGACGCGGTTCTTACTCATCCCAGAGAGCTAAAATACACCCGTAATGTACTGGTCGCTTCTCACTTTGCATTGGAACTGCAAAAGAAGGTACACGATAGCATCGTTCCCCCATTCCGGGATAGTTACCAAACAGCTTTGTTCTTTACTTGTCTATTAGCCATTACTGACGAGCGGTTGGCAGACAGAGTCAATTGTGAGGGTCCCTGGTGTCCTGAGTCGAGGCGGGACCAATCTGCGACGGCGTTGTCCTTGAAGCCGCTAATGTTTGAGATTGGTCGAACTGGACCGTATCAACTTACCAATTCGAATCGAGACGGTGTAAAGAACAAAGGAATTCATCCGGAAGGACCTCACAAGCCTAGGTGGTCCCTTGCGTGGTTTGCTTTCCTTGGTGCGCTTGTGGCCATCTGGTTCTGTGTCATTTTCTTTGTGGCGCGGGCACGTAGGATATTGCTTGGTCCGGCTGCTGCCGGCGTAGTTTTCTTGACGTTTGCGATAGTTTTGTTTGTTTGGTTTATGTATGACCCCGAGAAGGACGAACCACTCACGTTTACCGAGAGCATCAGTGTTTGGCCAGCGACCATGCTTCGGTATTTGGCTGCGATACTGTCTCTTTTTTTCCTTTGGAAATCCTCGCACGATCTGAACAAGAGTTACCACAAAGTCCTCGAAGAACTAACTTCGGAAAAAGGAGAAGCCATTGAGGACGAGGTAACCGAAGCGCCAGGGAAGGGACGGATACTCAGTCAGTGGTGGGCTTGTGTGACTTCACCCGTTGGTTGGTTCCGGACATCGGTGAAGTCGTGCGTTGGATGGTTGGTACGGGTACGGAAAGCCTTCGGTGAGAACTACCAGGCCGGACTGAGCCAGGTCATCGATCCAGTTAAGAAGTGTTTCCGATTCGTTTGGGATGCGCTTTGCCAGGGAGGAAAAGCGGAGGAATACCTCGGGTCCCACAAGTCGAATATCACAGTTAATGCCTTGTGCACTAACTATTACAGAATCACGAATACTCGTTTGCGACTTACACGCTCAATGATATTTAGCGGGATCTATTATTTTGCGGGCACTATGCTTTTCGTGTTGACTACCTTTCCTTCCCAGCCCCACCGAGGTCCTCTTGCGCGTTGGGTCGATTGGATGGTCCTGAAAGTAGCGATTTTTCTGATGATCGTGTTGGTGTTTTTTGTGATTGATGCCGGCCAATTGGCCCGGAAGTTCATCCGGAGGTTAGCGAAATTGAACTCGAACCTCGGTGATCAAATTCAATGGGAAATACGTATCGTTCGTGGAATAGCAGAACACACAAAAACGATTGGGCAATTGATCTATTATCCCGTTGTCGTGACGGTCCTCATGGCTTTTTCGCGGCACCATCAAATTGATAATTTTGATTTTCCCTGGGCTTTGGTGGCGTTACTGGGTTTGAACCTATTGTTGGCGGTGGCGGTATCCTGGAACCTTCGCCAAGCCACGAGGAAAGCTCGGGAAGACGTGTTGCGTCGGTTGGAGGAGGGTTTGAGTCAAGTCGTCGGTTCGAAAGCCGAACGGGCGGAGGAGTTTAAGTTCGCGATTCGAGTTATAAACGAGGAGCACACAGGGGCGTTCCGTCCCTTCTTCCAGGATCCCTTGTTTTTGGCTTTCGCCATACCGTTTGGCGGTGTGGGGAGTGTCGTTGTGCTCGAACGTTTGGCAGCGAGTTTTCCTTCGTAGGTCATTTCACTGCCGTGCTCTTGTGGATTTTGGAGAAAGCAACAGGGACAACGGACTGTCTCTGGGCTACTCACAAGTTGGTGTTGACGTGGTATTGGTTTCATCCGGTTTCGGTTATGCACTTTTTGGGTATTTGGGTATTTGTGTGTCCTTGTAGAACTGGCCCTGAGTTTCTGAATCGATGTTCCGACATGGTTTTGGACCCGGTTGACCAGCTTCTTTCATGGTGTTTCTTGTGAATGGTGTTTCTCGCAAGTGCTCTTCGCCGTCGGACTCCTCAATCGGCTCCAGTGTGGCCCTACTGCCAACACCAAACTGCTCGTCGCTGGACTCGGCCCCGGTTCGGTCCTGCCCTTGTTTTGCCCGAACGCCGATTCGAAGACCTCCGTTCTGTCGGGCAACGTTTCGTTCGAGCCAACCCCCGCTAGCATCTGACGGGACAGACTGCACGACTTCTCGATCAAGTCTTTTTCGGCTTCGCCACCAAAGGCCCAAATGGCCTCCAGCGAGTCGAGTCTGTAGTTGGTCCAACCAAACTTGCTGATCTCACGCACCGTTCTCTCGACCAACTGCTGTTTCCGGTGCCAACCAGACAACTCCTCACGCAAGTCCAAAAGCCAAGAGTTTTTGTCTCTGCCGACGTCATTGGCCAAGCCCCAATCGAGCCAACGCAACACGCGCACCGCGAAGCGGATCAACTCGGCCAAGACCGTCTGGGCTTTGTGCCAGAAACCCCAGCGATGTGGATGGCTCTCCGGTCACTCGGGGCGATCGAGCGTTCTTCTGGGCGAACAAACTTGGCAATTGCGGATGGGTGGAGAGAACTAGAAGAAATCGACCCGTAAAGAAGGGACTGAGGTTTTGGAGTTAGACAGCGAACTTTTCGAAGGTGCTCGGGGTTTACAAAAGCATTTTGGTTGGAGATGTTGGCCGTAGATCATATGGTGAATGATGCAGGTGGGAAGTTTCTCATGGAAGTGCACCGCGTTCCAAATACAACTCTATTTTCAGAATGGAGTAAGCAATATGCAATCGCCTAACAGCACTGGACAACAAATGACTGAGCATGGTGGTCATTCTTGGCTCTCCTGCTTGGGTGCCGGTCTTATTGTAATTGGGGCAGGATTTTTGTTGCCCAATCACAGCAGCGGAACACCAACTCCTGACGACACAACGGCGAATGCTCCAGCCATCCCCAAGGGCTTGCCGGTCAACGCCAAAGCAGTGATTGCCAAGAATCCGGTTCGGCGTTATGGCTTGGGCTATCCACGAACCATTCGTAATCGTTTGTCTATCCAACAAATTCGCAATTCCATCCGACAGCAAGGCAAGCAGCTTCTCGTTGACTTGTCACACATAAAAAAAACACTTGACGGTGAGAAACTCGATCCGACACGTATCTATGGAACTGTTCTCTGTGGACCGTATCCGTTTGAATCCAAGGAAACCAAGCTGAGCTATCTTCGCATGCGTCGAGATCGGCCCATTCGCAAGGGAAGTGGAGTGATTGACGTTGGTTACTTACGATCTGACCGGGTTAATAGTGAGGACTGGAAGGATCGTGGTTGGGTGGCTGTTCGGATGCAACTTTTTCAGGAGCAAACTGGCCCGGATTTGAAATTGGGCGTTTATGATACCTTTTGCATGTTTGAGATTACCAAGGGCGGTGTCAAGTTATTGCCTTCAATAGTGGATGGGCCAAGCGTGAATCTGGTCCGAAGTGATGATCCCAGCCAATGCGTTATCGCTCTGAGCACCAACCAACGGCTCGTGGCCAAGGTCAATTTGAGCAACGGGAAAACATTCTCCTCGCCACAGAAAACCTCTGAACATGAGATCGTGATGACTGATCTCAAGCCCGATACAGAATATACATATACTGTGACTGTGGGTAAGATGACCACGCCACCATTTGCGCTTCGGACGGCTCCGAAAAAGGGAGCCACTTCGTTCCTGTTTGCCTATGGAGGCGACAGCCGCGAAGGACCAGGATTGGGTCTCGAATCTCACATGGGTTGCAACTATCTAGAACTGCAACGTTTAACTGCTTTGGCTTATGAGAAGCGGAGCCGTTTTCTTCTTCAAGGTGGGGACCTGGTCAATGGCTACACAACGCAGCCCGATGATTACCGCACACAACTTTATGGCTGGAAACATGCCATTCGTGGGTTTCATCATCAACGACCTGTTTACCCAGCCATGGGCAATCATGAGTGTCTGATATATAACTTTGGCTCCGGTAGTGGCTATGGAGTTACTCTAGATCGTTGGCCTTACAAGACAGAAAGTTCCGAAGCTATCTTTGCCGAGCAACTCGTCTTGCCCAAAAACGGCCCGAAACCAGCCAACCCTAACCGCCCGCCCTACACGGAGAATGTCTATTCCTTTCAGTATGGTTGTTTAAAGTGTATCTCTGTTAACAATAACTATTGGATTTCTTATTCGGCCGATAAGTTTGGTGGCTCACCCGAAGGTTATATTCTTCCGGATCAAATGGCATGGATCAAGAACGAACTGAGCGCGGCGGAGAAAGACCCCACAATCAAGTATGTTGTGGTCTATATGCAAGAACCTGTCATACCTAATGGCGGCCACATCCAAGATGCCATGTGGTATCGCGGCAGTAATAAAGTTCGAGCCGCGACTTGGGATGGCAAGAAACTGATCGCTGAAAAACAGGGTATTATCGAGGTTCGCAATGAACTGATGCGGGCCCTTCATAATTCATCGAAAGTGGTGGCCGTTCTGGGTAGTGACGAGCACGGTTATAGCAAAGTCCTCATCAATGACCAGGTGCCAGTTGGCATCCCGAGCAAGGACGACAAGAACAAAAACGGCAAGATCGACTATTACTTGCCAGGAGAGAAGAAAGAAACCGCCTCGCCAATGGCAAGTCTCAAGAATCCGGTATGGTACTTTGTCGGTGGTGGTTTTGGTGCACCCTACTACTCTCGTGAAAGCACACCTTGGAATGATTATTGGACCAACATTAAAAAAGACAAAGGTCAATATTTCTATTATTCGTCTCAGTCGAATATTCTTCTCTTTGAAGTGACTCCACAAAGCATTGGTGTGAAGGTATACAATCCCTTTGGAGAGGTGATGGACCAAGTGGACGATTTATTGGCGGTCCGAAAGGAGTAAAGTCTCCTGATCGGTTACGAGGAGCCCCACGAACGCACTCTACCGAAGGAACACCTCCGATGGCGAAACCAAACTGGCCGAGAAGACAATCGATTCGGAGAAAACCAAGGCAGAGTTTTTGGAATACGCCACCGAACATCCCAGCGGCGGTCGTTTCCTCGCCTATCCGCAGATCATCCGGCTACTGATGGACCGCACTTATCGCATGGACATGCTGTAGGTCATTCACCCCAAAGTCCTGATCGGGTATTCTTTCTTTCGATCAACCCGGTGTCGGCCACGCCGGGAACGGGTCTTGAAACGTCTGCCAGGTTGCTACGCCGCGACTCATTTCGGTGTCCGTCAACAGGCAACGATTCAATTCCGCCGTCAACCCGGCTTGATCGAGGTTCTGCCCGATGAAGACGAGTTCCTGTCGGCAGTCGCCGACCTGCGGGTCCCAGAGTTTGGCCAGCGAAGCGCGGAACTCATCGGTGTCCGGATGATTCTCGGGCGGGATTGCGGCCCACCAGTAGCCTCCGACATCGAGCCGAGCAACGCGGCTGGCCTGGGACCAAATGCCAATGCGGTCCAGCCGTGTCGCCAGCCAGAAAAATCCTTTGCTGCGAAGCACGCCAGGCCAGGCTTGTTGCAACCGGTCGTAGAACCGCTGCGGGTGAAACGGCCGCCGCGCTCGGTAAACGAAACTGGTGATGCCGTATTCGTCGGCCTCGCTTACGATCTCGCCGCGAGCCAAGAGTCGCCAGCCGGGGTTACGGGCGGCGCGTTGAAAGTCGAAGCGAGCCGTGTTCAAGATGGTTCGAGGCGGCACGTCCCCGAACGTGGTCCGGACGATTTCGGCGCAAGGGTTCAGTCGTCGGAGGAGTGTCTCGACCCGGTTCACCTGCTCGGGTGTAGCGAGGTCGATCTTCGAGATCAGTAGCACGTCAGCGAATTCGACCTGATCCGTCAGCAGGTCGGCCACGGTTCGAGCATCCTCGTTGGTGGCCGCCTGGCCGCGAGATTGCAAGTCCTGAGCTTCTTCGTAGTCGGGCAGGAAATTCACCGCATCGACCACCGTGACCATCGTGTCCAGGTTGGCCACATCCGAGAGCAAGCGGCCTTCAGGACCGCCCATGAGGAACGTTTCGGCCACCGGCATCGGCTCCGAGATTCCGGTCGATTCCACCAGCAGGTAATCGAACCGTCCCT
>CAYRFQ010000124.1:0-19793 GCA_964423615.1 uncultured Alcaligenaceae bacterium | reverse complement strand
TGGGGTCGTGGTCTCTGGCCTCGAGCAGTTCGTGGCGTTGGGATTGGGTCAGGGTCAAAGTACGTCGGCGAGCCATCACGATTCCAAAAAGAACAAGGCCAAAAAGGGCAACTCTTTTTTTACGAACTCTTTACCGATTTTGATCGTAAAAACTCATTATGCAGACGATAGCAATCCGTTCGCTCGTTGGATATCAATGGACTTTACACAAGATTATCAGGCCTCCGCAAGAAAACTTTCGAAGCTACTTGGCAAATAGAGGCCCACAAACCAACGCCATAGCGTAATGATTATACGGCCGACGAAACAGGATTGGACCATGGGCCGGGTTTGGCATTTGTCGGCCCAATCTAATTTTTTATATTAACTGTAGTTGACGTTTTTTCCGGTCGTCTCTGCTTTGGAACAAAATCAGGTCCTTTATGACAACACAATCGACGCCCTGGTTGACTGTTGGTCAGTTCATTGTATCGCTACGAAATCTCAAACTCCTTTCCTCCCAGCAACAGCAAGTCTTCGAGCAGGAAGCGAATGCGGCGAGTTTGAGTGCTGCTGATTGGATTCGAGAACTTGTTAAACGTGAGTGGTTGACCCATTTTCAAGCCAGTCGGCTCGCTGCAGGACGAGGTAAGGAACTCGTCTTTGGGGAGTATCTCGTACTCGAGAAGATCGCCGATGGTGGCATGGGGGAAGTCTTCAAAGCACGACATCGCCTGATGAATCGAGTAGTGGCTGTTAAGCACATTCGTCGTGATCGCCTCACGCGCAAAGGCGCGCTCGAGCGATTCCGCCGAGAGATTCTGGCCACGGGGTACCTCGCTCATCCGAACATCATTTCCGCATTTGATGCACTGGAGATCGATAGCCGATTTGTCCTTGTAACCGAATTCTGTGAAGGACAAACACTTGAGCAACTTGTCAACAATTATGGTCCGTTGCTGGTGCCATTAGCTTGCGAACTCATCTCTCAGGCAGCCACAGGTTTGCAACACGCTTACGAACGAAACTTGATCCACAGAGACATCAAGCCACTGAACATGATGGTGATCGACTCAGAACCTGTCCCCCTCTCTCGACCTATTCTGAAAATTTTGGACTTTGGGCTGGCACGATTTCAAGATCTCGAGAAGGGCAACGTACCTCAACAAACTCTTACAGAACCTGGCTTGATCTTGGGCACTCCGGACTACATGTCGCCGGAACAAGCCAATAGGAATCAGCAGTTGGATATTCGAGCTGACATTTACAGCCTTGGGTGCACGTTTTACTTTCTATTGACAGGGCAGGTTCCTTTTCCCGGAGGCGATGTCGTGGAGAAACTTCTCCGCCATCGGACCGAAAGTCCTATCTCGATTTCCCGATTGAGGTCGGATGTCCCTCCTTCAGTCATTCAAATTGTTGAACAGATGATGGCCAAATCTCCTGCCAATCGGTATCAGACCCCTCAAGGAGTGCTTCAGGCAATCGCCACGGTGGTTCGTTCGGGTTCTGTTCCGCTCCAACTAGAAAGCGGCCCTCAGGAGCCAAATGTTCCTTCCACCACCGGAGGCGCCCCATCTTTGCCACCCAACCTCGCAGTCGTGAATCCAGATTTCGCTTCCATAACCCATACCCCAAAAGCAAGTGCAGATATATTGCCCCAGTCTACGCTCGAAGGCCCTTCGTCACAACAACAGGCTTCTCATTCCGTGAGGCGAAGGAACTGGTTCAGCCGGGGCTGGGCAGTGTTTGTTGGATTGTTGGTATTGGTTGGCCTCTTCGGAATCGTCATGACTGTCTTGAATCCTTCTCGGACCAAGAAATTTCCATCCTTCGTTGCAGATTGGGAGAAAAGCAAAGGTCAACTTATTTTCAAAAAGAGATCCGGCTACGGGCTCTCAAACATAGCTTTCTCTCCCGATTCCAGAATTCTGGCGGCAGCATGTTTACTCGTGGATGCAAAAGCTAACCCTCGTCCTGATCCTGGGACGAAGGGGCTTATTCGATTGTGGGACGTCAAAGCTGGCAAGGAACTACCGCCCATCCCAGTCCCCAAGCACAGACTCTACTGCCTCTGTTTTACTCCAGACGGGAAGTACCTGATCACTGCGAGTGGCCAAGATTGGGTCAATATTCCAGAACCCAAAGAACCAGGAGAAATTGTGTTTTGGGATGTGGCGAAACGGCGACGAGTGGCTACGCTCGTGGGGCACACCAACGCCAGAGGACTTGCGATTGCCCAAGATGGGACAGAACAGGGCATGACGTTGATCACCGCAGGGTTAGACAAGAATATTTTCTTCTGGAACATAAAGGAGATCTTAGCAGAAGCGAAAAGGGTCGGGGCCACTCGTCCCATTCCACCAAAATCCGACAAACGCTACATGAAGTTGATTCGGAAAGAGAAGGACGGCATCAACGCGCTTGCGGTATCTCCCGACAGCAAGTACTTAGGGATAGGCTTCAGTCCTGAGGAGAAACAAACCGACAAAGCTACCAAAGAAACGCGGTACGGAAAACCTAAGAACTTTAACGATTGGAATTTGTTCGAATTGAACAACGGTCAAGCCGTCACAACAAAAGCCCTAACTAAAGGGAAGACGAAGCATGGCGGGAATATCCATGATCTTGTGTTCTCTCCAGATAGCGCCTACCTATATGGTGGGACAGAGATCTCCCAAAAAATACCAGGGGCCCCTTCTGGCGAATGGTTCCGAATCGATACCAAGACTCTTCGATACACCCCGTATCGAATCCGCGGCGCTCATGAAACCATTTACAGTCTCATGCGGTTGCGTGTTTCCCCTGATGGCAAAAGACTCGTGACCTCTCATTACCACGGGTGGACTCAAGAGTGGGATTTGCGGCAACCAGACAGGTTCGTGAATGCGTTTCCGCTCCATAGCAAGAAAGGTAAAAACGGAGTCTGGCTCTGTGGGCTAGCGATATCTCGCGACGGGCGATTCTTGGCCGTGGCCTCGGACGGTGGTCATGTCTTGTTGAAGAAATGGAATTGGTGAAACAATGAAAAAAGGAGTGGCTCGAAACCCACTCCCTTCCGACTAAACAAATCGTCAAGGACCTTCTATTGGACCTCGAAGGCTCCAATATCGACGGTTCCCCCAACAATTCGAGCAAACCCAGATTCTCGTTGATCAAATAGCATATCCCCTGAGAGCAGGGAGTTGTTCCCGTTGTCTATCGCCAGCGAGAACGGGACTAATGCATGAGTGAGAGTGGGGCCACCGTTATCTCGGAGCGTGGTGTCCAAGATATCATTGATGTTCAACGTCCCAAAGCCCTGATTCCCAACAATGTTGCCACCGACATTATCCTGCAATCCTCCAGACGAACCAGCATCACCAATCAGGTTGTGCTGACCGGTGACTGCTGTACATTTGTAACCAATGTCATTGGGAACAGACACAAGCGAGAAATTACCAGCAACGATAGTGTTGTTCAGCACCGTTGGGGAGACATTGAGCACGTATAGTCCGCCACCATCGCTTGCACGATTTCCGGTGATTGTTAAGTTACTAGCCACGAAGGTCCCGTCTTGATTGAGTATGCCACCACCTAGGCTCTGGCTCGTGTTCCCACTGAACGTAGAATTACCCGCGTCCACACTTCCTGAGCGATTAAGGAGACCACCACCATTGATGTTGGCGGTATTCATTGCGATCGTTGAAGCGAAAATCTCGAAAACGCCATTGTTTGTGAATATGCCGCCTCCGAAATCTGCTGCATTACTCGTAACGCTGGAACGACGGACTATCACCTTCCCGAGTTCGTTGTCGAGCCCGCCACCCTGACTATTCGCTCGGTTGTTGTGAATGATCGAATTGCTGATGTCCAGCGAGGCATCGATGTTGTAGATGCCGCCACCACTCGCAGCTGCGACGTTGGACTCGAACGTCGAATTGTCGATCTTAACCTGAGACTGGGAAACATAGATACCACCCCCAAAATGAGATGAGTTGGCGGAAATCACTACCCCTTGAAGATTTGCGGTGCTCCTGTCGATGTACCAGCCACCTGCGCGACTGCCGCTTGTGTTCCCCTTGATGACTGAATCCACAACAGTAGTCGTGGCCTCGCGCGTGTCGAGTCCTCCTCCAGAATTGGTGGCGACGTTGTTACAAATCGTCGTGTAGGCCACCTCTGAGTTGGCACCTTTCGTCGTCGCTAGACCACCTCCTTGAACGGCTGTATTCTGTCCAATCAAGGAGTTTTTGATCGTCAATTGTCCCGTGTGATGATTGACAAGACCACCACCGTAGCGATCAGCCGAGTTGCTTTCGATCGAACTTGTGAGGATGTCCGCTTGCCCCAAATTGTACAGCCCACCTCCGTCATACGTAGATTGGTTCTGGCGAATAAAGGAGTTTGTCAGGGTCACTGTTCCCGAAGAAGTATTGTAGATTCCGCCTCCGGTCTGGGCGGTATTTTCTTGGACCACTGAGTCGCTTATCTGAAGGGCTCCGTATGTATTGTGGAGGGCTCCACCCGCGACTCCGGCGACGTTATCCCTGAAAGTGGAGTTCAGGATGTCGATTTGCGAACCAGTACCATGTATCCCTCCGCCTATCCTCGCTGCCCAGTTGTCTGCTGCTGTTGAATCTTGCAGAGTTACAGTCGCAAGTACGACGAACCACCCTCCTGCGCTGTTCCCAGCGGTGTTAGCGATGATCTCAGAAGTGATTAGGTTGGTGATCGAGTCCCTGGTTTCCAAACCACCACCATATGCCCCAGCCGCGTTCGCCCGAATGATCGTGTTGACCACGTCGGTACTTCCTTTATTGTGGGTCGTGAGCCCTCCGCCTCGCGAGGCTGTGTTGACTTCCAAGACAGAGCCTTTGATTGTCAACTGACCACCATAATTGAGGATGCCGCCCCCGTAGGCGAGGGCGGAGTTTCTCGAAATCAAACTGCCCGTTATGGCGGCTTGTCCGAGGTTGTAGATACCTCCGGCATTGTAGTTGGAATCATTCTCAAGGATCTGAGTGTTAAGAAGAGTCAGCACTCCTCCTCGGTTATAGAGCCCACCTCCTCCGCTTTCGGCCGTGTTCTGTTGGACTGTCACATTCTCCAAGGTCAAACTGCTGTTCGGATGGACAAGCACGCCTCCCCCCACTAGTTCAGCTGTCGGACCGGCACTCGGCGTCTTTCCGCCCCGAATGGTCAGTTCGGCCATTCCTACACTGCCCTCATGCAATTCGAAAACTCGGTCGATCGCATTGGCATCGATGACTGTGTTACTCTGTCCGTTACCCTGGATCAAGATGCCTTCGGTTATGTCTAGGTCCCCCGTCTGAGCAGCAGCTTCGAGTTGTCCCGACAAACTTAGTGTGATCGTTTGTCCGTTTAATGAACTGTCAAAGCGGATGGTATCCATTCCCGCCGTCGTGTTGGCACTCTGAATGGCCTCTCGCAAGGAAAGGACACTGTCGTTGGGATTCACCACGTCCAAAGGTGTTGTGACGGTGAACAGAGCTGGTACCGATCGTTCTTCGAGGTTTTGGACTTCGAGCCGGATTCGATTTTTCATGTGTTTCGAATTTAATCTTGGTATCTTGTTGGCGTTCCACAGTTGAGAAAACATGATTGGGATCTTCCAAAAAATGGTGAAGAATATTTGTTTGGGCGTACTGGGGGCCAGAGGAATTGAAGTTCCTCGACCGAATGGAAAAGCAATGTTGTAACGAGCCGTGAGATTAATTGAGATACTCAATAGTCGATGGTGCCCCAGGGAACTGGATCACGAAAGGGCTATAATCAGTGAAATGATCCGCCACACCAGAAGGCGGGAAAAAGGTACTGATTGGTTCTCGCCTGTAGTTTCCCCAGAACCAGTCAAGGTCGGCTCCACCAGTCAGCCTGTCGCTTGCGTTATCCTCATGAACAGTGGAACTGTTGAGGCGATAGTTTTCGTTAAGCCCACCACCATTTCGCAAGTTAGAGACCCGCTGCTCGTACGTTCGATCACTCCGCAGCCATTCAGAGAAGATATGCAACAGAGCATCGAGGTGAAAATCGTAGAATGTGCGACCGCCAATGACAATATCCTCCCCAGCACCGCCGTCGATGGCATCTGCACCATCACCACCGATCAGAAGGTCTCGCCCCCCGTTCCCGTGGATGACGTCATCACCCGCCCCCCCAACAAGGACATTGTTCGAGTCATCCCCATTGAGAATATCGTTCCCATAGCTTGACTGGACCATGGTCACAACCAAGTGCGAAGTGTTTGACAAGGTGATCGTGTCATTGCCGTGCCCAGTATTCAACATGACCTCTTCCATATTCGTATATCTGAGGTCCATGCTATTCGAACTGGAGGCCGTGATGCGATTACTCGAAATGGTGTAGCTCCCTCCCGAAGAGACGTGCAGATCATTGACCGTCAGACGATCGGTCTCTGGGACTTCGCCGTAGTTAGTGCCACCGTTAACTTCCACTATTCCACGGACGAGCGATAAATAATTCCCCACTCGAATATAGTCCTCTCCTCTGTCGCCGTAGGCGTACACTTTCACGCCTGAATTGACTGTCGAAATATCGATCGTGTCGTCGCCTCCGTTACCATGGACAAGAATCGTTTCGATGTTGCTTAAGTTTGCGTTTGACGCGTTGTTGCTCACGGAAACCCTGCTGGAAGAAACTCTGATGTAGTCGCGAGTATTTGGAGCATACAGGGAGTATGAGTCAGCACCACCGCGTCCATCGATTGTCAGTCGGGTGTTCCCGGTGCTCATGTAGTAACGGATCGAATCATTGTCACTCGATCCCCTCAGGATGATCGATCGGATGTTGTCGAGGTTGTCCTTGTGAAGTGGACTGCCATTCAGATAGACCCTGAGCGTATTATTGCTGTCGTAGATCTCAATCCGGTCGCTCCGCCCGTCATTTCCATACTGTTGCGAGTTCGAGTCTAACACGAGGTCATATCTCCCCTGAGTGATGCTATCAATCCAACCTGCGTAACTAGACACGCGGGTGCTGAAGCCATCTTCGCCAAACTCATACTCGGGAACGGAACTGAACCAATCTGTTTCCTCGACATAGGAATTGACTCCCGCAATTCTGTTCCCGATCAAGTTGGGTCCACCCATGTCACCCGGAGCGATAAACACTTCGTCGACACCTTTGTGATAGTCGAACTTGAAACGTAACCGGTGGCCGACGATCCCATTAAATTCGTTGGTACCTTGCCGTTTCAAGCCATCGTCGATGTCGGCTCCGGTGAATCCATTCCCGGTCATCCCGTAACCAACGATCTGAAAAAGTTGACCAGGTTCATTAGCAGAGCGATAGAGATCAAAACGTTCCGCATCCACTGGAGCGACGGTTGGTAACTCCAGAACGGCGATGTCGTGTCCCCTTTCAAGGTCTCCATTCCAGGAGGGATGAATGTGAATATTCTGGCGAGGTAGAGTAACGAAAATGTCTTTACTGGGCATGTCAAATCGCACAGTAACATTGTCAGTGACGACCTGCCCCATGTCGTTCGTCAGACAAGAGGCCGCCGTCAGAATATGGCGTCCCGTGGAAAGCAACGCCCCAGAACAATCACCCTCAGACGAACTGATGTGTACGACTCCACCAAACCCGTCACTCGGGCTCAGCACTGGGGGCACACTGAACGCCCCAACAACAGGGGCAAGTCGGTCCTCCATCGTCTCCAGTTCGAGAGGGATCTTTCGTTTCTGAGACTGAGACGGTCGAGGTTGGCTTTGGGCGAACCAATGAAATAGATTTGATAAGGTGGCAAACTTTCGGAACATGGCATTTGTCTCCCAGACAAGTTGCGTTGTGGAAATGAACTTCGCATCCGCAAGCAAATAGGAAACGCTTCGCCAACTGTGACACAAAAGTTTGAGAAAAGGTGTACGAATTACAACACGCGAGACCAATTGCCTCACCCGCTCAAGAGTTGAGATTGCGTTGTGTTGCTAACTTATCGAGGGCTTCCTGACAATCCTTGAGAAGCCGTAGGTCTGCAATTTCAGACGTCAAAGTCTCCAAGTCGGGTTCTTTGAGGGAACAAGCCACATCGTGAACCAATAGTTCAGCAAACAGGAGACGAGCACGGCGCAACGTCTGTCGAATACTCTCTGGCGTCATCTTCCGACCTGTTTGCTTGCTCAAGATAGGTGCCATTTCTTTGGATGAAGCTTGTCTATTCGTCGCGGCATATTGCAAAACAAGAAAGTACACTGGTTGGGCTTGTTCCAGAGAGTTCCAAGCCCGAGACAACAACTGGCCACGCCAAGCCTCGTCGAACTCGATGTCTAACTGTCCCGAGAAATCGGTTGCTCTCTCGAATTGGGGCGAATCCGGTGCCAAAGGCTGCGGAAGACGTTGCTGTTCCTTTCGATATTTGCTGACCATGTGAAACAATACTGATTTAACGTAGCCTCGAAATCTGCCCTTCGAGCGATCGATCTTTCGAAAATCGCCTCGCACCAATGCCAACGAAAATTCCTGCGTCAAATCAGCAGCAGCACTCTCATCATGGACCGCACTGCGGAGGTAGGCGTAAATCGCTGGACGATAACGTTTGAGAATCAACTGTTGAGCAGCCGCGATGTCCCCTTCGGCTTGTCCGGTTGCTTGCTCCAAGACTGTCCACATTGTCGAAATGTCGGCCAGTTGTTCTGGGAAAGGGTGCTCCATGAAATCCCCCTGTTCTTCTGTTTGGATTGCCTCTTGCATACATTCTACCAGCCCATTCACGGTGGATTATGTAATTGCTGAGGAACAGACCGACACGGCCTGGGTCTGCGAACGGACCGACGACGTTTTGGTCGATGGCCAAAACGTCTTGGCCGCGCGTCACATCCGCGTGAGGTTGAAGACTCCCACACAAGATGGTGAAAAGGAGATTCCCGTCCTGAGTAACCTGCCCCAGAAGGTATCCGCGGTTCGCCTCAGCGAGGTCTACTTGGGGCGTTGGCGCATCGAAGGAGCGTTCCAAAGGATGACGTGTGATTTGCGTTATGAGATCCAAACCTTAGCTTATCGAAAAGCGCCGTTGGTTGGTTTTACGGTGGCGGTCGTGGCGTACAACGTTTTGAGCGTTGTGCGAGTGGCGATGGCAGGGATTCACGGCCAAGACGTCATCGATGCGGAGTTCTCTTGGACGTATAAGGCTCGGGAAGTCGCGAGCGTCTACGAAGACATGATGATTGCGTTGCCCGAGGAATTCTGGGTGCGGTTTGAATTGATGGAGGTGGACGAGTTCATCGAGTTATTGTTGAAGATTGCCAAGGGAGCGAAGTTGCAAAAGTATAAAAAGAGTCGTCGCAAGCCGAAGAAGAAAGTCGAAAAGATAAACGATGGCGTCCCCCACAAATCGACCGCTAAAGTTCTGGCGCAACGTTATGAAACTAACTGATTTCTATGCGATAAACATAACCGTAAATGGGCTGGTCGATACACCCCAACGGAGAGAAACTCGGACCACGAACACTCGTTGACAGTCTCCGATTTCATCGGACGAACTCGACCCATCACCCCTCGAGCTTCTCTTCTTGTTTCCTCTTCCGTTTCTCCTCGATCAGTTTGTCCCAGAACTCCTCGAGTTCTCTCTCCTCTTCGATCGTTCCGTCCCACTCTTCGCCCCGTCGCTTCTCGGAGTCGGTCTTCGGTCTTTTCTTGGGAACTCTCCTCTTGGGTGTGCTCATTGTGTCCTCGTGTCCTCTCTGGAGTTAATTTCCTACCCACCGTATAGCTTTTGACGGACCACTGACGGACAATACGGTGGATAACAGTGGAAATCATGGACGTGGACGAATTTACACCTTCCTTTGTAAGTCATTGTGATGGAATGAGATGGACGTGGGTGGGAAGTGTGGACTGATGGCCTAGACGGACGAGCACTCCGTTGTTTCAGGTACAGCCTAGCGGATGCCCGTCCATGGCCCAAATGAAGATTGGCTTTCGTTCCGTGGCTGCTGTTTTCTGAGCATCCAACAACGAAATTTTCCAGGGAATCGTTCGCCACAGTTCATCGGGAGAACACTGCAGGTTTTTGTGCAGCTTCTGAAACGTTTTTTCGTCAAGCTTCTGGGCAACAAGTGAATCAGGGACTATTGACAACAACGCCGAGAAGGCCAGCAAAAGGGCCGACTTAGTAGTTTTCACGTTTGGGTCCTCACGAAGGGAAAAATCTCTTTTTCACTTTCAATTTTAAACTATCCCCACCGAAACCGAAACGATAAGGACAAGACCGTCAAGAGATTCTTTTGGCTTGATCTCGGAAGCGTCCGGGCTAGCAAACCGACTGCAAACGGTCATCAACTGCTTCCCAAACGCGTGGACAACACAAGAACCAAGAAACACGGCGAGCCCCACCAGACCACTGCGTTTTCCCACGACAAACCCATCTGCATCCACTATCGTTAACTCCAATCGGGAGAAAACCGGATCCAAGAACGTGAGGAATCACCCATGAAAGCCAGCTGTTCGCTGATCGTCCTTTTACTCGGCACGCACACAACCATGCTCGCGACCTTCGCTGGACAGCCCACCAGTCATTCACGCTCTATCAAGACAGTCATTCGCCCCGTGGGCCAACATCTCTCGAGGTTCGGTGACGATCTGTTGGAGCCAAACCAAACAGATAAAAACCAACCCAGCTATCCAAACTTCTCCGATCCCAAAATTGGTCAGGCCTGGAAAGCTGCCGGGGCTCGTGTTGGTTGGATGCAAAAGGATCGATTTGCGAACTTCCGGTTTGTAACCAACCCAGAAGCGCCCGATAGGGCCAAGTTCCTCCCCGCTTTCAGTTTTTCCTTGGAGCAGGTGGGCGCATGGGAGCAGCTTCCCGAGCCCAAGGTTCCGTTTGCTATTCACTGTTCCTTCAATCTGTTCAACGACGATGACTTGAAGTCATTAACTCGATTCAGTCAACTCCAGGGATTGATTCTGAATGGCTCTCAAGTGACGTCTCAAGGTTTGCAGCATCTGGCCAAACTGAAGCAACTCAAATGGCTTTACATTTACGACCAACAAGTTCGGGGAGAAGGCCTCAAGTATCTGGCCTCCTTGCCCAAACTGCAAGCATTGGGCCTTCCCACTCACATCGTCTCACCAGCAACGCTGAAACATCTCGTCCGATTCCAACAACTCAAAGCCCTTAACCTGGCACTGACCAACCTGACCGATGATCAACTCAAAGTGCTTTCCCAGCTCAGAACCCTACGGACCTTGAACCTGGGTTCGACCAGAATCACTGATGCCTCAATGGCTCATCTGACCAAATTCAAAACACTGGAGCACCTAGTTCTCGACCAGACCCGCATTTCCGATGCCAGTCTTCCTATGCTTGGAACGATCAAGTCACTCCGAACCGTCTATTTGACACAAACTCGCATTTCGGACGATGGCCTGGAACCTTTGACCCAACTCCCCCAATTGACCCATCTCGGGCTCGGCCGCACATTGATCACCGATGGCGCTTTCGTCCACCTCCTCAAACTGAAACGGCTCAAGGGATTGTCTCTGATTGGGACAGGGATCACCGATACTGGTGTGGCTCAATTGCAACAACTCCCCAACCTGCAGGAACTCTACTTGAATAACGTGCGTGTCAACGACCAAGGAATTCAACGACTAGCAACACTCAACGACCTTCGGGTCCTCGATCTTGAAAAAACGCAAATCACGGACGAGGCCCTCAAGTCAGTCCGAAAGCTGAAACGTCTCGACAAACTGTACCTCAATCAGACTCAGATAACAGGAAGTGGGCTCGAGGCGTTGGCTGGCTCTCAGTTGAGTTATCTTTCCTTACCATACGGCGCGAAAACAGACGAGGGACTCAAACATTATCTCGCCGCCATGGCCCCACAAAAGGCCCTCAATCTTATCGGGTGGAACTTAACGGACTCCGGCATGAAGTTCCTGAGCACGCAAAAGCAACTCGAATCGTTCGCAGTCGGAAATCGACAAATCTCCGACGAGGGAATCCAGGTGCTTGGCCGCCTGGAAAAACTCAGAATACTCGATTTGGGTGGAACAGGGCTGACGGACTCCGGATTAAAGCAACTCACGAACCTACGAAAATTGGAGCAACTGAAACTCTTTCAAACACGTGTGACCGACACCGGTATCAAAAACGTCTCTCAATTTCCGAACCTGAGCGAGCTCGAGCTTAACGGGACCGCAGTGACCGATCGAGGTTTACAACACTTGAAGGGCATGAACCTCGCCCGGTTATCGATCCCAGTTGGAGCTCGCACAGAAACCGGTCTGAAGCACTATCTAAACGCTATCCAACCTCCGATGTCGCTGACTTTTACGAAATGGGCGTTGAAGGATGCCAGTCTACAGCCTCTGGCCAACCAGCAACAACTGCGATATCTCTCCCTTAACAACACCAGAGTGACCGACTCGGGAGTGAATTTCCTTACCGGATTGAAGAACCTAAAAACCTTAAATCTCTCAAAAACCAACATTAAAGATGCCGCCCTAAAAGAAATAGCAAAGTTACAGCAACTCCAGCATTTGAATCTAAGCGAGACACGCGTGAGCCATGTTGGACTCTCACACTTGAAATCCCTGAAGGAGTTGCGCACACTGACTTTATCTGGGACGAAAGTGACTTCCCAAGGACTGATTCACGTAGGCCACCTTTCCAAGTTGAGGTCTTTAAATCTGTATCGGACTGAAGTCTCGGATGTCGGGCTACTCCAAATTGCCAAACTCAAAGACCTTGAGCAACTGTACCTGTCCGAAACCAAAGTCACGGATCGAGGTTTGGCCCTCCTCAAAGGCCTTAAACTGAAAGGTCTCACCGTCCCCTTCGCGGCGGAAACAGACCTGGGACTCAAGAATTTCGTTGCCCTCTTGGACCAACCAACTTCGCTTTCGTTGTCCTACTGGAAAATCTCCACGGAGGGATTGAGGGTGTTGAAAGGACTCGACCTCAAATACCTGACGATCCCCAATCAGCTTTGCACGGAAAAGGGCCTCGAGAGATATCTCCAAGCCGTTCGACCGGTGAGCTACCTAAATTTATCGACCTGGAAAGTCGGAGACAACGGACTTAAACTACTGGCCGACCAAGACCAACTACAAACACTTGTGCTGACCAACTTGAACATTACGGACGCCGGTCTGGAGCACATCGCCAAGCTAAAGCAGCTACACGCTTTGAACCTCCAAAGGACGAATGTCACTGACGAAGGACTTGCCAACGTGGCCGAGTTAAAAAACCTGACATCGCTATCCCTCGATTTCACTCGAATTAGTGACGAAGGACTAAGCCACATCTCGAAGCTCAAACGGTTGAGAACCCTGCACCTGGACAACACCCAGATAACGGCTTCTGGCTTAGAGAAGCTCAACGGGTTACGCTTGACGTCCTTAACGATTCCGCTCGCAGCCAGAACCGATTTGGGGTTGAAGTACTTTCTACAAGTCATCAATCCGGGTGTTGCGCTGCGGTTATCTAGTTGGCGGATCGATGGGGACAGCCTCAAGCATGTGGCGAAAGTGCGGCCAAGAGAACTCTACCTCGACAACATCCAGATCAACAACAATGGACTCGCCAACCTCGCCGACTTAACCAGCCTCGAGAAACTGTCTCTCAACAACACCGAAGTCGGTGATGCAGGACTCCAACATCTCTCCAAAATGAAGCGTCTCAACGGGTTGTACCTTCAACAAACAAGGGTCACCGCGAAAGGACTTCAGTCGCTGGCAGGCCGAAAACTGCGATCCTTAACCATCCCTGTCCAAGCCCAGACCGATGAAGGATTACCCCATTATCTCGCCGCATTGAACTCCCCAAGTGTTGTGGATCTGTCGGGTTGGCGTTTGAGCAAAAACGGATTCAAGCACCTCAAAAAAGAACAACAGATCGTCACGTTGGTTTTGGACTACTCTTCGATTACCGACGACTCGCTGCAGTCCGTCGCTCGGCTCCCGCGTTTGAACCACTTGTACCTGACCGGAACCAACGTATCGGACGACGGTCTAAAACATCTGTCGAAGCTCAAACAGCTCAGGTCCCTCGACCTTGACCGAACAAGTGTAACTGCGAGCGGACTTCAACACCTCACCGGGAACAAGATTCAAACGCTTCTGATCCCCTTCAACGCCCGGACCAATGAGGGACTAAAAAACTACTTGGCGGCCGTCGCACCGATGTCCTACGTCAACCTGCAGAAGTGGAACATCACCAACGATGGATTGGAACATCTGGCGTCCCAATCGCAAATCACAAGCCTCAACTTGACCCAAACAAACATCACCGACGACGGTCTGGTCAATCTCAAGAACCTCACAAGGCTACAGACACTGACCCTCAACCAAACAAAAATCACGGATGCAGGACTCGAACACCTCATCCACATGAAGGAGTTGAACACCCTCAACGTCAATCAGGCTTCTGTCACGAGAGAGGGAGTGAGGGACCTGCGAAGTTATTTGCCAAACGTTGGTGTCTATGGAGCAAGATAGCCATGAAACAAGAGTTGAGGGCCATTGATAAATGGGAGTCGTCTTTCGCGGCCCAAGACTGCACACCAGGAACTGCTCTCAACCACCACAAAAGGAGCAGCAAAAAACCGAAAAACAACGATAGTGGTGAACGAGTTACCAAAAGGCAAACGACTTCTTAGATCGCACCATACCGAAAGCGACACGCCTTTATCCGTTCGAAGAACGAACCCGAATGCGGTCTGCCGTTGTTGGCGCTCTACCTCGACGTGAACGAACCGGCCCGCGTGTAGTCCCTGTGGATGAGTTCGACGACTACGGGTTCTCGGGCGAATATTTTCTGCGAGAGTGTCGTTGCCACCCCTCGGTAGGTTCGCTCCAACTTAGGAGTGACCTGAAATTTTTTGGCAACCACCAGAGTGACCTTGTTGCGTGCTCCCGCCTTCTGGACGATCATGTCGGACCTTTCCTGCTTGTCGCCGTAGCCATAAGTCTCGATCAGGAAATTTCCGACTTTTCGTGCCTGTTCTTTTTCGATGGGTAGATCGTAAAAGATGGTTACATTTTTTAAGGTCTCAGTCAGGTACGGATTGAGAACCTTCTTGGTCTCAAGATTTCGGTCGCATAGGTGGACTTCCAAGGGTTGGTTCTGGAAAACTTGTGACTTGACGTCTGCCCCCGTGGCTCTCCAAGATTGTTGGATCTTTGGGTCGTGAACTCCCTGGGCCGAGATAACGATCCGCACGCGATAAGTGTTGTCGATCTTCACTAACTGAACTGTCCTTCGATTGGTCCCTTGAGCTACGTTTCTCCGCAGGTACTCGCCAAGCCGCCGAGCTTCTCCTTGGTCTGCTCCGTCCTTGTAGTATACCTCCCAAAGCCCGACGTCGACCTTCTTTCCGTACCCAGCACCAGAGAAGACCAACCAGGCGACAATGATGGCGGAGATCACAACGACAACGCCCACCAGCACCAAAACAACAACAAGAGCGTTGGACGATTTCTTCAACGGCTTTTTCGCAATGGGCGGTGGGACAAGATCGTCTTCGTCATAGCGCCGGAGGGGGCGTGGAGGCCGGGGAGCCTCAGCAATGGCATCTCGAGGAGGCGGAGAATAATCGTCATCTTCCGGATAACGGGCTGGAGGGCGTCTGCGACGGTCCCTAGACCCTCTACGAGGATCCTCTTCATCGGGATAACGCCAATCGTCACCTTGCCGATGGCGACGCTCTCGCGGTGGTGGAAGAGAAATTCGCTTGGGCGCGTGCATGTCAAGCCAGAACTCGATCCGTGCCCGGAGTGGCTCGATCAGTTCGGGGTAGTCGTCGCAAAGTTCTTCGGGAGACCAAAGCTCTCCCCGATCGTAGTAGTCGAGCCATTCGTCGAACAATTCATTGAGCAGAGCTTTGGACATCGTGAGAAAATCCTCTTGAGTGCGAACCGGACAGGAAGAACAGGGAACGGAGAACAGACCTGACTTTGCTTCCATTCAGTGTTCGCCTCTTCGGTTCCCTAAGAGTCGACTGGTAAGTATATCCGAAACGTCGTTCCTTCCCCAAAGGCGCTATCGACTTCGACTCGTCCGCCATGAGCAGAGATGATGTTGTGGGTAATGGACAAACCCAGGCCTGTTCCTTCTCCGACCTCCTTGGTGGTAAAAAAGGGGTCAAACACCTTCGGAAGGTGGGCTTCGGCAATCCCACAACCTGTATCGGAAATTTGCACCAACATTTCTCCATTGAGACGCCGAACCATGATTTTCAAGCTGTTAGGTCGTTCGCTGGAAACCTGTTCCATGGCCTGAACGGCGTTAACAAACAAGTTCAGCAAAACTTGATTCAGCTGTGACGGCACACACGAGACGATCGGAACGGGGTCATAGTCGCAAACGATTTCGATGTTGCTTCGCTTGGCGCGGTTGCGAATGATCTCCAGGCTTTGGTTGATCAACTCTGGGAGGGCGACCGAATCGCGTTCAGGGCCACCCGTGCGAGCCAACCCTCGAAGGCTATTCACGATACGGGAAACGCGGTCGACTCCATCGCGAGTTCGATCGAGCAAACGTGGCAGCGTTTCCTGAATATAAGCCAGGTCGATCTCTTCGGCCAACTCAGCTATGGCTTCCGCTGTCTCGGGAGCCATCTTCGCGAACTCGTCGTCGTGGCGTTGGTAATGCTCGAAGATTTCCATTACCCCCTTGAGATCTCTTTGCAAAACAGCAATGTTGCTGCTCACGAAAGCAATCGGATTGTTAATTTCGTGGGCGACTCCCGCTGAAAGAAGACCGATCGAAGCGAGTTTTTCGTTCTGGATGAGGATCGACCGAAGGCGATTTCGTTCTGTCATGTCCCGCAAGGCCGCCAAGAATCGAAACGACCCCTGGATCGGAGTGCTTTGGTTTTGGTCCGACCTTGGGTCGGGAAGGTCTTGCGACGACCTGTCGGAGGAAGCCCGACCAGAAGGATCTGCGGGTTTTCGCGATACACCTGCCCGAAGCATCGGCTGTCCGTCGCGAAAACTCTCGGAAACCCGCGACTCGTCTTCGGCATCGGTCAGCACGGTCAGGACCATTTCAACTGGAAATTTGGTTCCGTCCTTTCTCAAACCGTAGAGTTCCACGGGCTTTCCACTAGTCGCCGGATTCCGGCGGCCCTGAGGCGGGAGCCTGGTTCTCTGTTGGCCCTTCTCGGTCGTCTCGGGATCTGTCTCCGCCAGGGGATTTTCGGGAAACAAGGCCGAAGATTGGTCGACAGTTGTAGAGTCATTCGAGTGGGACAAGAGGTCAAGGACACTTCGGTTCGCATTCGCTAAAGTCTCAGGGAACAGCGCTTCGAAAGGTTGACCACTAATCTCCTCCTCGGAGTATCCAAACATGTGTTCCGCAGCAGGATTGAAGAGGGTAATCTTGGCATTAGAGTCGGTCAAGATGATGGCGTCTTGAGTGGCCTCTGTTAATTGTCTGTACTTCCTCTCCGAATCCGCCAAGGCGCGTTGAGCCCGGATCCTTTCGGTTACGTCCCAGAACAACCCCTGAATGCCAATTATCCTGCCCTTTTCATCTTGGATGGGAGTCTTGATGACTTGGACGAACATCGTGGTTCCGTCACCAGGTTCGTGCTCCTCGACGACTTCGAGTGGCTGGCCAGTCTTCATCACCTGCAAATCGTCGGCATGATATTTCGCAGCGAGGCGTTCCGGGAAGAGATCAAAGTCCGTTTTCCCTTTGAGTTCATCCAAAGTCTTTCCGAGCAGATTGCAGTACCTTTGGTTACAAAAAGTCAAACGGCCGTTACGGTCTTTGCGGAGCAGGTTTTGGGGCAGGCTTTCCACAAGAGAATGATAAAACGTTTGGGACTCACGAAGGGCATTTTCGACGCGCTGTCGCTCGAGCAATTGTCCGATTTGGCTACTCAACGAACCGACCAACCGCAACAGTTCGTCCTTGGGCGTCTCGTTATTTCGGCTGAAGGCTTGGACGACACCGGTTATTGAACCACTACTCCAAAGAGGAAACAGGAAGACCATCTGCAACCCCGTCTCTTTGATGTCACCAACGAAGTAAGAGAAGGCCGATTCCTCGGCGATCCCACAGCGCCAGACGGGAGCCGCATTTTCCCAAACCTTTCCGACCAATCCCTCGCCGCGGGCATAGGTCGTTTGGCTCACAAAGCGAATAAGGTTGGGAACAACGAGCTCGGGTCGGCTGAACATAGTGCTTGGCTTGAGCCTGGCCTCTTCTGGTCGGTCCTGTCTGGAGAGGACAGCGCTGTGTGGAGATTCCTCGGAAACACTCCTGGGATCTGTTGGTCGTTTTAGGTCCGACAGGTCCTCACAAAAACTTCCGACCATTGGATCAACAACCCAGAGGATCGCGATGTCCCAATTTAAGCCATCACAAACAGCCTTGAGTATGAGTTGACCAAGACTGTCGGTCGGCTTGGCGCTGGTCAAAACCCGAGCGAGTGCGGATTGAATCTCCTGTCGACGCTCGGCTTGCTTTTGCTCCGTGATGTCTCGGCAAACGAGAACCCCACCACGAACCCGATCGTTCGCCTCTTTCGTGTCCGGGCCCCTCTGGGCCTGGTCCCGAGACCCAACGGGGGAGCCATGCGACAGCAAAGGCCTCGCTGTGATACTTAGCCAGTGGCCGTGGTCAGCATCGTTTGGACGGACA
The DNA here is from genome assembly GCA_964423615.1 of uncultured Alcaligenaceae bacterium. Classification (GTDB taxonomy): domain Bacteria; phylum Planctomycetota; class Planctomycetia; order Gemmatales; family Gemmataceae; genus CAYRFQ01. The sequence goes on along the minus strand of CAYRFQ010000124.1, from coordinate 1,195 downwards.
AACATTTCCACGTCGGTGATATGCTTGCCCTGCAAGACGCGGATCCAAGGATATTGGCGAGGCGGAAAGGGTGTGACTTGGTCGGCAAGGAACATCTTGGCCTCTGGGGGCCAAACGAGTCCGTCGCCCGCCTGTGGGGATACACGAGTCCGGAGGCCAAACAACCGTTGAGCAATAGGCGTGCAAATGAGCAGATTCGAGTTCCCGTCGGCATCGGGGGCCCCTACCACAACGACGCCATCTCCCATGTTCTCGAGAATCGACCTCAGCAATTCCTTTTGTTTGACAAGAGTGAGTTCGGCCTTCTTCTGGGTCGTGATGTCTCGCATTACGAGCAAGATACATGGTCGGCCGTTGTAATCGATGGCCGAGGAATTGATGTCCACAAGGATGGTTCTGCCATCTTTCGTTCGGTGGGTGCCTTCACATCGGAGCTGACCTTCGACCATTTGGCGTTCGAGTCGCTGTTCGAAGGTTCTGGCAAAATCCGGCCCTTCTACAGCAGAGGTGTAGAGCTTCAGAAGCTCTTCACGGGAGTACCCCAGTCGACGACACGCTGCAGGATTGGCATCGACAATCCGTCCACGAAGGTCGTGGACAAACACGGCATCGTCAATCCCTTCGAAAAGGGCTCGCGACCACTGGGCCAGGTTCCGTCTCCAAACGCCCGAGTCGGAGGAATCTTGGGGAGGTTTCAAGGCAACACCTCGACAGAAAACGTCCGGGCAAAGTAATGTACTATCCAGCCCACCACGCTGGGCGTCGTGCCTCGGCCCAACAGCTACGCTATTGGACAAGTTTGAATGTAATCTGGAAAGGTGGAAGGTTCAAGAAAGGATAATGAAGAACAGAGCTTTCTTAATCCTCTCTCTTCGGTGTCGCGGGGAGATCCCTGTCACGAAAACTCCCAAACCAACTTTACGCTAATTTCGATATTTTCTTGTTTTTCCATATTTCATGAGTTGCATTGAGCATCTACCCATTTCAAAATTATCATCTAATCAGTTTTACCCTCCAAAGACATCTAAAAATCGTTTTCCTCAGGTTAAACACTGCTGTGAATTATCAAAAAAAACCTATTCAACTACTAAGTCGAAGTGTCAGTACTTGTCATCGTGACAAACACTGGTCTTATAAGTTTTGCATACCAAACTCGGTAATGATCAAGGCCGTAAAGCTTGGGCGAGTTTTCCCG
>CAYRFQ010000123.1:0-19822 GCA_964423615.1 uncultured Alcaligenaceae bacterium | reverse complement strand
TCGGACAATCCACCGAATGAATTTTCCAGCAGCATACCAACTGTCAAAAAGGACATACACTTTCGTCACGTTGGGCAAGAGCTCTTGGACTTGCTCAAGCATTTCTTTGGCCAAGGAGATTTTACTGGTGTAACGCAGCCTTTGGTTTTTCTTGCGTCGTCGGTTGAGCCGACGGAAGGTCTTTTCTCGCAAATACAACCGCCACGAGAGAGGAAAGTGGTAGCCGCCCCAATGGATTCCTAACACGACGTGGACGCTGGCTTTGACATAGCGATTGGTGTTGTGGTCTTTGATCCAATCAACACTTTGGAGTTTCGAAGTTTGGTTGTCTTTGATCGTCAGCGAGTCGTCGAGTGTCAGGAACAGGGCTTGTTCGGCTGAAATATTCTTGGATTTCAAGAACGAAAAAAGAAATCGCAATAAGGCCTTTTGGAGTTCTTCGGGACTCCAGGGACTGATCCGAAAGAAATCGGGCAGGTTGCTTGGATCGACTCCCAAGAGTTCTTCGGTGGCCAACTAAGCCATTGTTTTTCGTCGGGGCACAACGACGAGCAAATTCACGAATCTTTGGAGGTGAGCGATTTGAGGAACGAAGAAACCGGTGAGGTTGAGCAAAGTCACGAAGCAGACAATCGTGGCCGAGCGGCGTACAGTGGTTTTCATGGGTCGTGCGTCGGAAGAACAAAAGAATGGTATTTGGATACTTATGTTTCACAGCGGCGACCCTTTCTCGAAAAGAAAACGCCAGACTCTAGTCTAATCCGACGAAGAAATGATGAATTTTGTCGGGTTGTCTTGCTCCGTCTGTTTCCATTCGTAGCATAACAAAAACTACCACATGGAGCGAGGTGTGAGGTTGGCACCGCTGGCTTGCACTATACAGCAGGTAACGATTGCTGTACGGAATCGATCGAAATTCGTCTTGTTTCACAGAGGCTTTGGATTGGTGAACAAAAGTCCATTACTCACGGCCTGTCTTGTGCTCATCCTTCTTGCAGGATGCGGCTCTTCGCGCGTCCCAGTTTATCCCGCCAAAATCACAGTGAGAAGTGGAGACCAGGCTGCCGTTGGAGCCGAAGTCACGTTGCACCCTATCTCTGAGGAATTAAAAACGCAAAAAATATTCCCGAATGGAAGAGCTGAAGATGATGGACTTGTCGAACTCACCACATTCAGACAAGGAGATGGCGCCCCAGAAGGGGAGTACAAGGTCACCATTGTTTGGCTAACAGCTCCGAAACAAGGAGACGATCCAGAAGGTGACGTGATCCAAACCGATAAACTCGGTGGCGCATATGCCAATCCGAATCGTACAAGTCTGCATGTTTCGATCAAGCCTAGCTCTTCGAATGAAACCATTCTCCAAGTTAAACAACCTGTGACCCCTTAAGTTTGATTTGTATTGGTTGAACGACTACTTCTGATGTGATTCACCAAACGAATTCAAGTATCACAAGGCAAAACATGAAGAAGACATTGTTCTATCGTGACGGATTCACGCTGATTGAATTGTTAGTCGTCATTGCAATCATCGCAATCCTCATTGGGCTCCTACTTCCGGCGGTTCAACGCGTCCGCGAGGCGGCGTCTCGAACAACTTGCCAGAGCAATCTTCGTCAAATTGGTATTGGCTTTCACGCTTACGAGGACGTCAACAAAAAATTTCCTCCAGGATGGACCGATAAGCACAGCGTCCTAACGTACCTTTTGCCATACGTCGAACAGCAAAACATTTTTAAACTGTATGATTTCCGTCGGGATTGGCAAAGTCCCTTTAACGCGGCAGCGCGGAGCCAGAATCTACCGGTGTTCGTTTGTCCGACCGCACCTGGCAATCGAGAATTCGTGAGCGACTATGCTGCCCAAGGGCGAATTTCTAATCCGTCTCTGCGGGCTGCATTCCCGCGACCGAACTACGATGGGTTCTTCCCGACACAGCCTCATAATCGCAGCCTACCTGTTGAAATTCGCCACATTCGTGACGGACTTTCGAACACCTACATGCTCTTCGAAGACGCCGGACGGCCAGAACGTTGGGTGTTCGGCAAACTCCAAAATGGGACCGTGTCGGGAGCCGGTTGGGCCGATCGTGAGTCGTTCTTTTATGTCCACGACGTCTGCCGCGGCCTCTCCCCGATTAACTGCAATAACAACAACGAGATCTACGCATTCCATCCCAACGGTGCGAATTTCTTGCTCGGCGATGCTTCTGTACGATTTCAACAACAAACTTTAGACCCTGAGGTGTTTGTCTCGTTGTTCACCCGCGCTGGGGGTGATGTTGTCAATGAAAATTAGTTGTTTGGCGACTCGCTGAACGAACTCAACGTAACGAAAGTTGTTCGACTCCGTCCCTGATCCCCGCCGAGGATTGATCCGCTCGGGGGATCCTCAGCAAACGCCTGAGGCATCAATGTCCTCGACCGAGGGATGGATGCTCGCGGCCACGCAACGTTGGCGTGAAGCCATCACCACACCCACGACAAGTTGAATCAGGCAAGAGGGTGATTTCCTCATCTCCTCTTCGACCTGAACCAATACTCATGCAATCCCCACGCTCGCTGCTTGGGGATTCCGCTACTATTACGCCTTTATTCCCTGTTGCACCGAGGAGTACGTCGATGAGTCCGACCCAGCCTGATTTCCTCTCTCGCCTTTTGAACAATCTGTCCCTGGCGCGTCGACGCAGTGAGCGTCTCCCCCGGACTCGCCTGAACCTCGAAACCTTGGAAGATCGTCTCGCCCCAGCAGTAGCCGTGTTCCGAGAAGGTCTCGACGTTGGGTTCGGGGCTTACGCCGGGACCCAAGATGTGCGGCTGGTCGAGAACGCTGCGGATACCAACTTCGGACAAGATACCCTTATCTGGACCGACTTCGCAAGCTCCAGCCCGTCGAACACGAGCCAGGTGTTGATGCGGTTCGACAACATCTTCGGGGATGCGGCCGTCGGCCAGATTCCCCCCAATGCCGTCATCACCTCGGCCCAGCTCCTCATCAGCACCGAAGGGAGCAGTAACAGCCAAGGAGACGGTGGCTCCTTCCATCGTATGCTCGTGGATTGGGATGAATCCGTGACGTGGAACACGGCCTCTCCCAACTTTCCAGGGGCTGGGGCGATCCCCGGCTTCGACGCAACGGAAACTTTCGAATCCCAGGCAGGGTTCCCGACACTGGCTCCCAACATCCCTGTAGGTCGCGCTGCCTACGACGTCACCCAAGACCTTCGAGCGTGGCTCAACGACGCTTCGAATGTCCAATCAAGCGGGACTCCGACTCTCACGTTTGCCGACGCAAACCCAGACACGATCACGCGCGACGGCGGCAGTTGGCTTTCCGACGGTTTCGCAGTTGGGGATAGAATTCGCGTCATTGGGACGACCAACAACAACGGGACCTACGTCATTGCGGGAGTCACAGCAACTACCATCACGCTGGACGGCAACAACACCTTGACGAGTGAGGCCGACGTTTCGGGAGCAACCGTCTTCGAAGTCACCAACCGTGGGTGGCTCATGAATCCTTGGGAAAATGGGACCGACGGTTGGGGTTTCCAATCCTCAGAATCGACCATTCCAGGGAGTCGTCCGGAACTCCGCGTTGAGTATTTCATCCCGAATCCCCCGAACACCGACACGGTTTCGTTTGGGAGCCCCGTGGTTGCAGGCCTGCAAGAAGCCTCGCCAAACTCGACCGGTCCTGGAGGCACTATCGTCCTGGGCGCAGGGACCACGCAACAGACGCTTGTTCGATTCGACAACCTATTCGTGAGCCAAGGCGGAAGCATTCCTGATGGCGCCAACATTCTCGGCGCTCGTCTGCGGGCAACTACGCAAGGAGATTCCTTCAACTTCTTCTTCGGCAGCCCCGAGGACCCGAGGGCCGGTAGCGGCGCCGAACTCTTCCGTCTGCTGCAGCCCTTTACCGCCGGTTCGACCTGGAACAGTTTTACCGACGGCGTCCAAGCCGATGGCACCGAAGCCGTTGTGAGCCCCGATGATTCCGTCGGGTTCAATCGTGGTGCCGGGATGATTGGTTCGCAGCAGACCGTCTTCTTTGATGTTGCCGACACCGTTCGGGCGTGGGCTGAGGGAGAAACCAACCACGGCTTCGCGCTGCTCCCGTTCAGCAACGGTACAGATGACTGGCAGTTTCTCACCAGCAGCCTGCAACTCGAAGTCACCTACAGCACAGACATTGACCCAGCCCGTTTCATCGTCAGTTCCACAGGCACTGCGGTCAACGAAAGTGGTACACCCACGGTGACGGTCGGCGTCAAACTCGACCGAGCTCCTCAAGCCAATGTCACGATCCCGATTGCCTCGACCAACACCGCGGAAGGCACCGTTTCTGTCACGGAGTTGACCTTTACCCCGCTCGATTTCGCGACGGAGCAGTTCTTCACTGTCACCGGAGTTGATGACAGTATCGTCGACGGCAACCGACCGTTCGAAGTCACCTTCGGACCCGCCAGCAGTACCGACCAGAACTACAACCTGCGAACCGCCGACTCGCTCGTCATCACAAACACGGACGATGACACCTCCGGTTTGGCCGTCCTGACGTTCCAGCAGAACGTCAACAACGGCTTTGGCGTCTACACCGATGTGGTGGACACTAACCTGAGCTTGAATGATCCAAACATCCCGCAGAACAACGATACCCGGTTGCTGATCGACGCTCCCAGTGCCGACAGCGGGCTGACCGAACAGGCGTTGGTCCGGTTTAACAACATCATCGGGGGTGCGGCTGGGCAACTGCCTGCCGGATCAGAAGTGATTTCGGCCACCCTGACAATGACCACAACCGGCGGAGCCGGGAACGGAGACGGCGGTAGCGTCCACCGTATCTTGCAAGACTGGGCCCCAGATGCTACCTACAACAGCTTTGGTGGCGGTATCCAAGCCGACGACGTCGAGGCAGCTTCCACGTTCAACGCACAAGCCGGGTCCTCCTTGCTCAACAACGACCCGGCAGACTTCCAAGTTGTGAATATGGACGTCACGCGAGACGTTCAGGCATGGGCCGATGGAGCAAGTAACTTTGGTTGGTCCATCCTCCCTTGGGCTAACGGCACTAACGCTTGGATCGCTTTCTCGTCGGAAGATGCCGAGCCCGAAAACCGCCCGACCTTGACGATCGAGTATGTCATCCCCCAGCCTACCACCGCGGTTCTGGAATTCCGAGACGGTCAGGATGGCTACACCGGCACGGCCGACACGCAACTGCTCGAAGGTGATGCGACCACTCCACGGGGTAGTGACAACGGAATCCTTGTTGACTTTGATCCGGGTTCGATCAACGGACACGGCTTGGTGCGGTTCGACGACATCATCGGAAACGCTGCTAACCAGATCCCGGTCGGTTCCACTGTCTTCAGCGCCGAACTGGTCCTCCACACCTTCAATACCGGCGACGGCGGCACTTTCCACCGAATGGTGAGCGCCTGGGACGAAGCCACGGCCACCTGGGATAGCTTCTCGGGTGGGATTCAAGCTGACGGCAGCGAAGCTGCGGTTGCCTTCAACAGCCAAGCCGGAAATGACACCGGTAGCCCCAACGTGCCGACGCAGTCAGGTAGTTACGACGTGACCGCCGACATCCAGGCCTGGGCCAATGGCGAAACCAACAACGGATGGGCCTTCCTCCCCTACCAGGACCGCACCGACGGCTGGGAATTCTACACATCGGACTTCGCCGATCTCGGCGCACGGCCGCTGCTGCGAGTGACTTTGAGCAACCGGCCGCCGCAAGCCGACGATGACCGCTTTAGCGTTGCCCAGGACTCTGGTGCCAATGTTCTGGATGTCCTTAACGGCGACTTCGATCCAGATTCGGACACCTTCTTGATCACGAACGTATCGACCCCGACTTCGAATGGCGGGACTGTAGTCATCATTGGTGGCGGCACCGGGTTGACCTACGAGCCAGCATCTGGCTTCTTCGGCGTGGACAGCTTCACGTACACCATCGAAGACAGCAACGGCTCCACGGCCACTGCGACGGTCACAGTCGACGTCAACGCCACGGGGAACAATGCTCCGGTCGCAGTCGACGACAACTACCCAGTTGGCGGGCCGGCTGGCACGGCGCTTGAGGATACGCCTTTCGTTGTGAACGCAGCGAATGGGCTGATCACCAACGACACAGATACCGATGTAACCGATGTTCTGACGGTCAACGCCTTTACCCAACCAACAAACGGTACCGTCACTGTCAACCCTGACGGATCGTTTACCTACACACCGGCTCAGAACTTTAACGGTGTCGACAGCTTCGTTTACACGCTCGTCGATGGCCGTGGTGGTATCGACACGGCCATTGTCACCATCACGGTCGACCCGGTCAACGACGCCCCGGACGCCATCGACGATGACTTCTTCTTGCCAGGCTCGGCCGCGGTCAATCTCGACGTTCTCGCCAATGACGTCGACATCGATCTTGATGTGTTGTCGATCACTGAGATCAACGGCGCAGCGGCTATGGTTGGGACTCCGGTGGACGTGGGCGATGCGACGGTCACCTTGGAAGCCGACAACACTCTCACCTTCCTGCCCGATGTCGGCTTCAGCGGTGTCAACACCTTCACCTACACGGCCTTCGATGGCAGCGCGAGTGACACCGCCACCGTCACTGTCGACAATTCTGCTCCGCAAGGTCTGTACGGGGCCGGTGTTGACCAGACGGCCACCGACGAGGACACGCCTGTCACAATCGCGGTACTAGCCAACGACTCGCGGTACGTGGTCGAGGCGGCAAACTTCTCGGTAGTTCAGTTCGATCCGAACAACAACAACACTTCCGTCGACTGGTCCACCGACCAAGGCACACCGAACTTCTTCATCCGGGGCGGGAACCGTGGTGACCTGGATGTCCAGATCGGCCTGGACGGCTCGATCGACGACACCACCGAAGGGGTGATGATTACCTCGGTCCGCGAGGACGGTCGGGATAACTCGGCGGGCGGGAGTGTGCCTGGCTTGATCTACGCTGTCACGAGTGCTGAGACCGGCGGGAGCGGGTACTTCCTCCCGGTCGAATCGGCCATCGGTAGCGCTGGCACCCCAGGGAGCGAGGTGAACCTCAACCCGGCTGCTGCTTACTTCGCCTATGGCGACAACTGGGTGGCCGGTCAGTGGAATGGGACTTCCTTCGGCTCGCAGTCCGCAGGCGTCAACCTCGGCACCGAGTTCATTGTCAACGCTGACGGCACCTACAACGTCGACCTGACCGGCCAAGGAGTCAGCTCGCAAACCGACGGCATTCTGTTAGCCGTCAGCAACGAAAACAACGAAGAGTACGCTCAGGTTCGGCCGAACGCCGATGGAACCTGGACCGTCCGGGCGGCCAACGCGGCGGCCGCGGTTGGCGATACGGCTGCCGATTCCCAGCTTGCCTTCGTCTATGTGCCGACGGTCACCCCGGGTGCGTTCGTCGGTCGGTTCGATGGCAGCGGAGCTATTCCGGCCGCCTTCCAAAACCCTGACGTCAGCATCACTCCACTCGCCCCCGGCGAATTTGAATTGATCATCAACGGGTTCACCCCGGATCAAGGGGTTCTGATCATTACGCCGGAGTTCGTGGGTGGGGGCGGCGTGACCGATGACAACATCGTCACGTATGAAACCAATGGTGCAAACACCGGCTGGATCATCCGAACTCGCGACCTCGACCCTCTGGCCGCACCTCCGGCTACGGAAGACACCGGGACTGATTTCGTCGCCTCGTTCGTGTTTCTACCGCTGGATCTTCCAGTTGCAACCGAAACCATCACGGAAGTCGACGGTCAGGCCATTTCGATCGGTAACCCTGTCACTTTGAGCTCTGGAGCCACCGTCACCCTCTTGGCCGATGGCTCGCTCGAGTACAACCCCAACAATGCGTTCGAGTTCCTGGGCACCGGGGCACGGGTCGAGGACACCTTCGAGTACACTGTCGTCTCCGGAGGGCTAGCCGGGACGGGGACGGTCAGCGTTTTGGTCTCCGGCGTCGAGGACAGCCCAGAAGCCAACGAGGACACCCTGTTGGTTTCCCGAAACAGCTCTCCACTGCCGGTCCCAGTTCTCGACAATGACACCACCGACCAGGGCGAAGTTGTCAAGGCCATCAACATTGATGTTGACCAAAATGACACTGGCAACAATACCACCTCGGTCACCGTCACGGCTCCCCAGGCTTCCCTCGACTTTGCTGTCCGGGACGGGTCGAACCGCGGCGACTACAACGTCCAGATCGGAGCGACGTTCTTTACCGACGCCGAAGAAGGCATCCTGCTCACCACACTCCGCCAGAACGGCATTGACCATGGCGATGGCCAGGGATTCCAGACCGGCAACAGCGCTATCGCCACGACCAACGGGGCAGCCGGGAGCGGCGGTTACTTTATTCCAGTTCACGATGCGACGTCTAGCCGGGCAGAGTTCAATAGCGACGTGGGCGCTGTCTACTTTGCTTTCCAGGATGGCTGGGTCGCCGGGCACGTCACCGCCCCATCTAACAACGCCCCGTTTACCAACATCAACGCCTCGACCGGGTTGGTTCTCAACCCAGGCTCGGGCGAATTCGGTCTGACGGACAATACGGACGGAACGTCCGTATTGACTTTGCCCGGTGTCGACTCACGGACGGATGGCATCCTGTTGGTCAACCACGGCAAGAACGAAGGCAACTGGGCTCTCCAGCAAGCTCTTGGGGACGGATCAGGGTGGAACATCTACGTCCGAGACAATAGTAATGCCTTCGGCGTGAATCAGACTGAAGCAGATCCACTCGCTTGGGTGTATGTCCCGAACAACTCGAAAGGCATCGTTTCTGGCAAGTTCCGAGGTGACGGGAGCACGGTCACAGCCTTCGACACCGGCGAATTCACCCTGGCCAAGACGGGCACCGGAACCTACCGTCTAAGAATCCCAGGCCAGTCACCGACAACGGGAGTCTTATTGCTGTCACCGGAGGCGGAAAACGGTACGACTTCCGTGAATTACGACAACCACTATACCTATGAGCCGGCCAACGACGGGACTGATGACTTCATCATCACCAGTAACGACATCCTCAATGGTGGAGTCCCTTCGACTGCACTCGAAGACGTTGGAACTGAACTGGCGGCCTCGTTCGCCTTTCTACCTTTTGAGGTTCGCGAAACGCCCGTCATTAAGGAGATCAACGGGACTGCGGTCGACCTCGACCCCAATACCTCGGCGCCTGACACCGTCACCACCGCCAACGGAGGCACCGTCACCCTAACCAACGAAGGCACGGGTCTGACCTACACGCCAGCAGCGGATTACTCGGGTCCAGACACTTTCACCTACACGATCATGACCTCCGGGGGCACTGACACGGCTACCGTCAATGTGACTGTGTCGGAGAACAGCACACCCGTTGCGGTTGATGATACTCCGACTAACATCGCTGAGGACAGTGGTGCGACGATCATCGACGTTCTGGCCAACGACTCCGATCCGGATAACAACGACAGTGACCCGGATAATGACAACGTGTTGACGATCTCGCAGATCAACGGTCAACCCATATCTGTTGACGGGACGGTGGCTGTCTCTCTCGGACGAGTCACTCTGGAAGCGAACCAAACGCTGACGTTTGTGCCCGATCCAGACGCGTTTGGAGATGTGAACTTCACCTACCAAATTTCCGATAGTGCGGGTGGCTTTGATACAGCGACGGTGAGCTTCACCATTACGGAAGTCGCCGACGATACGGTTGGAGGCAGCTACACGGCAAAAACGATTGAGGACACCAGTGTTGCGATTACGGTGTTGACGAACGATTTCGACCCGGACCTGCGGCCTTTAAGCGTCACCGGAAACACCGATCCGGGCAACGGAACCGTTTCCCTTAATGACGACACCTTCACCTACACACCGAACACAGACTTCTTCGGGATCGATACCTTCTTCTACACCGTCGGAGACGGGTTCGGGGATGAAGGGATTGCTCGGGTGGACGTCACCGTCGTTTCCAACGGGAATATCCGCACAATTGTCTCGGGCGACACGGCTTTGGCCTCCACCAGCGCCGATGCCACCACGAGTATCGACGTCAATCCACTGGTAATCGCCGAGTCGGGTAACATCACAGTTGTCCAGAACGACACTCAAAACAACGGTACCTCGGTGTCTTTGACGATTCCAGAGAGAAGCCCGAACTTCGGTCTCTCAGGAGGAAATCGCGGCGATTACGACCTCCAGATCGGAGAGGCTCGCTTCGACGACGCTGCCAACGGGATGCTCATTTCTCAAGTCCGAGCTAACACTGTCGACCACGGCCAGGGCCAGGGAATCCAAACCGGGACGAGCTTCGTCGAGTTCGGCGGTGGTAGTTACTTTATCCCAGTCTCCCAGTCGGGCAGCGGCGGTGAGTTCAACACAAACATCGCGGCCTCCTACTTCCCGTTCGAAGCCGGGTGGATCACAGGGAATGTCAACAGCAGCAGCCTCCGGGGCGCAACTCCTGGTTTGACCTTCGGCCAGGAGGTCAGTCAAGTTTCCAGCGGTATTTACACTCTCGATCTGAGAACCCTTGGAATTGATTCTCAGACCGACGGTGTGGTTATCGTCATCGGGGGTAAGAATGAAGACAACTACGGCCTCGTCCAAGCCAATGCGGACGGTACATGGACGATGTCACTGAAAGACAACGGCCAAGACGGGCCTGGGAGCGAAAACGACCCAGTCTCCTTCGTGTACGTCCCCAATGGCACAACGGGGGTTGTGTCCGGCAAATTCGACGGCGACGGAACAGCCACTTTCTCAAACGGCACCTTCACCGTGACCGAGGAGGGCAGCGGGGTCTACCGTCTTTCCATCCCGGGAATCAGCCCGACCGACGGGGCGCTCCTGCTCTCGCCCGAGAACGGCGGAACCAACAACGTCGACAATTTCGTCACCTACCAGGCCGACGGGAACGACTTCCTCATCAACCACTGGGACATCACCGGGAGCGGTGCTCCCGTCCTCGAGGACGTGGCGACCGAACTCGTGGCCTCATTCGCCTTCATCCCGTTCCAAGTGAGCGGCGTCGCACCGACGATCACCGAGATCGATGGCACACTGGCTGGCGTGGGGACTCCGATCACCCTGGCCTCCGGAGCGACCGCGACGCTCGAGTCCAACGGGACGATCACCTACAACCCCAACGGTGCCTTTGACTTCCTCGCCGCCAACGAGGAGGCGATCGACACCTTCACTTACACGACCTCCGACGGGGTGGTGACCACCACGGTCGTGGTTACCGGCGTCAACGATGCCCCGGTCGCGAACGACGACTCGGGCATCATCATTACCGAAGGGGCGACGAATGTCACTATCGACGTCCTCGCCAACGACACCGACGACGAATTTACCGTAGCCCCGGCAATCAGCCTCGATATCGTCGAGAATGACACGGGGAACAACCCCACCTCAGTCACGGTAACCGCCATCGGAGCTTCGCCCAACGTCTCCGTCGCGCCTGATTCGAATCGCGGTGACTTCAACATCCAGCTTGGGGCCTCGGCGGCTGGCGACTACGACGACGCTATCCTCATCACCCAAGTGAGTGACAACGACAACGGCTTGAGCGCGACCAGCTTCACTGGGACAAGCTTTGTCGAAGTGACTGGGACCGGCTCGTACTTCATCCCGGTTTCGCCGTCCGGGGCAGGCGGTGAGTTCAACACCGACGTCGTAGCAGCCTACTTCGAATTCACCGACGGCTGGCTCGCCGGGCGGACCTCCATCCTTGGCAACGGAAACACGGACCGCCTGGAGGCCTCGGCCGGATTGGTGCTGAACCCGAACGTGGGCGGTGGCCAATCGGGACTGACCGACGACGGAGGCGGCCTGTTCACCCTGGACCTCACCAACTTGGGAATCAACTCCCAAAGCGACGGCATCCTGATCGCTATCGGCGGCAAGAACGAGGACAACTTCGCCTCAAACTCGGCCAACGCCAACGGCACCTGGACGATCCGCAACAAGGACAACGGAGATAATGACACGGGCAACGAGGAAGACCCTGTGGCCTTCGTATTTATCCCCGACACAACTGCCAACGTGGTGTCAGGTCGGTTCGATGGCAATGCCTCCAAGGCAACGGACGTCGGGACCGGGGAGTCCACCGTGACCGAGGAAGGCACGGGAATCTACCGACTGAGCATTCCTGGGTTCACTCCGAATGACGGAGTCTTACTCCTGTCCCCTGACTCGGGTGGCAGTTCGAGCGGGAACTTCGACAACTTCGTCACTTATCAGCCCGATGGGGACGACTTCCTGATCAACCACTGGGACATCACCGGTGGCGGTGCTCCTGTCCTCGAAGACGTCGGGGCAGAACAGGTTGCTTCGTTTGTGTTCATTCCGTTCACTGTTCCGGAGACCGCTGGTCGAGCCATAACTCGGATCAACGAGACAGCCATCACCGAAGGAACGCCCTTCACTTTGCCTTCTGGGGCTACTGTCACCGTCCTCACTGGCGGGGCCAACTTGACTTATAGTCCTCCCTCGAGTACTTTCACCGGTCAGGATTCCTTTACCTACACCGTCTTGGCTGCAGACGGTCTGAGTTCTACAGCGACTGTGTCCTTAAACGTGGTGGCGAACGATCCCCCGGATGCCGTCGACGACACCCCCGCGGCCATCAACGAAGACAACGGTCCGTTGAACATTGATGTGCTCGCAAACGATACCGACCCCAACCCTGGAAACGTTCTTTCGATCACCGAAATCAATGGGCAAGCGGCCACTGTTGGAACGCCCATCAATGTGACGAATGGGGAAGTCACGCTTGAGGCGGATGGAACGATCACCTATCTGGCCAACGCTAACTTCTTCGGAATCGAAACTTTCACCTATACAATCAGTGACGGATTTGGCGGCACAGACGCCGCGACCGTCACGGTCACCTTGAACGAGGTGCAAGACGACACGATCGGGGTCGACGACACCGCCAAGACAGTCGAAGACAATCCGGTTGTCATCGACGTCATCGGCAACGACATCGATCCTGATAACCGCCCCTTGACGGTCTCCAACCCAAGTGATCCTGCAAACGGGACGTTAACCGTCAACGCCGACAATACGATTACCTACACCCCGGACGCCGGGTTCTTTGGCATCGATACCTTCACGTACACTGTCGGAGATGCCTTCGGGGCTAATGCGACTGCGACCGTCACCGTGAGTGTCCTTTCGGACGGGAACGTCGAAGTCATCGTCTCTGGTGATCAATTCTTTGCCGCCACAACGGAAGATGCGACTGTGAGTATCAATCCGGCGCGAACTGTCATTGCGGAGGCAGGGAACATCGCTGTCGTTCAAAACGATACTGGCAACGAAGGCACCTCGGTGAGCCTGAGCGTTCCCGAGGGCAGCCCGAACTTCGGACTTTCGGGCGGCAACCGCGGCGACTACGACGTCCGCATCGGGACACTGCGAGGTGACGACGCAGCCAACGGTATGCTCATCTCCCAGGTCCGCGCGAACACGGTCGACCACGGCCAGGGCCAGGGAACCCAGGTAGGAACGAGCTTCGTCGCCTTTGGCGGCGGTGGATACTTCATTCCCGTTTCTCCGTCACCAGCTGGCGGGGAGTTCAACACGAACGTCGCAGCCGCCTACTTTCCATTCGAAGCCGGGTGGATCACAGGAAACGTCGACTCCAACAGTGTCCAAGGCGCAACCCCAGGTCTGACGTTTGGCCAGGAGGTCAGTCAGGCTTCCAGCGGAGTCTACACCCTCGACTTGACGGGATTGGGGATCAGCTCGCAGACCGACGGCGTGGTGATTGTCATCGGGGGTAAGAATGAGGACAACTACGGACTCGTCCGAGCCAATGCGGACGGTACATGGACGATGTCACTGAAAGACAACGGCCAGAACGGTCCCGGCAGCGAGAACGACCCGGTTTCCTTCGTGTACGTCCCGAACGGGACGCGAGGCGTCGTCTCCGGCAAATTCGACGGGACAGGAACAACGACGTTCACCAACGGCACGTTCTCGTTGACGAAGGAAGTTTCCGAAGCTGGGACGTATCGTTTGAGCATCCCCGGCCAATCCCCCACGACAGGCGTGTTGTTGCTCTCGCCGGAGAACGGTGGAACGGACAACGTCGACAACTTCGTGACGTACCAAGCCGACGGGGACGACTTCATCATCCAGACTCGAGACATCCCCGATGGTTTGGAGGACCTGGGTACCGAGTTGGTTGCCTCGTTCGCCTTCATCCCGTTCGAAGTCACTCTCGGTAGCGGCTCGCCGACGATCACCGAAATTAACGGCATGACTCCGACCGTGGGGACGCCCATCAACCTACCTTCGGGTGCCCAAGTCACACTCCAAGCTGATGGAACGATGGCCTACAATCCGAATGGTGCTTTCGACGCCCTGATCACCGGTCGCGAAACTGTGGACACCTTCACTTACCAGGTTCAGTTCAACGGCCGCACCATCACAAATGCCGCATCCGTGACCATCACGGGAACGAGCGATGTTGACGCGGGAGATGATACGGCGACCGTGACTTCTGGCACAGGGGCTACGGTCCTTAACGTGCTTGGCAACGATTCGTCCCCTGACCGAGACCTTGTGGCAGAGGCCGCTAATATTTCGGTCGTCCAGAACGACACCGGAAACAGCTCCACATCGGTTACCGTGACTACAGCACAGTCCACCCCGAACTTCTTCATCGGCGCCACATCCGACCGCGGTGACTACGGCGTCCAGATTGGAGCGGTTGCGTCCGAGGACAGTACGGAAGGGATTCTTATCTCGGCGTTGCGAAGAAACATTGTCGACAACGGTGAAGGGACCCAAACCGGGACTGCCGCCGTCGAGGTTCGCGGCGACGGTTCGTACTTCATCCCCATCCAGCAGGCCCCCTCCGGTTCGGAGTTCAACAGCGATGTTGCGGCCGCATACTTCGAGTTCGCCGACGGTTGGTTGGCCGGACACGCCTTCGTCAGCGGAAACGGCAGCGCCATCAGCCACATCAACGCCAGTCCCGGCATCAACTTGGGCACCGAGTTCGTCGACAATGGAGGCGGGAACTTCACACTCGACCTGACAGGTCAGGGCATCAACTCCCAAACCGATGGTGTGTTGATCGCCATCGGTGGTAAGAACGAGGACAACTTCGGGTCCCACCAGGCCAATGCCGACGGTACCTGGACGATCCGCAATAAGGACAACGGTGACGACGCCGATGGTAACGAACAAGACCCTGTGGCCTTCGTTTACATTCCCAACGACACCCCCAATGTGGTATCCGGTAAGTTCGACGGCAATGCCAACCAGGTTCCTGGGGTCGGTGCCGGTTCTTACACCCTGACTGAGGTAAGTACGGGAGTTTATCGGTTGAGTATTTCCGGATTCTCCCCTGAGGATGGCGTGCTTCTGGTCTCGCCGGATTCGAGTGGAGCCGATGCGGGGAACTTCGACAACTTCGTGACTTACGAAGCTGACGGTGACGACTTCCTGATCAACCACTGGGACACCAATGGCTCGGCAACTTTGGAGGACGTCGATTCCGAGCTGGTCGGGTCGTTTGTCTTCATTCCGTTCCAGGCCCCGTCCACTCCGACCATCACGGCCGTGACCCAAGGGGACAATGGCGGGACCGTGACGATTTCTCCTGACGGGACGAGCGTGAGCTACGAACCGGCAGGAAGTTTCACTGGGACTGAGCGATTTACCTACACAATCAGCGATGGCCGAGGTGGCACCGACACTGCGGAAGTCGTCGTGACGGTCAACGCCAACACCAACCCACTCCAGGTGCAGACCTTCACACCAACACAAAGCGGTTTCAACGTCACCTTCAACCGGTCGTTCGACACGACGACGCTCAACTTGTACAACGACGTGGAGTCGCAGACCCTAGATATCCCGGACATCGATCTCTTCTTCGATGTGGGCAACGACCAAGACCCGACGAACGATTTCCGGCTCTTCGGAACCGTTGTCGTGGATGCCAATGGCAATAATCTCCAGTTCGTGGCGTCCCGCGATGCTCTGCTCCCCGGAACGTATCACGTTCGACTTCGATCCGGAGACAACGCCTTCCGGGACACGAGTGCCACCCAAGGACAGCTCGATGGCAACGGAGACGGGACCCGAGGCGATGACTACACGACCAGCTTCACGGTGAGTTCAACGGACCGTGTTATCTCGATCCCAGACTTTGTCCGAGGTCCTGGCCAGCCTGTAAACTTGCCCGCCACAGCGACAGGTCTCCCGCTCACGATCACGGAAGGAGAGAACGTCACCGAGATTTCCTTCACTTTGGGTTACGACTCGAGTTTCTTGAACATTACAGGAGCGGATCTGGGCGCCGATGCTCCAGCCGGTTCTAACGTCACGCTCGGCGGCTCACCAGGTGCCATCGAGATTACTTTCACGAGTCCCACCGCGTTACCAGCGGGTCTGGTGAATTTCGTGAATTTGATCGCCGATGTCCCCGACGACGCTGGGTACCGTGGGAAGCAAGTGCTGGACATCGAAAACTTAATTGTTGAAGACGCCAACGATAACCCCATTGCAGCTCGTGACGATGATGGGGTCCACATCTCGGCCTACATCGGGGACGTGACGGGCAACCTGCGTTACTCCTCCCTGGATGCTTCTCGTGTTGCCCAAGTGGTGGTCCAGACCAGTGACGCCAACGCAAACCCCCTTGGTTTTGCGGCCTTCCAGAACGCGGACCCGATCCTTTTGGGCGATGTGACTCAGAATAGTCGCCTCAGCTCGTTGGACGCTAGTTGGGTGGTCCAAAAGGCTGTCGGTCTGACTCGACCGGAAATTCCGGACCTGCCTGGGCTGACGACACCACCCCCATTGGCTGGTCCCGACCCCAGGTTGTTTGTCGGTACCGCGACTGCGGATGCAGGGACGTCGGTGACGGTCGATATCGGGTTGGAAGTGCCATCGAGCGAGGAGTTCCGTGACCTCAATAGCTTGAGCCTTGTGATCTTTTATGACCCGACGGCTTTGACGATTTCGGCACAGGACATCGTTGGTGTCGAGGATCTTTTCGACGCTGGTGTCATCGCCATGGTCGATCCGACAGCAGGAGTCATCGTGGTGTCCATCAATGCTTCGGGCACACAACGCATCCAGGGCGGGACGATTGGGACATTGGCTCGGATGACATTCTCGATTGCTCAAGATGCCTCGGGGACGACACTACTGAACGTCGTGCCGATCAATACCTACGAACCAAATCGGCAAGAGCGGCAGTACACGGAAATCGACGAGGATCAGGGGACCTCGCTGTATCCCAAGCCAACCGCAGCAGCGGATGACGAGGGTGTCGATGGGTACATCCAGATTGTAGCTGCCGCTCCCGTGGCAGGGCGGCCTTCGAGTGCGAAACCCCTTAGTTCGTCCTTGTGGGATCAGCGGGGAGATTTGTACTCCACAGGCTGGGTGCCCTCTAGTCAGGACAGTTTTCTCGGAGGTCTGCCCTTTGGTTCTTGGTTCGCCGGTTCGAGATCACCTCTCACCAGAGATCAAGGTCAGCCGACAGTCACTGCACCGAGTAGCTCCGAGACAAAACCCTCTCGGGATGCTGTTACGGTTGTGAATTTCAGGTCCTCACTGAAAGCCGAGCAGCCTGCACAAGATAGTCAGCCACCTGTGTTCTCTCAACATGTATTCGGCGTGTTTTTCCCTGGCTCGTTTGACTTCCTCCGTCCGTTCGGAGGGATTCGGTAGGCAGGATACAAGAGTGGCCGACTGCAGGGATCATTTCAAAAGATGTTAACAAACGAGTGAACGTCGGTTGACGGTTGTCTTTTCGGTGCCGACAGGTCTGGAAATCACAACCACTTTTGTAGCAGGTACTTCCAGCGCCGAAATGTCGGCGCCGAACTATCGACAGACTGTCAACCAGCCAAAGGCTTAGATGAGATGATCCCCCGACTGCGTTTGCGTTGTCCTCTCGTCCCGACCGTGAACGGAAGTTCGATTTGTTGAGGATTGCGCAGATAAAGCAGCACACACTCGTAGGTCTTGTTGACAATATTTGAGCAATCTGCTGAAACTACATCGAGATTTTGTTTCCTTATTTGAAAGGATTTCGCTGTGGTCAGCTGCCATGATATTTCCGACGCCGATTGGGATCGAATCAAAGACCTTCTTCCCGGGCAACCCAAAGACCCCGGTGTCACAGTTTCCGAACAGGACAATCGATTCTTCCTCAACGTCATTCTGTTCGTCGCCAAGACAAGGCATACCTTGGCGAGACCTGCCCGAAAGTATGGGCCATTGGAACAGCATATACCAACGCTACAATCGATGGTCGCGAAAAGGAGTTTGGCAACGCATCTTCGAACACTTACAAGATCCCGACACCGAATGGTTGTTCCTCGACTCGAGCGCCACAAGGGCTCATCAACACTCTGCGGGCGCAGAAAAAAAAGCGGTGAGCAGTCGATTGGCCGGTCGGTAGGCGGTTTGAGCACAAAAATTCACGCCGGTGTCGATGGCTTGGGTAACCCTGAAGTCCTCGTTCTCACGCCCGGTCAAAAGGCCGACGTGAGCCACGCGTAGGGCTTGGTCGAGTCCGTTCCCAGGCCCCAGGTGGTGATTGGCGAGAAAGGCTACGACTCGAAAAAGCTCATCGAAAGACTGTTGGCCCAAGGCATCAAGACTCAGATTCCTTCTCGCAAGAATGCCAAGGAACCTCGGAACCTGAGTTTCGTTTAAGCGATTTCCACAAAGTGTTTTATTCAAGGAGCTTGTGTCGATTGAGCCGTTTGGGAGCCAGGTGTGTTGGGATTGAAAATGGGCAGCCCAGGGTGTTGGGAATCAATTGTGTTTGCCTGACCCAATTTCTTCCCGGAGATACACCCATGCAACTGCTTACTTTGTTTTGCCATGTCGATAACTTTTGTCAAGCCTTTGAACCGAGGTTCAACGCCCGATTGATCGAAACCGGAGAACGCCGACGTCGACGCTCCTCTCGTCTTTGCAACAGCGAAATCATGACCATCCTGATTTTCTTCCATGCCTCGAACTATCGCACGTTCAAACACTACTACCTGATGCTCAACCAACGCCACCAAGCCGAGTTTCCCAACTTACTCAGTTACTCGCGGTTCGTCAGAATCCTGAACAAAGTGGCCGGACCGCTGTGTGCCTACCTGACATTTTGCTTCGGAGCGTGCACCGGTATTTCGTTCATTGACTCGACTCGTTTGCCCGTCTGTGGAAACAAGAGGACCGAGAGAAATCGCGTCTTTGAGGACATAGCCCAGTTGGGCAAGAGTTCGATGGCTCTTCCGTTTCTGGGTGCCAAGAATTTCGAGTCAGACGTCGCAAGCTGCGAATTTTTCGGGCTTTCTGAAGACAAGCGGCTGTCTCAAAGTCGTGCACCAGCCCATTTTTAGCGATTTTGGCACCCAGAAACGGAAGAGCCCACCTCTTCCTGAATCTTCTTTTGCACTCACCTCACTCATATACACTCAGAAGTTGTTCGGGAATCCACGGGATAGTAGGCAGGAGTAACATTCTTGACTATTGGAGTATACTTTACCCGGATTATGGTCGAGGTGTTGATGGGTTCATGAACTTGTCGATCGCCTTACCGATGAACGCAGTGCCAAGTCTCCCATTTATCAGTAACATAGCTGGCATCGAAAAGAAAAGTAAGCGAGGAGTGGAAGCCGCATTTATTGTTATTGAGAACCAGAACTCTCCGAGGACTGTTGGGCTCGATTTTCCAAACGGGGTAACGCTGACAGGATTGGTACGACAATATACCAGTTTTGGTGGCTTACTTCAAGTTTCGCACTTTTTTGTGATGTGATTTTGAAAAAATGTCGGCC
>CAYRFQ010000122.1:0-19945 GCA_964423615.1 uncultured Alcaligenaceae bacterium | reverse complement strand
AACCGGTGGCTTTGGTGACCCAACCGGTGGCTTCGGTGATCCTAGCGGCGGCTTTGGCGACCCAACCGGTGGCTTCGGTGATCCTAGCGGCGGCTTCGGTGATCCAAGCGGCGGTTTCGGTGACCCAAGCGGTGGGAGTTCTGGCGAACAAACGAACAACTTACAACCACCGACATTTGACCGCACAATCGCCCTCAAACCGGGCTTTTACCGACTGATCCTGAAAGGCAACACAACCTTACACGACGCCGTACTCCGGAATCCTGACGGACTTCCACTGGGAGGAATAGGGCCGGAGTATGTGGGCGAAGACGTCGTTCTCTCGTTCCAAATCGACCAAACAGACGGAAACACAGACGCAGACGAACTGCCAGACGATGTCCCCGACGAAGCCAACGATTTGGGCACCGTCTCAGAGGACATCGTCATACGTGCATCTGGGGCCATCGGAGACGATCCAACCTACTATGACCCCGACAAGCCGGACGAACCGAAACATACAAATCCCGCTGCCGATGTGGACTTGTACAAGGTCATCATCGAGGGAACGTCCTCCTACGCTCTCATCGCCGAGGTCGCTGCTGGTCGGATCGGCTCAGGCTTGGACCCAGCCTTGACGCTATTCAAGAAGAATCCGACGACAGGCGATCTGGAAATCATCGCGTTCAACGACAACTCGTCGAGCGCATCCGAAGCTACCAACGCTTCTCCGGTGAGGCAACCGCTTTCCAACGACGCCGTGATTTTTACAGGCTTGGAGCCAGGTGAGTATTATTTTGCTGTCTCCGCTAGCCCGAACTACAGCGGAAGGGCAGAAGTCATTGGACTGAACCAAGGAACACCTTTCGATCCAACTCAGAGCCACAGCGGTGAGTTACCTGCCGGGATCGGGTCGACAGGTCAATACGAGTTAGCCCTTCGGTTCCAACAAGACGAAGTCGGTCCAACGATAACTTCCGGTACGCTTGGTGAGAATCGCCTGCTCTCGTCGCCTCCAACTACGGTCCAGTTCGAGTTCAGCGAATTCATTGATTTCCAACGCTTGGTCAACGAGTCTCCGCAATGGAATGGTGGCGTCGATTCGATCTACGTCCTGACGGAGCAGGGTAACGAAATCCATCCTCGTTTGATCTCGTTCGACATAACGACCAACACAGCCGAGTTGTTGTTCTTGGAACCGCTCCCGTCAGGCACGCACCAATTCGTGCTTTCGGGGACTCGCGGGTTGACCGACATAGCTGGGAATCCTTTGGTAGCTGAAGATGGTTCGGCCGACTATACGTTTCCGTTTCACGTCCAAGCTCCAGCACGCGGATCGGCGGAAGGGCCCCTTGTTTGGTTCAGTCAAGAACCAAATGACTTGCTGGCCGCCCCCCAGGAACTAGGTCCGTTGTTCCCGCTCGAGTTCCAAGACGGGGTCCTGTTGGTGCGAGAAGCCTCTCCCTCGAGCCAGGACACAGCCGACGTGTATCAATTCGAGGTGACACAAAGTCGCGAATACACACTCACGCTCGAAAGTGGTGCCCTCCCAACAGGTGTCGCCATCACGATCCGGGATGAACAAGGGAACCTGGTCAACTTCGCTCAGTTTTTTGGGACTGTGTTCCGGGGTAACTTGCTGGCGGGTACGTACACTTTGACGATCGGAAATTGGGAGACTGCTGAGGCCCCAACGATGGCCTACCGCCTGCGGATGAATCTGGCCGCCTCGGAGGAAAATCCTACGTTGTCGATCGCTCCGACCCGTGCGTATCGATTGCAGCTCGTCAGCTCCTTCAGCCCGACTCGTGCACCGATTCCGAGTCCTGTAGTGGGTCCTGTTCCTGGAGTTCCGGGACCATCGACTCCGGGGACCACGACGCCTCCGAATCCGATCACTCCACCGGACACCACGGTAAGCCAATCCCCATCGCCTCAATTGCAATTTCCGCAGGGGCTCGCGTTCAACCCAGTTGTTTTTGTGACCAACTCGAACCCCGCGGCAGGGGTTTTCGACACACCAACGACGGTCATCCGAGGGCTTCAAGCACCTCCGGTAGGGGGAGTCGTAGGACCTGGCGTCCAGAGTAATTCGCCACCATTACGAGTGACTCTTGGACAGGATGGACTCGAAACGGGTACTCCACTGAATGGCTACGAAGCGGAAGCCCAACCTTCGAATGAACAATCGGAAGAGTCCGTCGAAGGAGAGGAACCCAAGCCATCAAACGACCCGGAAAGGATCGAGAACCAACCCGCATCGCTTCGATCTCGCATGCGACGAGTCGCTGCGTGGTTGAGTCAGTTCCGGCTTCCTCAGTTGTCGCGAGTCGCGCCGACCGCTCGCGTCGAGGGAATGAATGCTTGGCTGTCCGAGGTACTGCCATCCCGCTTATTCTTGGAAAAAGACTCCTTATTGTTGAAGCCTCAAGCTAGTGAAGGCTATCTGACCGGTGGAGCCAGGCCACAAGAGGGGCTGAGCAACCCAAGACAGTTGACCACAGGATCGGTGCCCAATGACGGCAATGTTGTCTGCAACAGGCTGGCATTCGATATCGCTTTCGAAGGCCCCTTGACCGAGCTACCGGTGGAGACCGTAGAGACACCCGCCACGGCATCGTCCTCACGGTTCCAGTATGGCGAGGTGGCGCTGATTCTGGGCTTTGCCGCGAGCGTGTGGGCCAACCAACTCAGGAACCGCACAGAGTCATCGGATAACCCCACCACAAGTTCCCAACGACGAAACAAACAAACGCATTAGGCCAAGCAACACCGTGGAAACAAGTTCCGCTTTTGGTCCAAGACAGGTTACAAACCTGTCTTGGCAGAAAATCGAAAAGCCCGAGCCTGGAGCGTTTACCGTCAGGGTAAAGCACTGATTGTTTGAAGTCTTCTTCCCTCCCAACGGGCAATAGGATTTCAAGTTCTGCCCAACTCAAGCGCCCCGCTCTGTTTGCACGGGGAAACCTCAAAAACCCGGAAACGGTCGAGCCCATAAAGACTAAGGAGAGGCACAATGAAGCGGTTGGATACTCCAGTCGATTCGCTGGAAAAAGCTACATCCGTCGATGTGGAGGTTTGCCTACAGCAATTCCCAACCGACGAGGAACATCACCCAGAAACCCAGGAAAGGGTTTTGGGACCCCAAAAAAGAAGCGAAACGCTGGAGGCGGAGAACAAGGGGACCTCCGACCGAGAGCCAGCACAACGCTCCAACAACCAGCCACCGGAAGAGTCAACTCGGCGGATTCCGATCATACCCCATCACAATTTACCGACCCAAAGACGTCTCAGCGCCAAATCTGCACAAGCGGAGCCCGAACCTTCGGAAGAGGACGTGGCCAATGAGACTCCGGAGGTCGAGGCCGAAACGCCGCAAGCTTCCGAGGTCCCCGGAGACGAATTGGCCCGACAGGCAACGTGGGCACCGAAGCCCTCGAGCCGTAGGGCCATCAGGAAAAGCGAGTCTCACGAAGGTAGCGACTTCTCATCGCCTTCCAGCTATTGGCAACCTTCGGCCGAGAGCATGCCCGACATTGGTGATTGCATCTTCGGTTTTCGAATTCGCCAGGCTTTGGGAGAAGGCTCCTTTGCCCGCGTGTTTTTGGCCGAACAAGCCGATCTGGCCGAACGACAAGTCGTCTTGAAGATCTCCCAAGCCACCGGAGAAGAAGCCCAAACGCTGGCCCAACTTCAGCACACCAACATCGTTCCGATTTACTCACTTCACGAAGATCGAGGGGCGGGATTACGAGCATTGTGTATGCCTTACGTTGGTGGAGCGAGTGCCTCGGCAGTCCTCAAGGAGTTTTGGACCAACCAGCCTAGCCAACCCATCGGAAAAGATTTGGCCGACGCGCTGCGGAAAGTCAGCGGCCCACTGCCCATTCGGATGACCATCGTGGGCGCCGACGAAGGTGATTCCGGGCAACCCGACGACGGACTTCTCGGGAAAGAGGAGCTGACGGATACGGCCCATCAAGGTCCAGCCGAAGTAATTGAAAAATCCACTCGGGAAGGTGACCTTTCGCAGGCCAACGGAACTGGGAAGCCATCGAGGATGACTCGAGAAGCGTCCATACCTTGGGAATCAGAGACGTACGTCCGGTCCATCGTCTGGCTCATCAGTCGTCTCGCCCGCGGACTCCAACACGCCCACGATCGCGGCATCATGCACCGTGATATCAAGCCTTCGAACATCTTGATTGCCGCCGACGGTGAGCCGATGCTGCTCGACTTCAACATCTCTCAGAAGCTCGAAAAACGTCCTCGTCGGGGTGAAGGCTCGGATTTGAGTGGGACGATCGCGTACATGTCCCCGGAACACCTTCAAGCCCTCGCGTTGCAAGATTCGGAACTGGCCAACAAGATTGGCCACCGATCCGATATCTATTCGCTTGGGTTGGTGTTTTATGAGATGCTCGTCGGAAAACACCCATTTGCGGAAGTCGACACAAAACATCACAACTCCGGCGGGAGTGTCCTGCAAGCCATCGCGCACACTCGCTACGAGACCACACCGGAAGTCCGCGAACATCGCCCCGACGCGTTATGGGGAGTCGAAAGTATCGTACGCCAGTGTCTGAGTCCGGACCCCACGCAGCGTTACCAACACGCAGCTGAACTTGCCGAAGACTGCGAGCGGTTGTTGGAAGACCGGCCACTGCGTTTCGCTCCAGAGCTGAGTATCGTCGAACAAGTCCAGAAATGGGTACGTCGCCATCCCCGTTTCACCACGATCGTTGGCATGGTGTTGCTCGTCATCGCCATCACAACTGGATTCGTGGCGCTGTGGAAAACGACTCACCGAAACCTTGTGCAAATCCAGAACGAATTGATCCTGACCCAATCACGTGATCGGTTGCGGAACTTTGACGAAGACACCAAACGTTCGCTTTGCTTGCTGCACACGTTCGGTGAAATGCAGGATCACGTCGACGAAGGGATCCGAGTCTGCGAGAAAGCCCTGGGACACTATCAGGTAATCGATAACGAAGCCTGGCAAGAAACGGAAGAGTGGAAGCAGCTGTCTAAGGACCAACAGATAACGGTTGCTCAGGACATACAAGAATTGATGATATTATTGGCGTTCGCCAAGATCCAAGTTGCTGGGAAAGGAAAACAACCGGACCACGAAGCGATTCGGCAGGCATTGGACCTCATTAAGCGAGCCGAAACGATCCCAGGAGTCCCTCCCTCGCAGGTGCTTTGGAAAGCTCGAGAAAGATTCTTTCTCCTTGCGGGCAAAAAGGCAGAAGCCGAGAAGGCCCGTCGGCAAGGTCAAGCCCTTCCGCCGAAAACGGCACGAGATTACTACTTGTTGGCGACGACGGAAACTCAGCAAGGACGATATACCGAGGCTGTGGTCCTCTTGGACAAGGCTCTGGAGCTGAGTCCCACCAACTACTGGGCCCGGATGCAACGCGGAATCTGTCATCTCGAACTGAAGCAACACCCTCTGGCGATCGCCGATTTTGGTGGGTGCATCGGGCTCTGGCCGAAGTTTGCTTGGGGGTACTTCAACTTGGGATATTCCCTGGACCGTTCGGGCCACAGTCAACAAGCTGTCGCCGAATACACCAAAGCTCTGGCCCTCGATCCCGACTTTGCGACGGCTTCGATGAATCGGGGAACAGTGTACTTAGAACTGCAGCAGTACAGCAAAGCGGTGCAAGACTTCGAAAAGGTGGTCGAGATGCGAGGAAGTCGGGAAGCCTTGCAGGACGCCGAGTTGCAAGCCTCGCTCGGAACCGCCTACGAAAAAATCGATTGTCCCAAAAAGGCTGACTTGCACTTTGCTTTAGCAACGGAACACGCGGCCTCGTTGGAGAAAACCCGTCGCCACCGCGTCCTCCTCTCCATTGGATTCGCCGTCTCCGAACGATCACCGGAGAAAGCGAAGAGGCTGTTCACTTCTGTTCTGAAAGACAATCGTAACCAGACCGAGGCGTTGTTCGGGCAAGCGATGCTCCATGCCCAGAAGGAGGAGAACAACAAGGCGATCGGGGTATTCAATAATATCCTTTGGCTCCGACCTCAATTCGAGGAAGCAAGGCGATATCGTGCTGTCTTGTTGGCTCGGATCGGGAAGCTGGAGTTGGCCAAGGCTGAAATCAACCGTTGTCTGGATATGGAGCCCTTCCGAGGTGGTACGTATTATGCCGGCGCTTGTGTGGCGTCGCTCGCTCTACCTCGCATTTCCAAAACGGATGTCAATCGGAAGGCCCAGGTAGAAACAGAGGCGGTGAAGTTCCTCGAAGCCGCCTTTGCCAAGGGCTACGGGATAAACAAGGCCAAAACGGATCCCGACCTACACGCCATTCAACAAAACAAACGCGTCCAGGAACTTCTAACGAAGTTCAAGGCGAAGTAACAAGAGTCCCATGAAGAGCGCGGAAGGCAGAAGGAAGTATTTGTTCATCCTTCCGCCTTCCTCCTTCCATGACAATACACATCTCCATCAGTGTCGTGAAAGTTCCAAGTCTCCATCCGAAGTGCCTCGGACATCTTCTCCACGCCCAGCCCGCCTACAGGTGATTTGCCGTCTCCTCCCGCCACCAAAGGAGCGACGAAAACGTGAAATTCATCGATGGCGTCGGCGTCCACGAATCGCCCCAAAACGTCGGCCCCGCCCTCAACGAGGAGGTTCGTCATTCGCCGGCGACCTAGAAGGTCGAGAAGGCCCTCAATCCCGCCTCTGCCGAGTTGTTCCTCATGACCAGTTAGTTTTGGTGATTCTTTCGAAAGGAACACGACTTCGCAGAGATGGTCGCGGAGGGCATCCACATGCGAAGGGTCGTTGGGTTTGTCCACGACAACCAACGTCGGGTACTCTGAAGCCGTTTGTACAAGCCGGCTTGTGGTCGGAAGTCGACACCGGCTATCGAGAACGATCCGCGTGGCGATCCGTGGAGGCATTTGGGATTCGGGAAGCCGAGCGTTGAGCATCGGGTCGTCGGCAAGAGCTGTTCCGATGCCAACGAGAATTCCATCGACCCTTGCCCTCAGTGCATGGACGCGTCGGCGTGACGTCTCGTTGCTGATCCATTGCGAATGACCCGTTCGAGTGGCGATTTTTCCGTCGAGAGTCATCGCCCACTTGGCGTGGACGTAGGGGCGAGCTGTCGCGAGGAGTTTCAGGTAAGGGGCATTGAGTTTTCGCGATTCGGCCTCTCCCAAGCCAAACTCGATCGGAATTCCCGCTTCCCGCAATAACCTCGCTCCGTTGCCCGCGACCTTTGGAAAAGGATCGCCCATCGCGGCAACGACGCGTCGAATCCCGGCTCGGGTTACAGCAGTGGTGCAAGGAGGCGTCTTGCCGTGGTGACAACAAGGCTCGAGCGTCACGAACAACGTCCCACCGCGAGCGGCCTCTCCGGCCATCGCCAAAGCATTGACTTCGGCATGCGGTCCGCCGTACCTTTCGTGATGACCTTCGCCGACGACCTTGTCGTTGTTGACGATCACGGCACCAACCAACGGATTCGGTTCGGCCCCCCCTCGACCAAGCTCTGCCAGCTCCAAAGCCCTTTGCATGTATGTCCAGTCATTTCCCATCGAAGTTCTCTTGTCGGTCGCAGACAGGTTGTTACATTCACTATTGTAATCGTTACGATTTTTCCCAGCTACTATTCTGGAGGGTTCGTACAGTGGTGCCAAGCGTTGCCGTAGTTGGTGCGACCGGTGCAGTTGGTGAAGTCATGCGACATGTGTTGGCCGAGCGTGATTTTCCCTACTCAACAATCAAATTTCTTGCCTCCGAACGTAGCGCTGGTAAACAGATCGTCTTCAAGGGCAAACCTCACACGATCGAAGCCATCCGACCAGAAGCGTACGAAGGCGTCCAAATTGTGCTTTCGAGCACTCCGTCTGGCGTGAGTAAGGAGTTCAGTCCGATAGCGGCCAAGGCCGGTGCGATTGTGGTGGATAACTCCAGCGCGTGGCGGATGGACCCCGAAGTTCCCCTTGTTGTTCCAGAAGTGAATGCAGAGGCTCTCGCCAACATCCCGAAAGGCATCGTCGCCAACCCGAATTGCTCAACCATCCAAATGGTCGTCGCGTTGAAGCCTTTACACGACATTGCCAAGATCAAGCGAGTGGTCGTCTCCACCTATCAAGCGTCTTCGGGCAAAGGTGGAAAAGCCATCGAGGAATTGGACAACCAAATCGCGGCGATCGGAAAAGGCGAGACGATTCCTCCAGTCACTCAACACATCGCCCAACTCGCTGGCAACGCATTGCCTCATGATTGGAGGCTGGCGGAAGATGGTTATCTCGACGAAGAGTGGAAGATGATTCGCGAAACCCAGAAGATCATGGGCGACCCCTCGATCCAAGTTTCGCCAACGACCGTCCGTATTCCAGTTCGGACAGGACACTCCGAGGCGGTCAATATCGAATTCGAGAATCCAATTTCAGTCGAGCAAGCCCGCGAGGCTCTTGAGAAAGCTCAAGGAGTCGTGGTCATCGACGACGTCGCCAACGCCAAGGTCCCTCTCGCACTCGATTGCGAAGACCGCGACGAAGTATTCGTCGGGAGAATTCGGAAGGATCCAACGGTCCCTCATGGACTCAACCTGTGGGTGGTTTCGGACAATCTTCGAAAAGGTGCCGCCACCAACGCGATTCAGATCGCGGAAGTGTTGATCGATCGTGGGCAGTTGAGGTCATAAACTACAAACGATTTCCCAGCGTCAACGAGGTCATCTGTGTCGTAGACGTCCCTTGTTCGAGTGCGTTTTGGGAATGTTTGTAGCAATGAGCTTCGGTCCCGATTTTGTGGAGGTGTGACAAGTATACACACAGCCGAGTGTAGGCGCATCTTGTAAAAAGGAACAGGTGTGACATCGAACTTGCGGCGATGCCACACCCTACAAGACAACCAAAACCGACAAGCATTCGTGGATCGTTGTTGGGGTCTGACCATCGAAGGCGTTGCCGAGCGTGGTTACTAATGTGCCAACGCCGCCACTTTTCGTTACAATCCGGGACGTATCAATCGCTACAATTTGTCGGTTACGGATTTCTTGGTAGCCCCCAAACGCATACTTGGCGACCGGTGGAGCCTGAGACCAAGCGCCCACCCCCAGGGGAGAAGGCGATATGATAAATCGTCCCTGTATGCCCTTGGAATGTCTGAAGTAGCCGACCAGTTCGTAAATCCCAATAACCGATCCTGCCACCGGAAGCGGCTGTTGCCAAACGCTTTCCGTCGGGAGCGATGGCCACGGAGTAAACACTCCCGATGTTGCCTGCGAATTGGCGAACCATTTGTCCAGTGCGGATATCCCACATTCGAACAGTAGTTGAATACTCGGATGCGATGACGTACCGGTTATCTGGAGTCACAGCGATGCTTCGCACGGAACTTCTGGCCGAAATTGTCCGAATCTGTCGGCCCGTTGTCAGATCCCAGATGATCAAACGATTTCCGGATGAGCCCGAGACAGCTTTGCGTCCTTTGTCGAAAAATTTCACAGCGTAAACAGTGCCTCGATGGCCGGAGAGAGTTTTGAGCTTTTTACCTGTTTGGGCGTCGAAGAGCATAACTGTCCGGTTCGAACACCCACCCAACACCCGCCGCCCATCGGGACTGACGTCGACTCCATAAAAACTTCCGAACCGCCCCTGTTTTGGCAACTGCATGACTTGTCGACCTGTTTTGACGTCCCATTTGCGGATCGTGCTGTCGGAACTTGCAGAGTAGACGTGCCGGCCGTCCGGAGAGAATGTCTCAGCGCGAATGGTGCTTGTGTGACCCCGAAACCGTTTGGTTTCCTTGCCCGTCTTCGCATCCCAAAAGACGACGTCGTCACCGGAACAGCCGCTCGTTACATACTTTCCGTCCGGAGAAAACGCAACGCTGTAGACGGTGCGTGAATTCACCGACTGCCAAATGCGTCCTGGTTTGCCGAAGTAATCCCACGGCGGGACAGCTCCAGGAATGGGGGGAACCATCGCAATGCGTTTTTCGAGCGTTTTTCGTAATTCACCCTCGGCTTTCTCGAGGGCTTCCTGATACCAATACGTTGCCCGTTGTCTCAATCGCGTCTTGACGAGTCCATCGCGTTTGTCCGCTAAAGTCCACCATTCGTTGCCCAACATGATTTGGTCCTTGTGGGCATCGGGTCGAGCGAGGTCTCGTTGAGCCAGGGATCGTAGGTTCGAGTCGTCACTCTGGGCGAGCAAGAACAACCCGCGTTTCCAACGGCCTTTTCGGAGACAAACGTAATCGCCCACCTTTGCGTTGGCTGTGGGATTGGTGGGATCTTTCTTGAGTATCTCGAGGAATGGAGTAATGTTGGCGTACTGTTTCTTGGCTGCGACCAAATCTGTTCTCACGTTGCGAATTTTCAACGCAAGAGGTAACGATTTTGTCTTGCGAGCTGCCTTCGTTGCAATGTCTACAAGAGTAACAGCACGGTCATAGTCATCTTCATTGCGGGCTTCGCTAATTTCCTGGAGTAATAATTCAGACAACGTTTGGAAACTATCGGGGTTCATTAGGCTGTCGACAAGCGCAAGAAAGGTCTTCGTTCGAGTAGCGTTCTTGTCGATGGTATATTTGGAGCCAATCGAGTCGATTGCTACCAGCGCCAAGCTGATGTCGCCCGCTTCGACGGCTAATCGACGAGCTTCGTTTAACCGGACATATGTCTGAACGGGATCGAAGGGTTGTCGATCCGCCTCGGCCAAGAGCGTCCCAGCAAGACGTTGCCACGCAGTCCGCGTTGCTCCCTTCCCTTGATAATACGACCGAAACCGCACTTTCAATTGCGCCAAGGCTTGTTTCTTCTGTGCCGCCGTGGGAAGGGAGACTTTCTTGCTAACCTGTGCAAAGGCGGATGGAACCGAGACGAATAGGCTCGTGGCTGTCAACAACCACAAGGCAACAACCTTGAGCGACGTGTAATTCTTGAGCATGGATCTCCTCGTGAGTGTGGAGCGCCGTCCGGCGAACTGATTTTGGCGGGAATCTTGATGAGGCATTCGAAGGCATACGCAATTTCAATCACCCTACCACAATCGACGATTGATAGCCAGGAATTGAACGCACGATGCTTCCAACAATCAACCAAAAGGTTGGTGAAAACGATTGTAGACAGAGATGAGTATGTAAACGTAGGTGAAGAGGAAAGGCAGCAGAAAGCGACCGCCCGACGAATCTCTCGTGCTTTCACGGGTTGGATCAAGGAAGGCGGTCGAATGGCCAAAGTCGGTAAAAGTACAATCGAGCAGGGCTCGAGGTTGAGCCCTTAAGTTAACGCGTCGAGAGCTTCTTGTCTGGTGTCGTAGACGGCCCAAATTGTTTCTAGGCCCATCACGCCGAGAAGTTCGCGAGCCGGTTCCGATGCTCCAGCGAGAACGATTTCGCTGCCTTGTTGTTTTGCACGGCTGTAGCAGCGAAGCAAGAAAGAAACGAAAACTGACCCAAAGTAGTTAATCTGGCTCAGGTCCACGATGATGCCACCCGGCGGATCTTCTTTGAGTGTGTTGATGACCATTTTGGCCGCTTGTTCCATGAGAGCGTCGGGGAGTTCCTCGACCTTTGGTGAAGGGACAACGACCGCAACGTCTCCATGCCTTTCGATGCGGAATGATTGGTCGGTTGCTTCTGTAGACATAACTCTTCCTCCTCCCCTCAACAAGTATAAGGTCTTCCTCTCTAATTGTTATAGGCTATCACGATGGTCATCGGAATCAAGGAAAATTCGTGGTGAACGGCCCACCACTTTTCTGGACCAACAAGGTCTGGGTGAATGGCACCCCCGTTTGGACTAGGCGCAAACAGAGAACATCTGTTCATTAGCTGCTTGAACTTCTTGCTTTTCGAAAACCTCAATTCTGTATTTTAGAAGCCCCGACGTGGTGCGACTTTGTGTCTGTTCCTGGATCAACACTCTAGCACACGTTGTTGCAACTGAATGAAACTACATAAGTGGGAGGTCAGTAGCTTCCGAACAGTGGAATTCCCCCTGGACAATTTTGCCTTTGGGAAGCATCACTTTGGAACCTCGTTGGTTATCCCTTGATGAGACAGTTCCTGATCTGGCCCTGGAACGTCACGACAAATCTTCGTCTCGGAATGCACCTGGAAAATGCCCCAGATCCTATCACATTTCAGCGGAAGAAGATCGACAGAGAAAGTGATTGGACGAGAGGCCAGCTTGGATAGCAGCCGGTGGTTTGTTCGTGGCCAAGAAGGATGCATCGGTTCAGAGTCGTACAGGTTTCAATGTCGGACAGCAATCTCGTTACCCTCCCCAAAAGAGCAAGCTCTTTCCTTCTGTCTGAGGGGTTTGCAGGATGGGTGAAACACCGGTGTGCTTTTTGCGATTGACCCTGCCTTTGTTTTCTCAAACGGGAACAACACGCCATTACTATGTTGGGGAGCCTACGCGGGTGGTCAGATGAATGAGAGTCGTGTTTTATGTTGGTTCTTTGAGTTCCGTGGGTTCCCACCCACGGCTAGGATCTCTCGCCCCTGCGGGGCTGAAAATTAAAACCACGACACTTGTTTGGCCGACTATCCTAGGGGCTGAGAACCGAAAGCATGACACTTGTTTAGCCGACTACCCCAGTAGACTGGTTGGTCACACTCGACAATCACCACCGAACCTGATCACTGCACCTACCTATTCGCCACTCGCTCTCATTGAACAAATCTGAAAACGGTAAGGTGGATAGAACTGATTTCGTGAGCTTCAACACTAATGTCCAGAACTGTTGAATCCTGGACGTGATTTTCGTTACCAAAGTTCATGAACTTCGAGATAAGAACGTTGACGAACAAAGCACTCTCGGCTCGTCAACGATCATTATTTGTTCTCATATTTACACAATCTAAGCTTTAGAAAGACGAGTGATTGACTACGCATTCAAAACGGTAGCGAAAAGGAGGACTACCCCTGCTGGCTGATTGAAGTCATTATTGCCTGACCCCAAGTTAACGAACAATCTCGTAAAGGGATAGACATCTAATGTGACTGTATCATCACCAGCCCCGAAAGAAGCATAGAAACTGGCTAACGGGGCGGCAGCTGTAGCGCCCAGGCTAAACGTATCCACTCCACTGCCCCCAAGAACGACAAACGATCGCCCAAACATAGAACCCGTGAAGTCAACATTATTGGAAGCTCCACCCATCAGATTTACGAAAACGGAACCACCAATACTTCCAGCAAAAGTGTCCAAATTGTCTATGCCATTCCCACCAATATACGTGAATTGGCCACCAATAGTACTTCCCGTGTTGAAGGCTAAAGTGTTACTCAAGAGACTGTTGCCAAGATTCACATAGGCCGACCCGCCGATTGTTCCTGAGAGAACCACGCTGTCATCGAGGTTGCCTGCGAGGACAGTAAGGTTCCGGCCCACGGTTGCCCCAGAAGTCACGGAAAAGGTTTGAATTCCTCCAAGTGAATTACCAAGTTGAACAAAAGCTTGTCCACCAACAGTTGATTCGTTGATCGTAACAACGTCGGTTCCGTTCCCTGTGTTGATGAAGAAATCGTTCCCAACAATTGATGATAGGAGATCGAAGGTGATTCCATCATTCTCTTGAAAGTTGTTAATTTGAACGAAACCGCCAACGGTAACACTATCCACGGCGTTGGGGAATCCGGTATTGATTCCACTTATATTGACATTTCCCAGTATTGTGCTGGTAAGTGCATTTGCACCCAATATTTCGACACCGTCAGTACCTGCACCAGTATCAATGAAGACGTTGCCGCCGATCAAAGCTCCAGATTCAACGGAAACCGTGACGGTGTCATTACTGCCACCAGTTCGGATCGTAAGGCCTCCAGGAATCGATAGCCCGTCCAAGACGGTGTTTGCACCATTTTGAATTGTGTAAGTATTCGGTGCAGCGACGGTGACCACAAGTCCAGCGGGGTCAGGAACCCCAGTCACAGTTATGTTTCCGAGACCATCCAAAAAATAGTTGATGGCTGGACAGTCGCGTCGTTCCAGTGATTCGAGCTGGAGTCGTGGTGATGAATGGTGAGACATAGGATACCCCTTTACTTGGATTACAGGAGAACTTCATTTTGACCAAATGCAAACAGATTGTCAGCAACAGTCAACTCGTCGCAACTTCTTTGGCTGGTTTGACAACTACCACAATCTATGTTTTCGATGAGAATGATGGAACCGGGATAGAATGATTTTCCGGCAAAACTTCCCAGTCTTCTACTACTTAGAAGAGATGAAGCGTAGATAAGAATTGTAAAGACTGAGTATTCTGTGCATGAAGGAGAGGTTGTTCTTCAACTACCAATCTCAATGAGACAAGAAGTAAAACGAATCAAAAGGAATACGTGCAAATTAAAGAATGAATGGAAAATGTTGTGCGAAGGAAAAACTCAAACAAAATAGTTTGCAAGACATGTATGGATTGCATGGCCTGGTCGTTTATTACCTTTACCTGGTTGAAAAGGGAATGTAGTACCCGATTACCAAGTTAGGTTTGCGAATAGCGCAAGAAAAGAGCCCCGGTCGGTAGATCGAACTCGGGGCTTATTAGGTTAAGAGGGGTGCCAAGCTGCACAATGAAAGGGCAGCTCGGAGAAGTCAATTGGACAATCTCACTCAATTCATTCTCAGAGAGTCAGTCCCGAATCATCGTCTTCCGGATCAAGCGGAGTTGCAAGTCGATCACGCTGAGCAGCGCTACCGGTTGCCGTGTAGGAGAGCAGGTCAGCTCCTTGTCCACCGGTGATGTTATCTCGGTCCATATCATCGCCAGTGTTCATGATAGCTGCGGCAAATGCAGCTCGGAGTGCTGCGTTGTCGGTCACTCCATTGTCCGCCCAGTCGGCCTGCAATTGGAAGAACTCCATCGTTGTAAACGTGTCCGCCCCATTGCTGACCAAGATATCCCTTCCGCCGCCGGCGGTGAGCTGGTCTCGTCCATCGCCACCAAGCAAGACATCGTTTCCGTCGTTGGTGAGTACGTAGTCGTTCCCGAGCCCGGCAACAACAAAATCATCCCCGCTCCCAGTAAAGACCTGGTCACTACCGTCTCCCGAGTAAACCTGGGCATCAAGTTCCGTATCATCGAGAGAAATCTGATCATTGCCCGAGAACGTAACAACTGCGATGGCTGAATCCTCCGGCAACGCGAAAGTGTTCCCACCAGTTGTGACATTTGTAGCGGCAGTTCGATTGAAGAACACTTGAGCTTGGGTGAGGTCTTCTGTGTCCGCCGAGATATTATCGACGCCGAGAGAACCAACAGCCAACAACGTAGCTCTTGTTCCCTGAATCACGGAATTGAGCAGCATCTCTCGTTCATTTTCGATTTGAACAGTCACTGCTCGGTCAACAACTGTGACCTGTTCATAATTGCCATCGAACAAGAAGACCGTGCCGTCGCTCCTCACGGCGTCAAAACCATCGGGAACTGTCGCGAACGCATTCGTCCCAATGGTTGCGGAGCCACCGGGCACCGGCACGATGTCGTTATTACTCAGTCCCGTCCAGTCATCATCGATGTAGACGATTGCTTCGCCGGCGATATCATCGTTCTCGATGATGGCTCCATCGGCTGTTTCCATTCCCGGCATGAGATCGACTCCGATTGGATTCGACAGTGAGACCTGGAAGTTTTCATCGGGTTCAACGTCGGTATCTCCACGCACAGGTACGCTGATCAGCCGGGTCGTGTCTCCGGCCATGAACGTGACCGTATCTGTCGGGAACGTACCTCCGACAAAGTCATTCATATCTGCTGGGTTAGGCCCTACACCGGAGACAGTCCAGGTCACGATACCCGTTCCACTGGTGTCACCTGTCCGAGTGATGGTGAACGTGAACATTGTTGTCACACCGGTTGTCCCCTCACGTTTCACAGCATCCGTGGCCTTGATGGCCACCAACGTGTCGTCGTCGATGATCGTTCCGGTTGCAGTATCCGTAGCGTCGATGTCGGCGGCATCGACCCCAGTGCCCAAAGGTGTTACCGAGGACAAGTTGATCGTGAACGTCTCATCCGCCTCGACAATCGTATCCGCCGTCGGGTCTACTGTGAAGGTTTGCGTTTCTCCCATCGTTCCAGCAAACGTCAGAGTCCCTGAAGCAGGGGTGAAGTCCGTTCCCGAGATGGCTGTTCCTGAGGCCGCTTCATAGTCTACGGTGAAACCATCTTGGACAGCATTCGAGAGAGTCACAACGAAAGTCAGGTCGGGCCCGTCTTCGGCTCCGGAGACGTCCTCAACAGTCAACGACGCTGTATCGTCGTTGGTGATCGTACCAGTGGCCGTGTCGGTGGCATCGATGTCACTAGCATCTACCCCCGTACCCAATGGTGTGACCGAGGACAAGTTGATCGTAAACGTTTCATCCGCTTCGACGATCGTATCGGCCGTCGGATCAACAGTGAACGTTTGCGTTTCCCCTGCCGTTCCGGCGAACGTCAGGGTCCCCGAAGCCGGGGCGAAGTCCATTCCCGAGGTAGCTGTCCCTGAGGCCGCATCGAAGTTCACTGTGAGGCCACCATCGACCGCATTGGAA
This sequence comes from uncultured Alcaligenaceae bacterium, assembly GCA_964423615.1. GTDB lineage: Bacteria > Planctomycetota > Planctomycetia > Gemmatales > Gemmataceae > CAYRFQ01. Next base: position 3,448 of record CAYRFQ010000122.1, on the reverse strand, counting down.
AGTGTGACAGTGAAGGTTAGGTTGGACCCGTCTTCGGCTCCGGAGACGTCGGCGACCGTCAGCGTCGCGGTGTCGTCGTTGGTGATCGTTCCTGTCGCGGCGTCAAGGGCATTGATGTCACCTACGATGCCACCTGTCCCACCGGGGATTACCGAGGACAGGTTGATCAAGAACGTTTCATCGTCTTCGACAATCGTATCGGCCGTCGGATCAACAGTGAACGTTTGAGTTTCCCCTGCTGTTCCGGTGAACGTCAAAGTCCCGGAAGCGGGGGTGAAGTCCGTTCCCGAGATGGCCGTCCCTGAGATCGTCGCGTAGTCCACGGTGAAGCCATCTTGGACACCAGCCGAGAGGGTCACAGTAAACGTTAGGTCTGGACCGTCTTCAGCTCCGGATACGTCCGCGACAGTCAGTGTCGTTGCATCATCGTTGGTGATCGTTCCAGTCGCGGTGTCTGTGGCATCGATGGCGGCAAAATCAACTCCAGTGCCCAACGGCGTTACCGAGGACAAGTTGATCGTGAATGTTTCATCGCCTTCGACAACCGTATCGGCCGTCGGATCGACCGTGAACGTTTGCGTTTCCCCTGCCGTTCCAGCAAACGTCAAAGTCCCCGAAGCGGGGGTAAAGTCCGTTCCCGAGATGGCTGTCCCAGAGACTGCGGCGTAGTCCACGATGAGGCCATCTTGGACGGCATTAGAAAGCACAACGGTAAACGTGAAGTTCGCGCCGTCCTCGGCTCCGGAGACATCCGCGACGGTCAGAGTCGTCGTGTCGTCGTTGGTGATCGTACCTGTTGCCGTGTCGCTAGCATCCACGTCAGCGGCTTCAACTCCAGCGCCGAATGTAGTGACCGCGGACAAATTGATGGTGAACGTTTCATCCGCCTCGACAATCGTATCAGCCGTCGGATCGACCGTGAACGTTTGCGTTTCCCCTGCCGATCCACCGAACGTTAGGGTACCCGAAGCGGGGGTGAAGTCCGTTCCCGACATGGCCGTCCCAGAAGCCGTATCGTAATCTACGGTGAAGCCATCTTGGACGCCAGCCGAGAGTGCCACTGTGAACGTCAGGTCCGGACCGTCTTCGGTTCCGGATACGTCCGTGACAGTCAGGGTCGTTGCATCGTCGTTGGTGATCGTACCAGTCGCCGTGTCGGTAGCGTCGATGTCACCTGCGCCAACACCTGTTCCCAATGGTGTTACCGAGGATAAGTTGATGGTGAACGTTTCATCCGCTTCGACGATCGTATCGGCCGTCGGATCAACAGTGAACGTTTGCGTTTCCCCTGTCGTTCCGGCGAATGTTAGGGTACCCGAAGCGGGGACGAAGTCCGTTCCCGAGATGGCTGTCCCTGAGGCCCCATTGTAGTCCACTGTGAAACCATCTTGGACAGCACCTGAGAGCAAGACGGTGAACGTAAGGTTTGGCCCGTCTTCGGCTCCAGTGACATCTGCCACAGTTAACGTCGTCATATCGTCGTTGACAATAGTACCAGTGCCTGCCTCGGAAGCTATGATGTCCGCGGGATCAACTCCAGTTACCAAAGGTGTGACCGCGGACAAGTTGATCGTGAACGTTTCATCTGCTTCGGCAATGTTGTCCGCTGTTGGGTCAACGGTGAACGTTTGGGTTTCCCCTGCCGATCCGGCGAACGTCAAAGTCCCCGAAGCGGGTGCGAAATCGATTCCCGAGATGGCCGTGCCTGAGACGGCGTCGTAGTTCACAGTGAAACCATCTTGGACATCACCCAACAGAGTCACAGTGAATGTCAAGTTCGGACCGTCTTCGGCTCCAGAGACGTCTGACACGGTGAGAGCCGTTGTGTCGTCGTTGATGATCGTTCCGGTCGCCGTGTCGCTAGCATCGATGTCCCCGGCGACGACGCCTGTGCCCAACGGTGTGATTGAAGACAGGTTGACCGCAAACGTCTCGTCACCTTCGACGATGCTGTCCGTTGTTGGGTCAACGGTAAACGTTCGGGTTTCTCCGGGCGTTCCGGCAAACGTCAGGGTACCCGAAGCGGGAGTGAAGTCCGTTCCTGAGATGGCCGTCCCAGAAGCCGTTTCGTAATTTACGGTGAAGCCATCTTGGACGCCAGCCGAGAGTGTCACTGTGAACGTCAGGTCCGGACCGTCTTCGGTTCCGGAGACATCTGCCACAGTCAGAGCCGTCGTGTCGTCGTTGGTGATCGTACCAGTGGCCGTGTCGGTGGCATCGATGTCAGCGGCATCGACACCTGTGCCCAACGGTGTGATTGAAGACAAGTTGATGGTAAACGTCTCATCGCCTTCGACAATTGTATCAGCCGTCGGATCAACAATGAATGTTTGCGTTTCCCCTGTCGTTCCGGCAAACGTCAAGGTACCCGAGGCTGGGGTGAAGTCCGTTCCCGAGACGGCCGTCCCAGAGGCCGCGTTGTAGTTCACAGTAAAACCATCCTGAACATCAGCGGAGAGAGCCACAGCGAAGGTCAAGTTCGGACCGTCTTCCGCGCCGGAAACATCTGCAACAGTCAACGTCGTCGTGTCATCGTTAATGATCGTTCCAGTTGCAGCGTCAAGGGCGTTGATATCACCCACAATGCCACCTGTCCCACCTGGGATGATCGAAGACAGGTTGATGGTGAACGTTTCATCCGCTTCGACGATCGTATCGGCCGTGGGATCGACCGTGAAGGTTTGCGTTTCCCCTGCCGTTCCGGCGAACGTCAGGGTACCCGAAGCGGGAGTGAAGTCCGTTCCCGAGATGGCTGTCCCTGAGACCGTAGTATAGTCTACGGTGAAGCCATCCTGGACGCCAGCGAAGAGGGTCACAGTGAAAGTTAGGTCTGGACCGTCTTCGGCTCCGGAAACATCCGCGACTGTTAGTGTCGTTGAATCATCGTTGGTGATAGTTCCGGTCGCCGTGTCACTGGCATCGATGTCACCCGCATCGACTCCAGTGCCCAACGGCGCGACCAAGGACAAGTTGATCGTGAATGTCTCATCGCCTTCGACGATCGTATCAGCCGTCGGATCAACAGTGAACGTTCGGGTTTCCCCTGCCGTTCCAGCGAACGTTAGGGTACCCGAAGCGGGAGTGAAGTCCGTTCCTGAGATGGCCGTCCCAGAAGCCGTTTCGTAATTTACGGTGAAGCCATCTTGGACGCCAGCCGAGAGTGTCACTGTGAACGTCAGGTCCGGACCGTCTTCGGTTCCGGAGACATCTGCCACAGTCAGAGCCGTCGTGTCGTCGTTGGTGATCGTACCAGTGGCCGTGTCGGTGGCATCGATGTCAGCGGCATCGACACCTGTGCCCAACGGTGTGACCGAGGACAGGTTGATCGTGAATGTTTCATCGGTTTCGACGATGCTGTCGGCCGTAGGATCGACCACGAACGTTTGCGTTTCCCCTGCCGTTCCGGCGAACGTCAAGGTGCCAGAAGCAGGAGCGTAATCGTTCCCGG
>CAYRFQ010000121.1:0-20069 GCA_964423615.1 uncultured Alcaligenaceae bacterium | reverse complement strand
CCCACCCACGGCTAGGATCTCTCGCCCCTTCGGGGCTGAGAATCGAAAACACGACGCTTGTTTAGCCGAATACCCAAAGAGTTCCGTGGGCAGGGTGAGCGCACTTGCTGAGGCGTTTTTTCTGCGTGTTCGAGGAGTATTTCGAAGTAGCCCGTAGAAGCGACAGCGAGCCATTGAACCCCTTTTCCTGCACATCGTGGGTTTTTGCTCAACTCGAACTGGCTGTTCAACCATCACTTAGACTGATCCGACTTGCCATACCTTCTCACGCTTTGGCTCGATCCCAGAGAACGACATTTATGCACTCAAATAAAGGTGATACTTACTGGTTCTCTTTTCAGCCCGCTTGGAAGACGCCTCATACGCTCCTGACCGCACGAAAGACAGCAATTTTGACTCCCAAAGCATTGGGAATGTTATGCTCTTCAGACGTCAAAATTATGTGAGCTCACCCTGGTTCCGTGGGTTCCCACCCACGGCTAGGATCTTTCGCCCCTTCAGGGCTGAGAATCGAAAACACGACACTTGGTTAGCCGACTGCCAAAGGGAAGAAGGACTTTGAAAACGGAACACCTGTGCCCAATAGATGCGTGAACCACTCTAATTGTTTGGGGAGGGTAATTAGCAAAAAAGAAATCGGAGTAAAACAACTGGTAGGGCGTGGAACTCCAAGAAGATGTATCGCAGAAAACTCCTTCCGGAACTCGGAAAAATCTCCTTGCCTTGCTTGTTGACGCTGCCACGTCCGTGTCGTACCGTCAAGAGATTGTTGGATCGATTAGGAGCTTATCATCAGGAGTCGTCACCATGAGTCGTTTTGCCACCATGGCGCTTTGGACCGGGATCGCGCTGGCCGCGATGGGGTCTGTTGGGAATGCACAACAAAAGAAGGCTGAGCTACCGCCTGACCCCCGGCTTGGGAAGGCGAAAACTTATAACAGTTACTTTCCGTTCACTCCACCAAAGACACTCAAAGGGTGGAAGGCACGCCGAAAACAACTCAAGGACAGACTGAAAGTGGCACTCGGGTTGTGGCCGATGCCGAAGAAAACTCCCCTCAATCCAGTCATCCACGGGAAGATCCAACGCGATGGATATACCATCGAAAAAGTCTACTTTGAGAGCTATCCCGGTTTCTATGTGACCGGTAATCTCTATCGACCAACGAACATTCAGGACAAACAGAAGGTTCCCGGTGTTCTTTGTCCTCATGGACACTGGTCTAACGGTCGGTTTTATGAAAATAGCGATACGAATGCCGAGGCGTTGGTCAAGAAAGGAGCCGAGAAGACGCTCGTTGGGGCCAAGTATCCTCTCCAGGCTCGGTGCGCGATGCTTGCACGGATGGGTTGTGTGGTCTTCCATTTCGACATGGTGGGATACGCCGATAGTCAACAAATCGAACACACCGAAGGTTTCCTCGATTCCGAAGCCGAGTTGCAACTCCAAAGTTTTATGGGCCTCCAAACGTGGAATAGCATTCGATCGCTCGACTTTTTGGTGGGTTTACCCGAAGTCGACGCCAAGCGAATCGGCGTCACCGGAGCCAGCGGCGGTGGAACTCAGACGTTCATCTTGTGTGCGGTTGATGAACGTCCTGCCGTGGCATTTCCTGCCGTCATGGTTTCGACGGGCATGCAAGGTGGTTGTATTTGTGAGAACTGTAGTTATCTGCGAGTGGACACTGGGAACATAGAACTCGCTGCTCTGTTTGCTCCCAAGCCTCTCGCGATGACTGGGGCGGACGACTGGACGAAAGAGATCGAGACCAAGGGATATCCTCAACTCCAAAAGATATATGCCCTCTATGGCAAAAAGGATAATGTCTTGGCCAAGGCTTTTGTCCAGTTCAAACATAACTACAATCAAGTATCTCGAGAAGTTATGTATAACTGGTTCAACAAGCACTTGAACCTTGGGCAGAAATCGCCCGTGGTCGAGAAACTGTTTGTTCCTGTTCCGCCGAAGCAACTCTCTGTGTTCGACGATGAACATCCGCGACCAATGAACGCCAAAAACGCAGCCCAACTCCGTGACTACCTCACCCAACAATCCAAAAAGCAACTGGGCACACTGTACCCGAAAAACAAGAGGACGGTCCATCGATTCACAAAGGTCATCCGCACAGTCCTCGAAACGATGGTGCAAGACACTTTGCCGCGGAATGCGGATTTTCGGGTCGTAGAGAAGAAGGTCAAGGAGGGCGAAAAAACTCTCGAACTCCGAGGCTACCTGCACCGCAAAGGAGCCAAAGGGGTGTTTCCGATTTACATCGTTCGGGCTCAGGAATTCAAAACGAAACCGGTCGTATGGATTCACCCAAGAGGAGCGTCAAGCCTGAAGAAAGACGGCAAGTGGATTCCTGCCGTCAAGAAGATCCTCGAGAAGGGTGGAGCCGTCGTCGCCCCGGATGTGTTCCTGACAGGTCAATACGATGGTGTGAAGTACCCTTCGGTCAACAAGGAATATGCTGGCTACACGTGGGGCTACAACCGGACAGTTCTGGCGAATCGTGTGCATGACATCCTGAGCGCCATCGGTTTCGTTCTGAACAAGAAAGGAGTCGAGAAGGTGGATCTGGTCGGCTTCGACGAGGCCGGTCCGTGGGTCGTTCTGGCTCGCGCGTTGTGTGGAGACAAGGTCGACGTTACAGTCGCCGACATGAACCAGTTTCGTTTCGAGAACATCGGGAGCCTGCGTGACGAGATGATGTTGCCGGGTGTCTTGAAGTATGGCGGAATGCCGACGTTCACGGCGCTGTGTGCGCCACACAAACTCTACTTGCACGACGCGAAGGGAATTGATCGAAAAGGTTGGATCGCGACCACGTACAAGTCGAGCGGTCAGCCCAAGCAACTCCGCTTTCAAGACGAACAGGCGTCGTGGGATGAGATCACTGATTGGTTGTTACGATGAATCCCAAATTTTCCCTCGCGCTCTTTGTGTCCGAGTGCGAGGGTTCGATCTTGCTCTGCAACGATATCCATTGCTGCGTGGTGTATGTCTCGATATCGTCATTACTAAGGGGATCGAATAACCGGTACGAATCGCACTACTCCAGCGGTGTTGATAGAAACGAATTACGATGAGAGAAACAAAAAAGAAGCGTTCTGGTCTCGTCACCTTTCTGGCGATCATGAACATCGTCATTGGGGCCATTTGGGGTCTCTGTTTGACGTGTTCGGGAGGCCTTGTGGTAGCCAACCAGGCGGCCACGCAGGAACTCAACGCCAAGATGGCAGAAGCCCAGGAAGAGGCAGAGCAAGTCCCAAGAGCAGAGGACGAAGGGGCAAAACAGGAGCCACTCGATCCCAAAGCCGAGCAAGAAGCCAAGGGAAAATGGGCCCTCTGGCTCCTCAACATTGTGTCCACGAATTCACCACGGATTGGCGAAGTCTTGGTGAGCTACTTGGTCGTCCAGATACTCCTTTCTTGGGGATTAGTCGTGGCCGGAGTTGGCCTGCTGCTGGTCAAGAAATGGGGCCGTATGCTGACATGGGTCTATGTCGTGTTGAGTCTCGTTTCGTTAATCCTCCTGGTCGTTTATGGCATGACAGGGTTCGCCGAAAACATGCCCAAGAAAGAAGTCACCGATTGGGTCCGGGCTGGTCAACAGAAACAATATGTCGATAAAGACCAAGCCGATGCTTTCGTGGAGAGTCTCCAGGAGAACGGCCCAGGGGCGTACTATTCCAGCATCATTCAGTCGGCGTTGGTCTGGGGAAGCTACAGCCTGCTCGTGTTGGTCTTCTTATGTCTGCCGCCTTTCAACAAGGCCTTCGCTTCTTCGGACTCGGGGAAACCACCTCCTCACCAGCCACCAGAGGAGGATGATTGGGGTAATTTTGGAAATGGTTTGGACTCGGGAGGACCGCGAGATCGAGGTCCCGGTTCTGGTTCGGAGAGGTATTGACCATGCACCACCCAGTGGATTCGGACGACCTGGAAGTCGCGTTGGTGAAGGCTGCCGGCTATCTGCGAGAGGCCAAACGTGTGGCTGTCCTGACTGGGGCTGGAGTGTCTGCCGAGAGCGGTGTGAAAACATTTCGGGATGATGGAGGACTGTGGGAAGGACATCACGTCGAGGAGGTCGCGACCCCTCAGGCGTTCGAGAGAAATCCGTCGCTCGTTTGGAAGTTTTACAACGCCCGCCGCCGCCAACTGGCGACTGTCCAGCCGAACCCAGGTCACTACGCTTTGGCCGAATTGCAGCGACGTGTTGGCAAAGAGAATTTCACGCTCGTGACCCAGAATGTCGACGGTCTTCACCATAGAGCGGGAGCCGAAAACGTTCTCGAAGTCCACGGCAGCCTTCGCCGGATTCGTTGTGCGAACATTCGGTGTGACTACGAGGAAGAACGGGATGACGACCTCCCGATGCTCCCTGAGTGCGAGAAGTGTGATGACTATTTGCGTCCCGGGGTGGTGTGGTTTGGGGAGGTTCTTCCCCAAGACGTTTTCATTGCCGCCCAAATTGCGGCGAAGGAATGTGACGTTTTCCTGGTCATTGGGACGAGCGCGGTCGTTTGGCCGGTAGCTGGTCTCATCGTTCTTGCCAAAGACTTCGATGCCAAGGTCATCGAAGTCAACTTGAAAGAGACCGAGGCCAGCTCGACCGTGGACGTAGGGTTGTATGGGCCGTCGGGAGTCATCCTTCCGCGGTTGGTGGAGATGTCGAACTCGGAGAACCATTCACCCTAAATCCCTCTTCCCGGAGGGATAGAAGGACTCTTGGATCACCAAGGACTTTTCAAAGTCTTTTTCCCTTTGAGGGGAGAAGGATCACGGGATGAGGGGTGTTGTACCGATGAGTGCCCCTCGAATGTAGGGGACTCAACCCGTTTCGCCATTAGAACGACAGGACTTGGAATGGCAACGATTTTAGACGGCAAGCAACTTGCCAAGACAATGCAGGCGGAACTGAAAGAAGAGACCGCAGCTTTCGAACAGCAACACGGGTTCAAGCCGGGGCTCGCGGCCGTTCTGGTCGGAGAGAATCCGGCGAGTCAGGTATACGTCCGCAACAAGCAGAAGGCATGCGAGCGTGTTGGGATGGCCAGTTGGTTGCACCGGCTCCCTGGCGAGACGACACAACAAGAGTTGTTAGAACTGGTCACGATGTTGAACAACGATACCAAGGTCCACGGCATTCTGGTGCAATTGCCACTACCGGAACAGATCGACGAAGAAACTGTCGTTCGAGCCGTCACGCCGATGAAGGACGTCGACGGTTTTGGTCCGGAAAATTTAGGTTTGCTCGCTGCTGGAAATGCCAGGTACTTGCCGTGTACGCCAGCCGGGATGCAACAAATCTTGATGCGTTACGACATCCCAACGGAAGGCAAACATGTCGTGATCGTTGGGCGAAGTAACATCGTCGGAAAGCCCTTTGGGTTGATCATGGTCCAAAAGGCCGAAGGTGCGAACGCCACGGTCACGATCTGTCACAGTCGGACGCCGGACATTCCCGAGATCACGAAACAAGCCGACATCATTGCGGTGGCCATCGGCAGGGCCCACTTCTTGACGGCGGACATGGTCAAGCCAGGTGCCGTCGTGGTCGACGTTGGAATCAATCGCATGGACGACGGAAAGTTGGTCGGTGACGTCGACTATGACGGAGTCGAGCCGGTCGCGTCGGCCATTACACCGGTTCCCGGCGGAGTCGGGCCGATGACCATTACCATGTTGCTCTACAACACTTTGCAGGCGGCGAGGTTGGCCGTGGCATAACAAGCACCCCGTAAGGTCATCGATGGAAACGATCCGTCTCACAACTGAAGTCCGGTCTCATTCTGACTTGAGGGTGTATCAACAAGCCTTCGATTTGGCCATGCAGGTGTTTGAAGTCACCAAGCCCTTTCCTGATCGCGAGAACGATTCGCTCACCGGTCCTTTCCGACTGGCTCCCCGTTTGGTGTGTAACTGGATCGCCGAAGCCTGGCAGAAACGCCGGAACCGCACGGCCTTCCTGGCGGCCATGTGTGAGGCCGAATCGAAGGTCGTCAATACGCAGGGCTGGATACATTTCGCCGTCTCGTGTAAGTACCTCGACCCCACCGAAGGCCGTCGACTTTACCGTGAATTTCACACGTTGTTGTCGAGACTCCAGCGCATGGCCAAGTCGGGTCGGATGGGATAGGACGAACTTGCCAAGGTCCGACAGCAGATTTCTTAAAGGGATCACGATGGATTCGGTCGTTTAGGGCGGTTTACGTTTGTGTTGGGCACATTCCGAGTCATACATACAAGCTGTGTGTAACTACAAATCAGTTCGTCTATGACAAGTTGTACACGTGAGCCGCGTGTGCCTACGAAACGGTTGGCTTGCGTGTTTTTTCATTCCCTCGGGTGTACCCAAAGCGGTCGGAGAGCGCTCTGACGAACTTTGCTCTCAGGAGCCTGAACGCACTGTCAACTTGGAACGGTCTGAACTTGGAAGAGGAAAAAGTAATGGAAATCAAAGAGGTCGACGTAGCCATCATTGGTGCGGGAACGGCTGGGTTGAACGCCATGCGGGAGGTCGAAAAGGCCGGACGTAGTTGGGTGTTGATCGAGAGTCACAAGTATGGCACGACTTGCGCGAGGGTAGGTTGCATGCCCTCGAAACTTCTGATTGCAGCCGCCGAGAGTGCTCATCAGGTGGAACAGAGCCATGTATTCGGCATCAACGCAGGACAGATTCAGGTCGATGGCCGGGTGGTCATGGAGCGAGTGCGGAAGTTTCGCGATGAGTTTGCTGGTGGAGTTGTACGCAATACCGAAGCCCTTCCGGAGGAACGGCGACCTCGCGGGCGAGCCCGATTTACTGGCCCGAATACACTGCAGGTGGGTGACGATCTGGAGGTGAAAGCAAAGGCCTTCGTCGTGGCTACCGGTAGTTCCACGACGATCCCGGAACCTTTCCAGGCCGTCAAGGACGACGTACTCACGAGCGAAAGTATCTTTGAAATCGAGACACTCCCCGAAAGCATGGCCGTCATCGGTACCGGAGTCATTGGCCTGGAATTGGGCCAAGCCTTCTCGCGGCTCGGGGTCCGAGTGGCGGTCTACGGCAGATCGCGGTCATTGAAGCCATTCACTGACCCGCGCGTTCAAGATTATGCCAGAGAGGTGCTTGGCCAAGAACTCGATCTTCGACAGGAAACCACGATCACCAATGTGACCCGCACGGACGGAGGTTTCGAACTGACGTGGCGGAAATCCGATGGGTCCGAACACCGAGAGACCTTTGCGAAAATTCTGGTTGCGACAGGTCGCAAGTCGAACCTGGCCGATCTTAACCTTGAGGCGACGGGATTGTCCCTCTACGAACAAGGTCGACCGCCCTGGAATCCTCGTACGATGCAATGTGGAGACCATCCTATCTTTCTCGCTGGTGACGTCAGCGAATATCGGCCGCTTCTCCACGAAGCCGCGGACGAAGGCCGAATCGCGGGGCAAAACAGCGCACTGTATCCGGAGGTGACTGCCCACGTCCGCCGCACGCCCTTGACGATCGTGTTCACCGACCCACAGATGGCGTTAGCTGGAAAGAGTTTCGCCGAACTCGCGAATGATTCGATCGAGGTCTCGGAAGTCTCCTTCGAGGACCAGGGCCGCTCGAAGGTGATGGCCGTCAATCGCGGGCTCGTTCGGTTATATGCTCACCGCGAGGATTGTACCCTTGTGGGTGCCGAGATGTTCGGCCCGCGCGTCGAGCACATGAGCCACTTGTTGGCCTGGACCATCCAGCAGCGACTTAGTGTCCAACAGATCCTCGAATTCCCCTTCTATCATCCGGTGTTCGAGGAAGGGTTACGGACGGCCTTCCGGGAGATGGTCAAGAAGCTCAAGATGGCAGGAGGTGGCCGCTGTGAGGAACGAGCCGAGAGTGCTGGGATGTGAAAAGGGGGACACTGTTGAGTTCTGAGTGCCAAGGCTTTGCTTTGGCACTCAGGATAGAGCGGTTTCCGTTCGTGGTGGGTACAGTTCGGAGTCGCCGAGGTTCTGAGCCCAAGAACCCCCCAACCGCGGCGTTTCCGGCTTCGCTCGCTATGATTCCGGCTTCGCTCGCTGCGTTTCCCGCTTCGCTCGGGTTTGGGGCCTTCTCCCCGCAAGCGGGACCCAGGACTTTGAAAACGAAAAACCTGTACCCTATACAACCGTGAATTGCTCTAAAGGAAGGGTCATGGCTCAATCACGAGTCAGCTTCCGTTTTCGTGTTAGGCTTGTGGGGTTGGTGAATTGCGACCTCGTCGGCCACAAGCGTCCAATCTGTCTTCGTTTCGCTCCGTTAGTCTGCCCCTGCTCTTGCTTTTCCTGTCGCGGTGGAAATCGCTTGTTCGGAAACTCCGGAACGGGTGGAACGGGGACAGGATCTTCCTTGATCTTCTTCCGCAGGTACTTGATAGCCGCTTCGAGTTGGGCGTCGCGACCCTGGAACGTGGCGTGAGGCAAGTTATCGACGGTGATGTCGGGCTCGACGCCGTAGCCTTCGATGAGCCAAACTCCCTCGGGGCCGTAGACGCCGTACTCGGCAGCGGTAGCGATGCCTTTATCCACCAGGAAGTTGCTGGACGACAACCAGATCTCGCCGCCCCATGTTCGTGTGCCGATGACCTTGCCGAGTTTGAGTCGTTTGATTCCCTCGCTGAATGCTTCGCCGTCGGAGGCGGTGTATTCGTTGCACAAGACGACGATGTGTCCCCGAAACGCGTATTGCATGTTCCAGAGTGGAGCTTTTCCCTTTCGCTGGTTCCAGTAGAACCACGCCTTGCGGATCAGACGATTGAGAATCCAACTGTCGATGTTTCCGCCGCGGTTGTTGCGGACGTCGATGATCAAACCTTGACGGGTGAAGGCCGGATAATAGTCCTTGGCCCATTCTGTGAAGTTGCGACTACCCATCGCTCGCAGATGGATGTAGCCCATCGTACCGTTGCTTTCTTTTTCGACGTCCAACCGGCGGGTGTATTCCCATTCGTGATAGCGAAGGTCATCTTCGGTTTTGCTGTTGATTGGCCGGACGATGACTTTCCGAGATTTCCCCTGGCCCGTTTTTACTCCGAGGAGGACTTGCTTGCCAGCTTGGCCACGCAAGAGTTGGCCGATGCTGGGCACGCTCAGGGTTTTCACGCCGTTGACGCCGGTGATGACGTCTCCTTTGTGGACGTTCACTCCAGGTCGAGCAAGGGGACTTCGCCGTTTGGGCTCGTCGGGGTCAGATTTGTAGACGTGTTCGACACGATAACCACCCGCGGTCCGATCTCGTTCGAGCACGGCCCCCAGAAAACTCGGCTGGACACTGTCGTTTCCTTTTCGCGTGTCGCCGCCCCGGACGAAGATGTGCAATGCTCCGAGTTCTGATACCATCTGGGCGACGACGTCCGATAATTCTGTGCGGCTTCGGACTCGATCCACAAGCGGGAGGTATTTCTTGAGCATCGCTTTCCAACCAACGCTATGAAGACTTTGGTCATAGAAGTAGTCGCGTTCGAGACGCCACGCTTCGATAAACATCTGTCGCCATTCGTTGCGAGGAATGACAGACAATTGCCATCCCGAGAGATCGACCTTGGCCTTGGTGAGCGACTGGGCCTTGGGAGCGGCAGGGATGACGTAGAGATCGTCGCCTTTTCGAACGAGGAGTTTCTTGCCGTCTTGAGACAGCTCATAGGCTTTGATGCCACTCACGATCGTCTGTATCTTGACGTCCTTTCTCGCGATGGTCACGCCGACAAGATTCGTCTTCTTTCGGTCATCGGTCAGCGTAGTCCAGAACAAGGCTCCCTTAGTCGTCGTCAGATTCTTGTAGTTGCCCGGTGGGATGGGCAGTTCTTGCAGCCGTGACACGAGACCTTTGCGTTCGATCGTGACCTTGGTCTTCGCATCTTTCTTGTCTTTTTTCTCCTTGTCGTTGTTGGTGTCCTTCTTGTCGGAGTGCAGTTCGTCGTCTGGGGCGAACGGGGACCGCTCGCCTTTGCGTAGCGCCAACTGGTAAACCTTGGTTCGTTTGTCGAGGAAGGGTTCGGGTTGGTAAGGTCCCCAGGGACTGCCCACGACCGACTTGAGGTTCCGGTCTGAGAGGAAGTAGAGCCATTTGCCGTCGGGAGACCAGGCCGGACTATAACTACCGTAACGGTCCGTCGTCGCAAAGAACGGTTGTTTGCCACCGACGGGAAACAGTTTGATGCGACGGAACAGATTTTTCCCGTGGAACGCATACGCGAGCCACTGACTGTCTGGAGACCAGCTCAAATCACTGATGTTGTCGACGGGCGAATAATCGATTTGCTTGTGTTTACCGGTCTTGACGTTGTAGAGCCAGAGTTCTTGATCCTTGTTTGTCGACGCGATCCACTTGCCATCGGGTGACGGAAACGTGCCCCATTTCAGGACCTGGCTGTCCTTGGTGAGTTGCTTGGGTTTACCGACGCCATCCGCGGGAAGTTTCCAGAGTTCCACTTCGCCTGACTTGTCCGAGAGCGTGACGAGCGATCGGCCATCGGGCATGAGAACGGCGTTTCGGTGCCGTACGCCTTGATTGCGAGTCGCCTTGACGAGTCGTCCTTGACCAACTGGAGCAACAAACACCTGGCCGCGAGCGGTCAACACGACACGGTCGCCTTTCGGACCGATGTGAACGGAGGTCAAGTAACTCATGGGCTTCTTGACCCAGTTTTCTCGGAGTTGATCGAAGTCGGAACTGAGAGTGATCGAGAGTTTCTTGGACCGTTTTGCTTGGATGTCGTGAAGGTACAAGTCGGCACCATGCTGATAAACGATCTTGCCGTTGTGAAGGGACGGCATGGCGACATCCCACTTGGCGTGCTTGGTGTGCTGACGGAGATCTTTTCCACCGGGCGTCATCGACCAGACATTCATGATGCCGTCTCGGTCGCTGGCAAAATAAACTCGCCCGTTCCACCACATGGGCCGCCGACTTGTCCCGGCGTAGTCTTTTGTCAATGGGATGGCTTCTTTCGCACCTTTGGTGAACAGCCATAGGTTTTGGACGGTTCCACCGGTGTAGCGTTTGGTGTGACTCCCCTGGAATGGCAGCCGCGTGAAGAAAAGGGTCTTGCCGTTCGGACCGTAGACGCCATCGGCCGCTTGGGCGAGGGGCACGAAGGTTCGTTTGCCTGGTTGTTTTTTGTTGCGAACGTCGAGAGTGATCAGTTGGGTGTTGGGAAGCGTCGAGTATTTCCGCGTTCCGTAGAGGAGCTTGTTGTCGGGCGTCCAACCGACGAAAGTGATGCGGTTACCGTGGTAAGTCCACCGTCGTGGTTGTCCGCCTTGGACGGATATCGTGTAGACTTCGGTCGGACCTTCGTAACTGGCTGTGAAGGCGACCGTCTTGCCGTCGGGGGAAATGGCGGGTAGAGCTTCCTCGCCGGGGTGCGTCGTGAGTCGGACGGCCTTTCCGCCTTGGATCGTCGTTTTCCAAAGGTCTCCCTCAGAAACGAATATGATGGTATCCTGGTGTATCGTCGGCTGTCGATAATAGCCAGCCGTTTGGGCGTTTGCCGCCGAGACCAACAGGGAACAGGCAAAGATTGCTCCCAACCCTTTGTAGAACCAAAACATAGAGTCGCTGCCTTTGTCAGAGATCGTCGAAGATGGGATCGTTGAATTGTGACTATGGTATGTCAATCTGGAGAGCGTCGCAACCACTTGATGGCCCACGGAAGTCTCAATGAATCGACTTTTCGGCGGAGAAATCGTTACTGGGTACAGAAGAATCGAAAGCCGCGAAGCGACGACAGGTTGTAGTCCGTATGTCTGGCCCCTTTCGTTCGTGATAGTGTAGTAGAGGAAACGGACTCGCAAGATAAATACGGAGAAGTAGACGACATGCCGTATCTGGTGTTGTTGGTGCTGGGCTTAACCTGTGTACCCGACGAACTGCCGAAACCTCCAAGCTGGCTCCCACCCTGGGGGAGCGTGTTGTTGGCGGGAGCGAGCGTCGTAGTTTTGCGCTTGTTGGCGAACGTGGCGGTGCGCCGGTTTTGTCGAAAGTTGAGAAGGGACCCACTCCAGAGCGATCGCATCGTGCGGCAATACCTTCGATTTCGGCGTTTCCACACGTTCGTATTGGTCGGGATGTATTTGGGGCTCCTGTTTCTGGGGGGTTGGGGTCGGACGGTCAAGGATTTCTTGACGTTCGAAACTTGGGCTTTTCCAGGGACCGAATTGTTGGTGTTGTTGCCGTTCTGGGTCAGCCTTTTCCTTTCGTGGAGCCGCTTTTATGACGTGGAGTTGACCCTGCAGACGGTGGTCCGCGGCGACGACCGGGACCCACCGCCAGGGCGCTGGGCGTATGTCGGATTGCAAGCCCGCCAAAGTTTAATGCTCGCCGTTCCGCCGATGGTCTTGTTGTTCGCGCTACAGTTGTGTCTCGAATTCATTCCTGGAGTCAAAGACAACCAATATCTCACCCCTGTCATGACAGGAAGTTTGCTTGCGGCCTTGTTCATCGGTCAGGGCCTGTTGCTGCGGTTGCTACTGAACTTGAAACCGTTGCCTCCTGGGGAACTCCGGGACCGACTCGAAGCGCAAGCCCGTCGTCTCGACTTCCGCTTCGCGAACATTCTTGTTTGGCACACTCACAACAACATCGGGACGGCTCTGTTGACGGGACCGCTACCGTTATTCCGGTACGTCGTGCTGACGGATCGATTAATGGAGAACATGGATGTGGACGAAATCGAAGGGGTGTTCGCCCACGAAGTTGGACACGTGAAGTACCGTCACATGGTGTTCTACTTGGTGTTTTTGTTTGGGAGTTTGGTGCTGTTGAGTGCCTTGGGGGGGATGCTCCTGGATTCCCTCGACCGGATTCTGCCGAAGGAAGCGATCGCAGCCTTTGCTCACGAACACCTTCCGTGGCCGGACTATTGGTTGGCCAGCTTGGGTTGGGTGTTGGCGGTTGGTTTGGGTTTGGTGATGCTGGGCTACATCTTCGTTGTGTTTGGTTGGTTGTCTCGGATGTGCGAACGACAGGCGGACCTCTATGCCTGCCAACATGTGTCTTATTCGTCTTTCCTTTCGGCACTGGAACGCGTCGCGCTGATGAATGGTATGAAACGGACACGCTGGACTTGGCGTCATGGGAGTATCGCCCAGCGTGTGAACTTTCTGGAGGGGGTTCTTCGCAATCCGCGGGCAGCCTCGCGGTATCACCGAGATACCGCGAAGGTGAGGTGGAGTCTGTTGGTGATCCTCGTGTTCGTGTTCATCGGATTGGGGCCTAAACCCGTGATGGAATTGCTAAGACCGGTAACGCCGTCTTCGGAGAATGGAAAGCCGTTGGAACGATAACGGTGCGACGTCAACCAAAAACGGTGTTGTCAGAATCCAGGGTGTGAGGATGGCTACACCCTGGCCAATCAAATAGTCTACACAATCCCGACCAACGGAACTAACTCCAGGAACCCCACCAGGCGACTCCGCACCCCATATCGATCGAATCGGCTCCGTGACCCATATCAATCGAATCGGCTCCGTGACCTGCTGTTTTGCCGTGAACTGCGGCTTGGTGGCTTGTAACATGAGCAGCCTCTTGGCGTGTCAACCGACCTCGTTGGCTGGAGGATCGGGCTGCGTTGATGAACTTGTGATATCGATTATTGGTTGGCATCGTTGGATTCCTTGAATTTATGGTGATGGGAAGGAGAACTGCCATCCTTGAGCTTCTCGGTGGTTCCTGTTCCCAGGATTTGGATCGTAAAGGTCTTTGGGAACTCTGTTGTTTTCCCCTTCGTTTAGACATGCGATATTTCCAGTCCTAACGTGTCACCGTCTTGGAATTTTTTTATCGGCGTTTTGTTTCGGAACGCGTCCTCCGATGGACATGGCGAAAAAACACTCCGCGAAGGAAAACAACAACAACCCGATGACAATCCCGACCTTCGGAGAGTATCATAGGACTTACCAATCAGACTAATTCTCCAACTCATCTCTTCAATCAACGTAGGAACTACGATGTTCGCTCGAGTCCTTGTTCATCTGACAATCGTTGTGTTGTTTGCAATCGTTCTGATGGCCGGATGTGGTCAGAGTCAGAAGCCGCTGGAAGTTTCCTTGACCGAGCAGTTGAACGACGACGACCCCAAGGTCCGAGAGAAAGCCGCACGATCTTTGGAATCCCTGGGGCCGAAAGCCACAAACGCCGTGCCCGCTTTGGTCAAGGCCTTGGATGACAAGAAACCTCTGGTTCGCTATGCTGCCGCCGAGGCGTTGGACAAAATCGGGCCAGGGAACCAGGCCGCTGTGCCCGCCTGGGTCGAGGCCTTAAAAAACGACGACGATTGGGTTCGCAATAAGGCCGCACAAGGTTTTGGGCAGAATGGGGCCGGATGCCAAAGACGCCCTGCCCGCTTTGGTCAAAGCATTGGATGACAAGGAACTGAGCGTCCGAGGTAGTGTCGTCAAGGCCTTGGGGCAAATCGGCGCGGAAGCCAAAGACGCCGTACCGGCCTTGATCAAAGCCTTGAAAGACAAAGCGAAGGAACTACGCGAAAAAGCCGCCTACGCCTTGGGAGAAATTGGACCTGCAGCCAAAGATGCTTTGCCGACCTTAGAGGCCCTTAGTGAGAACGATCCCTACCCTGACGTTTGCCGGTCCGCTGCCGCGGCGATCGAAAAGATTTAGGGCAAGGACTGAGGCAGGACAAGAGATATCGAACACCAAATGCTGGGGAAGGAGCTACTCTGATCTCCAGGGTTCCAAGGCTCTTTTCCCTTTGCTCCCTTCCCTTTTTCCCTTTTGGCGAAAACACATTCTCGGTATTTTCGAATCGTAAATTAGCCATATGCTATAATTGCTAAGTCTTTTATCCTCAACCCAAGTTGTGGTGAACGTGTTTTGTAAGATCTGGCGACCATCTTGTCTGAGACCAATCCATGAATGTGCCTCTTATGGCCCGATTATCGGTACTTGTCGTTGCGCTGTGCTCTTCGCTTATGTTGGTCAGTCTTTGCACCGCACAGGAACAACAAGGTCCCGACCTCCAGTCCAAACTCAGACAACGATTCGAAGCGATTGAACAGGAAATCCTCCGACTCAAGGAAATTGGAAAGAAGGACGAGGAATGTATCAAGACTTTGGTCGAACGCTTCCGTAATGCCGAACGAGGTGACCCCGAGCTGAGACGGGAGAAACGCATCCTTGTCACGTTGAGCCGAATTGACTCTCCCGTAGAGATCGAATATCTGAGGGAATTGGCGTCCGGTACCGAGGAAGCTTTTCGGACGACAAAAGCAGACTCGATTTTGAAGCCAATGGGCAAGTGAGCTGAGTCGAGGCGAGTCTGACGCGACAGCTGGGATAAACTCACGCGTCTTTATTGCAACGTCTTCGAACGAGGGGTGAGTTTGTCGGGTCTAGAAAAGCACAACCTCGATGGTTCCGAATTCACCACTTTCTAAAACTGTACCAGCAGCCAGTTAACCTGGTCCATGTCACCCTGGAGGCTATTACTTTGAAACTTCGCATCTTCCCTCTCGTAGTCGTTGGCGTCTTCCTGGGCTTCCCCTGGATATCCGTGGCCCAACCGCCCAAACTGTTGCACAAACTTAGACACGGCACCAGCGTCGGTGCCGTGACGTTTACCCCTGACGGGCGAACCGTCATCGCAGGCGGTTATGCCTATCCCTTCTCCGACATAATCTTTTGGGACGTCAAAACGGGCCGCGAAATCGGTTCCATTGATGATCGTCAGACCGGTTTTGATCACCTTCCTTTGACACCAGACGGTAAATCGCTCATTGCCAAAGACAAGGAAGGAATCCAGATTTGGGACATCAAGACTCGTAAACCAAAGACATTCCTTTCGGGCAAGTACGTGAGTTGTTTTGCCCTCGGGAAAAAGGGCCGGAAACTCGCGGTTGGGTGTCTGAGTAACGGAGCGATCGTGAAACTTTGGGACTTGAAAACGAAGAAAGTGAAAACAACCCTGACCACAGGAAAAGCCGCGACCTCCGCCGTAGCCCTGTCACCTGACGGGAAATTCGTCGCGGTGGATCGAGATCGAGCGACGCAACTGTGGGACCTGAAGACCAAAAAGGTGGTCCGTACGTTCGAACACAGTTTCAACATTTATCGACTCGCCTTTTCGCCTGATGGGAAGACATTGGCCGGAGCCCAACTCGGTAGTTACGGGGGAGTCCAAATCTGGGACGCTAAGACTGGCAAACTTCTGAAAACCCTTCGAAACGATGCTGGAGTGAATTGTTTGGCATTTAGCCCGAATGGCAGAGCACTGGTCTCGGGAGGACTCAAGGCAAGACTGTGGAACGTGGCTACCGGCAAAGAGTTGTGTACTTTGGACGGCCACAAACAAAACATCAAATGTGTGGCTTTCAGTCCTGATGGTAAAAAGGTGGCGACTGGCAGCCAGGACAAGCGAGTTTGTATCTGGGATGTTTCGAAGTTCCTTCCGAAGAAATGACCATCCCAAAAGGGAGCCCGATTTTTGATGTTCGACCGGCAACGGAATTCTCTGAAGGCGATTTCCTGGAGAGGTGCGAGCTTTTTGATCGCTCTCGGTGTTCTTTGGATCGGCAGCGTCATGATTGGTTTCTGGTGCCTTTGGCTTTACGAATGGACGCCTGGAGTCTCGAGCCAACCGCCTTTTCGGTGGCCGAAAAGGACTCGGCTGCCGCTTGACAGAAAGTACCCCACCCTGGTAGCTTTTATCCATCCCCATTGTCCTTGCTCGAGGGCCACGCTGTCTGAGTTGAAACGGGCTTTACCTCCTCGCGTCACCGGTGTCCGAACCCATGTCGTTTTTCGCACGCCGGAGGAGCCCTCTTCCAATTGGACCGATACAACGAACGTCCGACACGCCCGTGAGCTACCCGGAGCAAGCATTTGGATGGACGAGGCTGGCCATGAGACCAAGTTGTTTCGTGCCACCGTTTCGGGACACGTCGTTTTGTATCGCCCTTCCGGGCGTCGGGTCTTCAGCGGCGGGATCACCGGTTCCCGTGGGCACGAAGGGGCCAACGCGGGACGCACTGCCTTGATGGAATGGATTTGCGATCAGGCCTCGCAAGTCCGTGAGACGCCCGTTTACGGGTGTCCGTTGTTTTCGAATTGAACTTGCCTGGAATTGGGAACAGGGGTAGCAGAGCGAGTTGTATTTGCTTCTGCAATTCTCTAAATCTCTGTATTCTTGTTCCCTGTTCTCTGTTCTCTGTTTCCTATCCCGAGTGGCCATGTCCGATTCCACCTTCTCCCCGTCTTGTCTCTCATGCGATTTGGCGATCAAAGCGCGGGCCGACGATCTGTACGCGCAAAGTCTTCTTGGGTTACGCGAACGAGCGGATCATTGGTTTGCGTGGTTGCTGTTGGCCCAGTGGATGTGTGCCATGTTGGTGGCCATTTTGTTTTCGCCGCGTACGTGGATTGGGACAACACCTGCTGTTCATCTGCACGTCTGGGCTTCTGTTTGGGTGGGTGGCCTTATCACAGGGTTCCCGGTCTTTCTTGGGTGGGGTTATGCCGGGTGGTGGTTCACCCGGCACGCCCTCGCCAGCGCTCAAATGCTCATGGGAGCGTTGCTGATTCATCTGACGGGTGGGCGTATTGAGACGCACTTCCACGTGTTTTGTTCCCTGGCGTGTCTCTCGTATTATCGCGATTGGAAAGTGCTCGTCACGGCGTCCTTGGTGGTGACGTTAGACCATTTCGTTCGGGGAATCTCTTATCCGCACTCGATTTTTGGAGAGTACGCTCCGGATCCTTGGCGTGCGGTGGAACACGTGGGTTGGGTCGTCTTAGAAGTCGGGGCATTGGTCTATCTGATAGGGCAGAAGCAGCAAGTGGCGCGACGATTGGCCAGCCGCCAGGCCGAGTTGGAAGCGAGTAAGGCGTCTGTGGAAGCCGAGGTCGAGGCGCGGACGGCAGACCTGAACGAGGCACGAAAGGCGGCCGAGCAAGCGTGTCAAGCCCGGAGCGAATTCGTGGCGAACATGAGCCACGAAATCCGCACGCCGCTCAATGGGATTATCGGGTTGACGGAACTGACGCTGGACTCCGATCTGGACTCCGAACAACGCCACAACCTCGAACTGGTCCAGTCAGCCTCGACCTCGTTGCTGGGCATCATCAACGACATACTCGATTTTTCCAAAATCGATGCGGGTAAACTCAACATCGAGAAGATCGATTTCTCGCTGAGGGATACCGTGAGCGCGACACTCAAACAATTGGCACACCGTGCCCACAAGGAGGGGCTGGAACTGCTGTGCGATATTGCGCCGTGTGTGCCGGACTGGTTCCAGGGAGATCCAGGCCGTATTCGTCAGATTCTTGTGAATTTGGTCGGCAACGCCATCAAGTTTACCCCGCAAGGGGAAGTCGCGGTGAGCGTCCAGGTCGAATCGCGGTGCTTTTCCGATGATCCTGCCCAGAGCAAAACGAGCTGTCTGGAGGAAGACCGAGTAGAAAATACGAGGGAGAGCGTTGTGACGTTGTTGTGTTCGGTGACCGACACTGGGATCGGTATTCCCAAAGAGAAGCAGAAGGCGATTTTCGAGTCGTTCACTCAAGTTGACGGCGGCATCACTCGGACTTATGGCGGAACGGGTTTGGGACTTACCATCTCGTCCCAGCTCGTGAAGTTGATGGGGGGCGAGTTGTGGTTGGAAAGCGAGGTGGGGCAGGGCAGCACCTTTTCGTTCACGTTGCCGTTGTCCTTGGCGTCCACCAATCCATCTCGCCAGTTTCTGAAGTCACCGGTAGTCTTGGCTGGCCTCAACGTGCTCGTCGTCGATGATAACTCGACCAACCGGAGAATCCTTGCACGTTTGCTGGAGAGTTGGGGCATTCATCCCACCATGGCAGCCAGCGGTAAGGAGGCTATTGCCTTGATGCATGAGGCTGCAGAGGACAACAAACCGTTTTCTTTCGTGTTGACTGACGCCATGATGCCTCAAATGGACGGGTTCACCCTGTCTGGCATACTCCAAGAACACAACCACCAGGCCATCATCATGATGCTCAGCTCGGCCGACCGTCAACAGACTGTAGAACGTTGTCAGGAACTCGGTATTAAGTCGTATCTGACCAAACCCATTCAGTCGAACGAACTCCTTCAAGCTATGATTGAAGCTTTCGGGCAGGATCGCGAATTGGAGGAACCGAGAATGAATACGGCCGCGTCTGTCGAGGAATCGGTGTCAACCTGTCGCCTGGGAGAGTCTGCTCACGGTGATCGTCGGCTTCGGGTTCTGGTGGCAGAAGACAACCCTATCAATCAACGTGTCGTGTTGAAGCACCTGAGTAACCAGGGGATCGACACGGAACTGGCCGAATCGGGCCGCGATGTCCTGAGCCTTTTGGCGAGTCGTCCGCGGTTCGACGTCATTCTCATGGATGTCCAAATGCCTGTGATGGACGGTCTCCAGACCACTGAAGAAATTCGTGCCCGCGAACGGGAATCCGGGGAGCACATCCCGATTATCGCCTTGACTGCCTATGCCATGGAGGGAGACCGGGAGGTTTTCCTTGCTGCCGGGATGGATGATTATCTGTCCAAACCGGTTAAAGCGGAAGAAATGATGGTCGCGATCGAACGATGTCTCGACAAGACGTCAGCGCTTTCTTCCAGCGATGCGCGAGTTACGGACGAAGGGCTCGAACTTTCTTTCGACTACCAAGTGGCCCTCGAACGAATCGGCGACGACAAGGAATTTTTCTGGGAGTTGGTCGATCTGTTTGGAGAAGGGCTCGTTGAATGGCGAGCCGAATTTCAATCGGCGTTGGAGGCTCAAGACGCCATGAAGGTCGGAAGGATTGCGCATACCTTGAAAGGCGCGGCTACAAATCTGGCGGCAACGTCGGTGGTGGCAAGGGCCGAAGAAGTGGAAATGGCCGGGAAAGACGGAAACTTTGAAGCAGCTCGAGAGGCTCTCGTCGGGTTGCAGGCTGTTCTGGAACGGTTGGAGACTGACTTGCAAACGTTACGCACCCGGGAAGCCCAGAAAACGTGACCGTTTGGGGTTGTAGCTGTCTAATCTGTGCGCAATCTTCCAGGGCCGCCACTTTCCGCTGCCGGCCGACGTCACTGAGCCGGCCATCT
>CAYRFQ010000120.1:0-20189 GCA_964423615.1 uncultured Alcaligenaceae bacterium | reverse complement strand
TTTGTCCGGTTCAACGATCCAAAAAGCATAACTGGCAGAGGTCTACTTTCGGACCTCTGGGCGAGGAAAATATAGGCGATTTGTGCGAAACTTGAACTTACCTCTC
The DNA here is from genome assembly GCA_964423615.1 of uncultured Alcaligenaceae bacterium. Taxonomy (GTDB): domain Bacteria; phylum Planctomycetota; class Planctomycetia; order Gemmatales; family Gemmataceae; genus CAYRFQ01. The sequence continues at coordinate 20,083 of CAYRFQ010000120.1, read as the reverse complement.
ATTCGATTGTTAACAAATGATGGCGACCATGAGGTAGGACAAGCCACGGACAGAAAGTCCGTGGCTTTTGCATAAGTCATGTCCAAAATCAATAGTTCGTGGGCAATCCAAGATTAATAACCTGGACAATAACCACGACGACCGTAAAAGTGACCGCCGTAGAAGTTGTCGAAGCGCCCGCCACCGAACCGAGAGAAGGTGTCTGAGCGATAAAACTGGTTACCGTAAATCCCAAATCGTCCTCTGCGGGAATCAAATTGTTCGAATCGCTGAAACCCGCCAGGGAAATTTCGTTCCCGAACTTGGTATCGTTGGGAAAATTGAGGACCAAAAGGTTGTTGGTGTCGGGGGAATCGCTGATACGGTTGGCCGTAGAATTGTGCGTCGGCAACTCCCGTCATCAAGAACATCAATCCGAGAATTCCAATACAAAAGTGTGTCGGAACAAGACGACTACGCATGGTTCGCGTCTCCTTAGTTTGTTGTTGAAAAGTGAGCAAGTCGAGCGTTCGACCAGTGTCCGGACGTAAACAAACGTGGAAATAGATGAAGCTTGCGCAAGTCAGAGGAAAGAACGAGCCGAGATGATCTGAGCAGTAAAAGGGTTCCATCTTGAGGCAAGTCGCGCATCCTTGGAAATCGGTTCTCAGTTTGACTCTCAAGGTACTTCGATCATGGTGTTCCGTATGCCAAGAGGGTCCAGAAACTCGTCCTCATTTGGCAGGAGCATTGTGTCTGACTATTCCTCAAATGAACAACCCGTTAACAAATCGTATCCGTTTCAGCACAACTCATTCGTTCGGAAACGTGAACGTTTTCGCACGTGAATTTCTTGAATCCGAACCATCGGCGTTCTTCTTTCTTTTTTCGACAACCGATGGTCTATTTGGTATAAGCCTTGCACAAATTGTTGTTGCGAGACATTTATTTGACATACACGGCAACGTAGGTAGTGATGGACCAGGTATCCTGGCACAATTTGTGTTCATCCCTTTACAATCGAGTAACGTCCGTGTGACAATGCTTTAAGAATGCTCAAAAACGCGTGCAATATTCATATGTAGGCTAAATCGAGTCCGAAGCGTCGCGGTGCCGATGGAGTTGGGGTTGAGGATGAGTTCGGAAGAGCAATTACTACGAGCCATTCGAGAGAACCCGCACGATGACGACCTGCGTTTGATTTATGCCGACTTGCAGGAAGAACGCGGCAAGATCAAGCTGGCCGAGTTCATTCGTCTGGGGTATCAACTGGCCAATTCCCTCCCCGAACAATGGTCTCGTCCACTTCGTGGCCGTTGGCGAGAACTGGTCCAAGACGTTGGTCGCGAAAGTCTCGCAACACTCCCCAAGTTATCTAATGTCCGATGGCGTTTTGAATGTGGTTTTCCCAGTGTCATCATTGCAAACCACTACAAGGCATTCACAACTCACGCCCCCACGATGTTGGAGCTTGCTCCAATCCGCAGTCTCGACTTGCGCAACCTGGGCTCGCGAACTGTCCGTTGGTTGAGCAATAATTGCCTGTTGGACAATTTCAGCCGTATCCGCCTCGACGGTTGGGGAGTTCGTGCTGAGGGCACAGTCTTGGCTGGATGCCCTTATTTGACTAAACTCCAACACCTCAACTTGAGCAAGTCCCACATTGGTTCGGTCGGAATTCGCACTTTGATTCGATCTCCTTGGTGGCCCCAGCTTCGTTACCTGGATCTATCCAACGCTTTCCTCATGAATGACGACGTCCACGTTGCGATAGAAGCCATGTCCAACGCTTCGACGAATATCGAGGTTCTGAGCTTGGCGCATAATTGGATAGACCATCGTGCTGTTACTGTTCTAGCTTCGTCTCCCATGTCCTCCCAAATGCGAGCATTATCTCTACGAGCCCATACACTCACCAAAGATTCGGAAATCCAAGCCCTTATCGACTCGCCGTATTTCACAAATTTGGAATATCTCACCCTCGAAATAAACAACATCAGCTCGCGAGCCCAGGAAGCTCTCGTAGAACGGTTTGGTAAAACCGTGTGTGACTTTGTGTGTCATCGACGGAAGGTTCATTGAGTCGAGGGCCGATCAGGGATTGGCTTGGCGGCACAGATGATTCAAGCGGAGGCAGCCGCGTTATCGGCGTTTTATCTTTTCCTCACTTGCTCCTTCGGCTGTCTTGCTTCGAGATTCTTGTTCCTCGACCCTCAAATCGCCCTTGTCAGTTTGTCGCTCCGGGAGAAACCGCTTCAACACGCCTCGCAACGCTTGCAACATTGCATCCTTCTGTGGATTGTCGGGAGGTTTGTTGCCTTCCAATGTTTGAAGCCCGTGCCAGGCGAGTGATACCGGCCATTGGTTGTTTTCGGCGGAACGATTGAATTGCTCTCGACTTCGTTGTGCCCAAACAAAACCATATCGATTCCGGAAATCCAGCCACAACCGATCGAACTCGGATTCCGTTGGTTTCTCAAGAAGCCACGCGATCCACCCCACCCAAGGCGCAGCGGCCAAGAACAACCAACCAACCGAAGGAGCGTTCGATGTCGTTCTTTGAAAAACGCAATACGTTTCGACACTACAGCCAGCCGCGAGAGACAGCGCCGCCAGCGCCAAGTTCGTCGGAAGATAGTCCAGGACGAGCAGCGCCCAGGGGGCAATGACGAAGACGTCCCACATTTTATCCGAGAGTTCCGATTCTGGAGACAACAGCCACGACTGCAGCATGGGTAACATGAGCACGAAGAACAAACTTACGACGACAAAGTTCCAGGCTCCCACACCTGGACGTCGGGCACCCAAGACCGCGACTCCAACACAACCAGTCATCGCCAGGGCGACCTGACGTGGTGCGTAGAGTTCTACGCCAATGGAGAAAAGCGCGGCCAACACAATGACGATGCCCCAACATATCCACGCCAGGATGCCCCACACGACCGCGATCAACAAAGGCCGATCCCGATTCGCCCTCAACGCAAACCAGATTGGGACACCGCTGGTGAGGTAAAACAGGCCAATTGCGAAAGTCATGAAGATAGTTCGATACTCCGATAGTGAGGGCTAGTTTTCTGCCAAGACACGTTTCCAATTTCTTCCTGGCGTGTATGATAAATAATTCTTGCCATCTCGTGTTGTCCAGCGGACGGATGGTCCCTATATTTGCCTTTTTACAGGAAGCTTTCACAAAAGGGTCAAGTCGTGGCAGTTCGTATTCGAATGACAAAGATGGGGCGAAAACATAGGCCCTACTACCGTATTGTAGCAGCGGACGCTCGGTCGCCACGCGACGGAAAATACATCGAGAATTTGGGCTCGTACAATCCGATGATCCGCGAGAAAGACGACCGGGTAACTCTCAAGGCTAGCCGAATTAAGTACTGGTTGAGTGTTGGAGCCAAGCCTTCGATCAAGGTGGAAGCCTTGATCAAGAAATACCTCGAAAAATTCGAAAAGATCGAGGCCGGCGAAGAAGTTCCAGTAACGACTCCTGTCGAAACGAAGACCAAGGCTCCGGAAGCAACGCCAGCTCCTGAACCTGCAGTGGAAGAAACACCCCAGGAAGTAGCGGCTGCTGTCGATCCGAGTACGGCCGAGACACAAGTTCTCGAGCAACCAATCGAACAAGACGAAAGTTCGCAACCAGAAGAAACAGCCGAGGCACCAGCTACGGAGACCGAAACCCCACCATCCGAAGAGAAGTCGGAAACTGAGGAGAAGGTCGAGGCTCCGATCGAGGAACCACCGACAGAAGAAAAAGTCGAGGCTCCAACCGAGGAACCTACTGGGGAATCTCCCGCGGAAGAAACCAAGCCAACCGAGGAAGAGAAGTCTTCCGAGGAGTCAGTTGAAGAGAAACCTGACGGAGATTCTCCGAAAACGGAGGCCGCCGCGGACGAGAAACCCGAAGAAGAGGCGAACTCCGATAACGAAGAGCCAGCCGAAGAGAACACCGCCGAAAAAAAGACTGATTGACCGGACGGCAGGCCAGGTCTTGGACCTGTTTGCCATTACAAGTCCAACAAGGAAGGATGCCTTCCGAATCCACTGTTTGACACTAGGACAAATGTCCTGGGGAGTCCAAGCAACCAATGGTTAGTGATGCGATTCGACGTCTTGACGTTATTTCCAGACATCTTCCAGGGATACTTCACACAAAGTCTTTTGAAGCTGGCGTTGGAAAATGAGTTAGTCGAAATTCATCTTTGGAACATTCGAGATTGGGCGACGAGTAAACATAAGAACGTGGATGATCGTCCCTTTGGTGGTGGGCCGGGAATGGTGATCATGCCTGGCCCCGTCTTCGATGCAGTCGAAGACGTTCAACGAAAAGCACCTGAACCTGGCACGTTGATCATGCTAACTCCCGCCGGAGAGCGGTTAACCCAGCCAGTCGTCCAGGAACTTTCTCGACAGAAACGATTACTCTTACTTTGTGGGCGATACGAAGGCTTTGACGAACGAATTCGGTTAGGGCTAGCTCCCCGAGAAATCTCGATTGGCGACTTCATTTGCAACGGTGGCGAAATCCCTGCCATGGTCGTGATTGATACTGTCATCCGCTACATTCCGGGCGTTCTGGGAGACGAAGACAGTGTGGTGGAAGAGTCTCACAGCACTCCTGGGACTCTCGAGTATCCTCAGTACACTCGCCCGCGTGTTTTTCGCGGGATGGATGTGCCGGAAGTTCTAACAAGCGGAAATCATCAGGCAATTGCCAAGTGGCGGGCAGAACAATCCCTAGCCCGAAGTCGACAGTCGCAGCTCGCTGCAGAGGGCGCGAGCCACGAAAACCAAAACACCCAAACGCCAGAAGACAAAGAAGAGGGCCCAGATCATGAAAAATCGTTTGATCAAGGCGGTGGAGGATAAGTACGCCAAGGAAGACCTGCCCGAGTTCGAGATCGGGGACACCGTCGACGTCCATCAGCGAATTCTGGAGGGCAACAAGGAACGAGTTCAAGTCTTCACTGGGACAGTCATCGCCCGTCAAGGCGAAGGTATTCGCGAAACCTTTACGGTCCGGCGTATCGTCCAGAGCGAAGGTGTTGAGCGTGTGTTTCCACTCCACTCGCCTAAGATTGCCAAAATCGTCTCGAAGCGAAAAGGCGTCGTCCGCCGCGCGAAACTCTACTTTCTCCGGGATCGGGTCGGGAAGCGAGCCAAGCTCCGCGAACGTCATGCCAAACAGCGAGCACCTGAGGCGGAGACGACCAAGGAAGAAAGTTAATCGAGCCATTCCCAATGTTCTGGAAACCTTCCTGGTGGAAAAAATGGTTTGGCGACCGTTCCGAAGGCGCTGCAGTCCAATTTTTTCGCCAGCGTGGATGTCGGATTCTCAAGCGGAATTACTCGTGTAAACATGGTGAACTCGACATCGTTGCCCTCGACGAAGAAGGCTTGATCTTCGTCGAGGTCCGATCCACTTCTCAAGGCGATCCCTATCTCACCGCCGAATCCATTGACTGGGCCAAAGAGCACAAACTCACGTTAACGGCGCATCATTTCATCCAGCGGTATCAACTCCATGAGTACTGTGGTCGTTTCGATGTCTTGATCATCCAATGGCCTCCAGGCCAGAACCGACCCAAGTTCACTCATTATCCCAACGCGTTCGAAGCAACCGAATGACGACAAGAGGTTTGCAGAAGAGAAGTATCCAGCGTTGTACGTGAAGTCGGCATGTGACGGGATAGCGCCACTGCAAAATTTCTGCATGCCGGAAATTGTCGTCACGTGGTTGCAAAGTGCCGGTGGTCGCCATCATCACTTCTCTTTCGGCGAATTCGAGATCATCTTTTGCAAAGCCCGATAGAGTCTCTCTTTTTCGTCGGCCGCCTTACGGAACTCTTTACGGCTCTCAAAATTCAGCATGCGTTCGAAGGCCTGGTTGGCCTCCTTCGCGAGGCCTTTCAACGATTTGTCATCCACCACCAAGTCAGGCCCACCGAGTTTCGGTTGAACGCCCGTGAAGAGCCCTTGGAGTGCGTTCTCGAAGTTCTCAGCATAACTCAATCTGTCGTTATGCATCACAGCCACAAGTCGCAACTCGGGATACGCGGCGGATTCCGCCTTGAGATAGATGGGTTCGACATAGAGTAACGTGGAGTTCACTGGAATGACCAGCACGTTGCCCCGTAGAACGCGAGAACCGCGTTGATCCCAAAGCGTAAGGGTCTGGGAGAGTTGGCGATCTTGGTCGATCTTGGTCTCCATCTGCTGGGGGCCGAGGACACGATTGGCCTTGGTAAATCGGTAGGCTAGTAGCCGTCCATAATTGTCCGGGTCACACATCCCCGCAAGCCAACTGATCAACACTTGTCTATTTTTCGGCGTGTATGGTTGCATGATGATGAATTCGGCTTTGTCCGATTCTGGCGGCTCCCACATCACATAATAGGGCTCCACGGGCTGAACTTGCGAATAATACTTTTCCGTTGCCCGAACCCAAACATCTTCCTGGTTATAGAAGACTCCAGGATCGGTCATGTGGTACTTTGCATAGACCAATCCTTGAGCGAGCAGGAAGCCCTCCGGATAACGGATGTGTTCTTCGAGACTCTTGGGCATCTCTTCTCGCGACTTGAATAGGCCAGGATATATCCGTTGCCACGTCTGAATGAGTGGGTCACTTTCCTCAAACACATAGAAATCGACAGACCCGTCGTAGGCATCGACGACAACTTTCACCGAGTTGCGGATGTAGTTAACCCCGTGCAAATACAGCGCGACTCCTGTCCGAACCGACCGGCTCTGGCCAGCCTTATCGTATTCGATAGATTCTCCTGAAAAATACGATTCGCTGTATGGAAAGTAGGACGAAGTTGTGTATGCGTCGATCATCCAATATAACTTTCCGTCGGCGAGAACGATGTAGGCGTCGCTATCGAATTTCAAGAACGGGGCGAGGTGTCGGACCCTGTTATGAATGTTGCGGTGGAACATGATCCGACTGTCAGCCGTCGGATACGTCGAAAATAAAAGTTGTGTCCCTCCGTGAGACCATCCATAGACGAATTGACGCCACCAATTCCCCATCGGAACTCCGCCCTTGCCTGCATAACGCACATATTTATTGTCGTCACCGCTCGGATAATCGAATTCTGCCTCTGCTGTGTTCACGACGGCATAAGTTCGGGTTAGTTCACCATAGTAGATTTCCGGTCGATCGATCTTGAGTTCTGGAACCGAGACTTTCGGTGGTATATCCTTGATCAATAAGTTGGGGAGCCCCTTGTCCGTGAAATCACTAGCCGGTGCAAGAGTAATTCCATAACCGTGGGTGTACTTGAAGCGGCGGTTGACGAACGTTTGACTCTTCGACGGCAAATTCTCTAACTCTAATTCCCGAGCCGACACCATCACCTGTCGATATTTTCCGTCGATCCTATATCTGTCTGTATCGACGTCATGGAATTGGTAGTAGAGGCGGATTTCTTGGAACTGTTCGTACACAGAATCCAACGCTCTTGGATCCCATAGACGCACTTCGGAGAGTACGTGTTTGTTCTTCTCGATCGTTTCTTGGTTCAATTCGGGGGACACGGAGAATTCTTTTTCTTCCACCTTATCGAGGTGAAAGCCCATTCGGGTGAACTTGATGTTGTGAGCAATGTAAGGCCTTTCCATGGTGATTTCGTTCGGCTCGACAAACAGCCACTGCACTGCAATCGGAATCACGCCCACTACTACGAACCACAGAACAACAAATCCGAGAACTGGGAAAATGAAGGCAGCTCCCGGCTGATCTTGTTTCCGTGTCCACCTCACGACTCGTCTTTGGAATGCGTGGGACGAAGCAGGCACCATGAAAGCAATACCCATCAAGCCCGTTAAAACCGACATAACGTAATAGGCTGGAAGTCGGATGTGCACGTCGGTCCAACCCGGACCCGCTACGGCCCCCCAATTCGAATACATCAAGTGATAGGGACTCAACAAGAAGCCGATAGCAAGAACCACTCCGAGACTTCCCAAGGCGTGCGAAACACCATCGAGATCAAAAACGGACCAGGCTGCCTGTTGCCATCTTGGCTTGGCTTCTTCCCAATCAACAAATCGAATTGCGAAACGGATAATGGCGACGATCAACCCAACAAAGGCGGATTGGAAGATCAACCAGTAGAATCTGTCGTAGAGTGGTAAAGAAAATAAATAGAATCCGGTATCCATCCCCAAAATGGGATCTTTCGTACCCGTCGAGACTCCGTAGGTATATTTGAGAACAAGTTCCCAGCTTCCGAGTCCTCGCAGCAAACCGAAAAAAGCCCCAACGAGGATACCAATTCCCTGGTAAACCTGCGAGCCTCTGGGTAAACGCCACGTTACCCCGAAGACGACGAGTCCCCCCAAGATGGCTCCCAACACAGCACCCATGAGGCGGGCCAGGACGTTCGTCCAAAAGCGTTCTGGATGTCCGATGGCGTCGAACCATAGCTTCTCAGCCCAAAAGCTCAAGAATCCAAAGAACGCGGGAGTCACCACAAGCAGCGCCAAACCTCCGAAGATCAGGCGACTATTCGTTTTTCGAAGGCCGTAGCCGACACAGAAAAGGCCTCCACCCAGGAGCAGAACAATTAACAGAAAGTACATCGGAACTTGCCTTGTTTTGAGTGTGTATCGAGAACCGAGTCATGAGGTTCATCGAATAAGAGCGGTTTTCTGTCGATGTGAAGAAAAGTCAGGCGAGAAGGAGTTTTGTAGGGCGGGGCACCACTGAGGCGAGTTAAAACACTTTCGCGCAGGCCCACAACACGAATCTTCTCCACAGGGGACAACCAAAAAACGCCCATTCCTGTTCGCGGCAGGGGCACGGAGAGTCGTGCCTCTCTATTTATGATATCAATTCGCAACACCTCAGGAAGGTGACCCCGTAGAGGACTCCCCGATCAGGATCACTCGCACGTCCATAACATTTGTTTGGGTCAGTCCGGTTTGGATCAGATCGCCCGTCTTTTCGAAGAAATGATAAGCGTCGTGTTGCTCTAGGTACTCGGTGAGGGAAATGTTGCGTTCGTTGGCTCGGGTTATCGTTTGACCATCACCCATGGCTCCAGCCGCATCACAAGGACCGTCTTCGCCATCGGTGCCACCACTGAGGAGGGTAACGTTGCGTAGATCGTCGTTGCGTAATTTGTTTAACATCGCGAGCACGAATTCTTGGTTTCTTCCGCCAAGGCCGTGTTCGGGATTTAACGTGACGGTTGTCTCGCCGCCGCTGAGGACACAACATGGTGGACCCAATGGGAGCCTTTCGCGTTGAATGCTCCGGATGATTCCGGCGAAGGTTAACGCAGCTTCGCGCGTCTCGCCTTCGATGTAGGATCCAAGGTTGAGAACGCGGTACCCAAGTTCCTCTGCCTTCGCCTGGGCGAAGGCCAGTGCCCTGTCATTGTTGCCGATAATATGGTTTGAGACGTTCTCGGGAAGTTCTTTCGTCGTTTCTGGTATCTCGCCAGCGATTCCCCTTGTCAACAGCGTCCGGACTGCCTCCGGAATTTCGTCCCACAAATGAAACTTCAAGAGAACGCCTTTAGCGTCGCTGAATGTCGTGGGATCTGGCGCCGTCGGGCCGGAAGCAATGACGTCGAGTGGGTCTCCGATGACGTCCGAGATTATGAGGCTGAAGAGTTTGCGTCCGGCAAAGCGCTGGGCGAGTCTGCCACCTTTGATCGCACTGAGGTGTTTGCGGACGCAATTCATCTCGTTGATAGTAGCCCCACACCGGTGCAGGAGCTTTGTAACCGTTTGTTTGTCTTCGAGAGTGATTCCCTCGATGGGCGCGGGCAGTAAGGCGGAACCACCTCCGGACAGCAAACACAAGCCGACGTCTTCCGGACCAGCGCTTGCGGCCAATTCCAGAATCCGTTGGGTTCCTTCGACGCCCTCCGTCGTTGGCTGATTCGTCCCTGCAGGGCGGGCTACGTGGAGTTGAATTTTCTCCATCTTCGGAAATCCCTCGGGGCTCCCAGGGACGTTCACAATTCCCTCGACACGGTCGAGCAAGGCCGTCAGTTCGTGTTCGACGGCTTTGGCCATCGCAACGCCAGCCTTGCCTCCACCGATGACCAGAATTCGCTTGGCCGATTCGAGGGTATTGCGGATCGGCCAATTGCTGTCTTCCAAAGTCGCATTGATTAGAGATTCTGGACGGACGGCATCCACGGCAGTTTGCCAGATCGAGAAAGCGTGTTCGCGAAGTTGCGTTTGCGTGTTCATTCAGGTGCCAGGGTTCGTATCAGTTGCTTGGGCCTTCAGGGTCCTCAGAATTGTAACCTTGAGTATCGCAAAGAGGAAACACGGCGACTTCATCGAGGGGTTTCCTCGTGATGTTCGGGACTTCGGCGTCCGGCGCCGGATGGCCAACGGGAAACAAGATATACGGCTTTTCGTTTTCCGGGCGTTTGAGAATCTTCGAGAGGAATCCCATCGGGCTCGGGGTGTGAGTGAGTGTCGCCAAGCCCATATTGTGGAGCGCGGCGATGAAGAGACCGCACGCGATTCCGACGCTTTCCTTCACGTAGTAGTTTTTGCGAACCTGCCCGTCAGCACCAAGACCATGTTGTTCTTCAAAAACGACGACAAGCCAAGGGACGATCTCAAGATACGGTTTGCGCCAGTTCGTCCCCAGGGGTGCGAGTGCATCCAACCATTCAGCAGGCATTCGACCTTCATAAGAGAGGCGTTCTTCTTCTTCTGCCGCGAGCCGAATTTCGTGTTTGAGGGCAGGGTCGTCGATGGCCACGAAACGCCAGGGTTGACGGTGGGCCCCGGAAGGTGCGGTCGACGCCGTGCGGATCGCCAACTCGATTAACTCTCGCGGAACCGGATCGGAGGAAAAGTGTCGCACGCTGCGTCGTGCGTCCATGAGTTCGTAGAACGTAGCAGCTCGGCGAGTCATTTCGGAGTTACCGAGACGTTCCGATCGGTAGGGGATGAACGCCGGTTCGGTCAACTTTCCTTCTCCTGGTGGTTGTTGCAGAACCATTGGATTTGTTTAGCGAGGCCCATCAAGACGTCGACTTCCATTCGGCTTGGTCGCGCTCGGGTGATCAAATGACGTAGAGCATGCATCAGCGAATCGGCTTTGGGGCCATACAAAAAGTGTAATGCTTCTAGAGACGCTCGCAACTTTTCGAACATGACTTCCTGGTAGGCGAAGGGGGCCGCGTCGTCGCGGACGGTATTGGGTTTTTGTGTTTCGAGCCAACACCGTCGAAGCTCGTACAGACAAATCGCGACGGCTTGAGCGAGGTTGAGGGCCAGGTGGGCTTCGTCAGTGGGTATGTGAATGAGATAATGACATCGGGCAATTTCGGCATTCGTCAGTCCGCTTGTTTCGGGGCCGAATACGAGCGAGACCGGACCTTCGAACGATGCCGTGACGAGGTGTTTGGCAATCTCTTCAGGTGGCCCAATCGTTTGCTTGCGAAATAACCCGCCTCGCCGACCAGAAGTTGCAGCCACCAAGACTTCATTCGAGAGGGCTGCATCGAGGTCGTCCACGATGGTTGCGTTGTCGAGAATTTCGTGGCTGTGGGTGGCCAGCAGCCGACCACGAGGATCATCGATGTCGGCCTCGGGGTCAACCAGACAGAGCCTTCGCAACCCCATGTTTCGCATGACGCGAGCAACGGCTCCCACGTTCGCGGACACTTTGGGACGCACGAGAACGACCGAACACCGGAGTGATTCCGGTTGTTGACAAGGCTCATTCATAGATTGTCTGGTTGTTCCGCTGTGCCGAAACTGGCTTCGGGCAAGTCGGTCTTCGTTTCACTCGGAGGCGATGGCGGCAGACTCGGCTTTGGGTTAGCAAGTTCCAAGGCCCTGACCTTGACCCCCTTGATGTCCAACTTTCCGCTGCCCAATACAGGAATCTCCTCGACTTCGTGGAAGTCACGAGAATGCGGCATGTAGATTTTCGGAACCCCGAGGCCTGCTAGCTTTTTGAGCACTTCGCCGACGCTTTGGTCGTTAAAGCTGGTGTGCAAGACGACAATTCGTTCTCCGCGTTTTTCGTCGGGAATTGCCGTCACAGCGCACGTGCGTTCGTTCGTCTCCAGGGCGTGGTGGAGTTCTTCTTCGACGCGTTCGAGGGGCACCATTTCTCCACCGATTTTGGCGAAGCGTTCTTCGCGGCCGGTGATCGTGATGAAACCGTCTTCGTCGAGTTTGGCCAAATCTCCGGTGACGTACCAACCGTTGATGATTTTTTTCTTCGTCAGGTCCTCTCGTCCCAGATATCCCTTCATGATGTTGGCTCCGTAGACCAACAACAACCCCTCTTGGTCGATCGGCAGTTCCTCGTAGGTGTCTTTGTGAACGACTTTGACCGCGACGCCTGGTATGGGCTGCCCGATCGTCCCTCGTTTGTTTCCGACCTGTTTGTACTCCCCATCTTGCCAATCCGGAACGTTCGTCGAAACGACCGGCGAACACTCGGTGCAACCGTACCCCTCGAGTGGCTCCTTGCCGAACTTCTCAAGGAATTCGATCGCAAGCGATTGGGGTAACTTCTCGGCGCCGGTGATGAGCAATCGCAATGCTTCGAAGCAGTCAGGCTCACACCGTTTCAAATAGGACCGCAAGAACGTCGGCGTCGAGAGCATGATCGTACAGCCGAACTTTTTGCACGATTCTCCAATTTTCTTGGACTCAAGCGGATTGGGGTGGAAGATGGTCACGGCCCCGACCTGGAGCGGAACCCAGAGCGTCACGGTGTACCCGAAACTATGAAAGAACGGGAGGATGCCCAATAGCTTATCCTTCCGCGAGAAGTCTACGGCTTGAATCATCGACTCCGCATTGCCCGCTACGTTGGCGTGGGTGAGCATGACTCCCTTGGGTTCTCCCGTACTTCCGCTCGAGAAGATGATCGTTGCAAGGTCTTCGCACGTATGCTGGCTCAAACCCATGAAGACGTATTCTTGAATGATCCGCGGCGTCAAAAGGACGTTCAAGAACGTACTCGTCCGTTCCCAACTCGTGACCTTCTCCCGGATGTCTTCGAGATAGATCAGCTCGACGCCCGGCCCTGGATCGATCGAGATTCGTTTGGTGAATGCTCGTGACGTGAGGACATGCTTGATTCGACACTGCCGGATCGCCGACTGAACGAGGTCTTTCGAAGCCGTGTAGTTGAGGTTGACTGATGTTTTGCCAAGCACGGCCAGGGCGATGTTCGCGATGGCCCCGCCCGGCGCAGGAGGAATCCAAACGCCGACCATGGGATCGCCTTTGAGAATCGGTGCAAGCCGTTTGGCAAAAATCTTTACCCCAACGAGCACTTCGTAGTATTTCAACTCTGGCTTCTTTTCATTGCTCGGATCAATGAAGCATGTGCGGAACAAATTCTGGCAAGCTGTTCGGACGAACTGACGGTGCGCGGGGGTTCGTTTGTGAGATCGTCGGACGGCCGATTGGGCCGCAAGTCTTTGGATCGCAAATCGGACTTGTGTCGACGTAGTCTTCGCGTCGAGTTGTTCGCCGAAGTTGATCGTGACCGGATAACGCCACTTGCGGGGCCGTTTCCAGAAAAACTTGCCGCCCCGATAACTGAAAATGCTGCCCCAGACGTGGTCGAGATACACCGGCACGATTGGTGCTGGACTCTTTTCGACGATCTTTTCAATGCCGCGATAGAATGGCAGGATGAACCCGGTTCGTGTAATCCCTCCCTCGGCAAAGACACAGACTAACTCTCCGTTGGCCAGGGCTTCGCTGGCCATTCGGAGAGATTTGACAATGGCTCGGGGGCCGGCTTTGCCGTTGATGGGGATAACTTTTGCGACTTGGAGGAGTTGGCGAACCCCGAACACGCGAAGGAACTCGGCCCAAATTAAAAACCGGATAGGCCTTCGGATGCTCGCGAGTAAGAGTTGTGCGTCGATGTAACTGACGTGGTTGCAAACCATCAACGCTGGACCACTCTTTGGGATGTTCTCAAGTCCGTGAATCCGAATCCGGTACAACAGTCGCGACAGGACCCACAGCGGGATTCGGATCAATATCCAATAGCGTAAGACGTACACCAACGCAAGGAGGAAAACCACTCCTGCGGCAATCGACGTCCAATGCCAGGCGGTGAGTTGTGCGAATACCAATGGAGGGGGCATCGTCGTCGACTCGGCTTTCACGGCAAAGCTCCCACTGTTTGCTCGACTTGGCCACTCTGGCCCCGATATGGTTGTACCGTCGAAGGCTCGTGATCGATGAATTTCAACTTGTCGACTGTTTTGGGCAAACTCGAGGTGCAAGCGAGCCGCTTTTCTCTTGAAAACCTCGTTTGCGCTTTCGGTTCGTAGAACACACCCAACACAGTAATTTGGATCAACCACCTGTTTCTTGCATTCGGGGCGTAAAAAGTCAGATCGTGTATTCACCAGTACAGATGCTTGACCAAGAATGGAATCTCTTGGCTGTACCCTATTTAGATATAAGGCAGACTATAAGGCATCGCAGAGGGAGTCAAGCAGTTCGAGAACGAAGGGGACTTGTGTGGAGTTTGGACTCGGTGTCGAGCACTACACAGCGTTACGAATTCACCATCTTAAAATTCAGACCAAACAAACAATCTACACAACAGCTACTCCCTTGGCCTGGCACAAACTCAAAAAGTGCAAGCGATCGACCGAAAGCGAATCTATCGTTGACGCTTCGAACTGGCGTCCGATTAGCCGGAGCAAACTCCATTATTCCGAAATCCCGAGAAGCACACCCCCGCATGGTGACACGAATTAAACCGGACTTGACAATACCCCATGGGAACAGGGTATTCTAAACTTACCGTTCTTAAAGGTCTGATAGACTGAGTAACGGCAAGAAAGAAGGAACTTCAGCGCAACTTTTTTCTTTCGATGGTGTAGAATCATTAGCGAAGTAGAGCCAATGTGAGGTTCTGCTCTCCATCAAGCGCCGTGACGACGATAACAACCGTTGGCATGTCCCTGGATAATTCCTAAACAAGGACGTGCTCGCTCGCGGTTTTTCGGTGAAACTTCGAGCAAGCAACAAAGACGACAGCAGTGCAAGGTTTTCGACACTGCGATTGGCGGAAAAACCACAAGTCCCCGTGGACCGGTCGGGGAGACGCCCAACAACAAGACTCAAAATTTCTGGACAGACCAACCCCAGCAAAGTCAGTTGGGGTTCCGACTGAATCCACTCACAGGAGTGGAAAACTAAATCATTCCCACTCTCTTGATTTGGCATCCTTGCTCTTGGGAAGTCTAACGCTCGGAGATGTTCGGCTACTCCCAGTATCGTGGATGAAGGACTTCCGGTTTCTCCTCTGGTTCCCAACGAGAATAGAGGGCACACTGGTGATGAACCGGACACTGAACCGACTTCACAAAGTTGGTTCTCGATTCGGAAGATCAACATTCGGAAGATCAACGCCCCGCGCGAAAATGGAACGCGCGAAGTTCATTTCCCTGTACTCCAATAATTATCAAGGTGTTTGGTCCTTGAATAGGCTTTGAAATTTTAGCGGCGCTGATCCGCGCCGATTTCTATGGAGGTGAGCCCAATGTCTTCAGGCAAGGAAATCCTAGAGCAAGTCCGGCAAGAGTTGGACTTACAAGACTACCAAAAAAAACACTGGGAAGGAACGTTTGCCGAATACCTCGACATCGTTCGCGAACATCCCGAAGTGACGCGTAACGCGTATCAACGTTTGTATGACATGATCTTGTCTCATGGGACCGAAGAGGTCTATGAGTACAAGGAGAAATTCATCCGCTACAAGTTCTTCACGGATTTCGCTCGTCGTCACAGCGACGCCATTTATGGCCTCGACCGGACGTTGCAGAATCTGGTGAACGTGTTCATGTCGGCAGCCCAAGGGTATGGGACCGAACGACGCGTGCTTCTGCTCCACGGCCCAGTTGGGAGTTCCAAGAGTACGATTGCTCGACTCTTGAAAAAGGGACTTGAGGAATACTCCAAGACGGACAACGGGATGGTTTTCTCCTTCTCGTGGAGGAACGAAGACGGTTCGTGGACCAAGTGTCCCATGCACGAAGAACCGTTACGACTCGTGCCTCACGACCTGCGACCTTCGGTCGAGAGAATGCTCAACGAAGGGCGTGAATCTTCCGATCGGCAAATCGTCATCAGGGGAGAACTCGATCCATTCTGTCGGCACATGTTTAATGAACGGATGGCCATGTACAACGGGGACTGGCATCGTGTCATGGAGGACATCAAGGTCTATCGCTTGATTCTCTCCGAGCAAGACCGAATTGGTATCGGAACGTTCCAACCCAAGGACGAGAAGAACCAAGACTCGACCGAACTGACTGGCGACATCAACTACCGCAAGATCGCCGAGTACGGGACTGACAGCGATCCGCGGGCGTTTAACTTCGACGGCGAACTAAACATCGCCAATAGAGGACTCGTGGAGTTCATTGAGGTGTTGAAGTTAGACGTGGCGTTCCTTTACGATTTGCTGGGGGCTTCTCAGGAACACAAGATCAA
Source organism: uncultured Alcaligenaceae bacterium (assembly GCA_964423615.1). Classification (GTDB taxonomy): domain Bacteria; phylum Planctomycetota; class Planctomycetia; order Gemmatales; family Gemmataceae; genus CAYRFQ01. The sequence continues at coordinate 3,619 of CAYRFQ010000120.1, read as the reverse complement.
GCCCAAGAAGTTTGCGCAGACGGATATCGATGAAGTCATTCTGGGCCACAGCGTAGCAGCCGGCACTCCGATCCCATTCCGTCACGGGGGAGTGACGGGTTGGAGTACCATGGAGCAACTTCACGAGACGTTTTCTGGCCGTCATGAAGACTTAGAGGTTCTGGCATACGATTTTGAAACTCGACAGACGAACTGGACGTCGGTCCGTGGTCTCTTCCGGCACAAGTTTACCGGCACTATGCTCACGACTTCGCAAAAATGGGGCTCGGTGGAAACAACGCCGAACCATTCAATCTACAACCGGGACGGCGAAGCGTTTTTCCCTGAAGAGAAGCAAGAGATCATGGCGGTTCGGAATTTGCAGGAACTCTTCGCTCCGGAACCGACGAAAACGATCGACGTCCTCGAAGGTATTACTGGGTTTGTTCGCGACCAAGTCACCGTCACCTCGAATGGCGGGATAATGACGAAGCCTTGCCAACCAGGATGGGCTCGCCTCGATCTTCCCCGCCATGCCACCGCCGTCCGAGCCGTCTACGATCCAATAGTCGATATCGAACCCCTCAAGGACCTCCTGACAGTCCTCATTTGGTACACCACGGAAGGGCACGTGAACGGTCACAATGGTGGCATCGTCATCTCCCAAGCCGACAAGAAGGAACTCGAGCGAGTCTGCGAAGCCTACCGACGGATTACGACAGCCAAAGGCTCCATCGACCAAGGTGCCCAGACTGATTCTGCCTGGCGACTTTACTTGGGTGCGACCGCGATGGGCGTCATCGCCACCCACCATTGTGGTAAACTGTCAGTCAACAAGCAACTCCCTGACTTCTTGTTCCAGTTGCCGACAGCGTACATCGAACATGCGTTCGACGAACTGATGCGAACAGATGGATCCCGGAAACTCTCTACGATCTTGGAAGAGACGGCCTCCGATGCTTACCGGGAGAGCTTCTTTGAGTACAAAACAATTTCACCGGTTTTGGCTGCCCAAGTTGGAACACTGGCTTCCTTACTTGGTTACGATTACTCGATTTATCGGGCCGAACGGGAAGGGAAAGAGCCTGCTTACCGGGTCCGTTTCGTTTCGGGAGAAGGGAAGAAAGGCGGTCGTCATGTGAGTTTTCAACCTCACCTGCAAGAACGGGAGGCAAGCGACGAATGGGTCTACGACATTGAGTGTGCTGGCATCCACAACTTCGTTTGTGGAGTGGGCAACGTTGTTTGTCACAACACCAACGAACCGGAATATAGACGTCTTCAGAACAATGAGTTCATGGAGGCGCTCCGAGACCGTACGGTCAAGATCGACGTGCCTTACGTGACACGTCTTGGCGACGAAATCAAGATCTACGAGAAGGACTTCAACAACGATCGGGTGAAGGGCAAACACATTGCTCCGCATACGATCGAGATCGCGGCGATGTGGGCCGTTCTAACGCGTCTGGAGCAACCGAAGCACGCGAACTTGACGCTCCTCCAGAAACTCAAACTCTACAACGGTAAGACTCTTCCCGGTTTTACCGAGGACAACATCATCGAGTTGAAGCGGGAAGCGGTCAACGAAGGTATGCACGGGATCAGCCCGCGTTATATTCAAGATAAGATCAGTAACGCGTTGGTCGCCCACCCGGAGGCGACGAGTGTGAACCCGTTCATGGTGTTGGCCGAACTCGAATCCGGTCTTCGGCATCACTCGCTCATCACGAGCGAAGACCAACTCCAACACTTCCGGGAGTTGCTACAGGTCGTCAAGGAAGAGTACGAAGACATTGTTAAGAACGAAGTCCAGCGTGCCATCGCTGCCGACGAAGATGCCCTGAGTCGCTTGTGTGCCAACTACATCGACAACGTCAAGGCCTACACCCAACGCGAGAAGGTCCGCAACCGGTACACGGGCAACTACGAAGACCCTGACGATCGGTTGATGCGTTCGGTCGAGGAAAAGATCGACATCCCCGAAGGTCGCAAAGACGACTTCCGTCGGGAGATCATGAACTACATCGGTGCGTTAGCGATCGACGGCAAGAAGTTCGATTATCGAACGAACGAACGTCTCCAGAAGGCACTCGAACTGAAACTGTTTGAGGACCAGAAAGACACGATCAAGTTGACGAGTCTCGTTTCCAACGTTGTGGATAAGGCGACTCAGGAAAAGATCGATGTGGTCAAGGGCCGTTTGATACGAGATTACGGGTATAATGACGAGAGCGCGACGGACGTGCTCCAGTTCGTCGCCAGCATCTTCGCACGCGGCCACACAAAGAAAACTTAATGCCCCAACTCGGAAACAATTGATACCCCTAGTTCAACTTGCCGGCGCGAAGTGTCCTCAAAGGTCTTTTCGTCGGCAAGTTGGCTGTTCGGAGTCAGGGAAATGAGCCAAAAAATTGAACGCGACCACCAACGCTTCCGCAAACTCGTGCGGGGCAAGGTGAAAAGCAACTTGAGCAAATACATCAGCCGAGGCGAAATGATCGGCAAGAAGGGCAAGGACCTGGTGAGTATTCCGCTGCCTTCGATCGATATTCCCCAGTTTCGCTACGGCAAACGAGGTAGTGGTGGAGTCGGCCAAGGACCAGGTCAACCAGGTCAACCACTCACAGCACCCGAAGGCGAGCCACAATCCGGTGCGGGAGATCAACCCGGTGGACACATCCTCGAAGTCGAATTGTCGATGGAGGAAATGGCCGAGATTCTCGGCGAGGAACTAGAGTTGCCACGAATCGAGCCTCGAGGCAAAAAGAACATCGTCACATCGAAAGACAAATATACAAGCATTCGTCAGGTCGGGCCCGAGTCACTCCGGCACTTCAAACGGACTTTCAAACGGGCTCTCAAACGTCAGATTTCGGCTGGACTTTATGATCCGAACAATCCGATCGTCATTCCGATCCGGGAGGACAAGCAATACCGCAGTTGGAAGGAAACCCAGCTTCCGGAGAGTGTCGCTGTCATCCTCTACATGATGGACGTTTCTGGATCAATGACCGACGAGCAGAAAGAAATCGTGCGTATCGAATCGTTCTGGATTGATACCTGGTTGAAGGCCCACTATCAAGGGCTGGAGACGGTTTACATCATTCACGACGCGATTGCACAGGAAGTGGACGAACATACGTTTTATCACACGCGTGAGAGCGGCGGTACGAAGATTAGTTCGGCCTACGAACTGGCCAACAAGATTATTACCCAACGCTACTCTCCGGAAGAGTGGAATGTCTATGCCTTCCACTTTTCCGATGGCGACAACTGGGGAGATGATATCCCCCACTGTCTCGATATCTTAACGGAACAGTTGCTCCCGAAGCTCAATCTCTTTGGATACGGCCAAGTAGAGAGCCCTTATGGCAGCGGCGAGTTCTATGAATATGTTTACGAGTTACTCAGCGAACGCGAGAATGTGGTTGCCAGTCGCATCCCTGATCGCGAGGCTATCCTGAACTCGATCAAGGAATTTTTGGGGACCGGACGATAATATTCGGACCTCTCGCGAGACTCATACGGAATTCTGTCTCATGATTACACCCTACGATACAAGATTGCCCGCCGATTTGGCCGCCCTGAAGCAAGAAATCGAGGGCTATGCTGCGGAATATGGTCTCGACTTTTACGAGAC
>CAYRFQ010000119.1:0-20799 GCA_964423615.1 uncultured Alcaligenaceae bacterium | reverse complement strand
AAAGAAGAAAAACCGATCTCAAAATCGATCACCGTAGCGCTGTAGTATTAGGCAGTCGGGTCGGATCGACCACTCGACTTGACCACAACACTTTGAGTTCGGTGCGACCATCGGGATTAATGTATTCCACACGGATGCGATGCCGATGACCTGCTCTTAGCGACGCCTCCTTATGGATCCTCTCCGATAACCCGCCTGTATGAACGATCTTCCCATCGATCCATACCGCAAGTTGTTCGTTCTTTCCGAGAAGCGATGTGAACTGGAAATTATCCGTCAACGGAGCTTCAACGAAACCGCTCCATACCACCTTCGTTGACGTTTCCGGAACCGATGTAATCGCCGTTGTTGGCGAAATCGCCTGGATTGTGGAACGACACACCACGTTTGGCCTTCGGGTAGAGGCGGAATTCACTCGGATCGAACTTCCCGTCGCCGTCTGTGTCGGCCAAGGAATAGAGCCTCAAGAAAGTCTCGAGGTCCTTGTAACCGGCATGCTTTGTGGCAATGACTCACGGTTTAGGATAAACATCTTGTCCCGTTCCCGCGAACTGGAAGAACGAACGGCCTCGGTCGAGCACGCGTCCTGGAATAGCCTTGAGTAATTGTGGGTCGAGCTTCAACACCGCAGGTACGACTCGGTGATACAGATAGTGTTGACCTTTCTCTTGAATGATTAGGAGTAGACGGTCACCCAATCGGCTTTGGCTGGAACTGTGTAAGCGCATAGGCAGAGGTAGAGGCAAGTACATTATATGATTGCGACCTGCGTGGATGGACTAGCACGCGAAGGGCGTGTGCCGTTGCTAGTCCAGAAAAAGAAGCGGACGACCCACGTAGTGTGCCTACTACTTCTCAAAGCCTGGCGGACGGCACATCCCGTTCGCATGCTACTTTGGTTCATTGGTTGCGCAACACTTTAACAAAGGCATGAGGACACTCCGTTGCAGTACCGGCGTCAAGGCGTTCTCACGGCTTACTCGCTGTCACCTTCGTAGAGATATTCACGCCACCCGAGTTCATTGCTGTTGAGTTGAGTTCCGACCCGGACATCCACTCCATTACTTTGGAGCGAGTTGATTCCTTCTTCCGTGAGGCTATTACGTTGTATGTCGAACCACTTGAGATTCCGAAAATCGGGGCAAGTCGCCAAGATTTTCGCTCCTTCGTCGGTGATCTCGCCGTGACGCAAGTCGAGTATTTCCAGCCGCTTGAGAATGCCGGATTCGACGATGGCCTTACACCCTTCGTTGCCCATGTCCGAAAGGCGAATCTGTAAATACCTCAGCTTTGGCAAATTCGATGGTTCGAGGAGATGCCGCACTTGCTCAAGCGGTATGTAGGAGACGTTGAGACCTGCTTCATCCTCTTCTTCTGACGCGTGGGGATGAAATCGAAGGACTTCGAGGTTCTGGAAGCTCGTGTTCTTGGCCAGAATATCGAGAGGATAAGCGTATCCGACTCCCTGTTCCTGATCCTGGAAAAACCCACCCAAATGGTACATTCGCAGCACCCTTAGGTGGGGCAGTGATAACGCAAACAGATCGGCAGCTTCGTAGGCTTTGCAGAGCAAGTGAAGTTCTTCGAGTTGTGGCATCATGGCGACCAAACCGACAACATTCCTCACATAACAGTAACAAGGGATGTCCGTTTCGGCATCGTCCATGTCTTCCCCGACTCGTAAACACCGGACGTTTTTCAGGTAAGGGGATTGTTTCAGAATGTCGATGACGTCGAACTCGTCAGGAACCGTATCGAACGCAGTTGACACCCACCCCGGTTGTTGATCGCTGTAGTCCCACTTGCCACTCGGAAGGTCGATAGCTAAATTGCGAACCCAGTTCATGAGCGGGTTCGTGACCATCGCTTGGGCAAGATGATACCCGAGCGTCTTTATGTGCAACTCTTCGAAAAATCCGCGTCGGAATCGGAATTCGCAGTTCTGCTCTTCCAGATCTAAACGAACGTCATCCTTGCCGTCGAGCAAAAACGGGGCGAGGCCCCCTAACCATTCGCGTTGATACTTTTCCAGCAGTTCGGCTTCCCGTTGGGCAAGGGTTTGTCGGTCTTCTGTCGAGAGATTTTCGTCTTCGAGAGCGATCTGCGCTCGAACGAACTCGGCGCGGTCATTCTCGCCGTTTTCTTCGAGCCAGTCGGCGTAAATCAGACGAAGAGCGTCATCGTGGGGGTTATCGAGTATGTTTTGTTCGAGTTGTTCACGCATCGTGTATTCCTTTACTCAAAGTCGCCTTCGGTGAGGTATTGTCGACCCTCCAGTTCTTCAGGAGTTTGTTGGTCGTCACCGAGGACAGTTATTCCGGTCGAACGCAGAAGCTCGAGTCCGCCTTGCGTCAAACCGTTTCGATTCACGTCAAGCCGTTCGAGGTTCCTCAAATCGGGACACTCCGCGAGGAGTTTCGCGCCCTCGTCCGTGATGGCTCCGTGACGAAGGTCGAGTATCTTCAGTCGTTTCAAGATTCCTGACTCGGCGATAGCCTCGCACCCCTCGTCCCCCATGTCCGAGAGACGGAGTTGGAGGTGTCTGAGCTTTGGCAAATTGGGTGTCTCAAGAAGATATCGGACTTGATCCAGTGGTAAGTACGAAAGGTGTCTGTAGTTATGATAATTTCCGGGTTCGGGGTATTCGCTTTCTCGGCTTTGGTGTGGATGAAAGCGAATCGTTTCCAGATTCTGGAAATTTGTGTTGTTGGCCAAAATCTCAAGCGGATAAACATAACCTGTTTCAGCCTGATAATCTCGAAACATGCCGCCCAGGTGAAACGACCAAAGGACTCGCAGTTCAGGTAATGTTGTGAGAGAAAAGAGTTCCTCCGGGTCGTAGTCCTTACAGAATAGGTGCAGTTCCTCCAACTTGGGCATTTTGGCCACTAATTTTGGCACCGTTTCCCAGTAGCACCAACTATCGGTCCATCCTGTCTCCTCATCCCAATTCTCTCCAATTCGCAAGTATCGCACGTTCCGAAGATAGGGACAAAGGAGCAAGAGTTCCTCTGTATTGAACTTTTTCGGCAAGCCTTCCAGGAGCGATGAGTCGCCTTTCGTGTCGACCCGGTACTGATACTCGTGTTCTGTTGTTTGAAACTCAACGCAGAAACGCTGGACCCACTGCATCTCAGGGGCCTGGATGATTGCGTTGACAAGGTGGAATCCCAGTGTACCTATTTGGAGTTCTTCGAAAAATCCCCGATGAAAACGGAACTCACAATTATTCCCTGCTCGGTCATAACGAATGTCGTCTTCGTTATCGAGTAAAAACGGAGCTAACTTTCCCAGCCACTGGCGTTGATACTTTTCCAGCAGTTCGGTCTCGCGCTGGGCAAGGGTTTGGCGGTCAACGGTCGAGAGATTTTCGTCTTCGAGAGCGATCTGTGTTCGGATGAACTCGGCCCGGTCGTTCTCGTCGTTTTCTTCGAGCCAGTCGGCGTAAATCAAGCGAGGAGCGTCATCGTGGGGATTGTCGAGTATATTTTGTTCGAGTTGTTCACGCATGGGCGCATCCTTTCCAGACATCGGGTCTTGATGGAAATCGATGAACGAACAAAGCGAGGCGCACGAAAAGTGACTCTATTCAACTCATTCTGAATGGTTCACGCAAGGGTGGCAGAAGAATTGGATTTGGTGACGGGCGCAGAGATTTGTTGGAGTACGGACCTTGTCGGCCTATTGGCCTGCGTCAAGCTCAATCGGCTTTCACGACGATTGCCGTGAGATCATCTGTCAAGGGCTGATCTCCGGCGAACGCCAACACCCTGGCGTACAGGGTTTCGACGATCGTACTTGCCGAGCCCTTGCGGTGCTCATGAACGACATCAAGAGCGCGTTCGCATCCAAACAACTGTTGCTTGGGACAAGCGGCCTCGGTCACGCCGTCGGTATACATCATCAAAACATCCCCCGATGCGAGAGGGATGGAGGAAATTTGCTCGAAGCCACCGACTTCCATGATGCCGAGGGGAAAACCAGTGCTGTCGAGCCGCTGTACCTCTTGGCCATCGCGAACGACCCACGCATCATGTCCCGCGCCGACGTAGTTAAAACAGCCTTCTTTCCCATTGAGTTCGGCCATAAACAGTGTGATGAATGACGACTCGACTTCGTCCTGGACGATCATTTGGTTGACGAGTTCGAGGGTCGTGACCATGTCGTTACCTTGGTTGAGGAGCATCCGAATCAACGCCCGGATTTCGACCATTTGCAGAGCTGGACCCAGCCCGTGACCGCTCACGTCGCCCACCGTCAAGACGATTCGGTCGCCTCCGCTGAGAACAATATAGTCGAAATAATCGCCGCACAGTTCCGACATCGGATGGGAGGCTCCCGCGATCGAGTACCCAGACAGTTCCGGAGGCTTTGTTGGATAGAGCCTTTGTTGGACGTGGTGAGCCATCCGTAATTCGTGTTCGGTCTTCTGGATTTTGAGCCGGTCGGTGATGTCGGTCGAGATTCCCGCCACCGCGGTCACTTTTCCGTTGGCATCAAAAAGAGGAACTTTCACGGAAATGTAGGAGTGCGGTCCGTCATCGTGCGGGGCAATCTCGTCGACTTGCAATCGTTTCTTGGTCCGCACCACCTGAGCGTCGTTGGCGCTGAAGGTCTCTGCTACCTCGGCCTCAAAGAGGTCGTGATCCGTTTTTCCGATGGTGTCCATCAAACTGACCGAGAAAAGGTCTGAAAAAGCGGTGTTGACGAACTGGTATTTGCCGTCGGCTCCTTTGACATAGATCACCGCCGAGGTGTTGTCCAAAATGGCCTGTTCTCTTTCGACCCGGGCTTGAAGTTGGTCGCGGATGTTGATTCTTTCTGTGATGTCTCGAGCGACAGCGAAGATGAGCCCATCGGAGACCATCGCCATGGCATTCCATTCGAACCAGTGGTGGCGACCGTCGGTGTCTCGATACCGATTCCAAAACCGAATGGTGGGTTTGCCTTGCCGGAGTTTCTCCACCTCGGCATACGTGGACTCCTTGTCGTCGGGATGGACAAAATCGACAAACGGTTTGGCGAGCAACTCCTGTTGGGTGTATCCCAAGACCCGCTCAAAACTTTGATTGATGCGACGAAAGTGACCATCGAAACTCGCGATGCAAAGCAAGTCGGGCGAGAGTCGAAAAAAATTGGCGAGTTCCTGTTGAGCCCTTTTGTTTTCCCAGAGATCAAGCAGACTCATGGTGATAAACGACTTAGACCCAAGAGTCAGGGGATTGAGTCCCACGGCGACTGGAATTTCATTGCCGTCGCGACGTAACGCCAGAAACTCGCGATCGGCCATCATACGAGGTTCTGGATTTTCCGTGTATCGCCGGCGGTGTTCCCGGTGGGCTTCTCGTTGAGACTCCGGCAGAAGAGATTCCACGGTGAGATCAAGAAATTCCGACAACGAGTAGCCAAAAAGTTCCTGCGCGCGTGGGTTCGCGAAAACGATGTCTCCGCATTCATTGGCAACCAAAATGCCCAACGGAGTACATTGGACGATTTGACGAAATGGATCGTCTACACTGCTCTGTTGGGGTGCAAAGATCCGTCCCAACCAAAAGGATTCGGAAACCAACCCAGCCTGGTCTTGAATGGGAACGTACTGACCATCGGCCCGGCGAACTCGATAGACCAACTCGCTTTGGACTTGCCCGTTTGTGTTGTAAACTTCCTGGAGTTGAGCAATATCTTCCGGGTGAACCAGCGCCAGCCAAGCATCGCGACAAGTTGGCATTTGCTGGGATTTGTACCCAAGAAAGGTCGAGCTGTGCCCTCCCCAGACCATTTGGTTGGTGGTCGTACTCCACTGATAAAAGGCAGAAGGATCGGTCGAACTCGCTGAAGAGAAGAAATCATCTACGCCAAAATTCGAGACGGGCGAATCTGTCGTCATCTGGTCTACCCAGGTTCGCTTCATGTTTCGCTCCGTGAATGGAACAAACACCTGCATCCAGAAAAGCTCCATCCCTCTGGTGCTTAGGGTATTTGGCCGCCCTGGCGAAATCCGATGCAGAATCCGTTCTCGATGGAGGATTATACGACACGCTCTCGTCTGCGACTGAGAACCTGCTGGATCGGCGGAATGGAAAAAAGAGAGAATACTTTATTGTACATAACCCCCTGTTCCGAAAAACGAATTTTTTGGCCGAGTCGGGAAAGAAAAATCAGAAAAAGGAAAAAAGTGCTCGAACCTCGAGTTGCACGGCAGGGGCGGGTATCCAAATGACGCTCTTCAGGACGCGATTTTGGGAGGCTGTTTGCCGTCGTCTGGAGGGGTTCGAGGCGAACGAGAAACCCGCCGTACGGGAAGTTTCAACCAACATAGAGGTTTCTTTCGTGCTCCAAGATGTACTCGGCCACGAGTGGATTGAGACAGCGAGCTTCGACGAGCTGTTCGGCGAGCTTTTGTTTTTGTTCGGGCGTCGGGGCGTTGTGGAGTATCTGGAGTCGTTCCCGGATCAGGGAAGAACTCACGTTCCCGACTTCTTGGGTGACGAATAGAAACGAATTGGGGTCTTCGACGAGATTCTGTTCCAGGTCGTGTTGGTACTGTTGGAGGACTCGCTCGGTTTCACCCTTCCTTCCGACGCACACAGTGATGGTCCCGTCGAATGGAGCCCACCTCCATTTGGCATACTCCGGATAGCTCATCGCGCGGTCAGCCCCCAAGGCGATGAGGATTTTGACGTCGTCGTGTTTCCGATACCGTTGAGCACATTCCCGGGCCGATCCGTGTGTCCGTTCGCACGGAACCAACCAGTCGTGTTCCTGCAAAGCCAGGTTGCACATGGCCAACCGGTGCTGGGCCTTGATGGCTTGATGTTTGAGTTTGCTCAAAACGTAGCCTTCCGGGGCCACAGCCAAGTACCCGGCAATTATCTTGTAGGGGTGTTCGGCTTCGATCGTTTCCTTGATCAAGTTCATGACGTCGATGTGTCCGGGGTGGACAGGACTGAAAGCGCCGCCGAGGACCAGGATGGCTTCGCGAATCGATGTGGTTTGTATGGTCACGACTATGTCTCCTTCGTCTCGGCGTGGTGATTGCGTGGGTTCACACACTGCTGGCGTTTCGAGTGTCGGAGAGAATCTCCTCAACTCGATTCTTCCTAACCTGGGGGGTATCTATTGGGTGTTTCGGCGGACAGCAGAGAGACACCAAGCGGCAGTTTGTGGTTCGATGGGTGTTGGGGCGTTCCTGTCTTTCGTTTCCTCGATTCGTTATCGTTGTCTTGTAGAATGAAGACGAGAAACGGCAGTGCACGATCAATGGGAGACATACTATGCCGATACTTGCGGAATGTCCCGAATGCGCGAAGAAGTTCAAACTTTCGGACACTTTAGCGGGCAAGCGTGTGCGTTGTCCAAGTTGTCAGGGGGTTATCGCCTTGCCCGCGGTGTCCTCCGCAGACGTTACGGCGAAGGAACCAGTGGCCGCCCGGTCCACTCGCGACGAGGCCATCGCAGAGCGTCCGAAACGGAGACGAGACGACGACACGCTCGACGACGACCGTCCACGTAGACGACGACCACGAGACACAGACGAAGACTACGAAGAACCATCACGCAAACGCAGGCCCGGCGACGAAGAGGACGAGCCAAGAAACCGACGCCGACGTGACCGTGATGAGGAAGACGAGCCAAGAAACCGACGCCGACGTGACCGCGATGAGGAAGACGACGAACGACCTCGACGCAAAAAAGGTTCACGAAGAAAGAAATCGAAAGGTTCGAACCTGCCGCTCATTTTGGGGATCGGTGGAGGTGGCATCGTTCTCGTCGGAATCCTTGTCTTCGTGTTGATGTTCACGCTTGGTGGTGAACCCGAAAAAAAACAGGCGAAGAACTCCAACATGCCCAATAAGCCCAACATCCCCAACAAACCCGGCGGAGGTGGCCAAGGCGGTGGAGGTGGTAACGCAAAAGCGGCTCCTCGGGGCATGAATCGGTTTCTCATTGGCAACAATATGAAGCAGATCGGTCTCGGCATCCACAGCTATACCGACGTCACAACGAAGTTCCCTCCCGTCAACGACGGCAAGCTCAGCTGGCGTGTTCACATCTTGCCTTACATCAACCAACAAGGGCTTTACAACCGATTTGACCGAACCAAGCCTTGGGATCATTCCACTAACAAAGAACTGATCAAGTCCATGCCGAAGATGTACCGAGTCGGAGGCGAGAAGGAAAAGCAAGGCTACACCCACTTCCGACGGTTCGATGGGCCGAAGATTCCAAAAACATTGAAATTCACGAGTTTTCCCGACGGGACATCGAACACGTTGATGTTCGTCGAAGCGAGTGAACCTGTGATCTGGACGAAGCCGGAACCGTTGATCATTCGAGAGGAGACTCCACTGCCGAATTTGGGGTATGCGAATGGCAGGGACGGAGGTTTTCACGCGGTCTTCGCCGACGGCTCTTACAGATTCATTCGCAAGGAAGTGCCGGAAGAAGATCTCAGGGCGTTGATCCTTCCGGGTGACGGAAAACGCGGGAACATCTCTCGATGAGTTCGGGGGATGGTCTGAAGCCTGAATGTGAAGCAATGAGGAGAGGGGCTCGGGTGCTGCAGTGCCTGGAGTTCCGAGTGGCTTCGGAAGTTATCGTGCCCCTCAGTCGGTGCATTCTTGCTTCGCTTAGGTTTGGCCCTCATCGAGAGTGGACCTTTGGACTCCAGAAGCAGTAACACTCCGAACACAAAGACGTCTCGCGATGTCCATCTCCGGGCAAACTGGAAGGATCACTTGGCCCGTTTTCTGGCCCCCGCCATTAAACGTTGCATCTGTGCCAGGACTTGCCCGAATTCGGCATTCTTGGCCAAGTTGGTGTACTCCATCGGGTCGGTCTTATAGTCGTAGAGTTCGATTCCGAACTTACCGCCAGCCCATTCGGTGTAACGATAGCGAGAGGTACGAATCGAATACCCGAGAGCCCGTTGACGTTTGCCTTTCTTTCTGGGAAGACGTCCACGACTCCAAGCCACGGTCAGAGCCGCCTCTCGGACGTTGTGTTTGGGATCGTTCACGACGGGGACGAGGCTCCTCCCTTTGAGGTGTTTGGGCTGAGGCAACTTGCACAACTCGGCGAGTGTCGGATACAGGTCCACCATTTCGGCGAGGGCCTTGGTCGATAGGCCTTTGTTTTTTTGACGGGGGTCGGCGATGATCAGTGGGACGCGACACGATCCTTCGAACAAGTCACCCTTTTGCCAGAGCCCGTGGTGTCCGAGGTGGTATCCGTGGTCGGACACGAAGACGATGATGGTGTTCTCGGCAAGCCCTAGTTCGTTAAGGGCTTCCAGTATACGCCCCAGTTGAGCGTCCATGAATGTGATTGATGCGTAGTAGGCTTGTATGATTTCTTTTCGCTGGGCCAGTGTGAGTTCGCGTTGTCCAGCTCGGTCGGCGAGTGCGGCCGGTGGGATGTCGTCGCGGTCTCCTTTCTTTTCCAGAAGCGGAGCAATTTTCTCTCTCGGATAGAGGTCGAAGTATTTGCTCGGTGCCACATACGGTGTATGCGGTCGATAGAACCCCACGGCCAGGAAGAAGGGTTTACCTGTCTTCTTGGGATGATGGGCGGTCAATAACTTGACCGCTGCGGAGGCCCCTTTTCCGTCGGTGTGATCGGTGTCTTTGCTTTCGATGTTGAGCCAACTCAACGTCCCGCCGTATTTACCTTTTTGAATCGTCTTGACGAGTTCGAGTTTGGTGCGGTCAACGCCTATGGGATTGATTGTCTTGTGCCAGGACTGTGGATCGTCCTTGCCCGGGGTGCCGATTTGGAGTGGCACGCCGTAGTGAAATATTTTGCCGATGCGAGCCACGAAATAGCCGTGTTGCTTGAACAGTTGGGCCAGCGTCATGACGTTTGGGAGTCGCTTGCGGAAGTTCCCGCCGTTGGACAGGACGCCGGTTTGCGGGGGGTACATGCCAGTCATGAAGGACGATCGACTCGGGTTGCAGACAGGATACTGACAGTAGGCGTTCTGGAAGAGCATTCCGAGGCTGGCAAGTTTGTCGATGTTGGGTGATTTCACAAGCGAATGGCCGTAGCATCCGAGATCGTTGTTGAGATCATCGACGGCGATGAACAAGACGTTGGGTTTCGAGAGGGTGTTTTTGGTTTGGGCGAAAGTCGGCGCGATCAACAGGAGGAGAAACAAGGGCGCAAGAAGTTGAGAACGCATGGTGCAGATGCCTCCGTGGTGACAAGGAGAGATTTCGTATGGGGGAAAATTGTAAACAGGATTGGAGGCGGAGTCTGTAACTATTTGGTGAGCGGAGGGGCAAAAGTGACTTTCTGCCCGGTAAGGGTGAAGCGTCTGTCTGTGCGGGCAACACACGACGCTGCGAAACACAAGCGATCATTCCTTGCTTATTCTCAGCGGGCAGCTACCGGAGAGTTCCCAAGTTCTGAAAAGTCCGAGGAGAACTCACCCAACTTTTTTCAGCACAAGGGACACATTACTCCCGCCGAAACCGAGGGCATTGCAAACGACAACGTTGACCGGAAAGTCGATGGCCTGGTTGGGGACGTGAAAAAGATCGCATTCGGGATCGGGATTGTCGAGGTTGATTGTTGGAGGAATGGCCTGGCGCTGGAGTGCGGTGAGACAGGCGAGAACGCCCATCGGGCCGCTTCCGGCAATCAAGTGACCGGTCATGCTTTTCGTGCCGCTCACAGGCATGTTTTGAGTGTGGTCGCCAAAGACGGTTTTGAGGATTCGCGTTTCCCCGACGTCCCCGACCGGGGTGCTGGTAGCGTGGGCGTGGACATAGTTTACGTCGTCGGGATTGACTTCGGCCTCGGCCAGTGCTCGGCGCATCGCCGTCGATGCGGGGATCGGATCGGGGCTTGGGATGACCATGTGGCTTGCGTCGCTCGTCGCCCCACACCCGGCGAGTTGGGCGTAAGACTTGGCCGAACGAGACCTCGCGAGGTCTTCGCGTTCGAGGACAAACATGGCTCCGCCTTCGCCCATCACAAAACCATCACGATCGGTATCGAATGGGCGTGACGCAGTCTCGGGAGAATCGTTTTTTCGGGACAACGCTCGAAGATTTCCAAAACTGGCCATCGCAATCCGTGTGACAGGCGTCTCGCAACCACCGGCCAGGCAGACATCCACGAGGCCGAGTTCGACCCAGCGTTTGCCGAGCATCAACGCCGCGCTGCCGCTGGCACACGCGACGGAGACGGTGGTAAAAGGTCCACGGAGCGAAAGTGTTTTCTGGATATTGGCGACCAAGAGGTTTTTGTCGGTGGCGATTTCGGAAATCGCGTTTCCACCAGCGAACCAATCGCACTCCCAGCGTAAGGGCCACTCAGCGCCGACCCCGAAGACCAACCCGATGCGTGTGTCTGTTCTGGCATCCCATAGGCCAGAATCTTGAAGTGCTTGTATGCAACACCAGAAACTAATTTGTTCGAAGATCCCCATGGTCTCGAACTCTTTGGAGGTCTCAGTAGGGGTAGCGGGAAAAGGTTCGAGTTGCGCGGCAATTTGACTCGGATGGTGTGAGATGTCGAAGCGTTCGATGCTCCGAACACCCGATCGACCGGCGAGTAATCCTGCCGAGTTTGTCTTGTAACAATGCCCGAGCGGTGTGGCGGCCCCCACTCCGGTAATCCAGACGGCTTCGTGTCTCATGATGTGTGTTTAGTCGGTTGGATGGAGAGTGAACCGCCTTGGGCAAGAGTCCACTGGGTTTGCGTTAGGTTCTCTGGACTCGCCGAGTCCGTGAGTGCATCGAACATGGTCTTGGCTGTCAAACAGGGGGCCTGAGTCTTCGTCACTTGGCTATTTCCAGGCACCTGAACCCTGACACATGCCGCACCCCGAGGATCAAGAACCAAACCGAGGGCAGCCGCGCGACATAATAAAGTTTCAGGGACCTTGTCGGTCGGTGTTGGGAGTTGTTCGGGCTCCCACGAACTGACTACCACCCAAATCCCGGGTAGGTCATTCGCGAGAACTCCAGGCAGAGCCAGGAAGATTTCCTCAAGATTCGTTCCACCTCCAAACCCCCAATTGAGCCCACGCAAACCCAAGGCCACGCTGATGCAAGCCGACACGGAATGGGGAAGGTGATGCGCCACAAGGTGCGGAGAGATAGCCAGAGCGCCTTCGGACTCATAAGTCGGAAGGGTCTCTGCTAATTTTTGCCGGCCAAGAAAACGAGTAGAAGCGATGATTCCCCATTCGGCAAAATCTTGAGCAGATTTCTGGCTTGATTGAATGGCTTGATGAACCGCCGCCAGGGCAACGATCGTTTGTTCGTTGGCTTGTTTGAGCAAAGAGGCGGGAACAGAAAGAGCCGACTGCAACTCGCGTCGCAATGACTTCATTTCATTGGCAGGGTAGGCAGCTTTGCCCCAGGTCCGAAGTCCACAATGCCAGTCCAGCCTTGGGGGTGTATTGAGCATTCGGTCACCTCAACAACGAGTCCCTCGGCGCGTTTCCTTGCGGGGGACTGTTCCAGCTTATTCGGTGGGAGGACCGACCGGCGCAAGTTTGGCTTGCATCATATCCACGACGTCCTTGACGGTCACGAGTTTTTCCAAGTCTTCTCGTGTCAGGCTGATCCGATATTGTCTCTCGATTTGAGTGACAGCACTGACCAAGTCGACCGAATCCAATCCTAAATCCTCGCGGAGTGAGTTCGCTTCCTGAACTTCGGCAAATTCTTCCCCTGTCTCTTCTTCCAACAAGACTTGTAATTGTTGGATGAGTTCAGATCGATCGGACATTAAGCATCTCCTCACGTAGCAAAACAAGACGAACAGAACCGGCTTTTGCTTGCCGGTCTTGTCCATTTTAACAAGATTACGATGACTCGGAAACTCGCAGAAGCCGTGGAAATCGATTGGATCTGCAATTTTTCCATAAACAAGTTTGCAAGTTCTTGACGAGAATCGCTTTACAACCGAGGTCATCACAGGAGGTTTCCTCAATGGAGCCTCTCCAACAATTCTGATCGACTCTACATCCTTACAAGGTCAAATAGTTAGCGTGCTCGTCGCAACACGACGCCAGGCTCTTCCTCCTTCAGTCATATCTTGTATCTTACCACAAGGGTTCGCCTGTTGTTGGGGAGACCAACAGAGCGACCTAATTAGAGCTGTGATTTTGAGACAGGGGCTCTCGACTAATCCAAAAAAATGTAAAGCATTCAAGCTTTTTGGTAATTAGTATACCGTCCAAGTGTGGGAATGGGATGCAGTTCTCACGTATCATGCCCCCATGAGTCCCTTGTGAGGTTGGTTCGCAACGGCTGGAGAGATTTCGACAGACCCCAGAACGCCCAGTTGGTCACACCGAAGGAAAACCGGATCGCGTTTGCTCGGATGACGACCTCAAACCTTTTCCAACCTTACTCGTCGGAATGATAGTCACGTTGAAGTCTTTACGGATTTGTCTAAGGAGATATTCCCATGAAATGTGCTCTTGCTCTTGGTGTGGTCATGGTGTCGTTGAATTGTAACGTTGGCGTGTTCGCGGACGAACCGAAGCTGCAAAAGATCAGCATCACCCTTACCGTTCCTTCGTCCGCTGAGAGCATCAGAATCGCCAAAGTCTACCAAACGAAAAACGAACTCTGGGTTCTGTCCAAAGTCCAACGCCGAGGTGGTTTTGGGTTGACGGTCATCAGCAAGACGCAAGACAGTGTGAAGGTCAAGGCTCCCAAACTGCCCGTCAAGCATTTCGTCCTTGGGAAAACGTGGAATTGGAAGAAGGAAAAGTACACGTATCTGAAGAAGGAAGCTCAGTTCCAAAAGCTGGTCGAAAAGGCCAAGGCGAAACTGGTCTTTCAACGTGCTGTGAAAAAGGAAAAGAAGGGAGCCAACGCCCAGCGGCCTGGTCGGTTCATCATCATGTACCACAAAAACGTATTCACTAATGGGAAGACTCAAAAAGGTGAGACTTTGGAGCAATTGGCAAACCGACAAGCCAAGCAATTCGGCGGGAAGGTAGGGCGATTGTTCCGGAGCTTGAACGGATGCACAATGACATTGCCGCGAACGGCTGCGAAAAGGCTTCTTCGAGAACCGGAAGTCAAGATCGTCGAAGAAGATCGCCCGGTTGGGATTAATTGAGCCGCAGCTATTTTTAAACCGAACTGTTTTTTCACTTTTACTTTGCATTCGGTCTCGCCCGAATTTGTCCTTCTGCTCCCAGGGGTGGTCGGGTCAATTAGTGCCCGAGATTTGGATTTTCAGTTCCGAAGGGGAGATAGATGTCAGCCGTGGGTGGCACCACCTGCGGCAGCAGTGGTCAGACTGCATCGTGTGACTCTCGCTCACGGCTACTCTCGGATGCCACCCGAGCGGCTTAGCTCGGGGAACCAGGACAAACTCGGGCACTTACCACGCCCGTCTGCCTTTCGTTCACTTTCCGGCTCTGGCCTAACCTCGTTTTTTACCTTCTCCAGATTCGCGCGAGGTAACCACCTTAGTCCTGAGTCGGGTGAGCAACTCGACTCCTCGAGCCTGGATGAACCGCGGCTTCGCCGCGCCTGACCTCAAACACCACATCCCCCATCCCAATATTCCCTGCGGCGTCTTGAACACGCAACGTGGCCACATAATTGCCAGCCGTGAGTTCTCCGGTGCGGAATCGGAAGCGTTCCGAAGTCCGATCAAAGACGCCGTCGACCGGAAAGACCGTTCCTTTGGTTTTTCCGTTGATCGCAAAGGTCGCTCGAGTCAGACGAACCATCGGATCAGTCGCCGTGGCTTCGATGAGGGCCTCGCCACCAGAAACCTCGATGACTTTGATCTTCACAGTCGGTCGCCTGTGACTCACAGGGAAGCTTGTGCTGGTCCGGGAACCAGTCAGAGTTTCTTGGGGGGTGTTGTCGACTCGGTCGCTCGCGACGACTTTCACTTGGTACCATCCGCTCGGCATGGCCTGAGTCTTCCAGGTGTAACTTGTCTTGCCGACTTTTCGGGCCAAGCAAATCCAGGTCTTCCAACTCTGTTTGCGGACATACAAATCGTAGGTCAACTCGTCTTCGTTGGGGTCGATCGATTCCCACTTGAGCTTGAACTTCCCCGGCGTTTTGAGGTCGGTCTTGTCGAGGTTGGGGACATCGATCTTGGTGATCTCGGGGGCGTGATTGGTGTTCACGTAGCGTAAGGTCACGCTCTGAAGTTCCGGAGTCAGTCGGGAGGTGTTGGTCCCCAGCGTCACGCGGTATTGAAGGAACCGGGCAGAGGGCACACAGACTTTGGCGGTTTGGGGATTGGTTTGCTCGGCCGACCAGTGACTCCACGTGTTGTCGGGGACATCCACGTTGCCACTTCGAAAGGCAATGCTCACGGTCGTGCCGGGAGGGGTGTTGGCACGCCATGTGGCTGCGCCCCAGCGGCTGGGCATCTTGGCGTCGAGGACTTGAGAGACGATCGTGGCCTGTTTCGCGTATCCCTTGTCGAGCGTGTAGAGCTTACCCGGGTCGCCGGTGCCGAAGACGATCGAACCGTCACGACGCTGAACCATGGTGTGGATTTGGCCGTGGTCGAGTCGGGCGATTTCTGTTCGCTCCTTCGTCTTCTCGTCGATCTGAAAGAGCCGCCCCTTCATGCCTGTGCCCAGAAGTAGCTTTCCGCGTTGACGAACCATCGATAGGATCATGGTCTTCTCACGGAAAACCTCTCGAACTGTTCCATCGGGATTGATCCGATAAAGGCAGTTTTCGCCAACATTCGGTGCGGGTAACGAAGACGCTGGTTCGGCGTCGGACTCGTCCGAATCCGCCGAACTGCCGCTCCCACCGCTCGAACTCACGGCCACAGCTTGGACAATTTTCGTGTTCTTCGCGAGCCCGACTTTGACCATCTTGTTGCCCAGGGGAGAGAAAAAAGTCCCCGAGCTGGCGTAGCTGGACCCCGAGGATGTTTTTCCGACGGGAGCCGACGTCCCTGCGTAGACCGCGCCGCCACTGGCGACCAAACTTCGGATTTCGGACTGCGGAGCGGAATACACGACGAAGCCTTTCGCTTCGCTGTTGATTCGATAGACGAGGCCACCCTTGTCCGTTCCAGCGTAGAGAGTCCCTTTGTCGTCACGCGCCAGACTCAGGATGTGGCTTTGTTTGGTGTCGTAAAAGAGCGAGACTTTGCCGCTGGAGGAGACTTCGTAAACCCGTCCCTTCGGCCCGGTGCCCGTGAAGACTGTGTCCGTCTTGTCATCGATGGCCAGGCTCCAGACGTAGCGCCCGAGATGCTTGGCCACGACTTTCGGTTCGCCCTTGGCAGGAATTCGCACGAGTGTGCCCGAAGGTCCCGTCCCTGCGTAGATCGAGCCGTCCTTGCTCCGCGCAAGGCAGAGGATTTGACTGTCGGAGGAGGTGTAGACGACGGAAATTTTACCGGCTGGAGTGATGCAAAAGATCTTGCCTTCCCCACCCGTGGCGACATAGAGGTTCCCACGGTCGTCTTCTTCCAAGTCCCAGATGTGCATGGCCTTCAGACCCGCAATGGGTTCGATCCGCCTGGAAAGCCGCAAGACACCTTCGTCACTTACGACGGCTTGCTGGACATTGGCATTTTTGTAGTCAGACTGACCCTGATGGTGCCATACTTTGACTTTGGCAGCGTCTGCCAGCGGAACAATTGGGATTGGAGCTGCGCCGAGGGCGGAGAGACACACGAACAGTACAATTGGGATTCGCTGCATCGAAGGGACCTTTCCGTGTTTTTTAGTCGTTTTCGCTCCGACCGGTCGTCGTCGAAAACTCCTGGTTTTTTGGTCGGCTTCCCTCAGACAGGTCGTCGGAAAGCTTCCGGGTCTGGCGTGTTTGTTTGGTCGGGTGGAGAGCCTGGAGGCTTGTAAGGTAGGCCGTGGCCGCAGTGAAGTTTTTCTGTTATCTGTGTTCTTTGACGAGTGCAGGCACCTTGCCTGCAGGCGTACCGCCTGCGGTCTGCGGGTCGTCTTCTTAACTACCTTTCCAGCACCTTCTTGTTCTTGATGACCCGGAAGGTGACGGCTTCGGAACCGGAGATGACCCATGGCGTTTCTGCCACAGAGACAAGAGCCGTGCGCATCGTCTGGACTCCGGACCGGCGGCTGTTGGCCAGAATGTGGACCATGCTTGCAGGAAGATCAGGCAGTGTGGTTCCTTCGAGTGCGACGCCATGAGGTTTCCTGGGTAACCGAATGACCAATCGATTGCGTCGGACGCCGCTCTTGAGCCTGAGGGTCTTCAGGACGTCTTCTTGAGAGAGAGGCCGAGCCAACTGTGGCCGTGAACGAATCTTGCGACGGACGTTTTCGGTGTCGGTGCAGATGTAGGCTGTGTACTCGCCTTCGGGCAAAGTCTTGGGGACCCTAAGGGTCACCGGGATTCGCCTGAGCGCGGCCTTGTAGGGGCGCAGCAGGACGTCCACTTTGAGTGTTTCTCCGGGCCTTACGACCTGTGATTGCAACTCGATCGCTTCGATTTCGGCGGTTTGCCTGACGGGACGAATGACCGTCGTGCAATTGATCTTTTTGATCGTGAGAGGTTCGTGATCGCCCGACGTCAGGGCGCTCACGATGGCGGCGACGTGGCCAAACAGGACACGAGGTGCTCGGCCCGCGGAGTAGCTCATGCCCGAGAACGTATCCTCGAGAATGATGGGCTTATGTCCCTCGAGTTCGATCTCAGCTTTGAGGTCGAACGTCAGTTCTTCGGGCAGATCGCCTTCCATGTCGATCGAGTTCGTCAGGGAAGTGAACACCAAATTCGCGAGCAACTGAGGTTCGCGGACCACCTGCACGTTGAACGTCTTGGCCTTGTTTTCGCGGCCTCGGCGAACGGTCATCCGGATGGGAAGCATTTCTGGGGCAGGTCCGAGTCGACCAGCAATGCAGGTGCTGACATCGGCCTGGACAGACCCAACGACTCGCAAGGGGGAGCCCATCTTGAAGCTCAAGTTTTGCCGCGGGTAGATCGTGTGAACGTATCCGGTCATCAAGGGCAAATTGCATTGCCCCATGCTCATGAACGGATGGCCCCAGCCGTAAACGTTGTTTCCTTCGATGTGGGTGACGGTCCCGATTCCCGAGAGGTCAAAATCGCCGGTGATGAGGGCGACGGTGAGGGCGCCCCCAGGAACGAGTGGCGTCTGGTTTTCTTCTTCGGCGACCTGAGAGGTGACGCCACCTCCTTGCACGGGCACCATCCCGAAATCTTTGAGCTGATCGCGCAGCAAAGAGAGACTTCGCTTGGAAAAACCTGTGGCTGCGAGGGGAGTGCGAAGCGGCCTGAGCCAGAGGCCATCAGCGGCCATGGCTTTTGGATTTTCTACGTAATCGGAAACTGTCACCGAGTCATAGCGTTTGCCTGAGACTTGCAGAGACCTCCCGAGGCTGATCTTTCGCGATTGGCCTTTTCCGGCGATTCGAGAGCCCCTCGCGAGTTTGGCGTACTGTTTCATTTGGCAAAACGGAGTCACGCCCGCGATGGGTTCTTTTCCGAAGGGCCACGCGTACGCCACGGCTCCGACGAGTTTGCCATGGATGTATATTGGGCTGCCGCTCATTCCCGCGATCACGCCTGTTTTCTCGAGATTGCATCCGGCCAAGCGACAGAGGATCATGTCGCGGCCAGGGTTGGTGTTCTTCATGATGCCGAGGACTTCGGCGTGGAATTTCTCGATTTTCGTTCCCTTGACGACGGTCAACCCGTGGCCCTTCATACCCCGCCGGAGGTCTTCCACGCGCCAATGACCGCTGCAGTTTGATGTCCGAGTCCGCGACCAGGAGGCCATGTGGAAAAAGTTCCTAACGTCTCCTGGGAAGCGTGAGCGGCTTTTCTTTTTCCTTTGAGGAAATAAGCCCCCCAAATTCACGACATCCTGGGCTGTGCTCTTATCTTCGTTTTTTCGGGTCGGTTTGGCTCCGACGGGTCGTCGCAAAACCTCTTGAGGAGCTTTTTGGCTGGTCCGAGGTTGCTGGCCCAAGGTCGTGCCTGCCCAGAACACGAGACCCCAGACTGCTCCAACGAAAGGGAGGACGAACGGCATTCCTTTGCCCAGTTTCATAAGCACCTCGTGTTTTCTGGTCGTTCTTGCTCCGACAGGTCGTCGCAAAACCTCTGGGTCTGTTCCTTTGGCAGGTCATCACGCCTGAGGCTTGCCACGAATTCGCAAGAGTATAATCAGCCCTAGGAAAACGAAACAACGGGAATTCTCAACACGTGGTGCCTCTGGATTTTGGAATGTCATGTTCGTCGTAGGTACACGCGGTTTGAGTGTATTCAACGGCAGTCCAAAAAAAGGATACGCGAGCCGCGTGGGGCTACGATTTCACGGCAATTCCAAAATCCTGAGGAGCACCTCTCAACGACGGAGTTTGGTTTTGGGTAAGGCAGAAGGGAACTCCCGAATCACGAGCTCATACGATCCGCGCCCTTTCCGCTGGAACGATGTGGCAACGATGCGGTAGGTGTCGGTTTGGTTAGGTGTGTAGACAATCCGGGATTTGAGCTTGTTAGTTTGGCTGTCGATATCGTCGTTCTCGGCGAGTTTGTTGCCCTTAGCGTCTTCGAGTCGCAAAAGTGTGTCAAACTGCTGGCTCTGCATTTCGATGACGTAAGTGTGACCAGCCTTCAACTCGAGAGAGAGTTTGTTCAGGGGGTTTTTCTCTGTAAGTGAGCTTTTTATAACTTTCATCGGTCCGTGGTCGAACACGTGAAGCGAGTAAGCCCCGACTTGTTTCGGTCTGGCTGTCGTTACTCGGACAACGTACGTGTCGGTCTTGGGTACTCGCAAACTCACCCGCGAGTTCAAGTTCGCCTTGGGAGCAATGTCATCGTTTTGAGCAAGTCTGCGTTGGCCCTTTGGATCAAGCACGATCAAGAAGCTATCGAACTGCTCGCTTCGCACTTCGATGGTGTATTGCCGATCAGCCTTGAGTTGGATTTTGTGCTCTTGGTAATGGCAACCGAAGGACTGGGGCGATTTCGATGTAAGTCGGCCTTTCGATTCGGTCTCGGTGTAGCTGGCTCGGATGGTCTTTTGCAGGGATTTCACATCCGCCCACAGTTTCCGCCAGGCTGGTTGCTCTGCTTTGGGTAGTTTGGAGATGGCGTCTTCGTTGCGGACACTCGAGAGGTCCGAATCTTTCAGCCAGTAGCTCAAACGATCCTGGGCGAGAATGGTGTCCGAAGGACTCTGCTTCCAGAGTTTGTGATAAGCCTTCAGATCTTCTCTAAGCCAATCCCTGGTTTGTTTCCTGAGAGGGGCTCGTTCATTGCGTTCGATCTTCTTGGCGTGGACTCCCTTTCCGGCTGCTGCCAGAGCAGCGGCAAAAGCGGCGTTGTAGCGGTGTTGCTCTTTTAAGTCATCGGCTAGCTCCGGCTCTCTTTGGAACAACTCGATGGAGAGCTTGACGGCATCGCGATAACGTTTCCTATATCGTACACACAGCGTAACCAGGGCCACATGTTCTTGTATCGAGACCTTCTGCGTCCCTGCGAGGACGGCCGGGAGTTTCTCCTCTCGGTCGAGCCAAAGTTGGCACTGAACAATGCCGGACTGAGCATGGCGATAGAAGGGATGTGTTGGGGGAAGGAGTTTCCTCAAGGTTTCGAAAGAGGTTATAGCCTTCTGGAACTTTCCAAGCTCAAGGTAAACGTTGCCAAGCACCCCATGTGGGTTGGGATGCCTTGGTTGCAACCGGATGGCCCTTTTCAGTGGAACGATGGCCTCGTCGTACTTCTTCAGATAAGACAAGGCATTGCCCCAGTTGGAGTAGGCTTTTGCATCGTTGGGTTCGATTTTGGTAGCGATTTTGAACTTTGCGATGGCCTCGTCGTACTT
>CAYRFQ010000118.1:0-20995 GCA_964423615.1 uncultured Alcaligenaceae bacterium | reverse complement strand
CCGAGCTTTCCAAGTACACGCGAGCCGCGTGTACCTACGACAAACACAAAAACCGAACAACTAGAAATTACCCGTTCCAAGTGTGCCTGCTACATTATCCGCGCACTTCTCAACAGGATTCCTCGAGTTGATTGGCCTTCAAAAACTCCTCCGACCAACGGTAATGATCGAACAAACCTTCCGTGGAACGACCAAGAATTCGATACGCAATGTACAACGCTTCGATGGATGCCAGTCCGTTGTCCGGATCAGTTCCCAGCTTGGAGGCCCTCGGAAAGGCCGTTTGATATCCCAGGAGTGATCGCGGAGGAACATCAGAGAAGGCGGTCACCATCGGCTCGACGCGCCGCCAACTGCTATCCAACAAGAGAATACCACAGTCCTTGTCGGCTTCACTGAGAGGCGGTCCGTCCTCGCACAGACGCACATAGCCTTCCAGCGGTGGGCGTTTCCGGACCGGATAGTTTCGGATAAGAATGTCCGGACGTCCTTTGAGTTGGATGACCGTACACCTGGTCTTTCGTTCCTTCGGGTGTCGTACAATGACGGTGATAGGGAAGGATCGGTAGACTTCCATCGATTCGTCGCTGCCTGCCTTGATTTTGTTGTATTCGAGTCCAACAATAACAATGAATCTTCAACCTATCAATTTTGGGAACCTTTTCACAAGAGAGGTGATGACGATGAATGTGGAACTGAGATACTGCTCGCAGTGAAACTATGCACCCCAGGCCGTCAGTTTGACGGGCAAGCTGCTTAACGAACATAAATCCAAAATTAAAAGTATGACGCTCATTCCCGACGGGGGTGGGTGCTTTGAGTTGAAAGTAGGCGACGACGTCATTTTTTCCAAACTCAGCACGGGTAAGTTCCCTGACGAACAATGGGCCGTCCAGGAAGTCGGACATAAGCTCGGATGATCTGGGAGAAATGCGCCTGTCACACAACGAAACCCTGGACCAGCGAGCCCAGGGCTATTTCTTGACCAACAATTCTGTTTTCTTGATCTATCGCTTTTACGGATGTGCCAACGGTGCCATCTTCCCCCACCGTATCTGCTTGCGTTTAACGAGACGTCGATCAACAATCAACTCGAGCACGTACCGATAGAGAAAATCTCGTCTCGTCCACCCAAAGTGCCCGCCCCGGTGCCCGACCGTACAGAGTTGCGGGTGCCAGATGTGCTGTCGAAGCCGCTTCATATAGACATCGGCATCAGGACCTTTTTTGGATTTAATCCAAAAGCCAATGCGTCCGGCAGCCGGAACGAGATACCCGTCAGCCGTTCCCAAAAAACTCACAACATTTTCGAGAATCATGTCATTGTTGCTGTAGTACGAATCGATCCCTTGGCGACTCGCTCGGAGTGCAGGTCCAAGATTGTACGCGTAGTGAACCGACGGCGCGAAGACGATCACTCGTTCCAGACTATCCGGAGGCATCATTCTCGCTGCATCAAGAACTACCCGACAGCCTGAACTGAACCCCATCAGGATGATTTTTCGGTCAGGACGTTTTTTTAGGAATTGCTGAGCGCGCTGGGCCATTTGCTGGGCTGCGATAGTTTGTCCCTTGTGATCGGCATGATCCTGCACCGGGTCACCGAACCGCGACCACCGCACGGTCTCGACATGCACCACAAAAGGAGAAAAATCGACGACATCGAGAACCGGCCTCGACAAATCAAATTGACCACCCGACCCGTTTGCCACGAGGACTACCGGAGAAAGTGGTTTCGACTTCTGATCTTGCTCCGCCGAAACGGCCGTCACGTGTCCGAGGCAGACGACCAGCATCAGCCCTGCAAAACCAAGTTGCACAATCCTCACAGTAAATCCTCCAAGGGATGATATTTTCTCGTCGGTTTGACGCCGACAGGTAACGAAACGGACTTGTGTCGATCTATTGGATCACACGGACTGTGTGTTCTGGATGTGTCTCAAGATCTAAAAAGCTTCTCTCAGAAGTCTAAATGACAAAAGTCCTCACGTTAGCTCGTCATCACCTTTTTCGAGAGTTTCGCCGTACTCTCCTCCCGATTCGTTACGCGATTTCCTACTGTCTGACTGACAGAACAAAACGATACAGTTGTTCCCGGTGGATTCGGCGATACGATCGGTTTGTTACCCGGCTATACTTGGGTAGAAATGTTTGATTTCCCGGAAGTGAAGCAGAGAAGCGAACAACATTTCGTTTGGTGGCTTCCCTGGTGATCGAACGCGATCTGTTACAAACCAACTTCGACACCTTGTGTGATTCAATCCGCTAGAGTGTCTCAAACTGTCTAGAAGAAATGGACTGGCGAGTGAGGCCGACTTTAGACTTTTCCAGTTCGAATGATGTTCTCATCACGTCCTGACGACTTTGAGGAATCATCCAATGCTTCGCCATAAAAAAAGCGACCTCTTTGGGTCGCTTTGATGATCACTTAATTGTTGTCGAATCACGTTGCAATGAATCGTCTAAAGTGCAGATGAATCTTGTTTACATGAAAGCTGGGAGTTGTTTTTTGCACCTAACTTCTGTGGTTTGTTATTTTCAGATAACACACGAGGGTTGGTAACACCCGCATCGTATTCTGTAACGTTGTTCGGATACCAGGGAGACGTCTCAAAGACAATATTGCGTAAAGACTCACCTTCGAGACCCATCGACCACATATGAATCGGTAGTTGACAACAAATTATGTGTTTCGATGAACCGCCTTCTCAGCCAAGATCGAAAGAATGTCGCGACTTTCTGAAGGTGGCAAGCAACGGAGTTCAGCTTGAGCTTGCATGGCAAGTTCGATAGCTCGCTCTTGTGCATATTCGACGGCTTTGGCTTGTTCGAGGAACGGTTGCAACGCATCTCGTTTGTTGGGATGGCCGTTCGAAAGAATGTGCCGAATTTCGGTATCATCGGATGTGGCGAGGAGTCGAATAATCGGCAGCGTCATTTTCTTTTGCTCAAGGTCCGTGCCTAACGACTTGCCTGTTGAGTGTTCTTGACCGACGACGTCGAGGACGTCGTCAGCGATTTGGAATGCCATACCGAGATAACGACCATACCGAGCAAGGCTTTCGACAACGTCGTCGGGCTCGTTCGCATACAAAGCACCCAGGCGACAGCAAACCGACGTCAGTTCCGCAGTCTTGGCGTCGATAATGTCGAAATATTGATCTTCGGTGAGGGCCAAATTACCCTTCTGTGTGATCTGGTGAAGCTCTCCTTCGCAAACCCGATTGGTTGCCTCACCGATGAGCTTACAAGCCTTCGCGTCGCCCAGGGTACTCGTCAGGTGGAAAGCATGAGTAAACAAGTAGTCGCCCAGGAGGATACTCGTTTGATTGTCCCAGATGGCGTTAACGGTCTCAACGTGACGACGTGTGTCAGCGCTGTCCAGGACATCGTCGTGAACCAACGTCGCGGTGTGTATCATTTCAACGACAGCGCCCAAAACGTGATGAGCGCGGTTGGTGCCGCCGCACGCCTTCGCCGTTAACAGTAGAAGGGTAGGCCGCAGTCTTTTGCCTTTGTAGTTCTCTAAATGTCGAATCAACTCGGTCACGCCAGGGCGTCTGTTGTCAAGTGTATCCTGTAGAATAAACTCGACTTGAGCCAGATCCGGTAAAATGCCTTGGAGGTGAGCCTGTATCGGATTGGGCTTGGGCGTTTCCGCCTGCAGTATGTTGTTCATGACAGACTCCGTCGGAGAACATCATCTCCGATGCTCAAAATTTACAATTTCGTCTGAATCTTACGAAGTTGGCGTTGCGAGTCAATTCGAGACATTTGCGGCATCTTCTCGTTCAGCACGCGGAACCTTTGAATCATGGCTGATTGTTATCACGCCAGCTTTTGAGCTAACGTGTAAAATGGTTATTGATCCATACTAGTCTTGGGTAATTTATCATTATCCTTGACTAGTTTTTTAGGACAATTGCAATGAGCCTTTAGTCTTTCCGCACATAAGAGCCGCTTTTGCCTCCCTGTTTTTCTTCGAGTCGAATTCGCTCGATCGTCATGGACTTATCAACTGCCTTGCACATATCGTAGACTGTCAACGCCGTAATGCTAACCGCAGAGAGAGCCTCCATTTCAACACCCGTCCTACCAAAAACTCGGACAGTCGCTTCGATTCGAAGGGTATCATCCCCATCGTAGGAGAAATCGATCGAAGCGCTTGTAATTGGCAACGGATGACAAAGCGGAATGAGGTCGCCCGTTTTTTTCGCGGCCATGATGCCAGCGAGACGCGCGACTTCCAGAACATCTCCCTTGGCGTGTCCTTTGTCTCGTATTAGAGACAGTGTCGTGGAGGCCATTCGGACAAGTCCGCTTGCCCGAGCCAACCGATGAGTCTCGGGCTTTTGAGATGTGTCGACCATACGACTCGCGCCTTGGTCGTCGAAGTGGGTGAATTCATTCATAAGAAGTGAAATGGTCTAACAGTTCAAGCGAGATCACTCTTCCTCCACCGGCAGAAGGGTCAAGATCGTCCAATCGTCACCGCGTGTCGATTCGTATCGAGTCGGTCGTGTTTTACCGACTCGGTTTGGTATGCAAATTTGCAACACCGTTCGATCCGCCATCATTGTGACGATCTCCCCGTTGCCATCTTTGATTACTTTTCCTTCGTTATCTTTCTTGGGGGCTGGGGCTTTGATTGTGGTGAACCGGTAAATTCCTTTGTTCCATTTGCGATTGTAAGGTTTTTGGCTGGCTTTCATGTCGATTATCTTCAGGTCGGCCTCGACGCCAACAGTAATCTTGAACTTTCGAGACGGAAGCCCTTCCCCCGGCATCAGGGTGAGCGTCGTTTCCCCAATTTCGACAGTGGGTGGGGAGTCCGTGTCCAGCCGTTGTTGACGACCATTGATCACCACTTTATAGACTTCCCAGGTGCCTTGAATGTCTTCGTCGGCCCATGTACATGGTTGATGACTTCCCAGAAAAACGAGCGCCAAAAGAGCGATAATCGAACTATTCGTGTTGTTGTTTTGCATGTCGATTCCTCAACTTCTGACACCAACTCGACGGACCACCGTCCCAAGCGCGAATGGTCAATCCCGACATCAAGAAGACGATCGAGCCAGTACGAAGTCACACCTGAGAAGCTGAGAGTGTAAGCCCGTCAGCATTCAGAAAGGAACTCACCGGTTCCCAGGGACTGTCCACGTCTTCTTTTGGGGAGTGGATGTCGGTCGATGGCTCGGCGACAGTCTTTAGGCCATCAATATTACTATGAAGGTCCGAATCGATTGCCAACGGTCTCTCGAAACCAAGCAGGTTGTCGAGGACCCAACACCCTCGACTATGGTCGAAGGAAGAGCTGCGGCAATGGGTCAAAATGGCTTCGTCGCAACACCCAGCTTCTTCCAAAGCGTCGGCCAAGATAGGGATTTTGTGATACGCCTCCTTGGCATAAATCTCTTTCGTCAGGTTCAAGATCGTATCGTTCTCCCAACGACACCACGATGCCCAATCCGAAGTCGGCACCGGTTCCTTCCAGGGATTTCCACAGACGTCACGGATGATATTGCATTGAGCCCGTCGTTCTCGTTTGTGATGTTGTTTCCGAGTCCGGATCAATCCGTGCGGACTCCAGCTCTCTTGAGGAAATGGCGTGAGACGCCGGAGCGCTGCCAGAGCCCTGGTAAGCGGCATGCAAACGGCCTGTTGGATCTTCGCAATTTTAGGAGGCAGATCTTTCGGCATCCCAAATTCTTGGTAAAACCTTTCCGTTCCCAATCCAATCACGGGTGGTGATTCGGTGTGCCGTTCCAAGAATCTCAGTAATACTCCCGTGAGCCGATCGTCGTCCCCGAAACAAATGCGGCGACAACAAGCCAGGAGTATGAGTCGCCCTTTTCGGGGTAAGAGGTTTTCCTTGAAGTTCGTGAACCAACGCCCACAAGTCCCGTTCAGGCGTCCGTGAAGCGTCAAATATCCCAACAATTCGCGTGGTTGGACACACGCGTTCCATTGGTTTTCGGTCATCGGTTCGCCTTTGCTTTGTAGTCGGAGCCTGGGTGCTCAATGATCTCGATGGGCTTGGCTGACTCCGGAGAGCCTAACTGGGCGTTCGGGTCTTGGAAAGCTCGCACGCCCTATAAGGTTATGCGAACCGGACACCAGTCGACTCTGGTGATGGGAGAAGTGACAGCATCGCTGACTCGTGGGTTCGGGGAGGATGCTGAATATCCGATGGGGAAGAACTGAGAGGGCCGAGTTGATCGATCACGCTTTCGCCGCTCAACTCTAAGAAACATCATTTCGGAGAAACTTTTGACTGGCCTTGCCGTCCGTTCTCTGGTTACATTCATTCCGAATTATTGATGACCTTGCTGCAACGCTGGGAACCGGCCAACGCCAACAAAACACTGTCATTTTGTTTGTTGACGGAAAGAAACCGGACGGTCATCATTCGATTCGCCCCCGTTACATGGCTTCAACGCAACAAGAAGGACACCTGTGATTAGCTTCACTTCACGCAAACGTTTTTTTGCAAGTCTGGTAGTCTCTGTTGGGCTCCTTGGTTTGGGCTTGGCCGTACGGTCGCAGGCCGAGGCGGGGTCGGAAGAGGCGGGGTCGGAATTTGATCGACTGAGCGAAGCCGACCGGAAAACCTTTTCCAAGCGGTTCCAGAAAGAAATCTGGCCGTTGATGGTACGCGAAGGGAAAGATGGATGCGTGGGTTGCCATACACCACACCATCGATCAACCCTTCGCTTGAGCGGCAAAGCCGATCTCGACTTTCGCAAGATGCTCAAGGAGGGCTTTTTCCTGCTCGATGATGCGGGTAGCGTTTTGCACCTGGTCCGCACGAAAAATCCACGGACCAAAATGCCACCTGGAAACCGCAAACCTTGGACGAAAAAAGAAATCGAGGTCTTGCGAACGTTCGTCGTCGACCTAGACAAGAAACAAGGAAAGTGACGTTCGGAGATCGGCAGGACGAACACCTTGCGCCTTCTCGGCAACAGCCAGACGTCTGGGTCTGAGTCTCAAGACAGAGGCATTCGGCTCACCACGGCGCAAAGAAAATGGAGTCGCCAGGCGACTCCATTTAGTAACATTCGGTGGTATCTCGAATCCTCACTCGACCCCAAGACTTTCGCTCAACTTGCCGAGGGCCTCGCTCTCGATTTGACGCACGCGTTCGCGTGTCAGACCAAGACATTCTCCAATTTCCTTGAGCGTTTTCGGCTCTTCATCGTCAAGCCCAAATCGCATCCTAAGGACCGTTGCCTCACGCTTGTCCATTTTGTCGAGCAAGTCGAGCACATGGTGCAAGTCGTCGGATTCGAGCAATTCGGCCTCGGGGGACTTGGCATGACCGTCCATGACCATTTCGTCCAGGGACCATCCGGACTCTGTCTGGTCACTTTGAGGCGCCGCATTGTAGACCCGTATGGCTTTCTTGATGATCGCGAGCTTTTTCTTGGGCAAATTGAGGCTGCTGGCGATCTCTTCGTGGGTCGGTGGTCGTCCAAGTTCGTCTTGAAGTTTGGACGCGGCCCGGCGCCATTTGGCCAATAATTCTACCATGTAGGCCGGAATACGGATGGTTTTGGCCGTGTTGACGAGCGCTCTCTTGATTGATTGCTTGATCCAGTAGCTTGCATAGGTACTGAAGCGAGTGTTCATGGACGGATCAAAACCTTCAACCGCCCGCAACAAGCCGAGGTTGCCCTCTTCGATTAAGTCTTGCAGGCCCAAGCCTTTCCCGGTGTATCCTCGGGCAATGTTCACGACGAGACGCAGGTTAGCCCTGACCATTTGGTCTCGTGCCTCGCTGTCGCCATCTTCGATACGGTACGCGAGTTCTTTTTCTTGGTTGGCCGAGAGCAAAGGCGTTTCATTGATCTCGCGGAGGTAGGTCTCAAGTGGTGATTGGACCGAGGGCCCTCTTTGTCGGCGTGGTCGTGTCATGGGGTCGATTCCAACGCGAGGAAGATTCTTCTACTCAATGCGTTAGCCTACAAGAACTTGCGACGACAAGCCAGGTACACTTGCTAACGCAACACAATCTACATAAGGGCGAATTCCCAACGACCCGGAGTAGGCTCTACTCCCCAACGGCTCTCGGTTTGTGAGGTCGTCATGTTGCTTGGTCGGACGACACAAACCTCGGGTTCGTTGTCCACTCGAGTTTCGAGTGCAGTCAGGCACTCATTTAGAAGGAATTATTGGGGCCTGAGTTCCCAGTGGAGTTCTTCCGCTTGGAACCTCAAATACTCCAGACTTCTAAATCATCTACAAGTTTAAGCCCCATAGTTTCCTTTTGATACGATGGACGAAAAACTTGTGTGGGAATAGCAGCGTCAACATTTCTCTGCTGACAGACTAACTATCGGCAGGCTTGCGAGTTCACCTGTACTGTTGGAGCACCCGAAAGGCAATCCAAACCTCCCGCGCGTTGTAAGTTCCACACATCACGCCATTTCGCGGCAATAGGCCTAGTCGTTACAACCATACACATCGTTATTGGTCGCAGCTGTTGCCATCAAGAGAACGTGGAGTGAGGTGCCAGAGGGAAATCGTGCACTTAGGATACAATTATCCACTCGATTATAGCATGGAAATGTCGGATTGTGGGATAAATCGGAGAAGGGGAAAATTGGAAGGCAAAAGCGAAAAAAATGAAGGCGAAAGGATAATGGTCTAAAAAAACCGAGAGTCAAAATCTGGCCTTTGACCTTTACCCTTTCACCTTTCCTACCGCTTGTTATGCAGGGCAAGTGATCCTACGATGCGGTTTTCTCTTCGTCGGAAGTAGGCTCGGTCTCCGCGGCAACCGGTTCGGTCTCGGCAGGAGCCGCTTCGGTCTCTGCGGGAGCCGCTTCGGTCTCTGCAGGAGCCGCTTCGGTCTCTGCAGGAGCCGCTTCGGTTTCCGTGGCAACCGATTCGGTCTCTGCAGGAGCCGGTTCGGTCTCCGCGGCAACCGATTCGGTCTCTGCGGGAGCCGGTTCGGTTTCCGTGGTAACCGATTCGGTCTCTGCAGGAGCCGGTTCGTCCTCCTCCGGAGCTGCGACTTCTTTCTTGCCCCCAGATGCGGGCATGGAAATTAAATCTCCCGAACCTGACCCGGTTCCACCTCGAAGCTGACGGGGAGTACTCGCTGCAGCAGCACCTGCGGCCGCAGCTGGTGCCGCTTCCCCGGATTCAACTGCGGCGGCTGCCACTTCCTCGCCTTCGCCCTCCTCTTCATCTTCGAGTCGACGACGGGAAAGTCCTATCTTGCGGTCTTCCGGATCCACTCGCAACACTCGAACCTCGAGGTCTTCGCCCACTTTGACGATCTCCTCGGGGTTCTCGACCTTGTGGTCAGCCAGTTCGGAGATATGCAACAACCCTTCCAAACCGGGTTCCAGTTCGACAAAAACTCCAAAGTTGGTCAGTTTGGTGACTTTACCCACCACGACGTCCCCAGGATGATATCGGCCCGGAATGTCGCCTTCCCACGGATCGGAATGCATTTGCTTGAGTCCCAAGGCGACGCGTTTTCGCTCTTGGTCGACGTTCAAGATCACACACTCGACCTCTTGGCCCTTCGAGAGCATTTCGCTTGGGTGGCTAATCTTGCGAACCCAACTCATGTCGCTGACATGCAACAAGCCATCGATGCCCTCTTCGATCTCGATAAAGGCACCGTAGTTTGTCAGATTTCGCACGACACCCTTGATCTGGGTTCCTTGCGGGTACTTCTCCGAAACTTGGTCCCATGGGTTCGGGTGAACCTGCTTCATGCCCAGAGAGATTTCTTGCTTGTCTTTGTTGACGTTCAGAACGACGACATCGATGACGTCTCCGATCGATACCAACTCGCTCGGGTGGTTGATACGTTTGGTCCAGCTCATTTCGCTGATGTGAACCAAACCCTCGATCCCTGCCTCGAGTTTGACAAACGCACCGTAGGGCATGACGTTGACGACTTCGCCCTTGTGGCGGCTGCTCTGAGGATACTTCTCTTCGACGTTTTCCCACGGGCTGGCCGTCTTGTGCTTGAGCGAGAGAGCGATTTTCTCCCGATCTTTGTCGACCGAAAGAATGTAGACCTCTAACTCTTGGTCGATGTGGACAACGTCGTGGGGATTGTGCACGCGATACCAAGCCATGTCGGTGATGTGGAGAAGGCCGTCGATCCCGCCGAGGTCCACGAACGCACCGAACTCCGCGATGTTCTTGACGATCCCTTTGCGGACTTGGCTCGGTTCGATCTCCGCCAACAGCTTTTGCTTCATCTCATCGCGACGCATCTCGATGAGTTTACGACGGCTCACGACGATATTTCGACGTGACTCGTCGATTTTGAGGATCATGCACTCGATTGTTTCGTTGATGTAATTGCCGATGTCGGGCGGACGACGGATGTCGACTTGGCTCGCTGGCAGAAACACGTTCACGCCAATGTTGACCAGCAAACCACCCTTGATTTTGCGGGTGACCGTACCCTGAACAACATCGCCCTCGGCGTGCTTGGCGATGATCTCTTCCCATTCTTTCTGCCGCTTTGCTTTGCGGTAGCTGAGCACGATCGTGCCGTTTTCGTCTTCCACCGCGTCGAGCATGACATCGACGACGTCGCCGGCTTCCGGTGGCTTAATCGTGTCTTCGTTCTCGTCGTACCATTCCTGCAGCGGAATGACGCCTTCGCTTTTGTAGCCAATATCAACCCAAACGCTGTCGCCTGTGACGTGGAGGACTTTGCCTTCGACGATCTGATTGAGGTCGAAGTTGCCCTGATCGATGTCGAGCCAATCCGGATCGAAGTCTCCAACTTCCGTATTGAAGGCTTCTGCAAACTCTTGTTCCCACTCCTCTTCTGGAAGATCATACTGCCTGAGAAGATTACGATTCACCATAAGCGAGACAGATCCTTTCAAAGGAGGAAGGAGTAAGGGGCCGGGGTGAAGTACGGTGTCACCTTGTGCCTTTTTCCTTCCGACTTTTTTACCTCCCTCAATGTCGCCGGAGCGAAACGGAGGTCAACTCGCAGTGCGCTCCACATAATCGCACCGCCGGGCGAATAGAGAGGTTTTTCGGGTTAGAGGTTTGTTTCCCCATGCTGCCTGAACCACCATGATTTACAGGTAAACAGAAGGAGAATGCATCATTGTACGAAAGAGACCGCACTGGCACCAGAGTCATCCCAAAAAACTACGCAAACCTGCGATTTTCTCTCAAATTGTTCTGGGACGACCAACGGACCCAGTTCCTCATCGAGGACGTCGGACACACGAGGGCCAGGATCGATTCGAGCGATACGGTAGCGTGGTACTTGACCGACCACGTGGGTTCGGTTCGGCACATGATCGACAATTCGGGGGTGGTGCAGAACACCATCGTTTATGATGGGTTTGGAAACATCACCAGTGAGAGTAATGCTTCGTTTGGAGATCGCTATAAGTGGACCGGACGGGAGTGGGATGCCGAGGCGGAGTTGCAATACAACCGGGCAAGGTATTACGATCCGGCAATTGGCAGGTGGATCAGTCGAGATCCGCTTGGGTTCGAGGCGGGATATTCGAACTTGTATCGGTATGTCAACAATCAGCCCACAAACGCAATAGATCCATCCGGATTAGATACACTGCGAATCCTTCTGAGGCAAAAAAAACTCGGCTAGGCTGTCCAAGTGGTCATTTACTCTTTCTGCCACTCAACACTTTGCTGGTCCTAAGAATCAAGTAAAGATGCCATTGGGTCGAATTGACACGATAGCTGGTGTTAAGGTCGTAACAAACATTGCAGCCGGACTAGGTCTGAAGAAAGTGGGTGAGTTCAAGGTCGGTGTTGATCTGGACTGGGTCGTCGTACCCGACCAAAAAAGCGTTGCTTAGCGCGTCACTAAGGATAAGTGTATAGTTCATGGAGAATATAAGTTCAAAGTTGTCACAGGTAAGAAGGTCAAAGTGAGTGTCAAGAACATGATTCCGGGAACGCAAGATGTGGCAGAACTTGATTTCGGAAAGGCAAAAACCGAAACTGGCACCATTTACATTGCTCTGGCGAAAAATCGGTATTTTTTCAGAATTAACTTCGGGGGAGGTAACGCTGAGAAGCATGGATCTAAGTGGCTTGACGGAACAAAGACAGCCACCGCCACCGGCCATCTGCAAACGAGGCACGTTTGATCTTCCCAAACAAAACAAGACTGGTCAACCTTTCGACGTTTTACGATGTGAAGTGGACTCGATAAAAGGGACTCCATACTGAGTCGGAAACGCTGTTTTCTCGGAGGGGATGCGATCATGACGAGCCAATTGATTCGAGTTTGCCTGATTCTCATCGTGCTTGGGTGTGTACCGATTGAAAGTGTCGGGCAATCAGATTCCCCACCGCTGCCGCCGCCGTTGCCCGCGGCTCCACAACGGCAGCCCATGAGGGAAGTGACTCGTGAGGACAAGGTAGCTGGGGATATCGCTGTCCAACTTGTTGTTTTGCAGATCTACAACAACTTCAAGAGTGTTGATCCAGCGGGCATTAAGAAGGCGGAAGCGATGCTGCTCGAACTGGGATCAGAAATTCTTCCAACGATTGAAGAAGGGCTTGGCAGCAGTGACAACCAGATTAGAATATCCACGATTAAAATCTTGCACAAGATAGGTAATGAAAAGAGTTTGGCCCCCTTATGTCAAGCACTGAAAAAGGAGAGCAATCCGAGGATCGCAGAGTCGATCAAAGCGGCGACCACCGCGATCTCCGAACGAACTGTCAAAGCAAGGTCACGACTGCGAGGGGTATGGGGCCCTGTGTCTATCACCAGAAGCGACAGAGGAGTCGACAGCGAGGAGCTGAAAACACTTCGAATTGTTTTCAGCGGCAACAAATTAACGTTGCTCGAAGGAGAATCAGAGGAATGCGTGACGTTCGTTGTGAACCCGGTTTTCCACGAACTCAGCTTCTCAATCACTGACAACAACGAGGGAACCTCTCGTGTACGATGCTTCTACAATCTCATGGATGGATCGCTAAAAATGATAATGCTTCATCGAGGTGTGGTTCATTTGAAATTGAAACGCCAGATTCCCTAGTTGCATCGGGTCAAATTCTGGTCGCATTTGTGACCAAATTATCGGTGTATGAACTTCGGCCAACCGGAGCGTGTTTTCCCAAATTGTTGAGAATTTTGGAGAACATAGTTGCTCTTGCACCGTCAAGTTGCCAACCACGCCATCCGTCTTCCTCTTCACCCGCCCCAACGGCTTGCTGTAAGCAATCACGATGAAGTCCCTGGCTAGCTCTCTGGTATCCCACACCTGACTAAATTCCTGTTCCAACTGCTCTCTGGTCTTGGGAGCAGCTTGGACTTCTCCGACCTCCCCTGATCCCACGCCACACGGTGGCCTGGTATCTGACCGACCACGTTGGGTCGGTTCGGCACATGATCGACAACAGTGGTTTGGTCCAAAACACCATTGTCTATAATGGGTTTGGGAACATCACCAGTGAGAGTAATGCTTCGTTCGGAGATCGGTATAAGTGGACTGGACGGGAGTGGGATGCCGAGGCGGAGTTGCAATACAACCGGGCGAGATTTTATGATCCGGCAGTTGGCAAGTGGATCAGTCGAGATCCGCTTGGGTTCGAGGCGGGGGATTCGAATCTGTATCGGTATGTCAATAATCAGCCGGTGATGAAAACCGATCCAAGTGGGTTGCAGTTTCGGCCAATGTTCCCGATTTGTCGTCCAGTCATGCCAATTCCTCTTCCCGGCGGGATCGGAGGTGGTAACGGGATACCAGGATCGACAGGTATTGGCAAACCTGGTCGATTGCCTGTGTTAGGTGGCAGTGGAATCGGTGGTGGGTTCGGTGGTGGGTTCGGAGGGGTGGGGAACCAGACACGTCTCAATTTGAGCCCACCTGCGACAAGGCAACGAAGTTGGAATGAGTGGTTTTTTGATGCCCTCAAAAAGCGTCAAGGTACTTTGAAAACCAACCCGATTAACTGGCAACTTGATTTTCCCCAGTACAAATTGTGGGGCGACAGAATCAAATGGGGTGGCAAAGTAGGGTTTCAGGCACAAGTTGCCGGGAACAGTGTTTCGATGAGCGTGAATGGGAAAATTGAGGCTAAAGGTCCTATTCCGATCCCAGCATTGCAAGCATGGGGAGTTGAGGTATCCCTCAAAGTCTCTGTAGGGATATCGGGAACAATCAAATACAAATTCGACAAAGGACGGCATGCCTACGTGAGCGGTGGGATAAATGGAAAAGTCCAAGTAGCTCTTGCCGCCAAAAGAAGTTTTGCATTAAATCCTCAGGCAGAAGCCTTCATTGAGGGGGGTATGAATGCCTCTCTTGGTGCTACACTTCTCCCGCGGTTTAATAACCCAAAGATTTCCGCCCAAGGCTACTTCGCCGCAGGGTTTAGATTCAGTTGGGGGACCTGGAAGTTCCAAAAAAAAATGGCAGGTCAGCGTCGGGCTTTCGATCCCTTTAAATCCTTAGTTTCAGCCAGAATTGTACCCGACTTACTCGAGTTGGATTTTCGCAGGGATGGTGGACTCGTTGGTGGTTGTTGTCGAAATAAAGTGCTCGTCAGCGTGGAGGGTGCCATTCCGATACTGAGTTCTCATGGACGGCGAAGCGACTTTTTGCTTTGAAGCCATTCCTGTTCTCGGTTCCAGAAATGTAAGACAGAGCCCCAACACAGCCCAAGCGATGATTCACCAAGGGGTCAGTTGA
This sequence comes from uncultured Alcaligenaceae bacterium, assembly GCA_964423615.1. Classification (GTDB taxonomy): domain Bacteria; phylum Planctomycetota; class Planctomycetia; order Gemmatales; family Gemmataceae; genus CAYRFQ01. The sequence continues at coordinate 6,317 of CAYRFQ010000118.1, read as the reverse complement.
CAAAGGTTCTGAGTTCTCGTCGATAGAACAGTTTTCGGACACGCTCGTACTAAATGTGGCGGGATTGTGTCACTTTTGGGTTAGTTAATTCTTGGAGAGACCATGCGTTGTTTTCTTGCTCTGATGTTTGGTGCGATTGCGTCGACAACATCTTGGAGTGGTCATGGGAGGACACCAGAGAAATTACCACAAGCGAATGGAACCCAACTTCAACACGCCAAGCAAGCTTTTGAGAAACTTGGTTTTGCATTTGGTGATGACAACAATTTTCTCGACCCTTCGCGTAAACTTCCAGTTTTCTATATCGCAAAGAACGACAAAGTTATTGATTTCAGCCGATTACCAAATCTTCCATTTGCATTTGGACTGCAGATAGATGGGCAACAAACGACTGATATGAGTGTAAAACAGTTGGTCCATTTGAAATATCTTGTTTGGCTTGATCTATCGAGAAGTCAAGTGAGTGACGTTGGGTTAAAGCATTTAGCTCGATTACAAAACCTTCAACTCGTCGGTGTCAGTGGCTTGAGACTAAGCGACCTTGCGTTGAAGCATTTGGCTCAACTCAAAAATCTCAAAGTCCTCTCGATGTCTCGAACGCAAGTGAGTGATAAGGGGTTGAAGTATTTGGCTCCGTTGCAACACCTAACCTTACTTGACCTGCGAAAATCGCGGGTGACCAACAAAGGTTTAGAGCAGTTAGCCCGACTCAGAACCCTCAGAAAACTCTACCTCCCTGAAACGAGAATCAATGACGCTGGGTTGAAATATCTATCTGGTCTGGAACAGCTAAGAGTGCTTGACCTTACAGCGACTCAAGTGAGTACTGCTGGGTTAGAACACATCTGCCAGTTGAAAAACCTCAAATGGCTTGGCCTTTCCGATACAAAATTTGGTGATGCAGCGATTAACAAGATAACTCGACTACCAAAACTGGAAGAGCTTGGCCTGCTCGGAACTCAAATAAACGATGCCGCGTTGGAGCACATCTGCCAGTTAAAAAACCTCACATATCTGGACCTTACGAGGACACAGGTTGGAGATGCTGGAGTCAAATATTTAACCCGACTAAAAAATCTTAAAGAGCTTTGGCTCGGCAAGACAAAAGTTACTGATGTTGGTGTTAAGTATATCTCCCACATGAGGAACCTTGTCTGCGTTGGCTTGAGATCCACAACAGTGAGCGACCAAGGATTGCTGCATTTGACAAAGCTCCAAAATCTCAGAGTCCTGCACTTATCCAATACTCGAGTCAGTGACAGAGGATTAGTCCATGTACTTCGCCTAAAGGGACTGAGAACCTTATCGTTACCAAAAAAAGGTGTGACGGAGGCGGGGTTTGCCAACATCCGAAAACAGCTTCCAAACTGCATTATCACAGACTGAGTGTCCCGAACTAAATTGTAATGGCATTTGTAGCCAAATTAACGGTGTATCGATTTTGGCCTGCTCAAGGCCGGTTTCCCAAATTGTTGAGAATTTTGGAGAACACAGTGAGGAAGACACCCAACGACCCGTAAGTCATGTGACGGGTCGTCGGGTCAGTCATCTCATCACAACTGCAAGGTGGCTTTCGTAGCGTTCGGCGTTTGTGTTGTATCATAATCTTGTTGCTTTGAAAGAAAACCGAAGTGCAGAGAACAAGGGAGGCCCTACCAACAACCCTTGCTCCCAAGGATCATGACAAGAGTTTCACAATAAACAACTTTGGAACTGTTGCTTCAGGGTGAACAATCCAGCAACCTCTGAGGTGGACCCCATTGCGGCAGAGCAGTCTCGCCTTTGCCTATCCTTCAAGACGACAAGCAAGGAAGGCGTAACAATTCAACGACATACTGAAGGCCCCAATAACTACCATCAGTCCACGACACCAGAACGCCAAGAGCGCATCGTGCTGCCCCGACAGAAGGATAAGCGTTCTAGTTTCCCACGTGGTGGACATGGGCTTCACTACGACGACTCTTTGGCATTTGTCGCTGGTGGGTATAGGCTAGTGATCGGTATCGGGAGGATAGGTCTCGCAAGCTTAGGAAGGTTGCTCTTCGGGGGAAGCAATACTCCTGCAATTGCTGGTCGAATCGGTTCAGCAGGAGTGCAGACAGGGGGACGTGCTGAGGTGGACCCCAGCCGGTGTCCATTGTTCAAGCTCTTACTATCCGCCTCGGAGTTTTAACTCTGTCCCCCTTGGATTTTCTTCGGGGTGCGTTTGCTGCTGAACCTTCCCAGCCACTTCGAGCAGGTTCACCAACTACATCGAGTAGGGATCCAGAGGCTTTCGCCTTGAGGAGCGGAATCTTGGGGGAGGTTGTGGGTGTAATGATTTCATGCAGGCAAAGATTATTGGATAGTGATGGTTTGGTCATGATTCTGCCCTCCATTCTACACAGTGAGAGGGCGCAAGACCGGTAAAAGAGTCTTTTGCGAGTGCCTCGGAGTTACTATTTCGACTTTGGATTCAGGAGAAAACACATGTCTCACTATCTCATAATTGTCTCAGCCATATATTTCTGTTTAATTCTGTCGGTTGCTTCAGGCGATGAGCCAACAACAGATTATGACAAACTGCAAGGGACTTGGAAAATTGTGTATTCCGAAACAAACGGAAAAGGAGTTAAGCCAATTAACGATGTTCGCAGGTCTTTCAAGAAAAAACTCTCTTTGGTCATCATGGCGGGCAAAGTGGCAGGGAAATTTTCATTTCGGATTGATTCAAGTAAAAAACCAAAATGGATCACTTTTACAACTGAAGAAAACAAGCTGATTCCAGAGAGCAAAGGTTCGAAGATTTATTGCATCTACAAACTGAAAGGTAACCGCTTGACAATTCGGTTTCCTGCAACTTTTCCTTGGAGTCAACGGCCGAATCATTTCCCCACAAAGCGTGGAGATGCAGCTCCGTTAGTTGTATATGTTAAAGTTCGAGATTGATTTGTGCCGAGCCAAATTCTGATTGCATTTGTAGCCGAATTATAGGTGTACAAATTTCGGCCTGTTCAAAGCGGTTTTCCCAAAGACCCGCAAGTCACTTTACGTGTGCCGAACCAAATTGTGGTCACATTTGTAGCCAAATTCAAGGTGCAGAAATTTTGGCCGTCTCGAGCCCGGTTTCCCAAATTGTTGAGAATTTTGGAGAACATAGTTGCTCTTGCACCGTCAAGTTGCCAACCACGCCATCCGTCTTCCTCTTCACCCGCCCCAACGGCTTGCTGTAAGCAATCACGATGAAGTCCCTGGCTAGCTCTCTGGTATCCCACACCTGACTAAATTCCTGTTCCAACTGCTCTCTGGTCTTGGGAGCAGCTTGGACTTCTCCGACCTCCCCTGATCCCACGCCACACGGTGGCCTGGTATCTGACCGACCACGTTGGGTCGGTTCGGCACATGATCGACAACAGTGGTTTGGTCCAAAACACCATTGTCTATGATGGGTTTGGAAACATCACCAGTGAGAGTAATGCTTCGTTCGGAGATCGATACAAGTGGACTGGACGAGAATGGGATGCCGAGGCTAAACTCCGGTACAATCGGGCAAGGTATTACGATCCGGCGATTGGGAGGTGGATCAGTCAGGACCTGCTTGGGTTTGAAGCGGGGGATTCAAACTTGTATCGGTATGTGAATAATCAGCCGGTGATGAATACGGATCCAAGTGGGTTCTTCATTCACCAGCCCACGACGGGGACATCTCCGCTTGGATTATTTTTTACTCAAGAAGATGTTGTTCCTGGTAAGGGTATTGCAAAGCCAGGGCCAGGCAAAAACGGGCCTTTAGTCGGTAAAGCAAAGCCTTGCGGACCCGGTGTTCTCGCCCTTCCCCCTCGTATCGAGTTCAAGCCCGTGCCGCCTAATCCCAGAATTGTACTTCAAGATGCAAAAGACGTTTATGAGATTAATAATCCCGCCGGAAGGAAATACGCACGTGTAGGTTATCGAGAAAAGTTGGGACAATACGGATTTCTTGTCACTGTCCAGGCACCAAACCCAGACCTCATAAAGAAGTACCATATTCAACAAGATGTGTTCTTACTCTCGAAATCTGGGGGGCTAAAAACAGGCTATACCTATTCCGCCCTAAGCAAGAAATATCCCAATGGAAAAGAAATAACAAAGGCACAGTATACCAAGCTGAAAAAAGATATGGATCAAGGTAAAGTCGCACAGCATCTTATCCTTGACCAAGGAAAGGATGGCAAACTTCAAGGTAAACCTCAGGAGTTCATGAAAAATTTTCGAGCGAGTGAACTAAGTAGTTCAAGTTTTCGATATGCAGACATTACTGAGCACAAGGGGGCTTTAGTCCAGGCAGTTAGAGATAAGCACAAGAACTTTGAGGTGAATCGAGCGTTTAGGGTTACGGTAAAACTATCCCAAGAGAACAAGATTGAGGCGAATTTTCAAATGCAAATTGTGATCAATCTAAATTTCCAAAACAACTCATTAACAACGAAATTGGCAAAGATAACACCTCAACCACCTCACGTTTGGCAATAGGGGCAACTATGGAAATGAAAATTGTATTATTAGCTATGATGCCGTTCCTTGTGTTCATTAATCAGGAAGGTATACGATGGTACTGTAGTACGAATCAACCATCTATTTCGGTTGAATCTTACAATAAAATAAAAATTGGCATGACTCCGAACGAAGTGGAGGAAATTCTTGGTGGACCGCCTCGTTGGGAAGTCGAACCCAAAGCTCCGGGAGCGTTAGTCGGTTTTCTGTTAATTCACGGGACAAAAGGAAACCAATGGTGGGGAAAAAATGGAGTCATCAAAGTCTATTACTACAAAGGTGTCGTACGTTGGAAAAATTACTTTGAATTGCCGTTTGAACCGAGACCTTTGAGTTTTACAGAGTTCGTTTTTCCTTGGACTCGGAAAGTGGTGTACTGCACTCACACAAGGTGATATTTTGAGTGATTTGTGATAGTGCTCTGGAGAACAAACATCACTTGTGCCGAACCAAATTGTGGTCGCATTTTTTCCCAAATTAGATGCGTATCGATTTTGGCCTGCTCAAGAGCGGTTCCCAAATTGTTGAGAATTTTGGAGAACCTAGTCACGAAGACACCCAACGACCCGTAAGTCATGTGACGGGTCGATGGGTTCGATCCGCTCATCGCAACCGCAATGGGACCACTTAGCCGGGAACTCGACACGGCACTTATCTTTCGAGATAGACGCTCGTGGCTTTGGATCACGGCTCCGACAACTCTTCACTGTGCCAACAGTCAACAATCGTTAAACTGCTTCTCGTGAAGTTGATAGTTATAAGGTTCCGGTTCCCGAGTTGGTACTCAGTAGCTCTTAGATACTGTCCCATAAGGGTTCAGCTGCGTAGAATGAGGTATGCGAACACAAACCTACCCTAGTGACGTGACCGATGAGCTATGGGGTTTGATCGAGCCACATTTGCCGGTCTATCTCGGCGGACGGCCACGCACGACCAATCTGCGTGATGTCGTCAATGCCATCTTTTATATTTCCAAGACGGGTTGTCAGTGGCGTTATCTGCCCAAAGACTTCCCACCCAAGAGTACCGTGTGGCGCTACTTCGACGAGTGGCGTCACAACGGCACGTTGGAGACTGTCCACGACCTGCTTCGCACGAAAGTTCGGACCCAGCAGAAACCGGGTCATCCACGAATCACTGCCAGTGTCGATAGGCAGTCCATCGACACCACCTCCGGGGGCGAGCATCGGGGGAGGGATAATGCCAAGAATGTCGATGGACGAAAACGCCATATCGTTGTTGATAGCATGGGTTTGCTGCTGGCCGTGCTCGTCACTGGGGCCAACGTCGATGATGCCCGAGCGGCCCTGCAATTGTTCGCTCGACTCAAGGGCCAACCGATGAGCAAGGTCAAGAGAATGTTCGCCGACACCAAGTACCACAATTATGCCCTGTACGAATGGGCCTGTGAGCACGCCGACTACGACGTCGTCGTTATCCGCCGCCGTGAGGGAGAAACGGGTTGGGTGCAACTGCCCATTCGGTGGACGGTCGAGCGGACATTCGCTTGGCTGGGCACGTGTCGCCGTTTGACCGTGGACCGGGAGAAGACCACCTGCTCGTCCGAAGCGTTCATCAAAATCAGCATGATCCAGATGATGCTCAACCGGCTCCAACCCAAAGCGGGGGAGGCAGAGTTTCACTATCGCATGGCGGCTTGAACCCCTTATGGGACAGTCTCTTGGCATGCAAAGAAACACAGCTAGTTCAAGGGATCGGAACTGCGAATATCGGAAAGCCGTTCCAACCCTGTAACACTTTACTGATCTGAAGTGATTTTCGCTGGCAATGGCGGTAGTTGGCCT
>CAYRFQ010000117.1:0-21060 GCA_964423615.1 uncultured Alcaligenaceae bacterium | reverse complement strand
TCAGCCCCGCAGGGGCGATAGATCCTAGCCGTGGGTGGGAACCCACGGAACTTGCTTGCGGTATCAAAACGAACGGAGTTTAACTCGCCGCAGCCGCCTTGGCCAAATCTTCGTCGTTGCCAGCCACTACGAGCGAGTCCGAATCTTTGAGGACTCGGTCGGGGTCAGGGCTCGTAATGATCTCGTCTTGGATCACGTCCCTCACAGCAACCACGTTGATGCGGTAGAGTTGACGAAGTCGGAGTTGACGAAGGGTCTTCCCATTCCATTTTTCTCCCACGGCCATTTCTTGCAAACCAAAGTTTCGCCCTATCTGGAAGAAGTTGAGCAGGTGTCCACGAGAGAGCCGTTTGCCCAGGGCCAGGGCCGATTCCCTTTCCGGGAACGTCGTGTCGGTGACCCCGATGCGTTCCATGATGCGAGCATGGTCCTGCGAAATCACTTTCACAAAGATTTCCTTCACGTCCAGGTCCTTCAACGACAAAGAAGCAAGAATGCTCGCAGTAATGTCGTCTCCCGTGCTGACGATACCAACATCAGCACCGCGTGCGCCGATTCGTTCGAGTGTCGGCAGATGCCGACCGTCTCCCTCGGCAGCACGCGTGACGTGGCGGGCGATGTTATCGATGGCGTCTTCACGCGTGTCGACGGCGATGACCTCGTGTCCTTGCGCGTGTAATGCTTCTGCGATGGTCGAGCCAAAATTGCCCAACCCGATCACAACAAACCGCTTCGCCATGATGATGTCCCTTACAAACTTCGATACGTACCTGGATTATTGTTGCAAGTCGGACCCCAGAAGCAAGTTGGACACAGTCGTCTGGACGATCCGGTCAGTCGGAACCCCGACGGATTTTCAAAAGGCGGAGGACCGGCGTCAACGCCCGAACGCCTTCCCCTTCTCGCACAAAGAACCCCACCACTTTTCCCTCGAAGGGAGCACGAATGGTGTGCGATGCCAGCTGCAACTCAAGGAGTTTCAATTGCAGTTCCCGTTGGCGTAGTTGAGTCTTACTCGATTCCAGTTCGACCTTGGCTTCTCTCATTTGGCCAAACGCGGTGTTGAAGTCCTCCTTCGAGGCTTTACCTCGTTGAAAGAGCTGTTTCGTCCGTTCCAGCTTTGTCGTTGCGAATTCTAACCGGACAGACGTGAGGTCAACGAAGGCCTTGGCAACTTCGACCGTCGTTTTCCCGATTTGGACATCCAATTCGATTTGGTCAGACTTCAAAACGATCAATGCCTGACCCTTCTTGACGACATCGCCGGTCTTCACCTTCACGGTGGCGACAATTCCATCGACGCTGGTGGCGATCTTCGAACCATCAGAGGAATCGGCGAGGACTCGTTTCTGGAGCTGACCAAACGTCGGTTGGGCCACAACCAGGACAGCCCACAAACTCAAGACCATTTTCCGGCTTTGCATTTCGAGCACCTTTCTTGGAAATTGGTGAGCCAAGAGCAACCGACCCAGATCATACCTCCATTAGATTAGTCCTTGCAACCGTCTCAACAATCACTTCCAATACGATCTCGGTTTTCACAATCAAAACCGCTTCCAAAACTTCGCACTCCTTGAAGATTCTTCTTTTTGATAAGGCAATACGGATGACCAATCGAATGGTGACGTTGTTCTTCCTCGGCGTTATGTTCTTCGGCGGCGTAATGGACTTGGCCCGTGGGCAAACCACCAAAAAGCCCTCACTTCCTAAACAAGAAAAGGAGGCCCGAGGAGTCAGCTTCCACATCGATCACACGATTCAAGAAATCGAGGGCTGGAAAGTCCACGTCGATAAAAGTCTCCTCTCCGGCGAGCACGAAAAACTCGGAGAGGTCGCGTTGCGAGTACTCTCGAACAAACTCTATCGAATCTCACTGATCATGCCCGAGGATAAACTCAAAAAGTTACGAGACGTTCCAATCTTTCTGGATCGCGAGCATAAACTCCGCGCGATGCAATACCACCCAGGGGCCGGATGGCTACGCAGGAACGGATACTCCACCGACATGACCAAAGCCGTCCACATACCTCGTGCCGAAGGACTCATCCGCCACGAACGAAACCAAGACCAACAATGGGTCGTGCTCCACGAACTGGCCCACGCCTACCACGATCGCATTTTGAGTTTCGACCACAAAGAGATTCGCTCCGCCTACTTCCGCGTCAAGAATGCCAAACTGTACGAGTCCGTTCGGCACATTCGTGGACACAAGACACGACACTACGCGCTCACCAATCCGATGGAATTTTTTGCCGAGATGACCGAATCCTATTTTGGGACCAATGATTTCTATCCGTTCGTCCGAGGTGAGTTGAAAGAGGTGGATCCAAAAACATACGCGTTGTTGGCGAAGATTTGGGGAAAACGGAGGTGAGTTCGTTTTTCGCATTCGAAACAGGCAGGAGACGACTGCCCAAAGACGACTCCCAGGTATTCATCCACACCCAGTTCCAAAAGAACATTAGAGCGATTCCCGGTTGTATTGAGTACAGTTTTTCCTTTCCAAAGTCCTGGAGCCCGCTTGGGCAGTCGGCTCAACAAGTGTCGTGTTTTCGATTCTCAGCCCCTCGGGCAGTCGGATAAACAAGTGTCGTGTTTTCGATTCTCAGCCCCGAAGGGGCGAAAGATCCTGGCCGTGGGTGTGAACCCACGGAACTCCAAGAACCACAACAAACACGACTCTTATTCATCCGACCGCCCGAGGGGAGAAAGCCCCCCAACCCCGAGCGAAGCGGGAAACACAGCGGAACTGGAAGGATTCAGGAGGAATCCTATCTCGAGAAGGGAGCACTTGGCCTAAGAACTTTGGCGACTGCGAGCTGTACCCAACACGAGCGTTAAACGCTCTAGTCAACGGAACCCTGGGCAAACTGGGCTCGGATCTCCATCAAAATCTCCCCGAGCCTATTCTTCCCGGTTCCGTCGGCTCCACATCCCCAATAGTAATCACTCGGAGCATTCTCAACCAATTCTTCGTTTCCTGTGGCCAGAAGCATTTCTTGCAGTTCCTGATGCGTCTTGAATTTCTGCAATACCGCCGACCGCATGACATCGTCCTTGACGTCTTCCCAATCTTCACGGAGAGGCTCGGACCGATCACGACCGAATTTCTTGGCATCACGAGGAGTCCTCGCCTTGCGAATTTTTGAGGCTTGCTCGCTTCCAGGAAATTTCTGGGCTTGAAAGTAATGTTCGACGGTAGGCCAATACTCGCCATCGAGCTGGAAACCGTGTTTGGAAAAGTTGGAGAGCCAGTAGTAATCGTCCGTTTTCGAATAAAAGTAAATCGTCATGACCGCGTCACCCTCTGCCAAAGCCGATCGTTCGCTTGCCAGTTGTTGAGCGTCAACACGAGTAACACCAAAGCCAGTGCCCACTGTACTGTGCTAACGATAAGATACCAACTGTGCAACGACTGAAACCGGGGCCGATCGAGGACTTGATGGAGTTCCGGAACCAACTCAGCGTCGAGTTCGAGGTGAAGCCATCCCTGAAGACACAGTGTCGTGACTATCAGACCCCAACCCAACCAACGAAGTCGAGCGAACGTTGTTCTCGACTCTCGCGTCATCATCAATTCGAGCAACCACACACCCACGGCAAGGACACCGGCCAGATTCAAAAAGTTCGTTACCGATCGAGTGACGAACCCTTGGGTGGTGTGAGATTGCAAGATTCCACTGCCAACCGGAACTACGACGGCACCATAAAACATGAAACCGCCTTGCCAGAACATCAATGACAGTAAAAGGACCAAACGTCGGAAAGTCGTCATAGTAAATGGGAACAGCTCAGGAGGGATGCTTGTTGAGGGCCGCAAGGAGCAATCAAATTCCGCGTATTGTTCGACTCTGCCTCTTGCCGAAGTTACTGAAAACTACGCGTCAATAGTAGCAGGTACATCGTGTCCTGTTGCCCTGGTTTCGAGAAAAAACTGACCCTTGAGAACGCGAAATAACTGACCGTCCGGTTTTTCTGTTGTCCGTGTCATTTTGACCGAAGGCCAAGTTCGACGTAGCCTGGGGCAACGCCCCTGGATAAAGGAACCAATACAATCCGCATTTGGTGATCGATTTTGCCCAGCTGCCCAAGAAGCTCAGGGACATTGGGGTTCTAGTTCGGTAGGGCATTCGGCACCAAAGGACCGTCCCGAGCGTTTGTTGTTTGCCCTTTGACTTGGATGGATGATAGGATAATACCTTTGCATTAACCCTGCAGATTCTCGAAAAACCCGCCACTCCTCGCGAATTGGATGAAACCATAGATGATAAGATTCAGCGTACCGATGATCGTCGGTTGGGCTCTGCTAACGATAATGCCAGCCCCGACACTGGGCGTACAAAAGAAAAACAACATCGACTTCGCCCACCAAATCGTTCCCATCCTCAAAACGCATTGCGCAAAGTGTCATACCAACGGCACCTACAAGGGACGGCTTTCGATGGATACTCGAAAAGCCCTCCTCGACGCCAAGGTCATCGTCCCGGGCAAGAGTGAAAAGAGCGAGCTGTACAAACGAATCACGACGAAAGATCCCCTCGACCGCATGCCCCCAAACGGCAAGGCCCTTTCGAAGAAAGAAATCGCCTTGGTCAAGGACTGGATCGACCAAGGTGTTCCCTGGGACGCCAGCTTTTCGTTCAAAGCGAACACCTACGTCGCGCAGCTGAAACCTCGGCGGATTACTGTCCCGCCAATGAAACCGGGCCTAAACCACCCGATCGATCGAATCGTGGATGGGTACTTTGCCAAACAAAACGTGACATGGCCTGAACCCGCGGCCGATGTAGTATTAGTCCGCCGAGTTTACCTCGACTTCATTGGGCAACTGCCGACTCCATCCGAGGTCAAGGCGTTCCAGAACGATACCTCCAAACAACGCGTCGCGAAATTAGTCCAGCGTGTCTTGGCCCAGAAACGATGTTTCGCAGAACACTGGCTCACGTTCTGGAACGATCTCTTACGAAATGATTATGCCGGGACAGGATACATCGACGGCGGTCGTCGACAGATTACCGGTTGGCTTTATCAGTCGCTTCTAATTAACAAACCGTATGATCAGTTTACACGTGAGTTGATCCATCCAAACCAACAATCCGAAGGCTTCATCCGCGGAATCAAATGGCGCGGCAAGGTGAACGCGAGCCAAGTCCGCGAGTTGCAATTCGCCCAGAACGTTTCGCAGGTGTTCTTCGGTGCCAACATGAAATGCGCGTCTTGTCACGATAGCTTTGTGGATTCCTGGAAGCTCCGCGATGCCTACGGGCTCGCCGCAATCGTGTCTACTCGAAAACTCGAAATCCATCGTTGTGACACGCCCACCGGAAAATACGCGACGCCCAAATTCCTCTGGCCAGAGCTTGGAAACATCAACCCGAAGTTGTCGCGAGACCAGAAACTCGCTCAGTTAGCCAAACTCGTAACGAACTCCAACAACGGCCGCTTTACCCGCACGATCGTCAATCGCATCTGGGACCGGATGATGGGTCGAGGGTTGGTCCATCCCGTCGACGTCATGGCCAACCGCCCCTGGAGTGACGACTTGCTGGATTATCTGGCGGTGTACCTCTCCGACAACGAGTATGACTTGAAAAAACTCATCGCACACATCGCGACGTCGAACGTTTATCAAGCCAAGACCGCCGTCCAAAAGAAGGAACTACCGGGCAAAGAATATGTCTTTCGTGGTCCGGAAGTCAAACGCATGTCCGCAGAACAGTTCGTTGACGCAATCTGGCAAATCACACGGACATCTCCCGGAAGACCAGCCGCTCGTGTGACCTTGCCAGCTTTCGTTCCGTCCGTTCCCAAGGAACGACAATTCATCCGGGCATCGCTGATGCGTTCGAACTTGTTGATGCGTTCACTCGGTCGTCCGAACCGTGAGCAAGTTGTTACGACCCGAGGAGAAGTCCTCACAACACTACAAGCCCTCGACCTGGCCAACGACCAAACGATGTACGATTACCTCGCGAAGGGAGCGAATCACCTCCTCCGGGCCAAGAGAAAGCTGTCATCAGAGCAAATTGTTCAGGATGTGTACTGGAAAGCATTGGGACGCTCGCCGACCCAAAGAGAACTCCAAACCGCCAGACAACTGGTCGGTTCACCACCAACCCCGGAAGGCACCAGTGATCTGTTGTGGTGTGTGATGATGTTACCCGAGTTTCAGTTGGTGCGATAATCTCCCTGACGAGAATAACCTTGAGATTGGAGGAAGAATGTTGACCTCTCCTGTGCAATGGCTCGCTTTGTCTCTGTTCACCGTCCTGGTTTGTTTCAGCCAGGCAGCTGACGCCGGACAGAAAAACAACAAAAACCAAAAACGCTCGAAACTTCCGAACATCATCTGGATTACGTGTGAAGACATCGGGCCCGATCTCGGTTGTTATGGGGACGAATACTCCCAGACTCCGAACTTGGATAAATTCGCCAAGAAGGCGTTCATCTATCGGAACGCCTGGTCGAACGCACCGGTTTGTGCTCCCGCAAGAACGACGATTATTTCCGGCATGTATCCACCCTCGACCGGTTCCCACCACATGCGGAGTCAAACTCGATTGCCTGCGAGGTTTCAAATGTATGTCCAGTATCTACGACAACGGGGATACTTCTGCACGAACTGGACGAAAACCGATTATAACTTGAATGCTCCAGGCGGGATGTGGAACAACTCTTCTCAGAAAGCGCGGAAACTATATCTCAAGGCCAACCGCCCTATCTTTGCGATCTTTAATTACACGACCACACACGAGAGCCAAATCCGAAACAAGAACAAGAAGCGAATCCATGACCCGAAAAAAGCCCCGATCCCTTCCTATCATCCCGACATACCCGAAGCCAGGAAGGATTGGGCACAATACTACGACCGGATTACGCAAATGGATGCCAAGGTCGGCGAACTCCTCCGCGAACTTGAGGAAGCCGGATTGCTCGAAAACACAATCATCTTCTTCTACGGAGATCACGGCTCGGGCATGCCCCGACACAAACGCCATCCTTCGAACTCAGGTCTTCACGTACCCATGATCGTGTATGTTCCGGAAGGACTCCGAGACTTGGCCCCCGACGACTATCGACCGGGAGGCAAGACGGACCGACTCGTTAGCTTTGTTGACCTCGCTCCCACGTTGTTGAGCCTCGCCGGGAAGCGACCACCCGAGTATTATCAGGGGTCGGCATTCATGGGCAAATACGAAGCCAAACAGCGAGAGTTTTTGTTCGGATTCCGCGGACGAATGGACGAACGCAACGACGAAGTCCGATCCGTACGCGACAAACGATTTGTCTACGTCCGAAACTACATGCCGCACAAGCCCTCTGGCCAACATGTGAACTACCAATTCAAAACCCCCACAACGGCCAGGTGGAAACAACTGTTCGACCAAGGAAAACTCAACAAAGCTCAAAGTCTCTTCTGGCAAACAAAACCTGCCGAAGAACTCTACGACTTGAAGAACGACCCCGACGAGGTCATCAATCTTGCTCGAATGCCCAAATACAACAAGACGCTCGAACGCTTCCGCAACGCCCATGAGCAGCACGTCTTCCGCATCCGCGACGTTGGGTTCCTTCCCGAGAACGAGATTCACAGCCGTTCAAAAAACTCGAGTCCCTACGAAGTCGGGCATGATCCAAAGAAGTATCCCCTCAAGCGTATATTCGGAATGGCTCAACTCGCATCGTCAATGAAGCCGGGCGTCACCGAAGAACTCACCAACGGCCTCAAAGACAAGGACAGCGCCGTACGGTATTGGGCAACGATGGGCTTCGTCATGCGTGGCAAGGACGTCGTCCGAGACAACCGAGATGTCTTGATGACAATGCTCCGCGATGAGGCCAAAAGCGTGCGTGTTGCTGCGTGCGAAGCTTTGGGCGTTTATGGGACCGAAAAAGACGCGAAAGTCGCACTACCCGTTTTGCTAAAACTGGCCGACCCCCGCCGCAACGATGTCCACTTATCGGTGATGGCGTTGAATGTGTTGGATGCCATGGAAAACCGGGCTGCAAGTGCCGCTGGAGAAATCAAGAACTGGCCCAAAAACATGAAAAAAGCCTCTGACCGCCGGGCAACCTTGGGAGTAAAAGTCCTTGTGCCAAGATTGCAGGAGCGATTTCGGTAGGTAACGCTCGGGCCAGGGAGCACAGGAATCAACCTGCCGTCAAGAGCACTCACCCGGTGATGTTCCTGCTGTCGAGCGGTTCCCTGGCTCCCCCGTGCTCGAAACCATCAACAAAATTGCCACTTAGAAACCTCCCGTTCCGAGGCTCCCAATCGCGAAAAGGGCTCCTGTATTGGATCGTTCACCATACTCAGAATTTGGAATCCACCATGCAATCTAACCCGAATCATCAAATAAACCCCAACACCGGATTGGCCTGGACTCGCCGGGGCTATCTCAAGGCGATGGCTGCGAGTACAGCAACAACATTGGCGATGGGTGCGCCCCAAGCGAACGCCGAGGACGACATCGACCATCCCACTCCGACAGCCGATGCCTGCATCCTCTTGTGGATGGCTGGCGGCATGGCAGCTCCCGAGACGTTCGATCCAAAGCGATACGTACCTTTCGAAGTGGGCGTTCGCTCCGAACGAATTCTCTGTACGTTCCCCTCGATCGACACTGCGGTCGACAACATCAAGATCTCCCAGGGGTTGGAAAATGTCGCAAGCGTCATGGATCGTGGGACGTTGATTCGATCCCACCGCGTCGCAGACCTCGGCAACATCTTGCATTCCCGTCATCAATACCACTGGCACACCGGATACGTGCCACCGCAGACCGTGGCTGCACCACACATCGGTTCCTGGATCGCACGCTTCAAAGGACCGCGAAATCCCGCCATTCCAGCCTTCATCAACATCGGTCAACGGTTGACAGGAATCGGAGAATCCGAGGAACTCAAGGCTTTCACTACAGCTGGTTTTCTTGGCAGCGAGTTCGGGCCATTCAACTTGCCCTATCCCAGAGATGCCATCAACGCCGTTCGTCCACCTCGAGGAATGACCAACCAACGATTCTCCCGACGCGAGCGGCTTTACCGCGAGTTGCTTCGGAACAGCCCGGCTTCGGAGTTGGCGAGCGATTATCACCAGGAATCGATGTTGCGAGCCGTCGACAATGCCCATCGACTCCTTGGCTCACGCGAAAGAACCGCTTTTGACGTTTCGCAAGAGCCCCAACGGAGCTACGACCGATACAACACAGGACGCTTCGGGCGTGGTTGTCTCCTCGCACGCCGACTCGTGGAGGCCGGTGCTCGATTCGTCGAAGTCACGACCGAGTACGTCCCATTCCTACATTGGGACACCCACGAGAACGGTCACACGACGCTCGTTCGCATGAAGCAAGAGATCGACCGTCCGATCGCCCAGTTGGTTCTCGATCTGGAGGCGCGTGGTTTGCTTGACCGAACGTTGGTGATCGTCGCGAGCGAATTCAGCCGAGACATGATGATCGAGGGAGTCCCAGGCAGCACGGCCCGAGACCAGTCCCGCGCTCGCACCGACGTCATGCGACAGATGCGACACTACGGTTTGCATCGCCACTTCACCGGCTCGGGTTCGGTGTTGATGTTCGGTGGTGGCATGAAACGAGGTTGCCTCTACGGCGAAACGGCCCCCGAACGACCCCTCGTCGTGACTCGCAACCCCGTCTCAATCACGGACCTCCACGCGACAATATACACCGCCATGGGCATCTCTCCACGAGCAGAGTTGACGGTCGAACGACGTCCGTTTTATGTCACCCCCGATGGTCACGGAAGACCAGTCCAAGGGTTGTTCGCGAGGACGTAAAGAGAAATGGAAAAAAGGAACCAGTAGGAAGCTCTCATTGCTTCCTACTTTTTCCTCCAAATCTCACTTGCTGACGAAATCCCAGACCAACATCGTCGTGTCAAAACGACTAGTCGCACAGAGCCGCCCGTCTGACGAGAAACGAACCCACCGCAACGTCGAATCATGTCCTCGAAGGGTTCGGCGCAGCTTTCCTGTTTGGACTTCAAAAAATCGCAATGCTTCCCCATCTCCAAAAGCAACCAACCGACCGTCGGGGGAAAATTGAACTTCGGCCCACGGGAATCCATCGCATTGCCCGATGTTCATCGGGCGAACCAATCGACCCGTCTTTCGGTCGGCTATCCAGAGTTGTAGTTTATCCGCTGGCCCGATCCAAACGGCCATATGCTTGTTGTCCGGAGAAAAGACAAAGTCTCGGAATTCCTCAGGCATTTTGAGGCCGTTTCCAGTCGACACCTCCCAGAACGCGACATTTCGGCGACGGTCCGACACAATCCCCAGAATCTTGCCATCCTCAGACAGCCGAATTTGCCGCACACCATCGAATTTCCCTGTGGGCTGGAATTTGCGCACCAGCTTTTCGGTTTCCACATCCCATAACCAAATCGTCGTCCGACCAATCGAGTTGGCCGCAGCGAGGATCTTGCCGCCTGGCCCGAACGTCAGGGACGCGAGACGCGACTGGGGTGATTTCCACCGAGCGATCCTTTTTCCCGAAGGGGTCTCCCATACTTCCAGGTGCCCATCCTGTCCGAGTTGTGCATAGCGTTCTCCGTGCAAAGACAAGGCTGCCGGTTCGAATAGGGTTCCAGAGAACTGCCGCTTGTCAATCATCTCGCCGGTTTTCGAATTCCATATTCGGATAACCCTATCTTTGGTCCACGAGTAAAAACGTTTGCCGTCCCGAGAAAACGCTCCCAGGTACGCTCCACCATGGATGGCTCCCGTCGGGTCGGTTTTTGGAGTCGTGAAGATTTCTCTTCCTGTCTTCACGTCCCAACGGCGGATGACATGGTCACACGTCGCAATCGTCTTGCCGTCCGGGGAGAACGTGACCGCAGCACGAGTATCGAGATAGTCTCCGGCCTTCAATGCATCCCGCTGATTAAGGCCAGGAGAGATGGTCTTGCGAATGTTACCCGTGCGAGAGTCGCGGAGGTGAATGACTCCTATCTCATTGGTCCTTCGGTTGGAAATGACATTTCCGCGAATGAGGCCCATGTTCGACTCGAGCGTGGCAACCGTCTCATTGTCGGGAGAGAACGCAATACCAACACTGGAAAACTTCCACAGTTTACGACCGGTCTTGACATCCAGGACCGTCGTCGTTGCGGCCGACAGGCCTGACGGGAACCCAAATCGATGGAAATGGACAATCCCGGTGATGAGCAAATCGCCACGCGGGGAATACCTCAGGTATTGGAACGGCAAGTTCCCTTTCGACGGGAAAAAGTGCTCGATTTTGCCCGTTCGAAAGTTGATGATCTGAGTCCCAAGCCCCTTCTCCGTCTTCGTCGAGACGGCGATTCGTTGGCCGTCCGGCGCAAACTCGGCGGTGTTCCCTGGGTCATCTTTCACATCTTGCCGATACACTTCCTTTCCATCGGATACACGCACCACGAGCAATTTCGGACTTTGCTTGGAATGGTAATATTGTCCAATGGCAATGAACTTGCCATTAGGAGAAATCTCGACGTGAGCCCATTCGAGCCACGCCTTGGGGTACTTGAACTTGGCAATCTGTTTTCCGTCTGAGGCACTCCGAACGATCACGCCATCTCGTTTGGGCGAAAAACTCACGACCGTCTTTCTGTCCGCAGAAACGGATGCCGGAAAACCGGGCAACCGACTTCGTTCTCGTCCCGTCTCGGCTTCCCATATCCGTAGGCCACCGTCAGAGAGTGTCATGATCGACCTGCCATCTTGTCCATAGGCGAACCACGATTTGTGGAAGTCTCCACGAAACCTCGCCGTCCCGAGGCGAGCTACCGCTCCATCGGGCAACCGATCACCATAGGAACCCGTCCTCGTCGTCCTCGTTTCCGCTGCCTTTGGAGCGGCCCTACCGTCTGCAAGTCGTTGGGAAAAATCGGAATCCTTTTCGTGAAAATTCGTTCCTTCGTCAGAACGGTTTGCTCCTGTTGCGACAACAAAAACCGTTCCGACAACGAACAAACACGCGAGCATACACGCCGACATCAATTTCCACAGTGAAGGAATCATCGTGCAAGGTCCCCCCGTTGCCAGGTCTAAGATATTTCTTGGAACAACGCCCGAGAGGCTGTTTCCAAGGACGGACTCCCTAACCGCGATCAAGATTGTCGTTGGCAGAACAACCGGAGCCGACGAACCGCTCGAGGAAACCAAGCCACACGCCAACACTCCAGCAAGCGTGAGCCCTCGTTTCGATAACTTCGCCCGTAGCAGTGCTTTTCCCTCTTGCAACCGACGCTTGAGAGTGGCGAGAGACCAGCCGAGACTCTGGGCCGCCTCGTCCCGAGGCATTTCTTCCAGGTAGCACATCGCCAATGGCAACCGGAATCGCTCTGGGAGGTGACGTAATTCGTCTTCCAGGAGGCCTTGGGCTTCGGAAATGGAGATGTGTTCGAGTGGGTCGTCTGCGGTTCGCGAAGGAAAATGATCGAGTCTGGTGTGGCGTCTCGGATTCGCCAGGACGTTCGATACGCCACGCGATAAAGCCAGCCGCCAACGGCCTCGGGCGTCCGGATCGAGCGAACCTTCGTTGCGAGTGAGAGGAACGTGGCTTGGAAGGCGTCTTCGGCGTCTTGCTCGCGACGAGCCAGTCGCCGACGAACTCGCCAGACCATCTGGCCGTGGCGTGCGAGTAATCGTTCAAAGCAGGAGACGTCGCCGTGCTGCCCGAAGGCCGAGACCAACTCGGCGTCGGTTTGCCGAGTGGCCAAGGGTTGATCGGCAAGTTCGTGAATTCGTCCCAAAAGGACACGGAGTTCGCCTGCCATAGTCTCACCTCATCCAAACAGGAATGTCCATCACCATTCTCTGTGCGACGAGTCGAACATGTGGCTCAATTATTCCCAAAAGAAACTTCGGGCTCGTTACCCTGAGTTTCCCTTTCTTTCGTTCGTATCTGGAGTGGGAGCATTGGCAGGTTGACGGCTGAGTCGGGCCGCCACAATCATGGCTCCCGCGAGCGCGGCAATGACGGTGAGCCCTATCGTTGCCTGTACCCACGGAAAGTGAAAGGGCGCCGTGCTCGTAGAGGCCCTAATTTCAACTTTCTTGTTCGGATCGACCTTGAACTCGGCAAACGCAAGATGTCCAGCCCCTGCATCAGCCCGAAGCCGGTACTCCCCAGGTTCCGGAATAAGAAAAGACCACTTCCCCTTGGCATCCGTGGTTCCTTCGGTAACGGGGAAACCGTCGGACGAAACGACGATTTTCGCCTTGGGAATTGGAGTACCATCGTCACTCGCGACGACGGCTTCAATGACACCAATTTTCACTTCCAGCCGAACGTCCACCTTGTGAGCATGAACAAATCCGGTCGCACCGAGCACGACCCAGGCAACTATTCCGAAACGCCAACAACTGATCCAGGTCTCCACGTCTCTCGGAGCCTCCTCACACGAATCTTTCTCTTCGTTTCCTTCGGGCCAATGCCATCCAGCCTGGAGATTCCACTTCCTCACGCCACCCGAGGTGCACGCGCCGGAACTTGATTCAACAGGGTTTTCCAATCCGGCAGATCCGCCAACGTGGGGTCGATGAAACTGTGGTGCCAAAGTTGAGTAGCGACGACGGCAACTAATCCCATTTCCAGCGACGTTCGTGGATAGGAACCAACACGCAGGCCCGCGAGTCGGGCCCTACAGGCCTTGACGGCTGCGGGGTCGAAGTATCCCGTCTTCTCGAGTGCCTCTTCGCTGAGGAGTCGATCAACGTAGGGCGGGGCACCCGTCAGGAAAAAGCTATCCAGTGGAGCCCGAAACATGCCTTTCTTCGCCCAGGCAATTTCTTTCGGGAGCCAACGCTGCCCCATCAGGCGAAGGATGTACTTCTCTCGAAAACCACGCAGCTTCCAACTGGGGTCCAGAGGGGCGAGCAAGTCGAACACCTTTTTGTCCAAGAAAGGATAACGCGTTTCGACCGACGAACGCATGGCAACGCGATCCCCTTTGGCTTTGAGAAGCAAGCCTGCCAGTTGGAGACGACCTCCCCAATACAACCCACGATTCAACGGATGCCAGTGGCGAACCCGCTCCAGATTCGGCTCGAGCGCCTCGTAAGGGTTGTAGTCGGCCAATCGAGCGAGCATCGACTCGCTGTAAAAGCGATACCGGTTGGCTCTCATCAGCCCGTAAACGTCCTGGAACGCGTCTGGACCTCCACCAGCGGAGACGCAGGTCCTTTGCCACTCGATTAACTCTTTTGGTAAACCACTGAACTTCGCGTACATGGTTCTTGCCCACCCAGCCAGCGGCAGCCGGGTGATCTGATCCAGAAACCCAACGAGCTTGTGTACCTTGAACCACGTATATCCAGCTAGCCACTCGTCAGAACCTTCTCCCGTAAGAGCCGCTTTATACCCCTGACGATGGACCTCCTCGGCCATCAACATCATGGCGGTGCAACTCGTATCGACTACAGGAGTTTCCGCCGCGACAAGGAGCTTCTGGAAATTCTGAAGCACGTGTTCGTGACCACACTGCACGACCACAGGATCCGCCCCAACGTGTCGGGATACGATGGCGGCCTCGGCCCGTTCATCGAGCTTCGGATCCAAGATTTGGATCGTGAACGTCGGAACGGACTCGCCACGTATGTCTTTCGCCATCGCCACGACGATGCTCGAATCGATTCCACCACTGAGGTACGAAACGACCGGAACGTCCGCCCGAAGACGACGCTGGACCGCACCGTAGAGGACCTCTTGAAATTCGTCAGCGAGTTTTTCCGCCTCTTGGCCGCGTGTTTCTTCCCCACGCCGGGGAAAGTCGATTTCCCAATACTTCCGAATCTCGACTTGGGCAGGACCGTGGCCAGAACGCCCGATCTTGATGTAGTGACCGGGCAGGAGTGACTGGATTCCCTTGAAACAGCTCGCTGGTCCCGGAATGGCAAAAAAGTTGAAGACCTGATCGATCCCACGCACATCTGGTGCGATATCAATGAGCCCCGAGGCAAGCAAACCCTTGATTTCCGACGCAAAAACCAACCAATCGCTTCCCAGTCGACTCTCTCGAGTCCAGTACAGCGGACAGATGCCGAATCGGTCACGTCCCAAAACGATTTGCTGCCCCGGTTCGTCCCAAAGGGCCAACGCGTACTGACCTTCCAGGTGGTCAAACATCCCCTCGCCATGATCTTCCCACAAGTGTGGAATCAGTTCGGTGTCGCAATGCGTGCGAAATACATGACCCTGCCCTTCCAGTTCCTTGCGTTTTTCCGGAAAATCGAACAGTTCGCCGTTGTACACACAAGTTACAGTTCCGTCTTCATTGGAGATCGGTTGTTGTCCGTCTGCCAGCCCGACAATGCTCAATCGGCGAGAAACAAATCCGATCCCAGGCTGATCCAGTATCCCATATTCGTCTGGCCCACGATGCCAGATCGCTTCGGCCATTCGATCCAGCGCGTCCGTCGGAACAGAACGGCGGTTCGTCAAATCAATTATTCCGGCTATACCGCACATGGATTGCCTTTTCGGGTCGAAAGAAAGAACCACCCACTCGAGGAATCAACGACATGAGGGGGCCAGACAGATTGATGGCTTGGAGTATTGGACAGTCCCCGTCAAAATCATCACGATTAGCTTAAATGGGAGAACAACACAGCTTTGGGACACTCACACAATAGAAGTCTCATTATAGACATTTCCACAATCGATTTCTTAACGAATTCACTTCTGAGTGCTTTTACGCAGACCTTGTGCTCATTATTGAGACCTGCGCGACTAAGGAACCAAAGTACCAGGTACACTCCCGTGTGCCGTCCGTGACTTCATAGGGCCTTGGCCACGGCACACTCTGTGTCCTTGCTACTTCATCCGCGCAGTTTTCAACAATGCCGCAACTTTTGCGACTTCCGAGCGGTCGGCCGTTCTTGTTCTTGGTACGGGGTAACTCGAAGGGATTTTGTAATTCTTGGACCGTCAGATCGATCCCTGGTCTGGAAAATAGTCTCCGGATATCCGGGACAGTTTGTCCCGGATATCGTCTTGCCGCCGACCTCAAGGCCCTTGGTGGATGGTGAGTTGGAAGGCCCCCATTTTTCCATTGTATGTGGTCACCAAAAGGCTGTACGAACCGGTCATAGGTGCCCGGAAAGTAATCCTCGAGTTGAGGTTTCCAGCTCCATCGTCGTCACGGGCGAGGAGTTGCCGGGTCGGACTGACGACGGCCAAGTAGGGATCGAAGGCCGTACTCGAAAGAGTGAACGTGTACGTCTTGCCAGCCACGAGTTTGACGGGGATGGCCTTCATGGGAGAGCCCTTCTTGAGCAGTTTGGTATCCCGAACGTCGTTGGGGGACAACACACCCTGTAATTTGGCGATCTGTCGGCCCATCATGGGCGGCGTCGGTTTTGGGGCACTTTTGTTGGGCAGGTTCCGCAAGCTGATTCCCAGCGAATTGCCTGGAGAACGTTGGAGATCAACATCGAACTTGGCCACAACCTGGAAGTCGGATGTGATGGCCGTCTCCGACGAGATCCTCATTTTCGCCGCAGATATGTACCCGTTTTGCAGGTCGAAAGAGAATGTTCCACCGACCTCCCCATCGACTTTTCCGGCCAACTCCTGACGGCCTTCAACCCGACCGGACAAAGTCACGACCGCATGTTTGGCTCCCCCGACCGTTCGAACCCCTTCAAACTCACACGTCAAGTTGAGGTCCACGACCTTGGCGATCTTGCCAGCCAACAACAGCATGGGGACCTTCGTTTGCCACTTCTCCTTGGGCAATAGTTGTCGATTGGGAATCGTAATGTTCGATATCTCATACCCTTTACAAATCATCTTGTAGAAACTCATGACCTCTTCCCGCGTCTCCAACGCGATGCGGGGATTGAGATTGTTGTCCGCTCGGGCTCGCAACTTGTTCGTCGTGTCGACAACGAACCTGGGAGCGATAGACGATAAGATTGTGGTGACAGTCGAATCCGCGGTCATCTTCCGTCCGTCCTCGGTGTAGCTGATTTGCGGACGACCGAACCCCGTGGGAACGAGAGCACCGAGTCGATCGGGCAGCATCCGTTCCGCCATCGCTACCTGGGCGTCCGCCGATGCCAGGAACGATTTATCGGCTTGGATGAATTGGATCGACTTCGAAGTGGTGAGTCGGACCGTTCGGTCTCTCTGTTCGAACAGCTTCACGGCTAACATGGCCGGTTCGCGATTGAGGGCTCGGTCTGGCGCCATCGCCATCGCTGGCCCCCACTGAATCTTGCCTGTGGTCGAGACGACCGATGGCTGAATCCACACGACCTCTCCGGGATTGACTCTTGGCAAGACCACCTCGGCCTTGGCGATCGTGTTTTGGTAAGCCAATCGTTGCACCTGTTTGATTCCGTCACCAGCCTCTGACTTGGGTGGACTCAGCGCCGAAGGACGGTCCTTTCCTGGACGTCCCGACCACACCTCGACACGCACCTCATCGACTCGCCCGAAAGGATCGAGACAAGCACACTGGACAGGAACACGGATGCCGGCCTCACTGTTGTATGGCTCCCCAATCGTAGAGGACAAGAGTCGCCCATCGAGTAACATCTGGACATAATCGGCTGGAACCGCGAAGTTGATCTGGGTCCCTCGAATGCCAGCGACCGACACTCCGATCACGTTTCCGGCAGAATCGACCACAGGGCCTCCCGAATTACCCGGATGCATTCCGCCGTTGACCTGGATTCTCTCCAGGAGACCTTGGTTGTCCTTGCGTAAGCTCGAAACCGTCGAGTCGCTGACGGTAATATTGCTGCCAAGCTCTTTGCCCAAAGGGAACCCGAATATCCACACCTTCTGGGTCTCGACAAGACTCCCCGTAGGACCGAGCGGGAGCGGAGTCGGCCCCCCGTTGTTGGCAACCCGGACGACCGCCAGATCCGTCGCTCGATCCACCCCCAGAACCTGTCCGTTAAGGCGTCGTTCGCTCGTTTCGCCACTGTTGAGGACCACTTCGACCTTGCGTGGTGGTGCGCTCGTTTTGCTCAACATCCCCAAGACGTGAGCGTTGGTGATGATGACGCCAGGTTCTACCGCAAAGAACCCGCTCCCCTCACCGACCTGCCCGGTAGCCGTCGTGATGCGTAGGTAAACAGTGGCGTTTTTGGTCTTGCGGACGGTGTTGGATGTGATGTTACCTTGTGGGTCCGCGGGCTGAGGCTTCACGGACGGATTGGCCGTTTGGGCTACTTTGGCTTGAGGATTAGACTTGCGACCACCGGGCTCCTCGGCCCCGGTTGACCCGCTGACCAACACAATGACCAACACGGCAACAACCACAACAAGCCCGACTCCCCCAGCAGCCAAGCCGATGATCCAGCCGGCGGAACCTCCGGAACGTTTTTTGGCCTTCCTCGTTCTCCTCTGGAACTTTTGATCCTCGTCGTATTCGTCGTGTCCTTGTCGACGAGGGGACGGGCGTTTTCGCTGCACTTGGTCGCGGTCGTCGTAGTCTCGACGAGAAGAACGGGGTGGTTCAGATCGTGACTGAACTCGTTCTCGTTCGGTTCGGTCGTTGGAACCACTTGAAATCTGCAGACTTTCTTTGCACTTGGGACAACGGATTCGTTTACCCCACATGTGACCAGGGATTCGAGAGGTGGTTCCACAGTGTGGACAGGTGATTCGCAAATCCGAAGATTGGGAATGCATGGGTGGGCTCCGGGCTAGAATTTAGCGACCACAAAGCCCCGTGCAGCCCGATCCGCACGAGGATACGTAAGTCGCACAATGGGTAAGGGATAGAAACGTGGAGAGGTAGTTGTGCCGAACTCTACTATCTAAAATACAAGGTGAACAGGAGAGCTGCCAGTTTTTTCGCCTAACCCTCCACTCGATTTGTCGGATTCACAAAACCAGTCGTCCGAGGTGGAATTTCCAAAACTAGAGTGTTTCCCGTTTGTCTTGGTTACAGAGTTTCCTTGTCCCAAGTCCTGGGTCCCGCCTACGGGGCAACGGATTTATTGAGACCCGGGCAGTTAGTGAAGCATCCGACCACCCATCAAAAAAATGAGACGATTCGCCTTTCACCCATGACGGCCAATCCATCCAAGTGTTTTCTCTTTTGGCCGAAGGCCAACCGCATCGTAGCCTGGTCAGAGTGGCCAGGTAAGCTGCTTTGATGTCCGAATGCGCGAACAGGCCCGACGACGGCATCACAATCTAATCGTAATGAATAAAAATCATCTCGCAAAAAACGAATGCAATCCTTACAATTTACCAGCCTCACAAGGTGCCTACCGTCCGTATTTCCTACCAAATTTCTGCAGCTTCACACATTCCAAAGGGGGGAACGCCATGCTGCAAGTCAACGCCAAGGATCGTCATCTTTACTGCGACGGTTTGACTCGTCGTAGCTTCGTAAAAGCTGGGGCGCTGAGCGTCGCCGGATTGACGATGGCTGATTGGCTCCGTGTCAAGGCCCAAGCTGCCCAGACAAATGGCCACTCGACCAAGGACACCGCCGTCATCTTGATTTGGCTCGACGGTGGTCCGACCCACATGGACACTTACGACATCAAGACCGAAGCCCCAGCTGAATATCGCGGTCCCATGCAGACGTGCAACACGAATGTCTCGGGCATCCAAATGTGTAGCCTCATGCCACAACAAGCTCGCCAGATGGATAAACTCGCGATCGTTCGCTCCCTGACGCATTCGACAGGCGACCACTTCGCGGGTGCCCATTGGATGACTACCGGGTACCTCGGTTCGACGGCTGCTCGGCAAGCTCCGATGTATCCCTCGATCGGTTCGTACGCCGCGAAACTCCGAGGGCCAAATCAACCCGGACTGCCTGCCTACGTTTCTGTTCCATATGCTTCGACCGTCGGTATACGTCCTGGTTATCTCAGTGGTGCTTATCTCGGTCGGGCTTATGACCCCTTCCAGGTCAACAGCGATCCGAACAATCGAAACTTCTCAGTCCGAAACTTGGTGTTGCCGGGCGGCGTGACACTCGCCCAACTGGAAAATCGTCGGAACTTGCTCCGCACCTTCGACACCATGAACCGCGGCATCGATCAATCTGGTGTGGCTGCGACGATGGACAAGTTCCAGCGAGAAGCATTCGAGATGATCACCGGCGACAGGGCTCGTCAAGCCTTCAACATTACCCAGGAAGATCCCCGAACGCGTGACCGCTATGGACGACACTCGTGGGGGCAAAGCTGTCTTCTGGCTCGCCGACTCGTCGAAGCTGGCGTGACGTTTGTGAGCGTCCACATGGGCGGATGGGACAACCACTCGCAAATCGAGACTGCAATGAAACGCATGTTGCCGATTTACGACCGCGCTGTGGGCACGCTTGTGGAAGACTTGACCGATCGAAACTTGTTCGACAAGGTCGCCATTTGTGTCATGGGTGAGTTCGGACGAACTCCACGGGTTAACGGAAATGCGGGTCGTGACCACTGGGGTCGGGCTGGCTTCTCGTTGCTCGGTGGCGGCGGCATTCGTGGCGGTCAAGTCATTGGAGCAACGACCGTTCGGGGCGAAGGACCCGCCAACAATCCGCAACGTCCTGGCGATATCCTCGCCACCCTTTACAAGGTCCTCGGAATCGATACGAGTCAAACCTTCGAAGATCCGTCTGGCCGACCGCACCAAATTGTTCGCGATGGACGAGTGATTCGCGAGTTGATCTAACGACGGAGAATTGGCGACGGTCGTTTTTTCGCTCCAGGAATGGCAACCATTAAAAGCTGCGCGACTACAGTCGCAGGCACAATCCTTGTGCCGTGGCCAGACCATGAAAAGAAGCGGACAGCACACAGAATGTCCTTACTACATTATCCGCGCAGTTCTCAATAAAGTGCGTCTGCCTGGACTTCCCCGATTCGACCGATGCTGAGGATTCAATCGGGAAAGAGAAGAAGGTACCCCATACTCGATTCAGAGCGGTTCATGCTTGCGTTGGGCACAACAATTCAGCTTTACAAGGACTTGCCCGGCGCCAGGCGCTGGAACTGCTCTATTACTACTCCGTCAAGTAGACATAAGCACTATTAGTACTACAGCGCGAGGTCTTGCTTTCTGGTGCTCCTTAACTCCTACAATC
>CAYRFQ010000116.1:0-22046 GCA_964423615.1 uncultured Alcaligenaceae bacterium | reverse complement strand
AAAGAAGAAAAACCGATCTCAAAATCGATCACCGTAGCGCTGTAGTACTAAAAACAGACCGTTGCTCATAACGACCAGACTGAACGCCACATCTTCGACGACGAATCTGCCGACACTCTGCGAGGGAGTTGTGGTGCCGTTTGGTTCTTTGCCAACTTAGGTGTACAAGCTCTTGATGACGTACGAGATCAAAAAGAAGGCGAAGCGAAACGCCCATCCAAAGCTGCAATCCACCGCTAACTTCCACGTCAAGACGGTCGGATCGCCTAATCCCTTTTCTCGAAACATATCCAGCTCGACTGAGTATCTGCTACTAAGATCACTACGGCGACACAAACAACACTAGAGACCGAAGTCTATTGGCTCGGTCGAACGAACTATCGCCTTGGAGAGGGACTGCTGTGATGAATGGAACGACAGCGATGGATGGTCGAGCAAGTCGAAAACAGAGTTGGCCAAGAACTCGGGGCTCTTTCGTCTCCGGAATCCTGATAGCCTTGGCACTGTGGGGAACTTGGCCAGAAACTTGCCTGGGGCAAAACATCAAACCCAAACCACCGAGGAATCCGCCATTGGGAGCCGGTCCAGCGACATGGAATGGCGATCTTTCGCCGATCTCGCCGCTCGACTGGGGCCCTTATCAGGCCAAACACCTTCTGGAACGGGCAGGCTTTGGAGGCACTCCCGAAGAAATCCAACGACTTGCAAAAATGGCACCCGAGCAAGCCGTCAATTTCATCGTCGATTACGAGACTAGTTCCAACAAGCTGCCTAAGTTCGTACCGTCGGGTATCTTCCAGGATGATTACTTCCCTTTGCTCGCCAAAGATCCGCTCTTGAAAGCGATTACCCAAGCAGTGAAAACAGGTCAGGCGTTGGGCATCAAGGTCAAGAAAACACCAGGATCACAATGGCTCCAACCGATTCTAACTCGAGCGATTTACGACGGGGTTGCCAACCGTCTCGAAACGGAACGCCTTGGACGTTGGTGGGCCAATCGCATGGTCGCGACGAAACGACCGCTCGAAGAAAAGATGACGCTCTTTTGGCACGGGCATTTCGCGACGTCCGCTATCCAAGTTCCCGACTATCGTTTACTCCTTAGTCAAAATAGATTCTTGCGACAAAACGCCACCAAAAGCTTTCGCGACATTCTCCTGGGCATAGCCAAAGACCCCGCCACGCTTACTTACTTGGAAAACACCGCGAACGTCAAAAGTAACCCAAAGGCCCAATTCGCTCGCGTGTTGATCGAACACTATTCGATGGGACCTAAAATCTGCACGAAAAAAGAAATTAACGATGCGGCCCGCGCTTTTACGGGTTGGACGCATGACGGACGCAAATTCCTCTTCGAAAAGAAACGGCATGATGACGGTGAGATAGCTTTTCTCGGAAAAAGAGGGAAGCTCAGCGGCGAAGATGTCATCGACCTGCTATTGCAACACAGAGCGACGGCAAGATTCATCACTCGAAAAATGTATCGCTTCTTCGTCCGGCGAGATTTACCGAAATCCCTCGAAACCAGACTCGCCAACCACTTCCGCAAAGGAAAATACGAAATCAAGCCCTTCCTCAAGATGCTATTCCTCTCGAAAGATTTCTACGGGCCAAAATCGTATGCTACGCAGACCAAGAGCCCTGTACATTTGGTCGTGTCGACATACCGGAAACTTGGATTCCATCGACTCCCGAGTGTACCTGAGTTCAATGACACGACCGCCATGATGGGCCAAAAATTATTCTTTCCGCTGGGCACTGAGGGCTGGAAAGGTGGCCCGGCTTGGATCACTCCAAAGAGTTTGAAACCAAGGCAATCCTTTGCCAAAGCAATCCTTTTTCCGACCGCGAAAACTCCTGATCGACCCAATTTCGAAGAATATCCGTTGTGGGAAACGGGCGAAGGCATGGCGATTCTCCTTTTTGCAAAGATGTTTAATCAGAAAGGAGGAGACGCCATCGAGATCGGCAAGGCAATTGACGCAGCGACTAGGAAAGTCGCTGCGGTCATCAAAAAAGACGATAACTTCCTGCCGAAAATCAACTTTCGCTCGATGCTTCAACAAACCAACGTCGAGACTTCTGCCGAAGCCGTGGATTACTTCACTCGGCGATTCTTACAGAAACAATTGGAAATGGCAGACCAAAAACAGCTCACAACGTTTCTCACCAAACGGCACGCCGTTCGCCTCAACTACGATGATCCGAAACTCGAACAGGCTTTGCGTGGTTTGGTAGATTTGATACTGAATAAGCGGGAATATCAATCGTCGTAACTGACCACCTGAAATCATTGGTGTAGGAGATAATCCGTGTTTACTGCTCTCACTCTATTTCTAGCAAGTTCGGTCGGACTCGGAGAGGGGAACCACAAGAAGTTGGACGCACCAGCCATCGGTGCGACCATTCCCAACTTCACTCTCCAGGACATCCATCGACGCGACCGGTCGTTGACCGATTACAAAAAGAAGAAAGCCGTTGTCGTTCTTTTCGTGGGGACCGAGTGCCGCCTCGCCAACTTGTATGTACCGACGCTCACTCAGATGCACAAGACCTACGAGAAGAAAGGCGTCCAGTTTCTCGCGATCAACTCCAACTCCCAGGACACCTTCGTCGAAATGTCGGCCCATGCTCAGGAACGAAAAGTACCGTTTCCGGTTCTCAAAGACTTCGACAATAAAGTAGCCGACCTCTTCGGTGCGAAGCGCACGCCGGAAGTCTTCCTGATCGATGACCAACGAGTCATTCGTTATCGTGGTCGCATCGACGATCAATACGGCATCACTTACGCCCGAAATAAACCCCGTCAGGAAGATTTAAAAGCTGCTCTCGAAGAACTCCTCGCCGGCAAGCAGATAACAACTCCCAGGACGAAAGTGTCGGGCTGTTTCATCGGTCGCGTCGAGACGCCTCGCATGAAGGGGCATGTGACCTACACCAAACACGTCGCGGCCATTTTGCAGAAACGTTGCCAGGAGTGTCATCGTCCAGGTGAAATCGGCCCGATGTCGTTGCTCACCTACAGAGACGCGAAAGCCTGGGCCGAAACGATCCACGAAGTCGTTCTCGAACAACGTATGCCGCCGTGGCATGCCGACCCTCGCTTCGGTGAGTTCCACAACGACCGCCGCATGCTCCAAGAAGAAATCGATACCCTCCTCGCGTGGGTCGAACAAGGTTGTCCCAAAGGCGATGTCAAAGACGTCCCGCCACCGAGAACGTTTCCCAAAGGCTGGGGCATCGGCAAGCCCGACGTGGTTTTCCACATGTCCAAGGCGTACAAAGTTCCGGCGACCGGAGTGCTGCCCTATAAACGATTCGTTGTCGATCCGGGTTTCAAGAAGGATATGTGGGTTCAAGCCGCCGAATGCCGACCGGGCAACCGTGCCGTCGTTCACCACATCCTGGTCTACATCAAGAAACCCTTCCGCCCCATCTACTCAGCCGACGGCACGGCCTACACGTTGGCCGGATGGGCTCCCGGTGACATGCCAACGAGATACGAGCCAGGCGTGGCCAAACGCATTCCCGCCGGAGCCAAGTTAGTCTTCGAGATGCACTACACTCCCAACGGCATCGCCCAAATGGACAAATCTTCGATCGGACTAATCTTCAGCAGAAAGCCCCCCAAGCACGAAGCCTTGAGTAACATCCTGGCCAACATGTGGCTTCGTGTGCCTCCAAACACGCCAAACCATCGGGAAGAGATGACCTGGACGTTCCCCAAAGATGCCATGATCCTTTCGTTCATGCCCCACATGCACCTACGCGGAACCAGCGCCAAATACGTGGCCACCTATCCCGACGGAACCAAGAAAACCTTACTCTCGGTTCCCGACTATGACTTCAACTGGCAGAGCGTT
Source organism: uncultured Alcaligenaceae bacterium (assembly GCA_964423615.1). Lineage (GTDB taxonomy): Bacteria > Planctomycetota > Planctomycetia > Gemmatales > Gemmataceae > CAYRFQ01. The sequence continues at coordinate 18,183 of CAYRFQ010000116.1, read as the reverse complement.
TATCGATTCAAGAAGCCCTTGGAAATTCCAAAAGGCACGAAACTGAAATGGATTTGTACGTGGGATAATTCGGCCGACAATCCGCGTAACCCCGATCCGAGCAAGACTGTTCGGTGGGGTTTACAAACCTGGGACGAAATGCAAAATGGGTGGATGGAGCTCGTGTGGAAAAAAGCAAAAAAGTAACGGGCCCAGAGAGACATTACTTCGTCACAAAGTCCAGAAGAACACTCAAGTTTTTGGTGCTTCGTCCCAAGAACTTGAGTGCCCGACTCGGTCGTAAAACACTCTACTCAACGGGAACCGTCTTCATCGGCTCGACAAACCGCAGCCTCGACCCTGGGATGTACTCTTCATTGATTTCTACGCTGATCCACTTTCGTTCCAACGACTCGGCAACCTGGCCAGTCACGTTACTTCCGGCAAACGGATCGACGACGAGTTGTCCAGGCTCGGTCAAGAATCGGATGAAAAACTCCGGCAACGCCTCAGGAAATCGTGCCGGGTGTATGGGCACATCCACTTCCCGGCAGCGTTTCAGGTAAACGTCCTGGGATCGGGTGTTGGGGATCGTTAAAACATTCGGTGGAATGGCGCCGCCATTGTCTTTCTGGAAGTTAGGCCCAATTTCGTGCTGAGAAGGACGTTTCGCTGTTTGATAGCCATCCCGCAACAGTCGCTTCATAGACCGACTGTAAGGTCGCAACACTTGGCGGTTGTCCGCGTAGGGTTCGGTCGTCTTCGAAAGCCACCAGAGCGTGTTGACGGCGTCTTTGACCCGAGTCCGACGAATCGTCACCCATTGAGCGGGTGTTGGCAAACGAGATGGATTGTGCCAATAAAACTCTTGAGCAAGATGAAAGATCTGACCAAGTTTTAAAATCAATTCGTAAGGGAAAAGCGATCGAGTTCCACTTCCCGCGTTCCAAGCTCCGGCTAAATCGTAAACGAAACTCCCGTCCGGACGAAGCACCCGATAGATTTCCTGGGCGAAGGGCCAAAACCACTCGACATAGTTATCTGCGTCGACGTTCCCGTAAGCCTTCTTTCGGCGTAATGCGAATGGTGGGGAAGTGAACACCAATGACACCGTGTTCTCAGGGATTTCGCGGAGGACATCGATGGCATCCGCGTGATAGGCTTTTCCGTGACTGGTTGTATAAGCTGGCGTGAGTTCGGCTGGTTTTCGTCCTTCGGCCTTTGCTACCGGCGGCTTAGCTTGTTCCCGAGTAGCTTCCAGGACTCGCGATTGATTCTTCTTCGGTGACTTGCGGAGCTTGGGCACGCCTTCCCTCCTTGGACGGCTTGGTGAGTTGCAACGAAAGAGCTTCGCTCGACGAACAAGATTCTTATACTAGAATGATTTGCTTCGTTCCAATGCCAAGTTCCGCGTGAACGAAAACCGCATGGCCTTTCAACTCTCACTCCACTTTCGCTATACTGTTTAACACTGACCCAAAAAACCAATCCTTAAACCTCCCCGAGCCTGTCGTGTCAAAAGCCGAACCAGCGTCTTCGTTTCCATCCCTCGGTCAAACGTCTCCCCTGATCTCTCCACTCTATACTGCCAGCGTGTACACCATACCGGACCTGGACACGCTCGACCTAATCATGGATGGCGAGAAAGATGGTTTTTTCTACGCTCGCGACGGACACCCTAATTCCGTAAGCCTGGCCAAGCAGATCGCGGCGATCGAATCAGCAGAATGGTGTCAAATATGTTCTTCCGGGATGGCCGCCATTAGCACCGCTGTGCTTTCTGTGGCCGAGCAGGGAGACCGAATCATCGCAAGTCACCGCCTCTATGGGAAAACGACGCAGCTGCTCGCAGACGAGTTGAGTCGGTATGGAATTGAAACCACCTTCGTCGATGTCAGCGACCTGGAGGCCGTCGAGGCAGCATTCGAGGATAAAGCCAAGCTGCTCCTCGCCGAGACGCTCTCGAATCCCCATTTGCGGATGCCGAACTTACCCGAACTCGCCCGGTTAGCTCGCCGAAATAAATGTCTCCTGTTCATCGACAACACGTTTGCGACTCCCGTCCTGTGCCGACCGATCGAACTCGGCGCTCACCTTGTGACCGAAAGCCTGACGAAACTAATGGGCGGCCATAGTGACATCACCCTCGGTGCACTCTGCGGCGTTGGAGACCTTGGGATGCAAATCCGAGCCGTCGTTTCGACTTGGGGTTTTGCGGCCAATCCCTTCGACTGCTGGCAATGCGAACGCGGATTGCTGACGCTACCAGTTCGGGCCGAAAGGGCAGCCCAAACGGCCCAAGAACTGGCCCAATGGTTAGTCGAGCAAGAAGGAATCGACAAAGTCGTCTACCCAGGACTCGAAAACCATCCCGACCATGACCTTGTGAGCGAACTCATGCATGAGAAATTCGGGAACATGCTGTGCTTCGAACTCAAAGGGGGCCGACCAGCCGTCAACCGCTTCCTCCGATCCGTTCCGGAGATTCCCTTCAGTCCGAGTCTCGGCCACGTGACCACCACTCTCAGCCACCCTTGGTCCACGTCACATCGACAAATTAGTCCGGCTGAGAAAAAACGACAGGGAATCACTGAAGGATTGATTCGCCTCTCCGTCGGAGTGGAAACGCTGGAATCCCTCCAAAAAGCTTTCAAAAAAGGACTGGGGTGAGAGATAGGGGATTAACTAACAACGTCGAGAGTCAAGAGACAAGAACAACCACCGATTGCGCGGATTTTTCCGAGATAGACCGTTCGAACTTGCGTTTGGCGTTCATTTTGACTCGCATCGGTTCATCTTTAACCTTTCACCTTCCATCCGGCTCTTGCTTGGCCGGAACCGAAGTCCTAAGATACAATAACCAGATTTTCATTTGTCATTGGACCGAGAAAACTACACGATTTTTTCCTGCGAACCCTCGCAAACATCGTGGCGTACCACAGTTAAGAATCTCCTAATAATTTGTGCTTTGACTTTCAAAGCCTCCAGCTCGATCGTTACGTCCGAAAACAATCGAGTCCGAACTCGAGTTGATAGCCCAAACGCACCCACTACCAAGCAACCTGCGTTTGCCAGAAATTCAGAGGGCACCCGTATGGCTAGTTCTGATGCCATTGTAGAAACCCGAAAACTGACAAAAGTCTACCGTGACTTTTGGGGGCGTCCGAAGAAGGTGGCCTTGAGCGCCCTCAATTTGGAAATCTACCGCGGCGAGATTTTCGGACTCCTCGGCCCCAACGGCTCAGGAAAAACGACCACCATCAAGCTCTTATTGGGGTTGCTGTTTCCCTCCGATGGGGATGCGATTGTTTTTGGACAAACGGGGGCTGACGTCAAAAAGAATGAGAAAATTGGATACCTTCCCGAAGAGTCGTACTTGTATCGCTTCCTGAACGCCGAGGAAACTCTCGATTTTTACGGGCGATTGTTTGACCTGGACCCCGATACCCGCCAATCCCGCGCCGAAGAACTCATCACACGCGTCGGACTCAACGCGGATAAGAAACGAATCCTCAAAGAATATTCGAAGGGGATGCGGCAACGAATAGGTCTTGCCCAGGCATTGATCAACGACCCCGAATTGGTCATCTTGGACGAGCCGACGTCCGGTCTGGACCCTGCCGGAACTCGATGGATGAAGAACTTGATCGTCGACCTCAAGAATGAAGGCAAGACGATCATCATGTGCAGCCACCGACTCGAAGACGTCCAGGACGTTTGCGATCGTATCGCCATTCTCAACTTTGGCGTCCTCCAAGAACTCGGAAGCGTGCGGTCATTGCTCGAAGACGTTCGCCGTGTCGAAGTGCAGGCCAGCGACGTCGAACTCAGCAAAGAACTCAGGGCTGACCTCAGCGAAGTCTTCGCCAAGCACGGCGGCAAACTCGAATCGATGGGACACCCCACCACGACCCTCGAGGACTTGTTCCTACGAATTGTCGAGCAATCCAAAGCCCAACCCGGACGTCGATACATTCCCGATGCCGAAGACAAGGCCCAAGTGAATTCCGAAGACGATCAGGACGGGCAACAAGAAAACATCACCGATCCCACCAAAACGGCCTCGACTACATCGAGTACACACGTTCAAGAAAAGAGTTGAAACAAAGGCGTCTGACGAGATCACAACAAGCGTGATCCTGAATGGGTCTTCGCTTCTTTGAGCCTCGACCTTCGCCCCCAAAGTGATGGCGACGACCCGTCCGACTTAAATCGAAAAGAAAACTCCAAAAAGGCACAACTGAGAGCCACATGTCATGATTTTCGCGAGCCTGGAAATTGAAACCGACCCACCAAAGTGGGATGACTTCTTTACCATCTTGCAGACCTGGGTTCAGGATGCCGGGATCATGGCAGCGGTGGCATTCACCCTGGTGGCGATACACTTCCTCACGGAACGACGCAAAGAACTCCAAGGCCAACTCAGTGCGTTAACCCAGGTCGTGATCGGATGTGGGGTTTTGTCATTGCTGGCCTACCTCGGGTTTGCCCTGATGTTGGCATCCTACGGAATGGTTGTGGTCCAAGAGAAAGTTTACGACCGGATCGTCACACAGTACCTCTTGACACCCATGCAAAGTACGCTGCTCACCATTGCTGGATTCTGTGCCATCCTCGCCGTGACGTTACCCATGTTCGTTCAGCTCTTTCCGAGTTTGAGTTGGCGTCGAACGTGGGCTCTGGCTCAGTTGAGTATTAAAGAGGCGATTCGTGGCCGGGTGATTTTGATCTTTTGCATCATGGCGGTCGTATTTCTCTTCGCCGACTGGTTCGTAACCTACAAACCCGAAAACCAACTGAGAAATTATGTGGCTGTCGTTTATTGGTCGCTCTCCCCACTATTTTTGGTGACGGCAGCGTTACTCGGATCGTTCAGCATTCCAGCCGATGTCCGAAAGCAAACGATCCACACGATCGTCACAAAGCCCGTCCAAAAGTACGAAATCGTTTTGGGTCGCTTTCTCGGTTATGGTTTGTTGCTGACCGTTGCACTGGCGATCTTGTCCGGACTGAGCCTGCTCTATGTCCTACGTGGGATCAACCCCAAGGCCCAGGAAGAGAGCTACAAAGCCCGCGTACCAGTCTTCGCCGACCGGTTGCGATTTTCTGGAACCAATGACCCAAAGGAAGCCCAAAGCGTCGGACGAGAATGGGACTACCGCAAATACATCCAGGGACGCATCCGAGGGAGCAACGAGACGAAACAGTATGCCATCTGGATGTTCGACGATCTACCCTCCCTGGCCGATCCGACCAAACCTGTCCGATTTGAATTCACATTCGACATCTTCCGAACCACAAAAGGGATCGAAGACGAAGGGGTAGTCGCCCACGTACTGTTCGCTGCGGGTAATCTCTCGCCCAAAAAGGCGGAAGACCGCTGGCAACAATTCAAAAAGAATCTTGGGTTCAAGAAACAGGAAATCGATCGGTACTACCAAGGCGCCTACGAACGAGGAAAGGCTCTGTCCGTAAAGAGCCAGAAAGACGAACGCGAACGGGGCCAAGCACTCCTTGCCGAAGTAGCTGCTGCCAAAGAACGTGACTTGAAATACGAACGCGCCAAGCTCGAGATGGATTTGGGGGTGTTCGCAGTGAGCAAGATGGTCACGGACTACCACACCCAACACGTGGAAGTTCCCTCCGGGATGTTCGAATACTTTGAACAGAACAGTGAGAAGATTCGTAAAAACCCACTGAAAATGGCAGGTTGGGAAGAACAACCCCTCTTCACCGTCCTGGTCAGCCTGGACGAGAATCCAGCCTACAGCCAACAACGTCTTGGAGTTGCGCGCCACGATCTCTATCTGTTGGCCGACGAATACTCGTTCGAACAGAACTTTTTGAAAGGCATCTTCGGGCTTTGGTGCAACACCATGCTGCTACTCGGAATTGCCGTGGCGTGTAGCACCTACATGAGTGGAATCATTAGCCTGCTCATCACGATCTTCATGATGTGCGCCGGTTGGGTCGTCGAATACATCAAGTCTGTGGCGACAGGAACTGCCGTCGGTGGTGGCCCGCTCGAAGCGTTCCAGAGGATGCGAACGAAGTCACCCATGACGAGCAAATTGGAAGAGAACGCCGCCAACACCATGGTTCTCGCCGTCGACGAAGTTTACCGTTGGTTCCTCGTCTTCGTCCTCAAGACTATCCCCGACGAAACACGTTACAATCTCACACAGTATGTCGCCGACGGGTTCAATATTTCCCTGACCCAGCACCTATTCCTCGACAACTTTTTACCCTTGTTGGGGTATCTGCTGCCGTGGGGAGTACTCGCCTACTATTTGATGAATTCCAGAGAAATCGCGAACCCCAGATGATATTACTTTTGTAGCCGGTAGGTTCTCGAAGATGTCCTGCAAGGATTCTCACAAACCCCTGAACCGTCGCCCATACCGCTTGGGTTGGTACTGGTCTCCCTTCGAAAGAATCAGGGGTTGTAATTACCAAGGTATCTTCTCGAAACCTAACTCCCGGATTCCGACGGGAAAAACCGGGCTAAAAAACGAAAGACCGAGAGAGACGACGAACCATCAAGTCGAGTGTCGTTCTCCGAAAATCTCTTGAGATAACAAACAACACATTTGCGAAGCCGTTTGTCGACTCTTCGGCTTTGGACATAGCAAAGAGAGAGTTTTCATGGCTGGTAACTTCCAGGAACAATCACGAACTCGAAAGATCATCTACATCGCAGTGATCGTGGCGTTATTTACGACGTCGTTGTTTCACCGGCGGTTCGTCATTGCGAATCTAGCCGACCGGCTACAACTTGGGGAAACTCGAGGAGAGTCGGAATTAACGAGTTCCGCCGTTCGATTAACACTATTGGGTTCGCGAGGACTGGCGACGTGCGTCTTATGGCAGATGGCCATGGAGAAACAAAAACGGCATCAGTGGAATGAACTCGAGATGCTGGTACGGTCGATCACGAAACTCCAACCCAATTTCGTCACCCCTTGGCGGTTCCAGAGTTGGAATTTGGCGTACAACGTTGCCGTCGAATGCGACCGACCACGCGACAAATATTTCTACGTCACGCGAGGGCTCGTTTTGCTCGCCGAAGGAGATCGTCGCCACCAGGGAACGCCAGACCGAAGAATCCAGGACGGCCAAGAAAGATACAACTTCCCTGGAAACCCCGACATTCGCCACGACATCGGGCAATTCTACCAAATGAAGATTGGAAACTCGGACGAGAAAAACGTCATGCGTTGTCTGCTCGAGATTAGCATGATCGACCCAATCGACCGAGATCCCAACAACGGCTTCTGGATGCAGGACCAACAGTCAGCCCAGGGAAAAACAGTGAACCTCAAGAAGTTCCTGGAGTTCTGCAAAGCTCACCCTCGCCTCGTGCGAAGGCTCTATCGAAAGCTACGATGCCAGTCTCCAAGGGCCGTCCTGAAATTCTTGGAAGACAACGCCGATGCTCCGTCGCGGTTCGTTGTGAGACCTGAAAACCTCGAACCTCACATCCCGACTCCTCTACTGAAACCCCAAGCTCAATTCCCAATCGTCCCTCCATTGACTCTGGAGGGAGAACCGATCTTTCGTGATTTCCCGAACCAAACTCGACACGCCTGGACGAGCCACACCGACGAGGACGTCGATGTTTATGTATGCTCTCGCTGGTGGTTCCAGTACGCCCAGTTGCCACTCCCAAAGCCAACTCCGACTTTCTCGTCCACGGAGTGGAACCAGAACGAAATGGCCAAACTGAAGAACCGTCTCCCGAAGATGATGACTCGAATCTTCCGTGGCTATCCCGCTCGTGCTCAAGAGTACAGCGCCGAGACGCGGGCCGCCGAGGGATGGTTCGACGAGGAAGGCTGGGTCATTGAAGATTGGTTCCAACGACTCGAACGAGATCAAGGGACTGAACTGGGGGACTTTGGCGAAGGCAAGCGTGTTGGGCACGAGAGACGCTTTCAAGCCCAGAGAAGCTGGGAAAAGGCTTACCAACGTTATCGGCAATATGGGATCGAAAATGGCTTGTTGTTACTCCCCACGGAACGAAAAGATCTCGAGGCAATGTCGAGAAAGTATGTGGAGTATTACAAGGGCCTACCTCCGCGAAGCCAGTTGTTCAAAGGCATGAGCGAACGCGAACGCGCCAAGGCAAACGGGCTGCTTGGCAAGGCCTTTGATGCCTACAGATTGTTAAAGATGAATGATATGTTTAGCAGCACGACCAACTTTGACGCTCATTACATTCAATGCAAAACAGAGCGTTTGTCGGATGTAACCACGGCTAACAAATTACTCTTCCAGGCCCAAGAAAAACTCATTAAAGCAAGCCCACACGGAGCCCGACGCGACTACGAAGTCGCCTTTGCTTATTGGACCGACGTTTTGCTCCGCTATCCGAAATATCGCGAACTGGATACCGTGCAAGACGACACCCACGAGCACGAACGGAAGTATATCAACCTCAAGCTAGGACTCATGGCTCCTCAGCTCCGGAAAATCACCCCCGTCATTGCCCAATTTGGGTTGATCGATCCCGTCCTCGGATTCAACTTGCCAATACAGGTCGAATACGATGTCACGGACGAGGACGGGAAGAAACAAACCCTCGACCAAACGGTTCTCCTCTCCCCGCCCCCGATCGCGCTCTACGACAAACGTCGGGATCAATTTCGAATGCTGGACTCGGATCAGGTCACGGAGATTCTTCCATTGATCCAAGTGTACGGTCCGGTCGCCCGGCTTCACACCTGGCAACCGAGTCCAGAGCCAGAAGTCGTAACGGGTTTGAAGAACTACTTCTTGCTCATGAACCAGATGACTCTCCCTGTCCCGTTCGTCATTTCCGAAGTTCACCGGGATTGGATGTTCACCAAATCGTTTCCAGCCCAGCAAAAGTCGCTTCCGACAAATTGGCACGCTGTAATCGAAGCCTCGATCATCGAACGCGACATCTCAGAACGATTGGCTCGCCTACGTGCTCGAAATGCCTCGCAAAAATCACAGCGAACTACCGAAACCAAACCAGGTTCGTAGTCTCTTCCTTTCACACAGGCTTCAAATCCGTGATCTCTTGGGCTGGTGAGTTCAAGAGATCACTAATCTCCACCGAACTTCAGTTCCATCCGTCTTGTCTCTAAATGTTGAATTCCCAATTTCGTGATCTGTTTTCTCGTTCAGGATGTTGCTTCCAACGGTCATGCGAATTCTTGTACTCCAAGTCCCCGGCTTACACCTACGTTACCTAAGTTGCTACGGGTGTGATTGGGCCGAGACGCTGACCTTCGACCGATTGGCATCCTCAGGAATCGTGTTCGACAACCATTTCGTTGACTCTTTTTGCTCACATTTCACCTCGAGTTGGACCGGCATGTATTCGTTCGACTCACCCAACCAAGATCCGTCCGAAATTTCGCAAACTGCTCTATTTGCAAGCCTCACCCAAGCCAATATTCCCACAGCTCATGTCCCACCTGTAACCCCCCTCGATCCGACAAACGCTGCAGATGACTATTTCCTCACGAGCCTCGACAAGGTCGGTGAACAAATCGATGCCTTTGCCGACGAACCCATTTGGTTGATTTGGGCTGAACTACCGGACCTTTTTCCACCTTGGACCGTTCCCGAAGACATACTCGCCAAGAATTTTTTCGACGAGGAAGAACTCGAGCGAGTGATCGAAGACGACGAGAGCGAGGACGACGAAGACGACGAGAGCGAGGACGACGAAGACGACGAGAGCGAGGACGACGAGAGCGAGGACGACGAGAGCGAGGACGACGAGAGCGAGGACGACGAAGCAGACGTGGATGAAACAGACGTCTACGAAGATGCCACGGAAGAAGAAAAGGCTCTCGAACCACTTCTCAACCCTCCAATGCCTGAAATCGACATCGAGGACTCTGAGTTGGCGGCGCGGTTAGATTTCTCTTACGCTTCGGCTGTGGAACATTTGGATAGGTCTCTGGGGGCCTTGATCGGTGCCCTCGAGGAACAAGGCATGTTAGACGAGATAACCTTGGTCTTGACTGCTCAACAAGGCGTTGCAGTAGGCGAACACGGTTATGTCGGCGCCTCAGCACCAATGCTTTACGAAGAGTTGATTCACATCCCTCTGCTCGTCCGTTTGCCATCCGCCGAACAAGCCGGGAGACGAATTCTCGGTTTCACCCAACCAATCGATCTCTTCCCGACATTGCTTGAGTTTTTCGAACTCTCGCACGACTCTGGACAAGGTCGGTCTCTTGTCCCACTCATTCAAGGTCGGACACAAACCATCCGGGAATATCTCGTCTCGCATTCCTTCGTTGAAAACGGACACCTTTGGACAATCCGAACGCCCTCTCGTTGTGTGCTGATCCGCGAAACTGAGGAATCAACCATACCTACTGTTCAGCTCTACGACAAGCCGGACGACCGTTGGGAAGTCAACGACCTTGCGCAACATTTTCTTGAAGAAGTCGACGCCTACACGCTCTTCCTTCCAGTCTTTGTGGATGCTGCGAGAAGTGAAGGAGAATTCGAACCGCCGCCGTTGCCGAAATTGGAGAGTTGAATTCAGCCCGAGACGACAGCCCCAAGTCTCCCTTAGACTGTCGAAAAACTGGGCCCGCGGTGTCAACTATTTCGCTTGCAATCCGAAATCTCCTCCGATCGCCCGCCAGCAACTATGGATGTGATTGGCCGACTTACCGCCGCCGCCTGGTTGCGTATTGAGGAATTCGATCACAAAAGTTGGCCCCTGAACTCGGTAAGTATGTGGGACACCGCGTTTGACTCCTCCAGTATAGGCAAAGTGGACCTTTTCGAATCCAGCTTCTTCTACCCGTTCCCACTCCTTACGGCCGAGATCAAAAGGCATCCGCATGGCATAAGTCCGGATCAATTTGGTGAGTAGCTTTTTCTGCTTTTCGTTCATCTTGGAGGCGGGGAGACCGACTGGTTCTCCGACGTCCGCCGTGGGGGAGCCTTGCTTGGGTTCACCAAACGCTTTTTTCTGAAGCACAACTTTTTGTTGTCCCTTGTCGAGAGACCGGAACAAGGCTTGAGCCAAAATTTCGCAACTCGGAAGTGCTTCGTACCCCAGTAAACTACCTCTCTTGGTGTACACAACGGCTGGGTTCGCGCCGAAGAATGCGGGCGTTGTCGAAATGATCTTTCCGCCTTCGAGAGTATAGTTCAACGAAAGGTGATGTCCTTCAATTCGCCAGCCCCACTTTCCCGTTTTCGAAGGCTCACCAAAAATGGTCACGTTGTACCATTCGGGATTCCGAACGGTCCCACCATTTTTCTGAAGCTTATTAAGAATACCTTCGAGAGCCATGATCAGAACGGCCTTGTTTTTTCCATCAAGACTCGTCCCACTCGCCAACAAGTTAATTGCGAGACGCTGTTGTTTCTCCGTCATCTCGTGCAAAGGTAGGCCTTTTCGAAGGTGAACTCGTTTGCCCTCGATGCTTTTCTGTAACGGCACAAAATTCCAATTAGTCCTTTCCTCGCTATCAAAAGGATAAGTCGCCTTTTTCTGTTGATCAGCCTCGAGCGAGGCCATGAATTTTTTCGCGGCTGCCGTCATTCGATCGGCGGTCGTTCGTCGCTCCTGGGCCACGTAAGCCAGTCCACACACTATCCCGACGGCAACGAACGCAACAAGTAATCGATTCAGTTTCATAGATGACCTCCACCAGTGATTCGAAATCTGTTCCAAAAAATCTCGCGTTTATCTTGGATTTAGTGTCGCACGAGACGACGAGAGATTGAAGGAAAAAAGTCGGGAGACAGGACTCATAAAACAACACACCACGCGAACACGCATAGCAGAATAGGTTTAACCACGGATAACGGAGCTGTCTCCGATTGGGAGTTCTCTTGACTCTCAATTTTTGTCTCTATTTTCTAGTCACTTTTCACGGGACGGAATGGATACACCCAACTTGCCAACGAACGTGGACTTCGAGACTGCACCCACAACTTCCCATACCCGTGGTATCGCAGAAGGAGCTGATCGGAGAAAAGGAACGACCGAATCTTGCGTGCTCGCGTGATCTGGAACTCGAGACTCGGTTCCCAGGCCACCGCGTATCCGCTATCGACGACGTATTCGCCTTTCACATCGACTTCCTGCACTCGACCGTAGGCCGTAAAGAACAGCAAACCCGTACCGGTGCATCGAAGGGCAAACATGCCTTCGTTGAAAAGCCCTTTGAGCCCTTGGAATTTCGAGTCGCACTTGACCCCTTCTTCGGACGCCAGGTACGCCCCTTTTTCGAGGATCAGTTCACTATCATTCATTTCGTATGGAATGATGTCTCCGGGCTTTCCCGGAGCTAACCCAACGGTCCCCGGACCATCTTCGGCAACGTAGGTATTTTGGAAGAAACTCTCTCCCGTCAGGACCATTCGCTTGAGGCCACCGAAGAATCCTCCTCGAGTTGACGTTTCGGTCCTGATGTTGTCGCTCATCCAGGTCATCGCGCCGGCTTCTGCGACGATCTTCTGCCCCTCTTGCAAATGGGCTTCGAGTAAGCTGTAGGTTGGTCTGGCTAAGAGTTCGTATTGAAGTTGCATCTGTCTCGTTACCTCGGCGGAAGAAGTGGGCCAAGTGATTTGCCAAATTCGTTCGGGTTGTGCGATTGCACCAAGATTTTGCCGTTGCCATTAAACTTCATGACCAGACCTTCGCCAGCAAGCCACGTCTGCATCCATGACCCACCGGCTTTTGTAATCGTATAGTCCAGCGTGTCTTCGAAAGCCACCAGGTGTCCGGTATCGACAATCAAGTCCTCGTCTTCGGTCACCTCTAGTTCGGTGATGCTACCGAACGCGGCGACGATCAAGAGTCCCGAGCCAACCACTGACACGAAGAAGATAGACTCGCCGGTGAAAAAACCTTTCATCCCTTGCCACTCGGTGTCGATTCGCAATCCGGGAGTCGATCCCAAATAACTCCCACCAGCACAAAGCCAGTCGACCGAACCATCGAGTTGGACGACGCGAACCTCACCTTGGTGAGTGGGGGCTAACCCGACTTCACCCGGCGAATTGTCGATGATGCTGTACGTCGAAAGGAAAAACGACTCGCCACCTACCAGCCGCTTGAGCCCACTAAAGATACCACCCTGCCCCCGACTTTTCGTCGTGACGTCAATGTCGACATTGGCAGACGCACGAAACATGGCTCCCGCTTCGGAAACGAATTCTTCACCCGGATTCAAATGAACCAGGGCCGAAGCAAACGATCCCTTCCCAAGAACTTCTACGTTCATGTTTTTACTCCTTGTAATCGGAATCGTTCGACTAACAGTAGTATTCCAGCCAACCTGCGATGCCAGGTAGCTGCCGGGTTTGCAAATAGACTTTTCCCTGGCCTGAGAACTTAATCACCAAGCCTTCACCCGAGAACAGCGTTTGCTTGATGCCCCCCATTCCGCCTATGGTCCAGTCGAGACTTGGTTCCCAGGCGACAAGATGTCCGGTGTCGACCGTACAGGCTCCTTCGATGTCTTTCTCGATTATCCCTCCGTACGAATTGAAGAACAAATCGCCCTCACCGCTGACTTCGATAAAGAAAACGCTTTCTCCCGAAAAGAAAGCCTTCAGCCCACCAAACTTGGTCTTGAAATTCAAACCCGGTGAACAGGCGAGGTAAGAGCCCGCCGTAAGCATCAAGGAATCTCCCTCAAGCTTTCGGTGCAGAATCGTTCCGGGACAGGCGGGCGAGAACGAGACCGACTGACCCGGTCGAGTGGCCTGGTATTCGCCAACAAACAGCGACTCGCCACCAACCATCTTCCTCACGAACGCCTTGAAGAAACCCCCGACCAGACGAGTCGTCATGTCCATATCACCGCTCATTCGGCTCATCGCCCCGGCTTCGGACCAGACGGTTTCGGCGTCTTCTAACGTAACCCTTAACTCGCCGACGTCGGGATTGCCCTGAATGTCGAATTGCATACATCCTCTCCATCAAATGACGCTGATTTGCCAGACGCGCGATCATGCTACCACGCTTTCAACCAGACACAATGAAAAAGTTGTTGACGCTAACGGATCGTTGACAGACGAACCTGGACGTCAAGCCACTTTGCAGAATTGATGATCCTGCCTTTGGGAATAAAAACCAATTACGTTCCCAGGCCCGAAGCCCGCTTTCGGACGCTTCGAAAAATGGCAGACACAATCTCGGAACGACGTATTTACTACTGCACAGTTGTTTTGGAGCCGCATCACGGTTCCCAAAAAACCACAACAACCCAACAACTATCAATTCCTCGGAACATTTGTACCGTCCGACGCTTTCTTTTCTTCTGGCAACCACACGGAATATGCCTGCTACTACCCTCGAACCCATCGTAAAAACCACCGTAGCATCCGAACCCTTCCAGCATTTTCGTGGTCCGTGTTACGGTCGATTTTTCTAAACTGCTACTATCCGCACTAACCCTCCAAGTTTACCCGCGAAAGGGAAGATCACGATGGTTGCCTACAACAACGCAAACCGCTGTCCGATTTGTACTGCGGATTTGACGGACGTTTTACCGCCAAACTCGGAAACTCCATTCACATGTCCTAGGCCCTACTGTGGGGTTTCGCTCGAAGTCGGCGATGGCCAGCAACTCCGAGTCAATACTTTCCAACTTGTCGACCAGTACTCCCAGTGTGTGCTCCCCTTCTCGTTCGTCGATACGGCTTTGAACGATGTTTTGCTCCGTCTGGAACGTTCACCTCGATGGCAAGAAGAAACGTTTGACGGTGACGACGAAGATACTGTGGATCGGATCGATTACTTCCTTCCGTACATACGTCAATTCTTGTTTCCCAAGGCTCGTCGCTTGGTCGGGACCTACATCGAACGCGGAATGACCAACGAGACGAACGAGAACAACCCCGTGACGCCGTGTAGTCACTGGAAGTTCAACCTCGCGCAACTCGGAGAACTCGAAAAAGGTAGGCTCCCATTCCAGTTCGATTGCGTCGATAACCGCAAAACCGTTTCCTACTCGTGGTCCATGTACCTGGAAGATGCAAGGTTGATCGTGTTCGGATACCGAGTTGGATTCTTGGTATTGCGGTTTCGGTGTGCCGAGCCAAAGGCAACGTTGTTCGATCAGATGAATTCGTTGAATTACCTGCGTCCGATCTCGCCCTTGTACCGTGACTTTGAGATGGGTGTCTTGACGATCGACGAAGCCAAAGTAGTCATGCCGCAATTGCTGGCATACTTCCTGGCCGATTTCAGGAGTGCGTTCGTCCCGAAACATCCGTCCGCCATCTCACTCCCCACCTCGCTCCCGGTGCAGCCAACTTACGACGACCGCATGATGGTCCACACGTTCAGCTGCGTGAACAAGGAGACGAGCCTGGAAAACAACGACCAAGCCGAGAAACTGCTCAACCGAGCGACCGTGGTCCACTTCGACCCGCCAACGTCACCGGATCACCCAGAACCAGGCGAAAATCCCAAGAAGGCCTGGTTCCGAGAGCGTCGCCAAGGATTCTCGAAGGAAGGAACCTGTCTGGTTGTGTTCGACTCCGATAAGTATCACGAACATTTCCTCGGAGGATATCACGCAACGTACTACTTTGACGTGTTCTTACTGGCAACGCTCCAACGCGTCACTTTATTGATGTTGTACGGTCAGCTCTCAAAAATCTCGTCACTGACGACGGGTGCCAAGAATCGGCGGACCCTTCGCCGCATCTTGCGTGATCTACTTTTGTTCAAGAACCAGTGTTGCTTCAGCCAGATCACCAACCGTGAACGCGGGTTAGTCTTGTGGCGTCGTTGGCAAGATGTGTTCGAGAACCGGACTTTACTCAAGGAGGTCAATGACCAAGCAGCCGAGCTACACACTTATCTGCAAGGCCGTAGCCGCGAACGTCTCGATAACCTCCTCCGTGCGGGCGGCTTTTTGGCGGCAACGATACCGATCATCCTTGGTCTCGGAGTCTTCTTACCCGAAACTCAGGAGACCCAGTGGGGATTCACACTTCGATGGTTGTTACTACTTGGAGTAATCCTTGGGTGCGGTGTGTTCGTCTTGTTCTCGATGTTCCGCGAGAGAGAATAGCGAAAAGCAACAGGGGACAAAAGAACGGTGCAGATATCTGAGCGACCTCAGATTAAACAACTCTTTGGTCATCCCGATATATGCAGATACTACTCTTCCTTCCAGTTCCGTGTTCTCTGTCCTCTTTTTTCTATTCTCTGTCTCTCGAACCGCAACCCATTTGGTCGTGTCCTCTCTCGTGGATACAACAATACATATCAAGCCGTGGCATGACCAATCCCTGTCTCTCATTATGTAAAGCGACCATGACCATTCGAACACGATTTGCTCCCAGTCCCACCGGGTATTTGCACATCGGTGGTGTCCGAACAGCTTTGTTTAATTGGCTCTTGGCCCGACAAAAAGGTGGCCAGTTTGTCCTTCGAATCGACGACACCGACGCCCAACGGAATGTCGCCGAAGCACTCGAACCGATCCTCGACGGATTTCGCTGGCTTGGCATCGATTGGGACGAAGGCCCAGAGGTCGACGGACCGCATGGCCCCTATTATCAGTCTCAACGAAGTGACTCGTACAAGGTGGCGGCCCTGAAGTTACTCGAAACAGGTCACGCTTATCCTCTCAGCGATGCCACCGAGCGAGACGAAGCCAAGAAAGCCTCCGACGAAGCCAAAAAAGACAACTTCGTTTTCCGGGGTAAAAACCGCGACAACTCCCCCGAAGAAAACGTCAAACTGTATAACGAGAAAGGTAATGCGTTGTGCTTGAAAATTCCAGAAGACACAACGATCACCATTAACGACCACATCCGAGGTAAAGTCGAGTGGAAGACAGAGTTGATCGGTGATCCGGTGATCGTTCGCGCTAACGGTAGTCCGCTTTACAACTTCGCCACGGTCGTCGACGAGGTGAACATGAAAATCACTCACGTCATCCGAGCTGCCGAACATCTGGACAACACGCGGCTCCAAGCCCCCATGTACGAGGCCCTCGGTTACCCAGTCCCGGAGTTCGCTCATGTGCCTGTTGTGAACGAGCCGAATTCGAACAAAAAACTGAGTAAACGTCGAATGAGTGCCTTCATGACCAAACCAGTCCTCGAAACACTTCACAAAATCGGCTACACCGACGAAGACATCCAGAATCGCGACGACCTCAATCCCGTGACGATTGCGTATTACCGTGAACTCGGGTATTTGCCCGATGCCGTGATAAATTATCTCGGACGGCTTGGATGGTCACTCGACGACGAAACGGAAATCATCAATCGAGCCGACATGATCGCCAAGTTCAGCCTGGATCGAGTCAATAAATCTCCCGCAAGCTTCGACCCCGAGAAGATGCTTTGGGTCGCGGGTGAGTACATGAAGGAGTTACCTCTCGACGAGAAAGTTCAAGGGGTACTTCCATACTTGACGAGAATCGGATTGGTGTCGGAACCGGTCGACGACTCGATGATGGCCAAGATCCGGACAGTGGTCGAGTATTCGGGAGAACGTATCAAGATCTTCTCCGACATCTTGAACATCGCCCCACTGTTCCTCAAGCCCGATCCCGATTATGACGAGAAGGCTGTCGAGAAGAAGCTCAAGAAAGAGCCAGTGCCCGAGTTGCTCACAGGTTTCAAGGACGTGTTGGCCAAATTCCAGGCGTTTGATCTCAAACCGTTGGAAGAAGCCCTCGTGTCATATTGCGAGGCCAAGGGCGTGAAGAAGAATTTGCTCATTCACGGGCTTCGAGTCGCAACCACCGGGAATGAAAAAGGAATCGGCGTGTTCGAGGGGTTGATCGTCCTCGGCAAAGACGAGACACTACGGCGAATCGACCTGGCGCTCCAGCTTGTCTAGATCGAGCAGTTTGCGAATAGGTAGCGATCCGCCTTGACTTCCCGTTCTTTGTCCGATGTGACGAGCGAAGGTGCAACCGAGCGACGGGACACCATTTCACTTGTTGGTGTGCTTCTGTTTTTGCTCGCGCTCGAACTCGTCACACCCCCAAGCCGTCTCCCCCTGAATTGGGTACATGTTTTTATTTTCAAAGTCCTTCTCCCCCGAGGAGAGAAGGATTGAGGAACCGGAAGGATCACGAAGTGATACTATCTCGAGAAGGGTTCTTGGGCTCAGGAGTTCGGCGACTGCGAACTGTACCCAACACGAACGTTAACCGCCCTAATACTACAGCGCTACGGTGATCGATTTTGAGATCGGTTTTTCTTCTTTTT